>DATCPI010000055.1:0-2399 GCA_036570165.1 Candidatus Dormiibacterota bacterium | reverse complement strand
CACGCGGCCGGAGAGGTGCCGGTCGGCGAGCTGGCCGATCGCAGCGGACTGACCAGAACCAACCTCTCCCAGCACCTGAGCCGGCTTGCTGCAGCCGGACTCGTTGGTCGCCGGCGCGAGGGGACGACGATCTACTACCGCGTCGTCGACGAGTCTCTCGGCGAGCTTTGCGACCTGGTTTGTGCCAGCCTGCGCGAGAGGGGTAGGGCGCTGGCCGCCTCGTGAGCGCGGACGACGTCGGGAGCACGACGTCCCGCTCTGCGATGCCTTTGCCGCTGCTGGCTCAACCGCCCAAGTGGGCGAAGGTCATCGATCAGGACAAGTGCATCGGCTGCCACGCTTGTACCGTCGCCTGCAAGTCGGAGAACGAGGTCCCGCTCTCCGTCACCCGCACATATGTCAAGGCCGTGGACATCGGCATATTTCCGCAGGCCCGGCGCGCCTTCCAGGTCACGCGCTGCAACCAGTGCGACGACGCTCCGTGCGTTGCCGCCTGCCCGACCTCGGCTATGTTCCGCCGTCCCGATGGGATCGTCGACTTCGACAAATCGGTCTGCATTGGCTGCAAGGCCTGCATGGCAGCCTGTCCATACGATGCCATCTTCATCAACCCCGAGGACCACTCGGCCGAGAAGTGCAACTTCTGCGCGCATCGTATAGACATGGGTCTGGAGCCGGCATGCGTGGTCGTGTGTCCGGTCGAGGCGATCATCGTCGGCGACTTGAACGATCCGACGTCGAAGGTGGCCCAGATCGTAAATCGTGAGCCGGTGCAGGTCCGCCGCCCGGAGAAGAGCACTCGGCCCAAGCTTTTCTACAAGGGCGCGCATCAAGCGACCCTTGACCCGCTCGCCGCCCGGCGACCGGAGGGCGGGCTCTACATGTGGAGCGAACAGCCTCACGGCGAGCAGCAGGTCGGGTCTGGAGCGTCGGTCGCGTGGGGCGGCGCCAACAGCTCGGCCGCAGCGCTGCTCTCTTACGATGTCTCCCACAAGGCTCCGTGGGATTGGCGCGTTGGCCTGTACACATGGACCAAGAGCATTGCCGCCGGCGCCTACTTCGTACCGCTGCTACTGGTGCTAAGCGGAGTCGTACCTTCAACCAGCGTGCTCTGGGCCTGGGTGGCGCCGGTCCTGGCCGCCGCTTTCCTCGGCCTCACGGGCCTGATCCTGATCTGGGATCTCGAGCACCCGTTTCGCTTCTACCTCATCTTCGTGCGCCCGCAGTGGCGCAGTTGGCTGGTGCGTGGAGCTGTGGTGATCACGGCCTACGGAGCCGTCCTCGCGCTCCATTTCCTCGCCAGCATGCTTGGCTCATCGGCCGCCCGAATGTGGCTGGCGGTGCCAGGATTGCCACTTTCCGTGATGGCGGCCGTCTACACGGGCTACCTGTTCGCGCAGGCCAAGGCTCGCGACCTCTGGCAGAGCCCGCTTCTCCCGCCACACCTCACCGTCCAGGCAGCCATGGCCGGCTCTGCAGCAATGCTGCCCTTTGCGGTCTGGCTGCAGACGGCGGCTGTTGTGCCGCTGCTCTGGCTGTTGGCCGCCGCGAGCCTGTTGCATCTCCTATTCGTGCTTGGCGAGGCGACGCTGACACATCCCACCGCCCACGCCCACCTGGCTGCGCGGGAGATGATTCGCGGCCGCTTCGCCCGCTACTTCTGGGGCGGGATCATGCTCGTTGCGGTCGCAGTCTTGGGACCTGCGCTCGGCCCATTGGTTGCAATCGCGGCCCTCGTCGGGCTCTTGCTCCACGAGCACGCGTACGTCCAGGCCGGCCAGGTGGTTCCGCTAGCGTGAGCTCCAAAGATCGTCTCGAGCGGCTCAACGAGCGAGTCACAGCTGCCCGAGCCGAGACCGAAGCCCGGGGAGAGACCTTTTATCCCGGACCCAGTCGCGTTCACCTCGCAGCTTTTCCGCCCAACGAGCGCTGGGACGACTGGGTGGAGCTCGATTCGAAAGCCTGGCCGAACAAGGTCGAGCGGCGCTACATGCTCGTCCCCACCACCTGCTTTAACTGCGAATCGGCATGTGGGCTCCTCGCCTACGTCGACCGCGACACACTTCAGGTCCGAAAGTTCGAGGGCAACCCAGAGCACCCTGGTTCGCGCGGGCGCAACTGCGCCAAGGGCCCGGCCACCCTGAACCAGGTCACCGATCCCGATCGAATCCTCCACCCGTTGAAGCGGGCGGGGAAGAGGGGCGAGGGCCGCTGGGTGCAGGTCACATGGGACGAAGCGCTCGACGACATCGCGGGCCGGATTCGCAAAGCGATCACCGACGGCCGTCGGAACGAAATCATGTACCACGTCGGCCGGCCCGGTGAGGATGGCTTCACGGAACGTGTGCTGGCCGCCTGGGGCGTTGATGGCCACAACTCCCACACCAACATCTGCTCCT
>DATCPI010000054.1:0-7451 GCA_036570165.1 Candidatus Dormiibacterota bacterium | reverse complement strand
CTCGATCACAAAGGGTACTTTGCCTTGTTTGACTGCTACGCCGCCGGCCCCCTTCACCCTCGCGCCGCGCAGCTGCTCCGACAGCTCCTTCAATCGGCGCTCGGATTCTTTGAGCTGGGCGCGCAGCGCCTGGACTCGTTCGGGCAATTGATCCGTGCCTGCGTTGAACGATCGCGCAAGCTCCGAGAGCAGCTCGCGGTCGCGAAGCACAAGGTCGTCGGCGGCTTCACCGACGACCATGTCGATCCGCCTCAGGCCAGAGCCGATGCTCGACTCTGAGACGATCAACGCGGTTCCGATGTCGGCGCTGTTGCTCACGTGCGTTCCGCCACAGAGCTCGCACGTCCAATCGCCAAAGCAGACGACGCGCACGACGTCGCCGTACTTTTCCTCGAACAGGTGCATGGCCCCCTGTGCCACGGCTTCTTTCAACGGCTTGTGGCTTTCGTGAAAAGGCAGCGCCGCACGCACCTTTTCCGTCACACGGCGATTGATGCGCGCCAGCTCGTCCTTGTTGATCGCGCGGTTCAAGGGAACGTCGAACGTGGTGTGGTCGGGGCCGACCCATGAACCTTTTTGAACGACGTTCTCGCCCAGCGTTTCGCGCAGCGCTTTGTGCAGCAGGTGGGTCGCCGAGTGATGGCGCGCGATCTGCGCGCGGCGCTTCGCGTCCACCGCCGCTGTCGCGGTGTCGCCGACTCGCACCTCGCCCGTGACCACAGTGCCGAGATGCGCGATCGCACCCTCGACCGGCTTCTGCGTGTCCTCGACGCGCACCTGTCCGCTTGCGGTGGTGATCGTGCCCGTGTCGCCGACCTGCCCGCCCGACTCCGCATAGAAAGGAGAGCGATCGAGGAAGACTTCGACCGAGTCGCCTTCGCCCGCGACCTCGGCTGGGCTCCCGTCTTTGCGCAGCGCGGTCAGCTTGCTCTCGGTCGTGAGCTCGCGGTAGCCGGTGAACTCGGACTTCGGTAGGTCCTTGGCCAGCGCCCAGCCTTGAGGCGTTCCACGACGCGACCTGGCGCGCTGCTCCGCCATCGCGGCGCGAAAGCCTTCCTCATCAACCTCGATGCCGCGCTCCTCGGCGAGCTCGCGTGTGAGGTCGATGGGAAAACCAAAAGTGTCGTGGAGCTTGAAGGCGTCGGGCCCAGTGATCAGTTTCGGGTGCTGAGCGACGATCCGCTCGAACTGCTCCATTCCCTCGAGCAGCGTTCGCTGGAAGCGAGCCGCCTCCTGGTCGATCCCCGCGCGGATCAGGTCCGCCTGGTGCTCGATTTCGGGGTAAGGCTCCCTCATGACGGTGACGACATCGTCGACGAGCTGGCCAACCTGCGAGCGCATCGCCAAGCGCTCAGCGTGAAGAGTGGCCCGGCGAATCAGCCGGCGCAACACGTAGCCCCGTCCCTCGTTGCTCGGCGTGACGCCGTCCGCCATCACGAAGCATGCGGCGCGGACATGGTCCGCCACGATGCGCTCTGAAAAGGTCGACTGCTTGTCCGACAATCCGCGAATCCGATCGATGATCGGCTGGAACAGGTCGGTCTCGAAGACGTTGCTCTTGCCCTGCAGGATGTAGCTCATGCGCTCGAGTCCCATTCCGGTGTCGATCGCCGGGCGTGCCAGCGGGACAAGGCTGCCGTCGGCCACCGCGCGCTTGATCGCCTCGCCCGAAGTGCCGGCGATCGGGCCTCGCTGGTCGTACTGAGGGAACACGAGGTTCCAGAGCTCGGTGAAGCGATCGCAGTGATCGGGCACACAGTCGTCGCGGCCGCAGCCAAGTTCTTTGCCACGATCCCACCAGATCTCGGAGTCCGGACCACAGGGACCCGCGCCGAGGCCCCACCAGTTGTCCTCGAGTCGCGTGATGTGCTCGGCGCGCACGCCAGGTTGCCGCATCCAGATTGCGTGGGCGTCGTCATCGGTCGGATGGATGGTCACTCGAAGGCGATCCACCGGCATGTCGAACACCTTCGTGACCAGCTCCCATGCGAGCGGAATCGCCGTCTCCTTGAAGTAGTCGCCGGTGGGGGCGAAGTTGCCCAGCATCTCGAAGAACGTGTGGTGGCGGTCGGTCTTCCCCACCTCGTCGATGTCACCGGTGCGCAGGCACTTCTGGGCGCTGGCGAGCCGGGGCGCGGGCGGTTGGCTCAAACCCAGGTAGTACGGCTTGAGTGGCTGCATTCCGGCCGAGATGAAGAGCGTGCTCGGGTCCCCGCGCGGCACCAATGGCGCGCTTGGGAGGACCAGATGCTCCCGACTCGCGAAATGCTCTAGAAAACGTTTGCGGATCTCGTTCCCGGTCACGGGGCTGGTCTAGTGTAGTGCGACGGAAGTACGCAGCCGGTGGGCGGCATCGGCGCCCGATGCCAAGGAGAGGCGAGGATTTGCGAGGAGCGCATCCGTTGATGCGTGACGAGTAAACCCGGAGCCTCGACACAGGCATCAGCGCCTGTGGCGCTCGGGCGCCTAGGCCGATACACCGGCAAGTTTCTTCCGGCGCTCTGCACTCAACTTACGGGGATAGGCGTTCGAGGCGCCAACCGCCTCCCCGCTGGCGCCTGTAGCGGAGGCGGTCGTGGAGCCGATCCGGGCGGCCTTCCCAGAACTCGATCCACCCGGGCCGCAACGCGTATCCACCCCAGTCGTCGGGCAGCGGAACACCGCCTGGATACTTCGCCTCGAGCCTCGCGACCGCTCGCTCGAGCACCTCTCGCGAAGGGATGACGCGGCTCTGTCTCGAGGCCAGGGCCGAAAGCTGAGCGCCTCGCGGACGGCTTCTGAAGTAGGCGAGCGACTCCTTGCGACTCAGGCGGCGGACGGTTCCCGAGACGCGGACCTGGTGATGGGTGGCGAACCAGTAGAAGACGATGGCCGCGCGGTTGTCGTGGGCGATGTCTAGGCCCTTGCGGCTCTCATAGTTCGAATAGAAAAGGAAGGAGCCGTCTTCAACGCCCTTGTACAGGACCATTCGCACCGACGGACCTGAGTCCCCACAGGTGGCGAGGGCTATCGCCTCGGGCTGCGGCGCGCCGGCGTCTCGCGCCTTCCGATACCAGCGCCGAAATAGTGTCAGGGGATCGGGCGGCGCGCCGGATTCGCGAAGCGCCACTACGAGGCGGATTCTTGGGGCACGTACTTGCGCAGCTGCTCGAGAGCAGCACGCTGCAGGCGCGAGACGTGCATCTGGCTGATGCCAAGCCGGCGCGCGATCTCCGACTGCGACATCTGCTCGTAGAACCTCATCGCCATGATCGAGCGCTCGCGCGGCGTGAGGTGTTCCATGGCGCGGTCCAGGACGTCGCGCATCTCAACTCGGTCGAGCTCTGGGTCGGGACTTCCGATCTGCTCGGCGATGGCGCGGCTGTCCTGGCCGTCGCCGGTCGCGACGGGCTGGTCCAGCGACAAGGGCACGTAGGCAGGGCCAATTTCCATCGCCTCGGTCACGTCGTCAGGCGTCACCCCGAGCCGCTCGGCGAGCTCGGCGACTGTGGGCTCGCGGCCGAGCTCGTTCTTCATCTGCTCGTTGACGCGAACCACTGACTGGTGGAGCTCCTGCAGGCGCCGAGGGAATCGGATGGCAGTGCCCTTGTCCCGGAAGTGCCGCTTGATCTCGCCGGCGACCGTGAGGGTCGCGAAGGTGGTGAATTCAAATCCCAGGTCGGGATCGAAGCGCTCGATGGCCTTGATCAGTCCGAGGTAGCCGACCTGCACGATGTCGTCGAGTGGCTCGCCGCGGTTCTGGAACTTGCGGGCTAGGAAATAGACGAAGTCGTGATAGGCGTTGACCAGCTGCTCACGGATGCGGTCCTTCTCGGCGGGATCGGTGGTCTCCCGGTAACGGCGATGGAGCGCCCGCAGCTCCTCGCGGGGAATCCGCTGTTGTGCAGCCACTGATCTCTAGTGTCTCGCTTCCCGCAGATGCGGGTTTGGACCGCTGGCGGCGTCAGCCTGCCAGGTACTTGACCATGCGGAAGCTGACGTGTCCGGTGGTGGGCTCGACCTGCGGCCGGAAGTCGTCCACGAAGCAGCGGATCATCTCGTACGCGAGCCTCTGCAGTTCCGGGTCGACTGCGGTGTCGTGCTTGGCCACCGGGAGGGCGTTGCCGCTCGGCATCAAGTCGACGTCGACCACCAGCGCGCGGTCGGTGGCGAAATAAGTGAGTTTGAGGTCCGCCGGCGACCCCAGGTCGTCCGCGGCTGCGATCGCGCTGTCGCAAGCCTGGGTGAGTGCGATCGTCAGCTCGTCGAGGTCGACCAGGCTGAAACCCATCTGGCCGCCGAGCGTGGTGGCCACCCTCTTCGCGACGGGAATGAACGCCGAAGACGCGGGGATCTTGAGCTCAGCCAGGTTGCGCTTAGCCATTGGCCCCTTCCATCCTCTTTCTTGCCTCTTCCTTTATTCCTTGCCGTCCGTCTGCTTCAACTTGCGCATGGCGGTCGCTTCCAACTCTTCGCGCTTGCGCTTGGCGGCGGCGACTCCATCCTGGATCGCCTTGCCGACCGGGTGCTCCGGATCGGTGACGATCTCTCGCGCCCGCATTGCCGCGTCCTTGGCCCGCTGCACCGGTTCACTACCGCTGAGCTCGATTGTCTTGCTGCGCAAGCTGTCGACTTGCGTCCTTCCTGGGCCGGACGCGATGTACGCGCCGGCAGCGAGGCCAATCAAACCGCCGAGGATGAACCAACCGAATCCGCCGCCACCACCGTTTCTCTCGTCAGCCATCTTTACCTCCTGGTTACTGTGCGAACTAGGCTCTGTCCCGCCACCTTCACGCCGTGGGCCGTAGCGCTGATGCCGCGACCGACGGCCGCCGCTCCACCGCCCGCCGTCCGGAGACCGACGTTGACGCCGGCAGTGATGTCGTTGACGTTCCCGATGGTCTGCCGGACTTCTGGCAACGTCTCCTTCAGCTCCTCATTGGTCGTGTCCAACAGCTCCTCCACGGCGCCCAGCGTCCCGCGCACCCGAATCAGGACTGCGGCCAGGGCCAGCGCCACCAGCAGGGCGGCCACCCCGAAAGCGATCCACATGAAACTCTGAGCATCCCTCATCGAGTCAATACCCCTTGGTCGGAACCCACAAACACAGCAGCAATCTTAAGTGCGAGCGCTTGGTGTGCTCGGTTTCGGCTCTTTTGGTTCTTTAGGCTCGCGGCTCGGGCGCGGGACGAAGCGAGCCAGCGGCTGGAGGAGGAGGCTGAACAGCACCGCGGGCAGCATGTTCGCCTGGCCCAGGCGGAGCGATGGAAGGCCGATGTAGTCCCAGAGTTGGCCCAGGCCGAACCCGATCGCCGTCATAAGGAGGATCGGCAGGTACGCACGGCGCCGGTATGGCAGTAAGGCGAAGAAGAGCTGGGACACGACGAGCACGGCCAGCGCGGCCACGACCAGGCCCGGTGGGATGACGCTCAGCATCTGCGTCGGGCGGTGAGGAGGGGCCCCCGCGAAATCACGGCGCAGCCTCCGATTTCGCGGGGATTAAAGGTGCTCCCTCCGGGTCACGGGGGTGGGTTGTCCTGAGCGAGCTCAGGTGGGTCCCCTGCCATGGCTCTCCAAGTCCCGTCCAGCGGGCATTTGGTCGGCTGTCCGGACTCCGGGGTCCCTAATGCTGTCTAGTTGGGCAACGCGCACATCGCCCGCAGCCCTTCGGGAGCCAGCCAATATTACGAGCCGGCCTTCTTCGGGGGAACTACTTTGATGTGCAGCTCTTCGAGCTGCGCCGGGTCAACCGGGCTAGGCGCGCCGAGCATCAAGTCCTGGTGGCTCTGCGTCTTAGGAAACGCGATCACGTCGCGGATGTTCTCGGTGCCCGCGAGCATCATCACGATGCGATCGATGCCCGGCGCGATGCCTCCGTGCGGCGGGACGCCGTACTCGAATGCGTCGAGCAGATGGCCGAATCGCTCGCGGATCGATTCCGTCGAATGGCCGAGGATCTCGAACACCTTTTCCTGCAGTGCGCGGTCGTGAATGCGAATGCTTCCGCCGCCCAGCTCGTAGCCGTTGCAGACGATGTCGTAAGCGTGGGCACGGACGTCATATGGCCGCTCGTCGAGGAACGCCAGGTCCTCTTCCATCGGTGAGGTAAAGGGGTGATGGCCGTAGGTCAGCTTGCCCTCGTCGTCTTCCTCGAACAGGTACATCGGATAGACCCAGAGAAAGCGCCACTCGTTTTCTCGGATCAACTTCCGGTTTCGCGCCACCTGCTGCCGGATGAGACCGAGAACTTTCTCTGCCTTGCGCCGCTTGTCCGCGACGATCAGGACGAGGTCGTCAGGGCCCGCATCGGTCGCGCGCTTGATTCCGGCCTGCTCTGATTCGGACACGAACTTGTCGAGCGGGCCCGGCAGCCAGGCGAGGCCTTTGGCCCCAGCCCCTTTGGCCATAGTGGTCAGGTCGTCCAGCTCGCGGCGAGTCATGTCCTTGCCACCCGGCACCGCGAAACCGCGCACGACGCCTCCGTCGACGAGCACTGTCTTGAAGACCTGCGCTTGCGTTTGCGCGAGGACCTCTCCCAGGTCCGCGATGACGAGGTCGTAACGCAGGTCGGGCTTGTCGGTGCCGTATCGAAGCAGCGTCTCTTTCATGTCGAGTCGCGGGAATGGTGTGACGAGCTCCACGTCGAGGATCTGCTTCCAGATCCGCGCCCACAACCCTTCGATGAGCGTGAAGATGTCCTCCTCGTCGCAGAACGACATCTCGACGTCGAGCTGCGTGAACTCGAGCGCCCGGTCCGCGCGTAGATCCTCATCGCGAAGGCAGCGAGCGATCTGGTAGTAACGCCCAAGGCCGCTGACCATCAACAGCTGTTTCAGCTGCTGCGGAGACTGCGGCAGCGCGAAGAACTCGCCGATGTGCAGCCGCGACGGGACTATGAAGTCGCGCGCGCCCTCTGGTGTTCCCTTCACCAGCAACGGCGTTTCGACCTCGATGAACTCGTGCTCGTCCATGTATGCATGGATGATCTTGTTCACGCGGTGCCGCAGTTCGAGGATGCGCTGCATCCGCGGCCGCCGCAGGTCGAGGTAGCGGTACTTGAGTCGAATCGATTCGTCGGCGGTCGTGTCGTCTTCGATTGGAAACGGCGGAGTCTTGGCTCGCGTGATGATCTCCAGCTCGGAGGCCTCGACTTCGACCTCGCCGGTCGGCATCGCGGGATTCTCCGAGCCGTCCGGCCGGCGCCCCACCACGCCCTTCACGCGAACGACGAACTCCAGTCGCAGGTTGGAGGCGAGCTCTCGCGTCTCGGGTGATTTGAACACGACCTGGACTGCGCCCCAGCGGTCGCGCAGGTCGATGAAGATGAGGCCTCCGTGGTCGCGCCGGCGCCCGACCCATCCATAGAGCTCGACCTGTTGTCCTACCTGGGTGGAGCGGAGAGAACCACAGTGGGGCGCGGTGAAGCCGCTCATGCGAGCCGGGCGGGAAGGTCCGCCCACGCGACTTCCACC
>DATCPI010000053.1:0-59485 GCA_036570165.1 Candidatus Dormiibacterota bacterium | reverse complement strand
CGGGCGGGTTCGTGGCCGCCGGGGCGGCCGGGGGGTCATCCCAGGTTGGGATCGGGCTGGGTCGAGGGGGTTCTGGCGCCTTGGGCACAGGCGGTGCCGGCGCCGCGGGTGTTGCCCCGTACGTCGGTGCAGGGATCGAGGGATAGGTTTGCACGGACCGCGCCGGCGCGTCGTACGAGACAGGCGCCCTGACGGGCGTTTCGCTTTCGCGCCGCGGATTCGAGATGTAAGGGGCAGGCGCGGGCTTGGGAGCGGGGGATACGGTGCCCGAGGGCACGAACGGTGTCACCCCCGGCGTGTCTCGACCACCTGCTCGGAGCGCAAGCTCGGACTGGGCCGCGACCTGACGATCCGGCGCCATGAGGGCCGAAGCCATCTCGCGCAGCGCGTTTTGCGCCCGATCCGCGGCTGGGCCCATCGCGCCGCTCGCCATCGATCGCATCGTTACGACGAGGCCAGGAGGGATGTTGGGTGGAGCCGGCGCTCCGGCGGGGTCGACGCCGAACGCCGCACAAACCGCCATGCCGCACGAACGCACGTCAGCGCGCAGGTCGCTCTGCGAAGGCGCGCCGCGCACCGCGGCAGCCGGATGGCCCGCCAGCCTCACCTCGCCGTTTGCATTCACTCGGATGGCCGAAGCGGCGAAGCCTCCCATCGCGATGCCGGCTTCATGCAGCGCGGCCACGCCCGACAACACCGCAGCTCCCAGCGCGGCAGCGGCGGGCGGCGTGAGCGGGCCGCGCGAAAGGATGGTCGAAAGCGGGGTGCCCTCATTCGGCTCGACCGCAACCCAGATGCCGTTCGGGTCGGTGCCCCACGCGAGTACAGGCGAAAGGGCAGGATGGCGGTTGTCGGCGAGCCGTTGAATGCGCGGAATCGCCGCGGTCGCCTCGGCTGGAGGAACCGGGATCTCGTGGATCACCGCCGGCTTGCCGTTCTTGAGCACGGCCTTCCACCCCTGACCCGCCCCAGGGGCCACGAGTTCGATCAGCTTCGGCTTGGGCTCGCTCTCTGGCATTACGGGTGCATGGTACCCTTCAGAACCGTGGCGTATGTCATCGTCCAGCCGTGTATCGGGGTCAAGGACGCCTCATGCGTAGAGGTTTGTCCGGTGGACTGCATTCACACCGACGACGCGGCTCAGATGTATTACATCGACCCAGACGAGTGCATCGACTGCGGCGCGTGCGTGGATCCTTGTCCTGTCGACGCGATTTTCCCCGAGGATGAGGTTCCGGAGCAGTGGCGCGATTTCATCAAGATCAACGCCGACTATTTCAAAAACCGGTAGATCACGTAGTTGGGGCGGCATTCGGTAACTCTCGTTCCGGGTGACGGCGTCGGCCCCGAGATCTGCGAAGCCACCGTCCGGGTGCTCGAAGCCACGGGGGTCGAGTTCGACTGGGACGTGCAGCAGGCGGGCGAAGCCGCCATCGCCAAATTCGGCACTCCACTTCCCGAGCCGGTGCTCGCCTCCATTCGCAAAAACAAGGTCGCTCTCAAAGGTCCTATAACGACGCCGGTAGGCAGCGGGTTTCGAAGCGTCAACGTGGCGCTGCGGCAGGAGCTCGACCTCTACGCGCTGGTCCGTCCCGTCAAGGCCTACAAGGGCGCGCGCAACCTTCGCGACGACCTCGACTTCGTCATCGTGCGCGAGAACACCGAAGACATCTACGCGGGACTCGAGTTCGAGCGCGGCACGCCCGACGCGATCCACTTGATCGAAGAGATTTCAGGTTTGCTTAAGAAAAAGATCCGCCCCGACAGCGGGCTGTCGATCAAGCCCATCTCGGTGAGCGGCAGCGAGCGCATCGTGCAGTTCGCCTTCGACTACGCGCGACGCAACAAGCGACGCAAGGTCACGGCGGTGCACAAGGCCAACATCATGAAACACACCGACGGCCTGTTTCTCGCGGTCGCGCGACAGGTCGCCGAGCGGAATCCCGACATCGAGTTCGAGGACCGGATCGTCGACAACATGTGCATGCAGCTCGTCCTGCGCCCCAAGGAGTACGACGTCCTCTGCTGCCCGAACCTGTATGGCGACATCATCTCGGACCTCGGCGCCGGCATGATCGGAGGCCTTGGGCTGGCGCCAGGGGCGAACATCGGAACCAACGGCGCTGTCTTCGAGGCGACGCATGGCAGTGCGCCGAAGTACACGGGCCAGAACAAGGTCAACCCGATGGCGGTGATGCTCTCGGGCGTTCTCATGCTTCGCCACCTAGAAGAGGTGGAGGCCGCCGATAGGCTCGAGGGTGCGATCGCGACAGTGATCGAGATCGGCAAGAACGTGACGTACGACCTGAAGGAGAAGCGCAACGACCCAACCGCAGTCGGCACGAGCCAGGTCGCGGACGCCATCATCGACCAGCTGAAAGCGAGGGTGTGAAAGGAGCTTCGGAAGGAGTCATCCGGCTCCGCCGCGGACCTGCTGGCAGAATTGCCCCTGAGATGAGACCTGCCGGCCTGGCAGTGCTGGTGCTGCTGGCCGCCTGCAACAACTCCACCGTCCCCCTTACCGCCGGCACTTCGGCTTCGAGCGCGCGGGCACTCGTCGCCGCCCCGGACTTCGCCGACCAGCCATCGTTCGCTTCCCGTACAGGCCGGCCGCCGGTCCTGTCCCTGCAAGAGCTCTTCCACCCGACCTACAACGCGCCGCAGGACCCGACAAAGATCCGCACGCTGCTGGTCACGGGCGACGTGATCCCGGCTCGCGGTGTCAACTACTTCGCCACGACGCGCCGCGACTTCCTATGGCCTTTCCGGCCGACCGCCGACTTCACAAAGAATGCGGACATCACGTACATCAACCTCGAGTCGCCCCTGTTCGCGGGCTGCCCGGTGAGCGCCGCAGAGAGCTTCACCTTCTGCGGCGACGCGCGATTCGTCGACGGATTGACGTTGATGGGCACGAAGGTCGCGAACCTCACGAACAACCACATCACGAACTACGGGGCCCAAGGTCTCAACGCCACCGTCACGCTGCTGCAGCAGCATGGGATTCAGACTTCAGGCCTTGGCCCGGTCGTAGTCATCGACGTGCGCGGCATCAAGTTCGGCTTCATCGGTTTCAACGGCGTCGGTCGTTCTATCGACAAGACGGCGTTGAAGGAGGGCATCGCCAGGGCGCGACAGCAGGCCGACATCGTCGTGGTGCAGTTTCACTGGGGCAAGGAGTACGAGCGGCAGCCGATGACCGGTGGCCGCGTTGCACCGGACGATCCGATAACCGTCGGGCACGAGACGATCGACTGGGGCGCCGACATCGTCATTGGCAACCATCCTCACTGGTATCAGGGCGTCGAGGTGTACCACGGCAAGCTCATCACCTACGCGCACGGCAATTTCGTCTTCGACCAGATGTGGTCCGAGGAGACGCGCGAGGGCGTGGTCGGCACGTACACGTTCTATGGGACGCAGCTCGTAGCCGCGTCGTGGAAAGCGGTACGCATCTACGACTACGGCCAGCCTGTCTTCATGAACCAGACCGATAATGCGACGGCGATCCAGACCATGGAAGCGGCGAGTGACGAGCTTGCTGCCCGGCAGCACGAACCGACCACCTCGCCGGTGCCGGCCTACCCGCCGCCGCCGAAATACGCGCCGGAGAAGGCCCCGTAGTCACCTATCACGCACCGCTGGCGTCACGCATGCGGAATCCCTAACCACCGGCCCAACCATTAGAATGCGCAGCGCGAAACTCACCTAGGGGGTCCCACCGTCGCAGCTTACGTTCCAGATACAGGGAACTCGCGGACGCGCGGCCGTTATCGCCGCCGTCGAGACCGCATGAGAGTTCTATTCGCGATCGGCCTCGGCATCGGGCTGGTGATGGCCGTCGTCGTGACGTCCGGCTTCATCTCCGTGCAGCACCACGTACCCGTCAGGTTCACGCTCGAGCGCGCCACCGCTCCGGCGCCGAAGAGCTTTGATCACTTCACCTTCTCGAACTTCTGGCTCGCGACTCATCCGCAGCCTGGCCTGCCGGTCCGCGCTCAGGCCGCGTATCTCGTCGACCTCGACACGCGGACGGTCCTGTGGGAGAGGGACGCCGAGACGATGCGTGCACCCGCAAGCCTCACCAAGCTGATGACGGCGATGGTCGCTGTTGATGACGCGGGATCGCTCGATCGTGTGGTGGAGGTCACGAAGGAGGCCACGCAAGTCATCCCGACCGTTATGGGGCTGTCGCCTGGTGAGCGAGTCACCGTGCGGCAGCTGCTCGCCGGCATGCTGCTCGATTCCGGTAACGATGCTGCCGAAGCACTTGCGCAGGGCATCGTGCCGCGCGATCGTTTCGTGCGCCAGATGAATCAGAAGGCCAAGAGCGTCGGCCTGACCGGCAGCCACTTCGTGAACCCGAGCGGACTCGACGCTCCCGGCCACGCGATGTCGGCGCACGACTTGGCACACGCCGCCGCGTACCTCAATCGCTACTACCCGGAGGTCGCCGCCATCGCCGCCACCAAGGACGTGGCCATCCCGGCCACCGCGGAGCACAAGGCGTTCTACCCTCACAACCTCAATCGCCTGCTGTGGACATATCCCGGCGCGACCGGCTTGAAGCCCGGCTTAACCTACGACGCGGGCGGCTGCATGGTCGCGACGGCGACCCGAGACGGGCGTCACCTTGTCGTCGTGGTGCTCAACGCCACCGGCCATTCGACGGAGGAGGCGGCGCTGCTGCTCAACTACGGCTTCAGCGTCCGGGCCGACGCTCGATTTGGGCCGCCGCCCGCCCGCGCGGCCGCATAGTCTCGATTACCGGCAAACCCTAGACTTCGACTCTGAGTGTCGCGCCACCGAAGTTCCTCGCATCTTCGCGGCCTAGGCGTCCGGGCGCCTTCGGCGCTGAAGCCGGCGTCAAGGGGCCCGGCGCTTCCTCGTCACGCATCTCTGATGCGCTCCTCGTCGCGCCACCCTTTCCTTGGCTCCGGCCGCCGATGCCGCGAATCTTCGTCGGACCTCGGCGTCGCGACACTCTGATGGTTCGACTTACAGGGCTCACCGCCCTCGAGGTGTTGGACTCTCGCGGCAATCCCACAATCGCCGTCACCGCGCACACGGATGGAGGGAGTGCTCGCGCGATCGTGCCGTCCGGCGCATCCACTGGAGTTCACGAGGCCGTCGAGCTGCGGGACGGCGACCCCAAGCGCTACGGCGGCAAGGGCGTGACGAAGGCGGTGGCCAACGTCAACGGCGAGATCGCGAAGCGACTGCGAGGATTCAACGTCCTCGACCAGAAGGGACTCGACCACATCCTGATCGAGCTCGACGGCACGCCGAACAAGGGACGCCTGGGCGCCAACGCCATCCTTGGCACCTCGCTGGCGGTAGCGCACGTGGCGGCGCAGGCTAAGGGAATGCCGCTCTACCGGTACCTGGGTGGCACCAGAGCAGCAACTCTGCCGCTCCCAATGGCCAACATCCTCAACGGCGGCGCGCACGCCGACACCTCCGTCGACCTGCAGGAGTTCATGGTCTGCCCCGTCGGAGCACCTACCTTTGCCGAAGCGATCCGCGCAGTGTCGGAGGTGTATCAAGCGCTCAAGAAGGTGCTGAAAGGGCAGGGTCTCGCTACGTCCGTGGGAGACGAAGGGGGCTTCGCGCCAAACCTCAGCTCCAATGAGGACGCGCTCAAGCTCCTCGTGGAGGGGATCAAGCAGGCCGGGTACGAGTCCGGGCGTGACGTCGCGATCGCGTTGGACCCGGCTGCAAGCGAATTTTATGCGGACGGCAAGTACACGCTGAAGGGAGAGGGCCGTTCGCTCGACGCGGCAGCCCTCGTTCATCTCTACTCGGAGTGGACCGCTCGATACCCCATCGTGTCGATCGAAGACGGGATGGCAGAAGACGATTGGGACGGGTGGCGGCTGTTGACGGAAAGCCTCGGCAAGAAGGTGCAGCTGGTCGGCGACGACCTCTTCGTCACCAACGTCAAGCGTTTGAAAGAGGGCATCGAGCGGGGCGTGGCCAACTCGCTGCTCGTAAAGGTCAACCAGATCGGGACGCTGACCGAGACGCTCGACGCCATCGATCTCGCGCGCCAGGCGGGCTACAGCTCGGTCATCTCCCATCGGTCTGGTGAGACCGAGGACACGACCATCGCCGACCTCGCCGTCGCCACAGGCACCGGAATGATCAAGACGGGGGCACCCGCGCGTTCGGACCGCGTCGCGAAGTACAACCGGCTGCTTTTTATCGAAGCGGAGCTGGGCGAGGCTGCGGTCTACGCCGGTCGTTCCAGGCTCAGGTGAAACCGCCCTCGCGCGCCGTACATGCCGGACGCGATCTGGGAGCGCGTAGCCCACTGGCGCCTGACCTGAGCCCGGCCGCCGTGCACGTGTACACCGACCTCGACGACTACGACGCCGTGGCGAAGGGCGAGCGCCCGGGCCATTACTACGGGCGCAACTCGAACGCTAACCGCGAGATGCTCGAGAAGGCCGTGGCCGAGCTCGAAGGCGCCGAGGCGGGGCTGGCGACCGCATCGGGCATGGCTGCCCTGCACGCCACGATGCTGGCCCTGGCGCCGCGGCCCACGACTATCGTCGCCACGCGAGAGCTGTACGGCGGAACCATGGCGCTCCTGCGCCAGGATTTCGAACCGGCCGGCTATGAGGCCCATTTCGTCGATCTGACCGATCTCGACGATGTGCGTCGCGCACTCGAAGGCGCGGGCCTGGTGCTCGCCGAGACGATCACGAACCCGCTGTGTGGTGTGCCCGATCTCGAAGCCATTGCTGCGATGGCGAACGAACGCGGAATCCCTTTTCTCGTCGACAACACTTTCGCTTCACCAATCCTGTGC
Source organism: Candidatus Dormiibacterota bacterium (assembly GCA_036570165.1). Taxonomy (GTDB): domain Bacteria; phylum Chloroflexota; class Dormibacteria; order Dormibacterales; family Dormibacteraceae; genus Palsa-870. The sequence goes on along the minus strand of DATCPI010000053.1, from coordinate 52,671 downwards.
CGGCCGCTCGAGCTGGGTGCGACGGCCGTGATGCACAGCGCCACCAAGTACATCGGAGGTCACTCGGACCTCGTCGCCGGTGTATCCGTCGGAAGTTCGGCGGCGATGGGCGCCGCCAGGGCTCGCTCGGTTCGGATCGGCACCACCCTGGGCCCGTTCGACGCCTGGCTCGCGCTTCGTGGATTGCGCACCCTCGACGTGAGGATGCGGAGGCACAGCGACAACTCGCTCGCGCTTGCGCGCGCCATGCGGGGGATGCCAGGCGTGGCGCGGGTGCATCATCCGCTCCTCGAAGACTCGCCATCCTTAGCTGTCGCCAGTCGGCTGCTGCCCCAGAGAGCGGGGGGGATGATGGCGTTCGACCTCGAGGGAGGCCGGCAGGCGGTGCAGCGGATGCTGTCTCGCTTCAAGCTCGTCACCTTCGCCGCCAGCCTTGGCGGCGTCGAGACCACCATCTCCTATCCCGAGATCACGTCGCACCGCTCGCTGACGCCGGAGGAACGGGCCGGGCTGGGCGTGACGCCCGGGACGGTGCGCGTCTCGGTCGGCATCGAGGACACCGACGACGTCATCGACGACTTCGCCCAAGCTCTCGCATAGTGTCCCGCCCCCGAAGTTCCTTGCATCTTCGCGGCCTAGACGGGCGGGCGCCAACCCACCCCACGAAATCTGCGATTTCGCGGGGACCCCGGGGGGCGCTGAAGCCTGCGTCAAGGGGCCCGGCGCTGCGGAGTCACGCATCCGCGGATGCGCTCCTCCTTGCGCCACCCTTTTCTTGGCTCCGCCCGTCGTTGCCGCGAAATATGCGGCGGACCTCGGGGTTGGGACACTTCTAGTGCACGTCTACACGGCGCTGCAGGTCTTCGAGGTGCTGGCCGCCGGCGCCATCCTTCTCTATGGAGTGCTGTCTCGCTCGCCGATCATCACGCTGCTCGGCGCGGGCTACGTGATCGGGAAGGCGCTGCTCAACATCCTGGCGCCGGAGGGTGGGACCGTGTACCGGCGCTCGATCATCGCCTACGCGCTCGCCGGGCTTTATGTGGTGGGAGGGGCCATCCTGGTCCACTTCTCCGGCTGACCGGCTTTCTATTCTGTTGACGATGCCGCAAACCACCCGGAGAACCGAAATCACCAGGCTGATCGGCAACACGCCGCTGCTGCGCATCCGCATGTTCGAGCGCGAGTTTCCGCGAGTCGAGGTGCATGCGAAGGCCGAGTGGTTCAATCCGGGCGGCTCAGTCAAGGATCGCGCGGCGCTGTACATGATCGAAGACGGCGAGCGGAGCGGTGCGCTCACGCCGGCGAAGACGCTCATCGACTCGACCTCGGGCAACACCGGCATCGCGTACGCGATGGTCGGCGCGGCCAAGGGTTATCGAGTCAAGCTGGTGATGCCCTCGAATGTGAGCGCCGAGCGCAAGACGCTGATCGCAGCCTACGGCGCGGAGATCGTCTACAGCGACGCGGGCGAGGGGTCCGACGGCGCCATCAGGCTCGTGCGCGAGCTCGTGGCCAAGGACCCGGACGCCTACTTCTATCCGGACCAGTACTCAAACCCCGCCAACGCCCTCGCGCACTATGAGGGCACCGCGGTGGAGATCTTGCGGCAGACGTCCAGACGGGTGACGCACTTCATCGCCGGCCTTGGCACCACGGGCACCTTCGTCGGCACGTCCCGGCGCCTCAAGGAGCACCTCCGGCCCATTCACACGATCGCGGTGCAGCCTGAGGATTCGTTTCATGGGCTCGAGGGCCTGAAGCATCTTCCGACTGCCATCGTCCCGAAGATCTGGAACCCCAGCCTCGCGGACGAGGTGTGGGGCTGTCCGACGGAGGCCGCCTACGACCTTGCCCGCGCCGCCGCGCGCACCGAAGGGCTGCTCGTCGGGCATTCGAGCGGCGCGGTGCTGTGGGCGGTGCGGCGGTTGGCGATGACGATCCAGGAAGGTGTGGTGGTCACCGTCTTCCCGGATTCGGGCGATCGCTACCTGTCGACCGGGCTCTACGTCCGCAAATGAGGATTGCGCCCGACGCGCTCGAGGCGATCCGTGAACACGGCGCCGAGGGTTACCCGCACGAGATCTGCGGCATCATGCTCGGCCCGCGAGGCGAAGGCAGGGTGACCGAGGTGCGGCGGGCTCGCAACATCATCGTCGAGCGCGCTCGAGACCGGTACGAGATCGATCCCCGCGACCACATCCGCATCCAGCGTGAGGCGGACGCCGCATTGCTCGACATCGTCGGTTACTACCACAGCCACCCCGACCATCCCGCGCAGGCCTCCCGGTTCGACACCGAGCGAGCGTGGGCCGGGTACGTCTACCTGATCGTTTCGATCGAAAATGGAAAGGCCGTCGACCAGAACGGTTTCGTGGCCGAGAAGGACGGTGGGCCATTCGGCCCCGAACCGCTGGAGGTCGCCTAGCGGCGCCTCGTCATCGGTGCAAGCATTCGGTCGTCAGGGATGCAGCCCGGGCAAAGGCCGTGTGGGCCACCCATGGGATCGATCAGCCAGTCGGTCTGCGCATGCCCGCGACCGCACACCGCACAGGGGGGCGGCTCGGTCAAGAAGGAGACGCGTCGCCGCATGACGCGAACCAGACGAGGCCACACAGAGAGTAGCCCGGGTGCCATCAGACGGTCCCAGTATGGAGGCCGGCGTCCGTGTTTTAACGCCGGCGAATCAAAGCCGGTCTAATTGACCCCGTGCCCCGCCCGATCGTCGCTATCGTCGGCCGCCCCAACGTCGGTAAATCGACCCTGTTCAACCGCATCCTCGGCTGGCGCAAGGCCATCGTCGACCCCCAGTCGGGGTTGACACGGGACCGGCTGTATGGCGTCGCCGACTGGCGCGGGCGGGAGTTCACCGTGGTCGACACGGCCGGCCTGGACCTGGATAGTGCCAAGGACTCATCTCAGGGCGCCATCGAGGCTCAGACGAAGGTCGCGATCGACCAGGCGCAGGTCATCGTCCTGCTGCTCGACGTCCGCCAGGGGCTCACGCCGATCGACCGCGAGATCGCGAAGCTGCTGCGCCGCTCGGGCCGGCGCGTGGTCGTCGCCGCCAACAAGGCGGACTCGCCGAGCGAAAGGCACTTCGCCCACGAGATCCTCGAGCTTGGCTTCGCCGAGCCGTCGCTCGTCTCGGCCCAGCACGGCATCGGAGTGGGGGACTTTCTCGATCGCGTGCTCGAAGAGCTTCCTCCGCCCGAGCTCGAAGCGGCCACCGCGGAGAAGGCCGACCGGATCGCGATCATGGGCCGGCCCAATGTCGGCAAGTCATCGCTGCTCAACGCCCTGCTCGGGGACGAAAGGGCGCTGGTCAGCCCGGTGCCGGGTACCACGCGCGATCCCATCGACACCGAGCTGGTCTACGACGGAATGCCGGTCGTCCTGATCGACACGGCCGGGATCCGGCGCAAGTCGTCCAACCGGGACCAGATCGAGCGGTACAGCCTGATGCGAGGAATTCACGCGATGGAGCGCGCGGACGCGGTTCTCCTGGTGATCGACGCGTCGGCCGGCGTGCTGGCCCAGGACCAGCACGTCGCCGGCTACGCGCTGGAAGCGGGCAAGGGCCTCGTGCTGGTGGTGAACAAGATCGACCTCGTCGAAGCGGCGGACCGAAAGCCTGCTCACTGGCGGGCGGTGCTGGCCAAGGACTTCAAGTTCGCGCCCTTCGCTCCGATCGTCACCGTGTCGGCCAAGACCAGAGAAGGGATCGGCGGGATCATCCCGGCGGCGCTGGAGGTGGTCGGGCAGCGGCGGATCAAGATGCCACCCAACGAGCTCAACCGGGTGCTGCGCGAGGCCTTCCTGTCGCATCCGCCGCCGAGCTTCAAGGGCAGGCGCCTCAAGCTGGGGTACGCGACGCAGGCCAGCGGCGAGGCGCCCACGGTCGTTCTCTTTGTTAACGACACCCAGCTCCTCCATTTCTCGTACCGGCGCTATCTGGAAAAGAAGATCCGGGAACGCTTTGGCCTGTTTGGCAACCCGTTGAAGCTCGTCCTGCGGGCGGGTGGGGAGAAGGGCGCGGCCCGCCAGGCGACGCGCACCGACGCCAAGCGCGGGAAATAGCAATCCCGCACGGCACGCGCGGGGATCCCAAACAAGGGGGCGACGTTTACATTTCCCTCATGCCTGCACGACAACCGTCTGACGGTGTGGTGATCTATTGATGCTGTGGCGACTGTTTTGAGCTCCAAGGTCCTGGTCGTGGACGACGAAGCACACATCGTCGAGCTGGCACGTCTCTACCTGACACGTGAGGGCTACGAGGTCGAGGGAGTAGGCGACGGCACCCAGGCGTTGACGAGGTTCGGCCAGCTCAAGCCCGACCTCGTGATCCTGGACATCATGCTGCCCGGCGCGGATGGGCTGACGATCTGCAAAGAGATCCGCAAGCAGAGCCAGGTGCCAATCATCATGCTCACCGCGCGCGACGAGGTCACCGACATGGTGGTCGGGCTCGAGGTGGGGGCGGACGACTACCTGACCAAGCCGTTCCACCCGCAGGAGCTGGTCGCGCGAGCGAAGGCCCTGCTCAGGCGCGCGCACATCGAACCCGACCAGCCGAAGCTGATCCGCGCCGGCAAGCTCGAGATCGACCTCGAGCGCCACGAGGTCCGGTACGGCAAGGCGAAGGTCCAGCTGCGGCCCAAGGAGTTCGACCTCCTGGCGCTGCTGGCCCGCCATCCCGGCCGCGTCTTCCAGCGCAGCGAGTTGCTGGACCTTGTTTGGGGCTACGACTTCCCCGGCTACACGCGAACGGTTGACGTCCACGTGCAGCAGGTGCGCGAGAAGCTGGCGGCGGCGAGCGTCACCGACCCGACCATCCAGACGGTCTGGGGCGTGGGCTACAGGCTGGAGCTGGACGCCAGCTGACCCTCCGACTCCGCCTCCTGGCGGCCGCCGCAGGCATTGTCGTGGTCAGCCTGCTCCTCGCCGGCGCTCTGACCTGGCTCTTGGTGCGCGACCTGGTGGTCCAGAACGTTCAGGAACAGCTGGACCGAAGGGTGGTCGTGGTCAAGGATCAGGTCAAAAATCAGGAATGCCTCATGCGACCGGCCGTGGTGTCGATGCCGGGTCCGCCGAACTGCAAGCTCGACCCACCTGTGGAGTACGAGGACCGGCTGGGCGCGGTAGTCGAGCCAACGTTGAGCGGCAACCGACTGCTGCTTCTCGACTCACACCAGAAAGTTGTGTGGGACAGCGGCGGCACGGAGATGTTTGTCACCACGATCCCGATCACGGATTCCCGACGTGTGGCCGGAATCGGAGAGGCGCGGACCACGCTCGGCGGCCAGGCTTACATCGCCGCCGCCTTCAAGATTGCCCCGGCGCGCAACCCGATCGGGGCGGCCTATGTCGTGCTCGCGCAGCCAGAGGCGTTGGTGGTGACGGCGGCGGCGGGCGAGCTTTCGAAGCGGCTGCTCGAAGCGGGTGGCGCCGCGCTGATAGTCGCCATGCTCCTCATCCTTCTTATCAGCCGCTCCCTCACGCGGCCGCTCACGCAGCTCGCCGGCGCGGCCGAGGATATCGCCGCCGGGAACTACTCCCGCCGCGTCCGCATCCGCGGCCACGACGAGATCGGCATGCTCGGAGCTGCCTTCGACCGGATGGCGGAAGCCGTCGAGCGCGCGCGCAAGATCCAGCGTGAGTTCCTCGCCAACGTGTCGCACGAGCTGAAGACTCCGCTCACGAGCCTGATCGGCTTCAGCCAGGCGCTGGTCGACGGCAGCCTGCTGAACGAGGTCGAGCGGACCCGGGCGGCGATCATCGTGCACGAGGAATCCGAGCGCGTCCTGCGCATGGCCCAGGAGCTGCTGGACCTGGCGCGAGTGGAGGGAGGCACTATCTCGATGCACATCACCGCGGTCGACATGGGAGGGTTGCTCGAGCAGGAGCTGGAGCTCGTCCGGCCGCGCGCAGGCAAGCGGCGGCTGGAGCTCAACCTCGCCTTTCCGCCCGGCATACCGCCGGTCGCCGCCGACCCGGAGCGGCTGCACCAGATCCTCGACAACCTGCTCGACAACGCCGTGAAGTACGCCCCCGAAGGGACGCCGATCCAGATCTCGGCGCTGTCCAACGTCTCGGGAGTGGAGGTGGTCGTCGCCAACGAGACCGGCGCCCACCAGCCCGATCCCGACAGGCTGTTCGAGCGCTTCTACCGCGCTGACCCGTCGCGTTCGGCAGCAGCCGGAGGGGTCGGCCTGGGCCTGGCCATCTCGAAAGAGCTGGCGACCGCGATGCGCGGGAAGCTGTGGGCGGACTTCGGCCAGGACCATGACCTGAAGCTGCACCTGCTCCTGCCCGCGGCGGCCAAGCCCGCGCAGGCAGATGAGCCGGCGCCCGCGCCGTAGACACCTTGAAGAGGCTTGCCTACGCGGCCGTCGGCTTGGTCGCGACGGGACTTGCGATCGCTGAAGTCGTCACGCAGCACGCGAGCTGGTGGCCGCTCGTGATCTTTGCGATCGCCCCCGACATCTCCTTCCTGGCTGGAATGTCAAGTAACCTTGCGCGCGGCCAGTTGCACCCTCGAGCGGTGCCGCTTTACAACGCGTTGCACCGCTACTGGGCGCCGGCTGTGCTGGTTGTGATCACGTTTCTGTTGCACTCGCCCGAATGGTTGGCGGCCGGGCTGGCTTGGACTGCTCACATCTCGTTCGACCGGAGCCTCGGCTTCGGTTTGAGGGCGCCCGAAGGCTTCCAGAGAAGCTAGTCGACCTCAGTTACCAGACGGCTTTCGGTGACGTTTACACATTCATCACCCAAAGCCGACAGAGGCTTTGCCAATCGAGCCTAGGTTCACAACAGGTTCACAGCATGGTCCCAGTTAAGTCTTAAAGATGGTCGTCAACCTGTACCGCATGAGCGAGCGCCGGCGGGTTTCCCCCGGGTTCTTGCCCGTGGTTGTCATGGTGGCGATCCTGACGGTCGGCTCGGGTGACGTCCAGGCCAAGCTGCGGCCGGTCGCCTCGCTCATCACAGCTTCGGCCAGCGAATCCAGTCCCACGCGGACGACACCCGAGGAGAGCTCAGTCGATCAGGTGCAGGTCATCCCCGCAGTCTTCGTCCCGGCCTCGACCCCGGTGACAGGCCTGACCGAGACGGACACGGGGCCGATGGAGATCGGAACCATCGACATCACGACGAAGACGCCGATCGCGGTCGCGCCGCGCGACATGAGCGGGTTGGCGGGCGCTGTCCAGCAGCTGATTGCCTCGAGCGGCGCCTCGGTTGGCGTGACCTTGGTTGAGCTCGATGGAGCGGATCCGACCGTCTGGTCGGTGAACGGCGGAGGGGTCTTCACCGCCGCGAGCACGTACAAGCTCGCCGCCCTGATGCTGGAGGCGCAGAACATCGCCGCCGGCAAGACCGATCCCAACGGCCTGGTCTGCTACCAGGAAAGCGACTACGAAGACGGTTGGTTCGACGACTACGGGGACGGCTCGTGCTTTACCCGCAACGAGCTGGCGAGGCGTACCGGCACGTACTCGGACAACACCGCCGGACACATGCTCGTTCGCGATCTCGGTGGCGCGGGCGCGCTCAACGCCTGGGCGGCTTCACTCGGCGCGAGCAACTCTGCCTTGTTCGACGGCAACACGACGACCTCGGCCGACCTGGCGACGCTGTGGCTCGCCGAGGTCCAGGGTGATCTCGGGGGCGCCGCCGCGCAGGCATGGCTCTATCCGTTCTTGACGAACACCAGAACCGAGAGCGGCATCCCGGCCGGGGTGGCGGGCGTGACGGTGGTGCACAAGACCGGAACCCTCGACCTGGTCGACAACGACGCGGCCCTGGTCCCCGATGGTCCCGATGGTGCCTACATCGTGGTCGTGATGACCGATGGGCTTGGCGGTTCGGACGGTTGGCAGCTCATCGCCGGCATCTCGGCGAGCGTGAGCCAGTTCGAAGCCGCCCGGGCGGCTTCGTAGAGCCACCCGGCTTCTAACCCTGCCCTCCCGCAGGACTGCCTGCTGATCTTAGTCGGCGTTATTGACGGTCAATGACAACTGCGCTAAGGTGTGATCATGCCGCGCGAAGCCGTAACGCTGAGTTTCTCGATGCAGCCGGAGGTCAAGCGTCTCTTCGACCGCCTTGCTGAGGGTAAGAAGCAGTCGGTCGCCTTCCAGCAGCTCATCGAGGAGGTCGCCGAGGCCAGGGCTCAAACCGATGCAGAAGTCGCCTTTCTCCAGTTGGAAATGCAGCGTGCCCGCCTCCGGCGCGAGTGGCGCTCTCCAACCGAATTCGTGTGGGCGGACATCGACAGGTCGCAGTCCTTGCCTGCCGAATTCGCGGACGTGGAAGTGGACGTTTCAGCACTCTCTGCGGGCGAGCCGGAGCTCGCTGCCGAAGACATCGCTATCGCGACTCGGTAGGATCGACCTGAGCGACTGGCTGCCGCCCGGCGGCAAATGCAAGCAGGGAGTTCTGTACTCGGGATTGCCGATGACGTGGTTTCCCGACGAGTTACATGTCATGCGGCCCAAGGGTGAGCTCAGGATGAGCAAGCTGTCGCCCGTCAAAGCCATTGAAGCCATTCCTAGAGTAGGTGGCCAGGAATGGATCTTCACGTTTGCGAAGATGCGCCCGGGCTTGATCCTTTCGCCGACCTCTGAGCTCCGGAGCGGTCTCGTCAGATTTCTAGGTTTTTTCTCATACAACGAGGGCGGATCACTAGCGCACAACCGTGATCGGATCGAGCGTGGCGAGATACCTTCGGCGTTCCATCTCGGCGGAGACAACGGTCTGAGTATCCATGAGGGAGCAATAAAGCTGGACCGTGTATCGCAGCTGCAGCTTGCAGCCTTCCAGCCCGCGTACGGTCTGAATGTTCAGGAATTGGGGGTGCTGGACCCGCGGCGCATGGCACAGTTGATCCTTCATTTCCAGCAATTCCTCGCGCTCGGCCCCTAGCGCACACGCCGATCGAGGCAGGGTCCTAGCGGGTCGGCGGGACGACCAGGGTCACCGGGTTTTCGATCAGCCGCTTGACTTCCGCCATGAACTGCGCGGCGGTGGCACCGTAAAAAACGCGGTGGTCGACGGACAGGGTCATGCGCATGACCTTGCCGGCCACGATGCGGCCCTCGTCAACCACCGGCACGTCCTTGATCGCACCCACCGCGAGGATGGCCGCCTCCGGAGGGTTGATGATCGCCACGAACTCGTCGACCCCATACATGCCGAGGTTGGAGATCGAGAAGGTCGCTCCACTGAGGTCGCCCTCGTTGGGCCGCCCGGAGCGGGCGCGCTCGATGACCTGTCGCGACTCGATGGAGATTTGGATCAGGTCCTTGATGTCGGCGTCGTGGACCACGGGGACGAGAAGGCCCATGCCCTGGCTTGGCGCGACCGCGAGGCCGATGTTGACCGCGCGCTTGCGCTGGAATTTACCGTCGACCCACGAGGTGTTGACCTCGGGAAACATGCGGAGCGCAAGCGCGCATGCGCGCACAAGCATGTCGGTCATCGTCACCTTGTCAGCACCCGGGACGGAATCCTTCAGCTGCTGGCGCATGCTCACCGCTTCGTCGACGCGAGCCTCGACGGTGACCGTGAACTCCGGCACCGTGGACTTGGCCTCGGTCATGCGCCGCGCGATGGTGGCCTGCATCCGCGTCGGGTCGACGACCTCGACGTCTGGACCGGCCGGTCGCGGCTCGGCGGGGGTGGGGCGCCTGCGTTCGCCGGTCGTCTTGTCGCCTGCCGCGGCAAGCACGTCCTCCTTGACGATCCGGCCTTCGGGTCCGCTCCCGGTCAGAGAAGCGATGTCGACACCCATCTCGGCGGCGAGTCGCTTGGCCAGCGGCGACGCCTTGATTTGCTGCCCATCTTCAGCCTCGGCAGGCTCCGGCTTCCCCACTTGTGGCGAAGTCCCCGCAGGAGGCGGGGGATGGGGAGCTGGAACAGTTGAAGCCGCGGCAGCCGGTGTCTCCTCAACCACTTGAGGAGGAGCTTCGGGTTCCTTGGGTTTTGCTGCGGCGGGAGGTGCTTTCGCTTTCTCCTTCGCCGGGGCGGCGGAAGCGTCTCCGATCCGAGCGATCGGCGCTCCGATCTTCGCCGGCACGCCCTGCTCGACCAGGATCGAAAGCACGCCGCCGGTCTCAGCCTCGAGGTCGAACGTGGCCTTGTCCGACTCGACCTCGGCCAGCACGTCGCCCGCCTTCACCTCATCGCCGGTCTTCTTCTTCCACTCGACGATGGTGCCCTCCTCCATCGTGTCGGAGAGCTTCGGCATGTTGACGTCAGGCATTTGGGCGAGTCCTCACCTTTCTACTTCCCCACGACGGAGCGAACGAGCTTCTTGATGTCTTCGCTGGTGGGGATGGACGCCCGCTCGAGCGGCAGGCTGTACGGCATCGGGACCTGGGCGCCGCCCAGCCGTCGCACCGGTGCGTCGAGGTAGTCGAAGGCTCGCTCCTGCACGCCGGCGGCGAGCTCGGCGGTCACACCGTAGGTGGCCCAGCCCTCCTCGACCACCACGCACCGGCCTGTCTTGCGCACCGATTCGACGATCGGCTGCCAGTCGATCGGCCGGATCGAGCGCAGGTCGATGACCTCCGCGTCGACGTCCTCTTCCTCGAGCTGCTTAGCCGCCTCGAACGCGAGCACTGCCATGCGCGACACGCCAACCACGGTCACGTCCGATCCGGTGCGCCGGATCGCCGCCTTGCCGATGGGTGTGGTGTAGTCGCCCGGAGGGACGATCCCTCGCACGTTGTAAAGGCCCATCGATTCGAGGAACATCACCGGGTTGTCGCTTCGGATCGCCGACTTCAGCATTCCCTTCGCGTCCTCTGGGGTGGTCGGTGCGACGACGAGGAGGCCGGGGATCAGGCCGTAGATGACCTCCAGGCTGTGTGAGTGCTGGGCCGAAAGCTGATGTCCGGCGCCGCCGGGCATGCGGATCACCATCGGCACCTTGGCTTCGCCGCCGAACATATAGCGGATCTTCGCTGCGTTGTTGACGATCTGGTCGTATGCGACGAGGGAGAAGTTGATCGTCATCATCTCGACGACGGGACGCAGGCCGAGCATGGCGGAGCCGATCGCCGCGCCGACGAAGCCCTCCTCGGCGATGGGCGCGTCGACGACACGCTGCGGTCCGAACTTGTCGAGGAGGCCCTCTGTGACGCGATATGCTCCGCCGAACTTGCCGATGTCCTCGCCGATCAGATAGACGCTGTCGTCGCGCTCCATCTCCTCGCTGAGCGCCTCACGCAGCGCGACGCGGTAGAGCTTCTCGTCTGTCGGGGCAGCGAGCTTAGTCGCCATTAGAGCGGGTCTCCGCGGAGCTCGGGCCGGTTTTCCCACTCACCGGCGTACACGTATTTGTACAGGTCCTCGGGCTTGGGGTCGGGACTCTCGTCGGCGAAGCGGATGATCTCCTGGACTTCGGCGTCAATCTCCTGCCGGACCTTCTTGAAGTACTCCTCGTCCGCCAGCCCGCTCTTCTCGAGCTCGTGCTCGAACGCGACGATGGGGTCTGCGTTGCGGAACTTCTCCTTGTCCTCAGCTGACCGGTACTTGTCCGGGTCGACGACGGAGTGTCCCTTGAAGCGGTAGCAAAGCGCCTCGACGAATCTCGGCTCGGAATCCGCGCGGGTCTTCTCGACGATCTCGCTCGTCTTCAACATCACCTCGCGCAGGTTCATGCCGTCGACCTGGATCGACTCCATGTCGTACGCGCAGGCCTTCTTGTAGATGTCAGCGACCGCAGAGGCGTTCTCGACAGGCGTGCCCATGCCGTAGCGGTTGTTGACGCACAACCAGACCACGGGGAGCTGGAAGACCTTTGAGAGGTTGAGCGACTCGTGGAACGCGCCGATGTTCGTTGCTCCGTCGCCGAAAATGCAGACGACTACGTCCTTCTGTTTGCGGTACTTGACCGCCCAGCCACCCCCGGCGGCGAGCGGCAGGTGGCCGCCGACGATGCCGTACCCGCCCATGAAGCGAAGGTCCGCGCCGTACATGTGCATCGAACCGCCGCGACCGTGCGACGTGCCGGTCTCCTTGCCGAAGAGCTCGGCCATCACTGCTCTAGGGTCGATGCCGCGCGCGATCGCATGACCGTGCTCCCGATAGCTGGTGAAGACGTAGTCGTTCGGCTTGAAGGCGGCGAAGCTCCCGACGACCGTCGCCTCCTCGCCAATGTTCAGGTGGCAGTAGCCGCCGATCTTCGCCTTCGTGTACTGCTCCTGAGTGCGCTCTTCGAAGCGCCGGATCAGCTGCATCTGGCGGTGGAGGCCGAGCAGGAAGTCGCGATTCTCCTTCTTGAGCTCGAGCGACTTCGGTGTGATCGCGGTGGGGGGTGGCGGAGACTTGACCGGGGCCGACATCTGCTGCACTCGATTTTGCACCTGAACCGTCTCCTGACTCTTCACCTCCCCATTTATGGGGAGGTCGCCGGTTTTGCCGGCGGGTGGGGAGATGGAATTTGCAATGCGCTTGTTAGCAATGTGAATCGCCCGCCCCTGCGCCGCGAGCGCCGCCTCCATCAACGATTCGGGCAGCGTCGGATGCGCGTGGATGGTCAGGTCGATCTGCTCGAGCGTGAGGCCGTTCTGGACCGCCAGCGTCGCCTCCGCGATCAGGTCGGTGGCCCGCGGGCCGATGATGTGCGCGCCGAGCAGTTTGCCCGAGCTCGCGTCAGCGATAACCTTCACGAAGCCTTCCGACTGTCCGAGCGTCAGCGCGCGGCCAGACGCCGCGAAGGGGAACTTGCCGATCTTGACGTCGAGTCCCTGCTCCTTGGCCTCTTTCTCACCCAGGCCAACGTGCGCGATCTCCGGGTCGGTGTAGACGCAGTTGGGAGCCGCGCGATAGTCGGGTGTCCGGTTGGCGTGCCCGACGATGTTCTCGACCGCGCACACTCCCTCGTAGGACGCGACATGAGCGAGCATGATCCCGCCGATCACGTCGCCGATCGCCCAGACGCCGTCCGCCGTGGTTCGGAGCTGCGCGTCGACCACGACGCGTCCTCGCTCGAGCTTGACGCCGGCCTTCTCCGCCTCGAGTCCTTGCGTGTAGGGGACCCGGCCGACAGCGAGCAGGACCTGGTCGGCATCCACCGAGCCGCCCTCGCCGCCGGAGGAGAACCGGACCTGCAGGCCACCCTTGTGCTTGGTGACCTCTTCGACCTTGGCGTTGGTGTGGACTTCGCCGCCGAGACCCGAAAGATGCTTTGTGTAGGCAGCGACCAGGTCCGCGTCGACCATCGGCAGGACCTGCGGCAGCATCTCGAACACTGTGACCTTGCTGCCGAGCGCCGCGAACATCGCGGCGAACTCCATGCCGACCACGCCTCCGCCGATGACGGCAAGCTGCTTCGGTACTTCCTTCAGCTCCAGGATCTGGTCCGAGTCGATGGTCAGCTCCGCGCCTTTCAGCGGGATCCGCGCGATGGCGGAGCCGGTCGCGATGATGATGTCCTTGGCCTGCAGGCGCTCGCCCGAGATGTCGACCGTGCCCTTCCCCGCGAGGCTCGCGGTGCCGCGCATCATCGTCACGCCGCCCGCCTTGAGCAGTCCCTCGACGCCCTTGACCAGCTGATCGACCACGCCTGCCTTTCGCTTCAGGGCGACGGACCAGTCGAAGCCGATCTTGTCGGCGGTCAGGCCGAAGGGAGCTCCTGTCTTGGCCATCGTGTAGAGCTCGGCTGACTGCAGCAAGGCCTTGGTCGGAATGCATCCGCGCACCAGGCATGTGCCTCCCATCCGGTCCCGTTCCACGATGGCCGTCTTTGCACCGAGCTGGGCCGCGCGCAGGGCGGCCACGTATCCGCCGGGCCCGCCTCCGATCACGACCACGTCAAACGAATCAGCCATATAGCTCCTGTCTATACACGGTATCGATGGAAATTATGCCGTTGGGGCTTAGTTGGGCGCTCGTTTTGCGCCGTTCGCACTGTACCGATTGACGATCGGCATTCGCCGGTCGCGCCCAAAAGCCCGGGGCGTGATCTTGACTCCGGGAGGCGCCTGCCTGCGCTTGTACTCGCTGCGGTCGACCAGCTGGATCACGCGAGCGACGGTCTCCGGCCGGTGGCCGGCCGCCACCAGCTCCTCAGGGCTCTGGTCCTCTTCCACGTAGCCCCGGAGGATCGGGTCGAGCACGTCGTAGGGCGGCAGGCTGTCGGTGTCCTTCTGGTCAGGCTTCAACTCAGCCGAGGGTGGCTTGGACAGCACCCTGTCGGGTATCGCCGGGCTCAGTGAGTTGCGGTACCGGCAGAGCTCGTAGACCGTCGTTTTCATGATGTCCTTGAGCACCGCGTAGCCGCCCGCCATGTCTCCGTAGAGCGTCCCGTACCCGGTCGCCAGCTCGGACTTGTTGCCCGTGCTCAGCACGATGTAGCCGAACTTGTTCGACAGCGCGTAGAGGATGGTGGCGCGGATGCGCGGCTGAATGTTCTCCTCGGCCACGCCCGGCTTGGTGCCCCTGAACACCGGTGCCAGCACCTCTTCGAACCCGCGGTGCGGCGGTTCGATGGAGTAGTCCTGGAGCTCCATGCCGAGCAGCTCGGCCACGAGTCCGGCGTCCTCCAGGCTGTCGGCGGACGTGTGCCGTGAAGGCAAGCGAACGCCGATCACGTTCTCCGGGCCCAGCGCATCGCAGGCGATGGCGGCGGTGAGCGCGGAATCGACTCCGCCCGATAGGCCGATCAGGACTTTCTTGAAGTCCTGCTTGCGGATGTAGTCGCGCGTCCCAAGCACCACCGCCGTGTAGATCTCAGCCGCGCCCTCCAGCGGCGTGGCGAGGCGCGGCGCGATCGGCGGTTTGGGCTTGCGAGCGGTTGCTCGGGTCAACGGCACTTCGGTCACGACGAGCTCGAGACGCTGCGCTCCTTCGGCCTCGTAGCGGATCTTTTCGACCGGACGCACCCGGCGCGCGGCCTCGATGTCCATGTCGCACACCAGCAGCTCTTCGACGAATGACGCCGCATGAGCCAGGACCTCTCCGCGCGGGCCGAACACGACGCTGTTTCCGTCGAAGACAAGCTCGTCCTGGCCGCCGACCGTGTTGACATATGCGACGAAGGCGCCGTAGGTCTCTGCCCGCTCGGCGACCATCGCTTCGCGCTCCGCGCGCTTGCTGGCGTGGTACGGCGAGCCGTTGATGTTGATCAGCAGCTCCGCGCCGTGATGTGCCTGCCACGCCATCGGGCCCGAGGGGTACCAGCAGTCCTCGCAGACCGACACCCCGATCCGGACGCCATCGAGCTCGAGGATGGGGCAGCGATGGCCCGGCTCGAAGTAACGCTGCTCGTCAAACACGCCGTAGTTCGGCAGAAACACTTTGTGGTAGACAGCCTTGAGTTCGCCGCCGTGCATGACTGCGGCCGCGTTGAAAGTGGCACCGTCGTCGTCGACGAACCCGACTACCGCTGTGATCCCCTTCGTCGCCTTGGTCACGACCTCGAGCTCCTTCAGGTTGTCGCGTACGAACGCGCGCTTGAGGACCAGGTCCTCCGGCGGATAGCCGGTCAGGGCGAGCTCCGGGAAGCACACGATGTCGGCGCCCTGGTCGCGCGCGCGACCGATCCAGTCGATGATCAGCCGGGAATTGCCCTCGAGGTCACCGACGGTCGGGTTGATCTGCGCCAGAGCCACGCGCAGTGGTTGTCCCACATCATCAATTTTGACTTCCGGGCCTGGGTGAGTGCTCCCCTTCTGAGTTCCTTGGATCTTCGGCGGACCTCGGGAAGCGGAGGCACTTAGCATTGGGACTGCCTTGGGTTACTTCGACCGTCTCCGCGCGCTCTCTGCCGAACGCAACACTCTGCTGTGCGTCGGTCTCGATCCCGACCCCGAGCGGATCGAGGGCGGCGCCGCCGGCGCGCTGCGGCACTGCCGGGCCGTGGTGCGCCAGACCGAGGAGCACGTGTGCTGCTATAAGCCCAACAGCGCCTTCTGGGAGCAGTACGGGCCCGACGGCTGGTCGGCGCTGATGGAGCTTCGAGACGAGGCTCCAGAAACGCCCTTCCTGTTCGACGCCAAGCGAGGTGACATGGGAAACACGATGGCGACGTACGCGCGCGCGGTATTCGTTACCCTCGGAATGGACGCCGCCACCGTCAACCCGTACCTGGGTTCTGACTCGATCGAGGAGTTCACGAAGTACGGCGACCGTGGTGTGTACGTGGTCTGCCGGACGTCCAATCCAGGCGCGGTCGACCTCCAGCACCTCGAGGCTGCGGGCAAGCCCATCTACCTACATGTCGCGGAGCTTGCCGAGCGATTGAACGGTGCCGGCAACGTCGGGCTCGTTGTCGGAGCGACAGCGCCGGCTCAAATCGCCGAGGTGCGTAGCACCAGCGCGCTGCCCTTTTTGATCCCTGGGGTAGGCGCACAGGGCGGTGACGTCGAGGCGTCTGTGCGCGGAGCGTGGAACGGCGATCGGGCGTCGTGCCTCGTCTCGGCCAGCCGCAGCGTGCTTTACGCGAAGAGCGCGGCGCGCGAGGCGGAAGCGTTGAAGCGCCAGCTAAACGCCGCCGCGGGCGTCCGCGTATGAGCGAAAGCCCCACGAAAAATCCCCACGAACTCCGAGGCTACGCCGTGAGTTCGCGGGGACCCCTTAAGTCGGAGGCTTCGCCGTGAGTTCGCGGGGACCCCGTGACGAGCGCAAGTACACCGCGCGGCTTGTGCTGACCGGTCACATCATCGACTCGATGATCCTGCCGCAGGTGATGGACATGGTGATGGACCTCGGCGGCAACTTCACCATCGAGGAGTTGAAGGTCGGCCAGCACAAGACCGACACATCGATCTGCCGCATGGAGGTCGTCGCCGGATCAGCGGAAGACCTCGACCGCATAGTGCGGCAGGCGCGAGCGCTCGGCGCCACCGCGGAAGAGGAGAAGCCCGCTCGTGTGGAAAAGGTCCCCAACGAAGGCGTCTTTCCCGAAGGCTTTTACTCGACCAGCAACCTGCCAACCGAGGTGTTGATCGACAGTCGCTGGGTGCGCGTGGAGAACATCGAGATGGACACCGCGATCGCTGTCGATCGTGCGGCAGGTCGCGCATGGTGCATCGTCTTCCAGGGCGCCAAGCCTGGGATGGAGGTGGTGGTCGGGTATGAGGGCGTGCGTGTGACGCCGCTCGAACGATCCCGCCAGACCGAAATCTTCAGCTTCATGGGCAGTGAGGTCTCGGCGGAGAAACCCAAAAAGGTCCTCATCTCCGCGATTGCCGAGGAGATGAGGCAGATCCGCGCTTCAGGCGGAAAGATCCTGGTCGTCGCCGGTCCCGGCGTGGTTCACACAGGTGCGGGCATTTACCTATCGCGGCTCATCGAACTGGGCTTCGTGCAGGTCCTTTTTGCCGGCAACGCGCTGGCTGTGCACGATGTCGAGGCGGCTCTCTTTGGCACTGCGCTCGGCGTGAACATCGAAAGCGGAGTGGCGATGGAGCATGGGCACGAGCACCACATGCGCGCGATCAACCGGGTCCGCGCAGCCGGCGGGCTGAAGCAGATGGTCGAGAGCGGTCAGCTGAAGTCCGGCGTGATGAAGTCAGCCATCGAGCACAGCGTCGAATACGTGCTCGCCGGATCTGTGCGTGACGATGGTCCGCTGCCCGACGTCATCACCGAGATGGTCGAGGCGCAGCGGCGGATGCGGGCCGCGCTGCCTGGGGTGCGCCTGGCCCTGATGCTTTCGACCATGCTCCACTCCATCGCCACGGGCAACATGCTCCCGGCCGTTGTGCGCACGGTGTGCGTCGACATCAACCCCGCGGTGGTCACCAAGCTTGCGGATCGGGGCAGCTGGCAGTCGATCGGTCTGGTCACTGATGTGGAATCTTTCTTGCGCGAACTGGCCCAAGTCATAGAAACTACGGCGCATGGGTAAAGGACGAGACAAACAGGGCCGCGAGACAAAGAAGAAAAAGAAGGTGAAGGGAGCGGCGGCGCCGGCCCCGAACCCCAACCAGTTCCGCCACCACACAGTGGTGACCAACCAACCAGAATCGCCGCCCAAGGCAGCGGAATAGGCTCCCGCCCGGTCTTCGGCGCGATCGGGCTGATCGGCGGCCTCCTGGGCGGTCTCCTCGGCGTCGGCGGCGGATTCATCATGGTGCCGCTCCAGGTGCTGTGGGCGAAGATGCCGCAGCGCCAGGCCAACGCCACCTCTCTAGTCGCGATCATCCCGATCGCCATCGTGGCCTTGCCGATCTACTACTTCCGCAAGGGCGCCCCGCAGGTCGACTTCCACATGGCGCTGTTCCTCGTCATCGGCAGCGTCGTCGGCGCGTACGCCGGGGCGAGGCTGCTGTCGCACATCCCGGAGCGGCAGCTGAAGCTCATGGTCGCCGTGTTCCTGGGGCTCCTCGGCGTTAAGGAAGTGTTGTTCCCGTGAGCTGGGGCGACGCGGCGGCGATCGGAGCCGGCCTGGTGGCCGGGTTCCTCAGCGGCACAATCGGCATCGGCGGCGGGCTCGCGTTCGTGCCGATCATGACAATCGGGTTCCGGATGCCCCAGCAACTGGCGCAGGGGACCTCGCTGGCGGCGATCATACCTACCGCGCTGGTGGGTGGGATCACTCACATCCGCCAGGGCAACGTGCGGCTGGAAGCGGCGATCTGGATGGGTGGGGGAGGGGTGGTCGGAGCCGTGATCGGCGCCCTGGTGGCGGTGAACCTGCCGACCTCATTCCTGGCCCGCCTGTTCGGCGTGCTCCTCCTCTTCAGCGCCTACCGGATCGCCATGGGCGCCCGCCGCCAGCCGGCGCCAGCCCAGGGAGATTCCAAGCCCTCCAGTTAACAGTTGACACGATGACGCAGCGCGGCGTATTCTCGGGTTCCAAAACCGGTACGTTCAAGTACTGAAACGTTCTAGGAGTGTGGAAAACAACATGGTTTCGTTCGAGTTGAGCGACGAGCAGCGTGAGATCCGAGACTGGGTCCACAGCTTCGCCGAGAAGGAGATCCGCCCGGTCGCGCACCAATACGACGAGTCAGAGGAGTTTCCCTGGCCGGTCGTCAAGAAGGCGGCCGAGGTAGGCCTGTACGGCGTCGACTTCCTCCAGCAGCAGTACGGCGACGCCACCGGCATCATGCCGGCGCTGGTCGCCGAGGAGCTGACGTGGGGCTGCGCCGGCATCGCGCTGGCTATCCAGGGCACCGGCCTGCCGATCGCGGCGATCTTCTCCCAGGGCACGCCGGAGCAGATCGCGACCTGGATCCCGGCCTGCTACGGCACCGTGGAGAAGCCGGCCCTTGGAGCCTTCGCTGTCACCGAGCCTGAGGCCGGATCAGACGTCTCCTCGATGAAGACGCGTGCCGTGCGCAAGAACGGAGACTGGGTGATCAACGGACAGAAGATCTTCATCACCAACGGAGGCATCGCCGACGTGCACGTGGTGGTCGCCGCAGTCGAGCCGGAGCTGGGCACGCGCGGCCAGGCGAGCTTCGTGGTTGGGCCAGGCACCAAAGGCCTGAGCATGGGCAAGAAGGAAAAGAAGATGGGGATCCGCGCCTCGCATACCGCCGAGGTGCTGCTCGAGGACGTCACCATCCCGGCCGAGAACGTGCTCGGCGGAATGGAAAAGCTCGAGGCCAAGCTGGCGCGCGCCCGCGAGGGCACTCACTCGCGCTCGTCAGTCGCGCTCAAGACGTTCGAGCTGTCTCGCCCCATCGTGGGCGCGCAAGCGCTCGGGATCGCCCGGGCGGCATTCGAGTTCGCGCTGCAATACGCTAAGGAGCGCAAGCAGTTCGGGCGCACGCTGATCGAGAACGAGGCCATCGCTTTCATGCTGGCCGACATGGCGACGGAGATCGAGGCCACCCGCGCGCTGATCTGGCGGGCGCTCTGGGAAGGCCGCAACGGCGGTGAGTTCAAGAAGGCCGAGGGCTCGATGGCCAAGCTGAAGGCCGGCGAGGTCGCGGTCAAGGTGACCGAGCAGGCGATCCAGATCTGCGGCGGCTATGGCTACATCCGCGACTTCCCGGTCGAGAAGTGGCACCGCGACGCCAAGATCTACACGCTGTTCGAGGGCACGAGCGAGATCCAGCGAATCGTCATCTCGCGCGCGCTGGCCAAGCTCTAGAACCGATGGCGGTCGCGTCGGGCGCCCAGCTGCGCAGAGACGCAAGGCTCGAAAGGCGCCGGAGGCGGATCGCCGGCGCGGCCCTGGCGCTGTTTGCGAACCGTGGTTACAACGCGGCGTCGGTCGACGAGATCGTGGCCCAGGCCAAGATGTCCAAATCCGCGTTCTACGAGTTCTTCACCTCCAAGGAGCATTGCTTCCGCGAGCTGCTGGCGGAGGAAGGCGGATCGCTGATCCACGAGACGTTGACGGTTGCGGCGACCGGTCACAACCACCACGAGAGGCTGCGGCTCGGCATCACCACCTTCGTGCGCTCGTGCTTCGAGCGGGCCTCGGTCGCGCGACTTCTCATCGTGGAATCGGTCGGATTGAGCGAAGGCGTGGACAAGGTCCGCCATGAGTTGCAGGGCCGGTTTGCCGACGCGGTGGCCGAGGAGGTACGCCACGCCACGCTCCATGACACTTTCTATGCGGACAGAGACCCGCAGGTGTTCGGGCGGGCGGTGGTCGGGGCGGTCAGCGACGCCGTGGGCTACTACCTGACGCACCCCGGTGTCGACTCGGACTCGCTGGCCGAAAGCCTCTGCCGGATCTTCGCCCCCTGAGTCCTCAGAGCTTGATGAGCCGAAGCACGAGCAGGATCAGCGCGACCAGGATCAGCGCGACACCGGCGACCCATTCCGCCCGTTCACGGAACTCTTCGCCAAGCCGGCTGCCCAGCCTCAGTCCGACTTGCGTCGCCACGAACGCCTGAACCCCGATCCACAGCACTGTGAGCAGGATCGAAAAGCCGAGCAGCCCGGCGCTCAATCCGATCGTCAGCTCGTCGACGCTGATGCTGAGGCCGAGGTCGATGATCGCAAACCCGCGAGCGTGCGACAGCAGCCGAAGCCGGCGAGTCTCGTCAGCCTCGTCTTTTCCTGGTCGCAGCAAAAGCGCGCCGGCCAGGAAGAGAAATGCAATCGCGCCGTAGCCGGCCCAGGCGCCGAGGAAGGCGCCGGCCGCTCGTCCGATCAGCATCCCGGCGATGGGCATGCCGGCTTCGAAGGCGGTGAAGATCAGGGCGACCCGGAGCCGATCGCGAGCTTCCAGGCCCGCCATGCCCAGCGCCGCCGCCAGGGCGAAGGTGTCGAGGGCAAGAGGGAGCAACAGGCCTGCAGCGATGAAGAGGTCCCGCACGGGTCCTCGATTGTTGCGGAAAGGTGGGGGAGGGCGTCTGGGTGGCTGGCCGGGAGGGGCTCCGCGTTAACAAGCCAAGGAGCCAGCGTAGTTGCAATTCGAACACATGTTCGCTATGCTGTGATAGCGAACATGCGTACTTTGAGCACCCAGGTCCGGCTGAGGCGGCTGATTCGCGCCTTCGATGAGGCGCTGAACCGCCTGCTGTCTGATCCTCACGAGCGCCAGATGGCCGGTTCGGCGGCCGCCAGGCTCCTTGAGCTGGCTGACGCCGTCCGGGAGGCCTGGCGACGCGAAAACGCTTCCAGCCGGCTGCCGAGACCGCTGGACCGCTACGTCCGGGATGCCCTGCGCACGATCGATCTCTCGATCGCGGGCGTCCAGCAAGTTGGCGCCGACCTGGAGCTCCTGCGACAGGACTTTGAAGGCGCGGCGCTGCCCCTCGAGATCTTCATGCGCGGGCTGGACAGCGAGCCGGCCCTGCAGCGGTCCGCTTAAGCCGAGCCGACGTTTTCCAAGAGCGTTCCGTGCGGAAAGCGCCCTAACTCAGCTCCGCGATACATGCGTTCCGCGCGCGGGAAGGACCTCTGTGGCGCCGAGCTTATGGGCTTTGTAACAGTGATTATCGTCACCATTAAGTGAGGCTGAAGCCCGGCTGGGCTTGCCCTTCCCGGCCGGGTTTAGGCCGGCTGGATCGTCTTACGCAGCATGTCGCGGTCGATGCGACCTTCTGCGACGACGCGACCATCGACCATCACAACCGGCACACGCCAGTCGTAGAGGGCGTGGAGTTGATCGTCGGCGTCGACGTCGCGGAGCTCAGGTTCCACGCCAAGCGAGCGGAGAGAGGTCAGAGCGTCATCGCACAGATGACATCCCTGGCGGGTGAGCAGAACGATCTCCACGTGCCGAGGCTACTCGGATCGGGTTCAGGACGGCAGGCGCAGAGTCTCCCCCACCTGGATCACCGGGCTGTGCATAGCGTTGGCACGCTCGATCTCGTCCACGCGCGCCCGCACGTCGCTCGACGGGTAATGTTGGGCGGCGATCGACCACAGCGTGTCGCCCGGCTGCACCACGACATTCGAATCCTGAGGCGCAGTGCCGCCGTGCGCCACGACGGCAAGGCCGAGGCTGACCGAGAGCCCGAGCAGCAGCACAGCCGCCACGCGGTGAATCGGTTTGATGCGCCGGGTGGACCTCAGCGGGCGGATGCCGTAACCTGTGGCGTACATCTGTTCGAGAACCATAGCGAACGGGCGTTCGCATGTCAAGGCATCGAACAAAGGTTTGCACTAAACGGGGGAGTTTGCTAGCATCGGCCTAACGGCCCCATCACGCGTTGGAGAAAGAACACAAATTGAACGATCAACTCACCGAACGGCAGACCAAGATCCTCGACTACATCCGGTTCGTGACCAAGTCACGCAACTATCCCCCGAGCGTGCGCGAGATCGGCGAAGCGGTCGGTCTGAGCTCCAGCTCAACCGTCCACAACCATCTCAACCAGCTCGAGCGGCGTGGCTTGATCAAGCGCGACCCCAGCAAGTCGCGCACCGTGCAGCTGGTGCGTGACCAGAACGCCGACAACCAGCGGCGCAACGCAGTCTCGGTCCCCGTCATCGGCAACGTTGCCGCCGGCGCGCCGATCCTCGCCGAGCAGAACATCGAGGAGCACATGCTCCTCTCGCCTGAGCTCGCTCAGGAAGGCTACTTCCTCCTTCGCGTCCGGGGCGAAAGCATGATCAACGCCGGCATTCTAGAAGGCGACCTCGTCCTGGTCCGCCCTCAGAAGGAAGCACCCAACGGCGCGATCGTCGTGGCACTGGTTGATGGCGACGCGACGGTCAAGCGGTTCGAGCGCGGCAACGGCCACGTGAAGCTGATCGCCGAGAACCCGGCCTACGCGCCGATCGTGACCACCAACGTCAGCCTGGTCGGAGTGGTTCGCGGCGTGATCCGGATGTTCCGCTAGCACCGCCGGGCGCGCGCAGGGCGCACCTCTACAGCGAAGGCCAGAAAGCGGGCGGCGGCGTGGCGCGGGGCCCAGCCCCAGGCCATGGTTCCGCGTTCGACGTACTCGGTGCGCTCCACCCCACCGATTTTGCGAAGGTCGGCGAGCACTCCCTCGCTCCCATACGGAACGAGGATCTCGAGGGAGACCGTGTCGCTGCGGCTCGCCTGGTCCATCGCCGCCAGGAGCTCGGTGAAGCCGGTGTGCTTGGTCGCGGAGATTGGAACCGCGCCCGGGTAGCGTTCCGTCAGCGCGCTGATCGCACGCCGCCGCGAGGCAGGACCCAGGAGGTCCACCTTGTTGAGTGCCACCACGCGCGGCTTGTCGGCGGCGTCTAGCGTACCCAGGATCTGATCCACCGTTTCCGCCTGCTCTTCGACGGAGGGTGAGCTCACATCGAGCACCTGGACTATCAGGTCGGCCTCTGTGACCTCTTCCAGCGTGGCCCTGAATGCGGCGATGAGGTCGGTCGGCAGCTTCTGGATGAACCCAACCGTGTCGGTGACGAGCAGCCCGCGTCCTGCCGGGAACGACAGCTTGCGCGTTGTGGGATCCAGTGTCGCGAAGAGTTTCTGCTCGGCGCGAACCTCCGCGCCCGTCAGCGCGTTCAGCAGCGTTGATTTGCCGGCGTTGGTGTAGCCGACGATCGCCGCCGTCTCCAGGGCGGCCCGACGCCGTCCGGTCCGCTGCTGATGGCGCTGAGAACGCACCTGTTCGATCTCGCGCTCGAGGTCGCGCACCCGCTTGCGGATCCGCCGTCTTTCCACCTCGATCTGCTGCTCGCCGAAACCACCACGGGCTCCGACCCCGCCGCGACGCCCGCCAACCTGGCGGTCGTATGCGTACGCGCCGATGAGTCGCGGAAGAAGGTGATGCAGCCTTGCCGCCTCGACCTGCAGGCGGCCTTCATGCGTGCGCGCATGCTGCGCGAAGATCTCGAGGATCACCTCGGTGCGGTCCAGGACCCTCGTCTTCAAGTCGAGCTCCAGGTTTCTCTGCTGGCGTGGACTCAGGTCCTCGTTGCAGATGATCACGTCGAAGCCGCCTTCCTGCCGCATCGCCCGCAGCTCTTCGACCTTGCCCATGCCGATGAAGTGCCTCGCGTCGACCTGGCCGCGGCGCTGCACGTCCGAACCCACGACCTCCGCGCCGGTCGTGCGTGCGAGCTCGGCCAGCTCGGCCATCTGCTCCTGGACCAGCTCCGCTGTAGTGCCTGGAAGCAAAATGCCGATGAGAAACGCCCGCTCACGCGGGGACCTGGTGATGATCATTTGACAGGGGCCCCCACGAAATCGCGGCGAAGCCTCGGATTTCGTGGGGATTTCAGAGCTTGAGCTTCCTCATTCGCGCCATCGCTTCCTCGAGACGTGCATCCGGCGCCGTAACCGAGAGTCTGAAGTAGCCCTCGCCGTGCGCGCCGAAGCCGACGCCAGGTGTGATGTTCACGCCCACCTCGTCCAGCACGTGGCTTGCGAACCCAATCGAGTCATATCCGTCGGCCACCGGCGCCCAGACGTAAAAGGTTGCGCGCGGAGGCTTGATGTTCCAGCCCAGCTCGTTGAGAGTTTTCGCCACCAGCCTGTGACGTCTCGCGTACACGTCGCACGCGGCGCGAGTCTCCTGCTCTCCCCCATTCAGCGCCTCGATCGCTGCCCACTGGACGGCCTGGAAGATGCCCGAGTCGATGTTTGTCTTCAGCTGGCCGATGAGCCCGACCAGGTCCGCGCGGCCGCACACCCAGCCGATGCGCCATCCCGTCATGTTGAAAGTCTTGGAAAGCGAGTGGAACTCGAGGCCGACCTCTTTCGCGCCCGGAATCTCGAACAGCGTGAGCGGCCGGTATCCGTCGAAGGCGATTTCAGAGTAAGGAGCGTCGTGGCAAAGCACGATGTCGTGGCGCCTGCAGAACGCGACCGCGCGCTCGAGAAACTCGCGGTCGGCGACGGCGGCCGTAGGGTTGTTGGGGTAGTTCAGCCACATGAGCCTTGCGCGCTGCGCGACGTCGTCGGGGATCGCTTCGAGGTCGGGCAGCCAGTTGTTCGCCGCCGTGAGCGGCATGATGTACGGCTCGGCTCCCGCCATCAATGCACCGGTCGTGTAAACCGTGTAGCCGGGATCGGGGGCGAGCACCACGTCACCGGGGTCGACCAGCGCGAGCGGCACGTGGGCGATGCCATCCTTGGAGCCGAGCGTCGGCAGAATCTCGGTGCTTGGGTCGAGCGACACGCCGGACCGCCCGCTGTACCACGCGGCGATCGCTTCACGCAGCTCGGCCAGGCCGAAGTACGAGGGATAGCGGTGGTTGGAAGGGTCCGCCGCAGCCTCCTGAAGGACGTTGACGATGCGCTTCGGCGTCGGCAGGTCTGGATCTCCGGTGCCGAGCGAGATAACGTCGACGCCCGCCCTCTTCTTCTCCTGGACCTTGCGGTCGATCTCTGCAAACAGGTAAGGCGGAATCTTGCCGAGCCGGGCCGCACCGGGGTGCACGGTTTTACTCATGAGATTTCACAAGCTTGAGGATAGCGGGCAACGGATCCGGCTCGATCTCGAACCATGTGACGCGAGCATCACGCCGCCACCATCGCAGCTGCCGGCGCGCATACCTGCGATTGGAACGGGCCATCGCCTGCGGAAGCTCCCCTGCAGTCAGCTCGCCGTGGATGTAGGCGAGAGCTTCCGCGTAGCCGATGCCGGTCAGGACTGGAGCATTTTCCGGAACGCCGGAGTCGAGCGCGGCCTGCGTCTCAGCGACAAGCCCTCGCTCGATCTGGTGCCGGCTGCGCTCGTCGAGCCTGCTATCGATCACCTCCAGGGGCGCGGTCAGACCGATGCGCACCGGTTGCCATGGAGGAGGGGTGCGCGTGCGCAAGCGGCGCAGTGGAGCGCCCGCAGCCTGCAGCACCTCGATCGCGCGAATCATGCGAACCGGGTTCTGCAAATCGACGCCGGGATCGCTATCAAGCGCCAGCATGCGATCGCGCAGCGCCGCCAGGTCTAGAGTTTCGAGCTCAGCTCGCAGCTCGGGGCTCGGTGGAACGCCGGTAAGGCTGAATCCATCGCACAGCGCATCGACGTAGAGCATCGTCCCGCCCTCGACGACGGGCACGCGATCGCGCGCTGCGACATTGGCGATGGCGGCACGGGCCCCCTGGACGTACTCCGCCGCGTTGAACCCCATCGCCGGATCGACGAAATCGACCATGTGATATCGCACGCGCGCTCTGGCTTCCGGACTCGGCTTGTTGGTCGCGATGTCCAGCCGCTGGTAGACCTGTTTCGAGTCCGCCACGACGACCTCGCCGCCGAGCTCCAACGCCAGGCGAAACGCCAGCTGAGACTTGCCGATGCCGGTCGGACCGACGATGACGGGTACCCGCAATCAGTAATTTCGGCGGAAGTGGCGGGTCAGCTCCTGCCACTCGATCAGCAGTCGGGTCGGGCGGCCGTGAGGACACGTTACAGATTCCTCGGTCGACTCGAGGTCGGCGAGCAGGCGCCTCTGCTCGGCCACGTCCAGCACGTCGCCGAAGCGCACCGCGGAGTGGCACGCCAGGGCTGCGGCGGCCTTCTCCAACGAGCCGTCGCCACGGTTCTCGGCGAGCGCGGCGAGCGCCTCCTGCACCGCGGCGGTGGCCCGACCGGCCGGCATCTCGACCGGTACCGCGGTGATGCGCAGGCTCCTGGGGCCGAACTCCTCGTACTCCAGGCCGAGGTTGGCGAGATCACCACGGTGATCGGCGGCGGCGGCGATCAACGCCGGCTCGACGTCGACCGCCTGCGGAATGAGAAGCGGCTGGCTCATGCCGCGACCCGAGTGCAAACGTTCCACCAGCCGGTTGTAGAGGACTCGCTCGTGCGCGGCGTGCTGGTCGATCAGGACCAGGCCGTGGGGTCCCTCAGCCACCAGGTAACCGGGGCCGGCCTGGCCGATGGGCCGCAGTACCGCGGTCTCCGCCGCGTGGGCGATCATGGGCTCAGCGGTCAGAAGCGCCCTTGCGGCTTCGTGGATGGTGAGCTGCGGCGCCAAATCCCTCACCGCGAACGACGCAGTCGACTCGACAGGGCGGTAGCGGAACGGGTCGCTGCCGTCGAGCGCGGCGCGGACAGCCCTCTGAAGAGCACCAAACACCGCGCCTTCGTCGCGAAACCGCACCTCCTTCTTCGCCGGGTGCACGTTGACGTCCACCAGCTCGGGGTCGATTCCGATGTCGATGACCGCTACCGGATGGCGCCCCCGTTCCAGCCGGCCCTGGTAGCACTCTTCCAGCGCATAGACGAGCGCGCGCGAGCTGATGGGCCGGCCGTTGACCGCCAGCACGATCCCATCGCGGCTGCCGCGACTCAGCCGGGGCTGGCTGACCATCCCCGAGGCAAGCGGCATGCCGACCATCTCGAGAACCTCGGCGGCAACGGCGGCTCCGAAAACTGCCGCAATCGCCCGCCGGCGGTCTCCGTCACCGGTCGTGCTGACCGCGGCGCGGGCATCGATCGTGAGATGAAACCGGACATGCGGGTGGAGAAGCGCAAATGCGCTCACGACATCCTTGATCGCGGCGACCTCGGTTGCATCGCTCTTCAAGAACTTCAACCGCGCCGGGACATTGGTGAAAAGGTCTCGCACCTCGATGGTCACTCCCGGAAGCAGGGGACCCGGTCCCTGGGCGATCGGTTCGCCGGCCCGGATTCGAATCGTCGCCCCGCCGCTCGAGCACTCGACATCCGCGACCGCCGCGATGCTGGCCAGCGCTTCGCCGCGAAAGCCGAAGCTGACGACGGCGTCAAGGTCGGACAGTTTGGTCACCTTGCTCGTGGCATGCCTCACGAACGCGAGCTGGAGTTCTTCCGCCGCAATGCCGGAGCCGTCATCACTGACACGAATCGACGTCCTGCCGGCGCCGCGCACGTCCACGTTGATGCGCCGCGCGTCTCCGTCCAGGGAATTTTCGACCAGCTCTTTTACCACCGACGCCGGCCGCTCGATCACCTCGCCGGCCGCGATGGCGTTAGCGATCTCGGGGGCGAGCAGGTGAATCGACTGGCTCACTGGGACAGCTTCGCCCGAAGCTCGTAAAGCTTCTGGAGGGCCTCGAGCGGGCTCAACGAGTCGGGCTCGATGCCTTCCAGCTCCTTGCGCAGCGGGTCGGGAGCCAGCTCGATCGGCAAGCCAAGCTGCAGCTCGGGCGGCTCCAACGGGCGCTGACGCTCAAGCTCCGCGAGCACCTGGCGCGCCCGCGCGATCACCCCTGACGGAAGTCCCGCCAGCGCCGCGACATGGATTCCATACGACCGGTCCGCGCCACCGGGAACCACGCGATGCAGGAACCGGACTGTTTCACCGTCCTCGAGGACCTCGACCCGCTGGTTGCGCACACGCGGCAGTCTCTCCGCGAGGGCGGTGAGTTCGTGATAGTGCGTGGCGAACAGAGTGCGGCACCCGAGCTTGGGCGAGTCGTGCAGGTGCTCGACCACCGCTTGCGCGATCGAGACGCCGTCGTAGGTCGAGGTCCCCCTCCCCACCTCGTCCAGAATGACGAAGGACGAACGGGTCGCGTGGTTGATGATGTTTGCGGTCTCCGTCATTTCGACCATGAACGTCGACATGCCTGCCGTGATGTCGTCATGCGCGCCGACCCGCGTGAAGATGCGGTCGGCCAGCCCGACAATTGCCCGGTCTGCTGGAACAAAGCTCCCACACTGCGCGAGCAGCACGATCACCGCGGCCTGCCGAAGGTAGGTCGATTTGCCGGCCATGTTGGGGCCGGTGAGGATCACGATCTGTTCTGAGTCGGGATCAAGCTCCAGGTCGTTGGCGACGAAAACTCCCGCCGGTAGGCCGCGTTCCACCAAGGGGTGCCGGCCTCCTTTGATGCTGAGCCGCACGCCGGCGTTGACCTCGGGTCTCCGCCATCCATGCTCCTCTGCCGTCACGGCCAGGCTGAGCAGCGCGTCGATCATCCCGATCGCCTGCGCGCTGGACCTCAGGATCGAGGCGGACTCCGCGACTGCGGAACCGAGGTCGCGCAGGATCTCGAGCTCGCGCTGGGCGATCCGCTCCTGCGCCGTGAGGACGACCGCCTCTTTCTCCTTCAGCTCCGGAGTGAGGTAGCGCTCCGCGCCCGTCAGCGTCTGCTTGCGGATGTAATCACCCGGGACCGGGACCGCATTTGCGTTGCTGATTTCGATGTAGTAACCGAACACCTTGTTGAAGCCGACCTTCAGCGAGCGGATCCCTGTGCGGCGCCGCTCAGAAGCTTCCAGGGCGGCGATCCACTCGCGCGCGCTACGCGAGGCCTCAGCGATGCCGTCGAGCTCGCTGTCGAAGCCGGCCCGGATCGCGCCGCCCTCGCGAGCGACCGCAGGCGGGTCCTCGACCAGGGCGTGCGCGAGCGTCGCCGCCAGCTCCGGCGCGCCGCTAATCTGTCCAGTCAGCTCCCGGACGACCAGCGCCTCGCAGCCACCCAGCCTTTCGTGCAGGGCGGGGATGGCTTCAAGTGAGCGGCGCAGGGCGACGAGCTCGCGGGCGTTGGCGTGACCCTGGGCCGCCCTCGCGGCGAGGCGTTCGAGGTCACCCACGGGCTTAAGAGCGGCACCCAGCGACTCACGGAGGTCCGCCTCCGAGGCAAGCTCGGCGACAGCACCCAGGCGCAGCTCAATTGACTCGGCGTCACGCATCGGCGCTCCCAGCCAGGCGCGCAGTCTCCTGGCCCCGATCGGCGTTCTTGTTCGGTCGATCAGCTCGAAGAGCGCGGGTAGCTCCAGGTTGCGCACGGTCGGCGCATCCAGGGACATGCTCGCGTCCGGAGAGTAGGTGCGAACGCTTAACGAGCCAGGGGCGATGCGGGTCTGGTTTTGCTTCAGGTAGTCGAGTACCACTCCCGCTGCGCCGATGGCGAGCGGCGCGTCATCCGCGCCGACCGAGGCCGGGAACGCTATCCCCAGCAGGTCGCGGAGGCGCTGCTGGCCGCGCACCGGGTCAAAGCGGTACTCCTCGACGTCCGGCGGCGTCAGCAGCTCAGCCGGCGCCAGGCGCTGCAGCTCTGCGTTCAGTTGCTCCCGCGGCAGCTGGCAGAGCAGCAGCTCGCCGGTGGACACCTCGCACGCGGCCAGGCCGGATTCCGCTCCGCGCGTCCATGCGGCGACGAGGTAGTTGGCACGCGAAGGTTCGAGATACGCGTCTTCGACCACCGTTCCCGGGGTCAAAACTCGCGTCACGTCGCGTCGGACGATCTTGTGCTTGCCGGCAGCCTCGGTCTGATCGCAGATCACCACCTTGTGGCCCGCGCGCAGCAGCTTGCCCACGTATGCCTGCCACGCGTGATGTGGCACCCCACACATCGGCGCACGTCCGGTCTTGCCCAGAGGCCGCGAGGTAAGCGTCACGCCCATGACGGGAGCGGCCACCTCTGCGTCTTCGAAGAAGATCTCATAGAAGTCGCCGAGCCTGAAGAGGAGGATCCCATCCGGGTTCTGCTCTTTCGCCTCCCGGTACTGACGCATCACCGGGGTAAGAGCAACGTCAGTCACGCGGCAGGCATCCCCAGGAGCTGGCCGGCGGTTGCCTGCAGGACTCGGACATTCATGAGCGATCCCGGCGCGATGTCGCCGCCCCTCAGCACGATGGCGCGTTTGCCCTGCCGGATCCTTCCGTAAGGCCGGTTGAGTTCATCCCTTCCCTCGATCAGGACCTCCACGTCGCGGCCGATCCACTGCGCAGTCTTTCGCGCCGCGATAGCACGCTGCAGCGACAGTAGGTCGTTCAGGCGGCGCAGCTTCTCCTCGTGAGGGACGTCGTCCTCCATCCGGTCCGCTGCAAACGTGCCGGGCCGCGGCGAGTACATGGCGAGGTGGACAACCTCGAACTCCATCTCCTCGAGCAAGGCGCGCGTGTTCAAGAATGCCGCCTCAGACTCGCCGGGAAAACCGACGATGACGTCGGTAACCAGGCCGATGTCGGGCATGAGCTGTCGCGCACGCTCCACGATCGCGCGGTAGTGCCTCATCTGGTAGCCCCGCGCCATTCGCTTGAGGACCGTGTCATCACCCGACTGGACGGGAAGCTGGAGCTCGCGACACACCACATCGCTCGAGGCCATGGCCTCCAGCAGCTCAGTCTCAAGGTCCTGCGGGTGTGAGGTGAGGAAGCGGAGCCGCTTCAGCCCTGGGATCGTCTCGACCTCGCGCACCAACGTGGCAAGGCCTCCACGACCGGCAGGATCGTGGTAGTCGTCCACGTTCTGGCCCAGCAGAACCACCTCTCTGGCGCCGTCCGCCACGGCTTGCCGGCACTCCGCCACAACCGCATCTATGGGCACGTGGCGCTCGCGCCCACGCACTTTGGGCACGATGCAGAACGTGCAGTTGTGGTCGCAGCCCTGGATGACCCGCACGTAATGGCTGATGCCGGTGCGCCCCGCGTGCGGCAGCGCCTCGCCCTGTGAGTAGTCATAGCGTGCCTCGAGGCCCGCGAGGAAATCCTCGTAGGCGCCGATCGGTACGACCGCATCGAGCTGCGGAAATTTCCGGCGGAGAACGTCGCCTTCCTTGGCGACGATGCAACCGGTGACGGCGATAGTGCGCTCGGCTGTCTTCCAGGCCTTGAGCTCATGCAGCTTGGAGTACACGCGGTCCTCTGAGGCCTGGCGGACGACGCACGTGTTGAGGATGGCGATGTCAGCACGCTCGAGCGAGTCTTCGACATAGCCCGCGGCAAGGAGCCTTCGCGCCAGGCTCTCCGAGTCCGCCGTGCTCATCTGGCAGCCGATCGTCCAGATGTTGAACGAGCGCGTCCTGTGCGTTATCGGCTCTCCACGAGCAGACGGATTCCGGTGCGCTCCTCGCCATCGATGGAGATGTCGATGAACGCCGGGATGCAGACCAGATCGAGGCCGCCGGGTGCGACATAGCCACGCGAGATGGCGATCGCCTTGACGGCCTGGTTGATGGCGCCCGCCCCGATGGCCTGTACCTCAACCCGCCCTTTGCTGCGGATCACGCCTGCGATCGCTCCAGCGACGGCGACTGGTTTGGACGTAGCCGAAACCTTCAGCACCTCTACTGGAGCGCGCTCGGTGGTCATTGCTGGAACCCCTTCAAACATGTTCACGATCGACTCGCTGGATCGATGTTGCTCGTCCGGTGGAACTGCTAATGGTAACCACTACCGAATTGAATGTCACGGGTCCCGAAGCCACCTGGAACCGGTTGGGGACGCCGGTCAGGAAGCGCTGCAGGACGATGTCCTTGTCCATCCCTATGCACCCGTCCCGCGGCCCCACCATGCCGACGTCGGTCACGTAGGCGGTGCCCTTCGGCAGGACTCTGGCGTCGGCGGTCGGGATATGGGTATGTGTCCCCACCACCGCGCTCGCCCGCCCGTCTAGGTACCAGCCCATAGCCGTCTTCTCCGACGTGGCTTCGGCGTGCATGTCGCAGAACACGATCTTCACGTCGGGGTGGGCGGCAAGGATCGCGTCCGCCGCCCGGAATGGATCGTCCAGCGCCTCGACGAAGATCCGGCCCATAAGGTTCATCACCAGGACCTGACGGCCGGCTGCCTCGACGATGCATGAGCCCTGGCCCGGCGCGGCTGGAGGGTAGTTCGCCGGCCGAAGCACGCGCTCGAGGTGTGGCAGCTCGGGCACGAACTCCTTCTGGGCGAAGACATGGTTGCCGGTCGTGATCACGTCGGCGCCGGCCGACTTAAGCTCGGCGGCGATCTTGGCGGTGAGGCCAAAACCGCCGGCGGCGTTCTCGCCATTGACGATCACGAGGTCGGCGCCGACCTCTTTCTTCAATCCGGGGAGGATTGCCTTGACCGCGTCGCGACCGGGATGGCCGACGACGTCGGCGACGAACAGTATGCGAAAGTCGTCAAACATCAGGTCAACCTACGGAGACGGTAACCCGGGGTCCCCGCGAAATCGAAGATTTCGTGGGGTGGGAACAGTATTCGTAACTCGTCTTGAGCCATCAGGGGAGATTGTCGGGCAAAAAGAAAGGGAGCCCCGAGTTGGGACTCCCTTTGACTTTACTTTGCGTACTCAATCGCCCTGGTCTCGCGCACCACGGTGACGCGGATCTGGCCAGGGAAACTGAGCTCGGTTTCGATGCGCTTGGCGATGTCTCGCGCCATGAGCTGAGCCGCTGTGTCGTCGATCTGCTCCGGCTTGACCAGGATCCGAACCTCGCGACCGGCCTGGATGGCGTAGGACTGCTGGACTCCCTGGAAGGAATTGGCGATCTCCTCCAGCTTCTCGAGCCGCTTGACGTAGGCATCCAGCGACTCCCTGCGCGCTCCCGGGCGAGCAGCGGAGATGGCATCGGCCGCGATCAGCAACAGCGCCTCGAGGCTGTGTGGTTCTTCGTCGTAGTGGTGAGCACGCACCGCGTGTACGACCTCTTTAGGTACCCCGTGTCGCTGCAGCAGGTCTGCTCCGATCACCGCATGTGAGCCCTCGACCTCGTGGTCGATGGCCTTGCCGATGTCGTGCAGCAGACCCGACAGCTTGGCGATCCGAACGTCGGCGCCGATCTCCGACGCCATCATGGCGGCGAGATAGGCGACCTCTTTCGAGTGATTCAGCACCTGCTGCCCGTAGCTGGTGCGAAAACGCAGGATGCCTAGATGGCGGACGACCTCGGGATGGAGTCCTTGTAGGCCGACCTCCAGGACCGCCGCCTCCCCTTCCTCTTTGACCCGTTGCAGGACCTCCAGGCGGGATTTGGCGACGATCTCTTCGATCCGGGCCGGATGGATCCGGCCGTCGACGATGAGCTTGTTCAGCGCGACCCGCGCCACCTCCCGGCGAACGGGGTCGAAGCCGCTGATGATGACGGCTTCCGGGGTGTCGTCCACGATGAGGTCGATCCCGGTCGCCTGCTGCAGGGCGCGGATGTTGCGCCCCTCCTTGCCGATGATGCGGCCCTTGAGCTCGTCCGTCGGTAGCGGAAGCACCGAAACCGAAACTTCCGCGGTCTGGTCGGCGGCGATGCGCTGGATCGACTCGGTGACGATCTCGCGGGCGCGGCGCTCGCTCTCGTCGCGAGCTGCGAGCTCCGCTTCGCGTACCTTGCGGGCCACTTCGTTGCGAAGGTCCTGCTCGACCTGGGCCATCAGGATCCCCTGAGCTTCCTGACGGGTCATGTTGGCGACCCGCTGGAGCTCCTTTTCCTGCTGGCTCTTGCTGTCTTCGAGCTGCGCTCGGATGTCGTCCAGCGACTTCTCTTTGGTGCCGAGCTCGCGCTCGCGGTGGTTGAGATCCTCGCCCTTGCGGTCGAAGTTCTCCTCTTTCTGGAGAAGGCGCTTTTCGATCTGTTGCGACTGTGCCCGATACTCGCGGGCTTCCTGTTCGGCGGCGGTGCGGACTTTGACCGCTTCCTCCTTGGCTTCGAGCAGCTTCTCCTTGGCCTGGGTTTCAGCCTCGGAAACGACCTGCTGGGCCTTCAGCGCCAGAGCGCCAGTCCCTTCGCCCTGCCGGCGCCGGAGCAGCAGAAAAGCAGCTCCGAAACCGACGAGGAGTGCCGCCACGACCAAAATCGGTACGTAGACGTAGGCAGACATTTTACATGCACCTCGTTTATTCGATTGTCAAAGTGCGGAACCATTGCAGGACCCGCAAAGGGACCCGCCTTGGGTTGGCTCTATGACTGCGGGAGGCGAAAATCTCGCGACCCGTACGTGATTCGAATTCTAGGCCCCCGGCCGGACGGATGGGCCCGCAGATCGCGGCAGGCGTCCCCCGTACGGGGGCACCGATCCGGACGCCGAGGCCAAGGCAGGGGTGGTTCGAGGAGGAATGCATCGAGCATGCGTGACGACGACGAGACGGGCCCCCTGACGCTGGCATCGGCGTCCGGAGCCGATGAGATGCGGCCTAGACGGCCGGCGGAGGGGCCAGGTCTTCGGGCCGGACTTGCGCGCCGGACAGGACCGTCTGGCAGGCCGCGCGGACGGTGTCGGCAGAGAAGCCGCGACGCATGAGCTTGGCACCCACGCTGTCGAGCATCTCCCGGTACCCGGCGGCCGGCTTCCGCGCGTACAGGCGTTCCGCGAGCAGGGTGGCTGACGCTAGCTGGGCCTCTGAGTCAAAACCGGCGACGGCGGCGTCCGCCCGTGCCCGGTCGACCCCTCGCGCGGCGAGTTCCGCTGAAAGAGCCCGCGGACCGCGCGACGCCGAGCGGTACCTGACGAGCCCCTCCGCGAAGGAGCGGTCGTTCAAGTAGCCAAGCTCATTCAGCCGGACCATGGCCGAGTCGATCTCGTCCGACGTATACCCTCGACGACCTAGCTTGCGTAGAAGCTCCACGCGGGAGTGCGCCCGAAGGCCGAGCAATCTAAGCCCTGCGGCAAGAGGTCCTACCGAGGGAGTGGTCGGCCTAGAACTCTTCTTCCGCACCTGCGGGAGCCCTCACACCCGCCGCCTTTGCGACAGCGCTTGCCGTCCCTCCCGAGGCCTTTTGCCTGACTTTGGCCTCGATCTCTCCGGCCAGCGTTGGGTTCTCGCGCAGGTAGTTGCGCACGTTCTCGCGGCCCTGGCCGAGGCGCTGGTCGCCGTAGGACATCCACGTCCCGCTCTTCTCCAGGATGCTGTACTCGATCGCGGCGTCGATCAGCGAGCCCTCCCGCGAGATTCCCTCGTTGAAGAGGATGTCGAACTCGGCCGAGCGGAACGGTGGCGCGACCTTGTTCTTCACGACCTTGACCTTCACGCGTGCACCCACCGAGTCCAGCCCCGACTTGATGACCTCAACCTTCCGGATGTCGAGCCTCACGGACGAGTAGAACTTGAGGGCGCGGCCACCAGGCTGCGTCTCGGGGTTGCCGAACATGATCCCGACCTTCTCCCGGAGCTGGTTCAAAAAGATGACGGAGCAGTTCGACTTGGAGATGGCCGCGGTCAACTTCCTCAGCGCCTGCGACATGAGGCGAGCCTGAAGGCCCATATGGGAGTCGCCCATCTCGCCTTCGATCTCAGCCTTGGGCACCAGCGCAGCCACGGAGTCGATGACGATCACGTCAACCGCCCCGGAGCGGACCAGGACCTCGACGATCTCGAGCGCCTGCTCGCCTGTGTCGGGCTGGCTGATCAGGAGGTCGTCGATCTTCACGCCGATGCGCGACGCATAGAGCGGATCCAGCGCGTGCTCCGCGTCCACGAATGCCGCCACTCCTCCCTGCTTCTGAGCCTCAGCGATGACGTGAAGCGCGAGGGTGGTCTTGCCCGCCGACTCGGGGCCATACAGCTCGGTCACGCGTCCGCGCGGGATTCCCCCCACGCCGAGCGCGAGGTCGAGCAGCAGCGCACCGGTCGGGATGACCGTGATCTCGCCGCGAAGGGCGGCCTGCTCACCCAGTTTCATGATCGAGCCCTTCCCGTAGCTCTTCACGATCTGGGCCATCGCCGAGTCGAGGGATTTTTCTTTTTCCTTTTCCAATGTCGTGATGCCTCCTAAGGTAGTTGCGGCGAGTGTTCTATGTCGTGGAGATGAAATCAACGTCATTAACAAGCCGTCGCGAGAGTGTAGCGAACAGGTGTTCGCTCGTCAAGCGCTTTTCATCCTTCCACTGGCGCGAGCCTCTTCGGCCAGCATGCGCAGCGCCTGGAGCGCCGCCTGCCGCCGGTTGGATGCTCGGTCGCCGCTGAACCTGTGCTCCTGCGCTGCGGTTCCTTGGGCCGAGGCGACGGCGATGTAGGTCAGGCCGACCGGCTTGTCGGAGCCGTCTGAATCCGGCCCCGCAATGCCGGTGACTCCGACCGCCAGGTGAGTCCCAAACCGCGAGCGGGCGCCCTCCGCCATGGCTTTCGCCACCTCGCTGCTGACCGCGCCCACACGCTTCAGCAGCACCGGCGCCACTCCGAGCTGGTCGAGCTTCACCTGGTCCGAGTAGGCGATCACCCCGCCGAGAAAATAGGCGGAGCTCCCAGGCTGGTCCGTGATCAACTTGCCGACCAGGCCGCCGGTGCACGACTCCGCCACGCTGACCGTGAGCCCGCCTGTGCGCAAGAGCTGACCAAGGTCACGCCCTGCGACGTCACCGGCCTCATCCCCATCAGGCGCTCCCCCGCTCGGGCCAACCCTGTCGGGCAGGCGCAAGGTGTCGAAGGGCACGATCAGGGAGCGGAACCGCCAGAGGTAGTCGAGTCCGCTCCAGATCGTGAAGAGGATCGCGACGCCAACGGCGACGTACGCGAGAGGCACGATGCCGGGATAGGGTCGCTGCAGGATCAACAAGGCGACGGCGAACGTCTGCATGACAGTCTTGGTCTTGCCGAGAGGCGCGGCGCTGATCACGCGGCCCTGTGCCGCCGCGACCGAACGCAGGATCGTGATGATGAGCTCGCGCGAGAAGATCACGACGACGATCCAGGCCGCGACAAGACCTTCTTGGACCAGGACGATCAGGACCGACAGCACGAACAGCTTGTCCGCGAGCGGATCCAGGAACTTTCCGAAGTTGCTCACCGTCCCGCGCCGGCGGGCGATCTCCCCGTCCAGGATGTCCGTGGCCGAGAAGACGATGAAAAGCGCAGCCGCCAGCTGGTCGTGACCGGGGAAACGGACCATGAGCAGCACCATCAGCGGCGGGATCGCCACGAGCCGGCTCAGCGTCAGTACGTTGGGGATGTTCATGAAGGGTTACTGAGAAGTTTGCGACGCGAAATCGCGGGTTGCCACCCCGGTGCCCATGGCGCCGATCGGGCGACCGTCGATGGTGATAAAGGTCGCCGCCGCTTTGCCGCTGGTGATCTTGATGTCAACCCCCGCGAAGTACACGACCGATCCAGCCGGCAGCGTCTTGCCGGCATCGGCGTACTGAGGCCTGCCGTCGACGAACACATTGAGCCACACCTCCTCCGTCACTCTCACACCGAGCACCATGGGTCGGGCCTGAGGGGTGGGCGACGGAGTCGGCGTCGCTCCCGGAATGATCGCCGCGAGGTGCGCAGCCGGCGTGGGCGCCGTCGACCCCGGGTCCGCCTGGATCTGTCGCCACGCGTAGCCGCTGAAAGCCCCGGCCAGCAGCACCAGGCCCGCCGCGGCGAGAGCCGGAGCGGTGATGACCATGCGGGGCCGCATCACGACGCGTCCGATGCTGAGCAGGCGGCGCGGTTCCTGTGATTCCACGCGCATCATCGCGACGAGCGGCTCGGGATCGAGGCCGAGGTAGCGGGCGTACGTCCGCAGGTGGCCTTTCGCGTAGACCGGTGCGGCCAGGCGCTCCAGCTCGCCTGACTCAAGGGCGTTCAGGTAGTGGGCGCGGATCCGGGTCGCCGCCGCAGCCTGCTCGATGGTGAGGCCACGCTCGCCGCGTTTGGCAGCCAGCACCTCACCAAAGGTCATGGCCGGAGGCCTTGGCGAGAGATTCGGCGATCCAGGGGCCCCTCCCGCGGCTTCGCCGCGGGGACCCCAGAGGTGAGCGACGAGCAGCGCAGCGAGCGCATCAAATCGATTCGTAAGCGAGCAGCGCAGTCGGTGAACTTCCTGCGGGGTCCCCAAGCCGAAGGCTTGGGGCCGCTGGGCGCCGAAGATCCGTCAAGGATCCCCGGCCGTGACCTGCACGTCATTCGAGGCCCAGGCGCTCCAGGAGTTCGTCGACGTCGGGCAGGGTCATGAGCACCTCGCGCGACTTGGATCCCTGGTAGGCGCCGACGACGTGATGCTCCGCGAGCTGGTCGACGATGCGGCCGGCACGCGAGTAGCCCACGTTGAACTTGCGCTGCACCAAAGAGACGGAGGCGGAACCTTCGGCGGCGACTGCCCTGGCGGAACGCGCGAAGAGCGGGTCGAGCTTGCGCTCGGTGGTCTCCCCCCTCTCCCACTCGGTGCCCGGACCCTCCTCGAGGATCTCCTCCATGTAGCGCGGTCCGCCCTGCGACTTCCAGAAGTTGACGACGGCCTCGACCTCTGGATCGCTGACGAATGCGCCCTGGATGCGCGTGGGCTTGCCGGCGTCGACCGGCTGGTAGAGCATGTCGCCGCGGCCGAGCAGCTTCTCGGCGCCGCCTGTGTCGAGGATCACGCGGCTGTCGACCTGCGAACCCACCGCAAAGGCGATGCGCGACGGGATGTTGGCCTTGATCAGTCCCGTGATGATGTCGGTCGAAGGACGCTGCGTCGCGATGATCAGGTGGATGCCGACCGCTCTCGCCAGCTGTGCGATGCGGCAGATGAGCTCTTCGATCTCACCGGCCGCGACCATCATCAGATCGGCCAGCTCGTCGATGACGATGACGATATAAGGCAGCCGCCGAGCCAGGCGCTGGGTCGCTTTCTCGTTGTAGGCGGCGATGTTGCGCACGCCTTCGGCGGAAAACATCTTGTAGCGGCGATCCATCTCGGCGACCGCCCAGCGAAGTGCCGCGGCGGCCTGGTGCGACTCGACGAGCACCGGCAGCGCCAGGTGCGGCAGCCCGTTGTATCCGGTCAGCTCGACGCGCTTCGGGTCGATGAGAAGGAGCCGCATGTGCTCGGGCGTGACCTGGAACAGCAGGCTTGTGATCAGGGCGTTGATACAGACGCTCTTGCCCTGGCCCGTCGCCCCGGCGATGAGAAGGTGCGGCATCCGTGTCAGGTCGGACACTATCGACGCACCCGAGACATCGTTGCCGAGGCCGAGCGCCAGCGCATGAGTGCCTTCGCGGAAAACTGCCGTCTCGAGGACCTCGCGAATGGTGACCAGGCTCGCCGACTTGTTGGGGACTTCGATTCCGACCGCGGACTTGCCCGGGATCGGAGCCTCGATGCGCAGCGGCGCGGCCGCCAGGGCAAGCGACAGGTCGTTGCTCAAGGCGGTGATGCGCTTCACCTGGACGCCGGGACCGGGTTGAATCTCGTACTGGGTCACCGCTGGGCCGGGATTGACGCCGATCACCTTGCATTCGACGCCGAACGTCGCCAGCGTGGTCTCGAGGATCTTGACGTTGCGCTTGATCTCGTCCGCCATGCGCTCGCGCCGCGCGGTCACGGTGTCGAGGAGCGCGATCGATGGCAGCTTCCAGTCGATCTCCGGTAGGTCGTCTTCAGGCTCGGCGACCACGCGCAGCGCCGGCGCCGGGTCGTCGCCCGTCGTCCTCGCCCCGGCTTTGGTTGCTTCCTTCGCCGTCTCCGCTTCGACCGGTTCTTCGATTTCCCAGGGCCTGGCCGGCTCCAGTGCCGGAGGGGGCGTGGCAAAGCTGGCTGCGGAACGTGCGAGCTCGTCTTTCGTTGCCGGCTCGGGCTTGAGCGCCTTGGCCTTGGCGGGTGATGGCGGCGTGACCAGGTTCTGCAGCCGCAGTCTTTCCGCGTACGCGGCCTGGCCCGCGCCGACCATCGTTGCCAGGAGGGCTCCCGGGCTGAAGTGCACTGTCACTATCAGTCCGATCACCAGCAAGGCGACCAGGAGCGCCCACGCGCCCCAGAGGCCGACCACTGGAAACAAAGCTTGGTCGATGGCAAGGCCGGCCGAACCGCCGTGTTCGACAAGGCCGAAGATCCCGATCAGCGCGAGCACCGCCACGAAGCCGGAGACGAGGTCGACGGCTCGCGGTCGGGGCGCCTTCGGCCACAGCAGATAGGCGCCGAGCCCGAGAGCGGCGCAGACCGGCACGAACCATGCCCGATCGAAAGTCAGGACGAGCCAGTCGCGGATGCCGTTGAGGATCGAGCCGGCGTTGCTCGCGAGCGCCAGCAGGCCGAGCAGTGCGACGAGGATCAGCAGCACACCGGTGATCTCGCGTCCCTGGCGCGGCGAGAGATGCGGCCTGGTGGCGCGTTTGTGCCGCGCGGCGGGGCGTGATCCTGACGCGCGCGGAGCGCGACGAGCGCCGCTTGTGGAGTGACGTGAGCCTCGGGATGTGGTGCGACGCATGCTGCGGGCCCTTGGGCCGAAGCGGATTCTACACCCCCCTGATTCCATCAGCCTCTCCGAGCGATACTCTCCCCGTGGCAGTCGATCCGTTCGCGGAAGCTGAAGTCCGCTACAAGTACCTCACCGAAGAACGCCGCTTGGGCGGCCTGCTCCCACGGGCGTTCAGGCTGGCGGTCAGGGACCTGGCGGTGCTGGACAGTGAAGGGCGCCGCTGGATGCTCGGTCCCGAAGACGGCATCTGGTACCGCCGAGAGAATGAGCGATGGCTGCAAGCGGACCCGCCGCGCCGCCTCGTCTGCCCGTCGTGCGGCCATCACAACCTCGGCCGCCACAGCTTCTGTGTGGAATGCGGCGAGCGCCTGAATCGATGAGCTCTCTGCCTTTTTGACACGGGTGGTGCCAGACGTGTCGAGTTCCGGGCGCTGAGCTAGCGCGGGTGTCCTTGCGCCTGCGCGATCCCGTAGATCAAGCCCGCGACCAGCGGGATCAGCGCCGCCAGGAACCACAGGCGCCACCACATCGGACGCGTCACGCCTTGCACCATCTCGTGCCCGCAGAATCCGCAAAAGCGGTCAAAAGGGCCGGCGATTCCCCGGCAGCGGCCGCACTGGTGAAGCTGCAGGCTGCAGTGCGCGCAGCGCGCCTCCTCCGCGTGGTTCAGGATCATGGCCGGCTGGTCGCACCGTGGACAGAGGCTCGGCGCGACAAGGGCGAGCGGCGGTAGCTTCACCCTTTCACCAGCGTCGCATGGCGGCCGAGTTCACCTCGGCCGCAACTTTGTCTCTTATCACTGCCAAACATGTCCAGGAGCAACTATTACGTAAATCTCATCCCGGGGAGGATGAGCAGGCCACTCGGCGAAGCCGACTGGCCGATGCATTCAGTAAGTCCCATCCTTCTCGCCGCTTGCGCGCAGAAGGAACCGTCAGGTCCCTTCTCATACCTATATCTCCATGACGACGGGGATCACCATAGGGCGGCGCCGCGTCTGACGCCAGACGGTCTTGGAGACGGCGTCGTGGATGGCCTCACGCAGCAGGTTGAGGTCGGCATGCGTCTCGGCAAGGCGGCCGATGCTCTGGACGACCGCGGCTCGCGCGTCCGCCATGAGCTTCGTCGACAGCTCAGGTTCGATCACGCCGCGTGAAATCAGGTCGGGACCAGCCCGGACGGTGCCCGCGTCGCGGTCGAGCGTCAGCGTCACGACGAGGATGCCGTCCTCGGCCAGGTGGCGGCGGTCGCGCAGCACCACCTGCTCGACGTCCCCCACTCCGAGACCGTCGACGTAGATCAACCCGGTGTCGACCTTCTCGCCCCGCTTGATGTTGTCGGCGTCGAGCTCGACGGTCTCGCCGTCCTCGACGACCACGATGCAGTCTTCCGCGACCCCCGCCTCGCGTGCGATCTCGGAATGCAGCAGGAGCTGGCGGTACTCGCCGTGGACGGGGATGAAGTTTCGCGGTCTTGTCGCGTCGAGCATCTCGCGCAGCTCGTCCCGCTGGGCGTGACCCGTTACATGGACGTTGCCCACCTCTGAGTAGAAGACGCGAGCTCCGTGGCGGTACAGGTTGTTCACGGTCTGGTGGACCATTCGCTCGTTGCCTGGAATCGGTCGCGCCGAGATCACAACCCAGTCACCCCTCAATGCATTGACGAATGGATGGCGCTGCGCCGCGAACCGCGCCAGTGCCGACATCGGCTCGCCCTGGCTGCCCGCGGTGAGCAGCAGCAGCTTGGACGGAGCAACTTTCGCGATGTCCTCGATCGGAACGGTCAGTCCTTCCGGAACCTTGAGGAAGCCGAGCTCGCGTGAAGTCTTGAAGTTGGTCTGAAGGCTGCGCCCGACGACGGCGACGCGCCGCTCGAACTGCGTCGCCATGCGCACCAGGTGCTGGATCCTGTGGATGTTGGAGGCGAAGTTGGCCACCACGATGCGGCCCGGAGCCTCGCTGAAAATCCGCTCGAAGGGCTCGTGCAGGTCACGCTCCGACCCTGA
The DNA here is from genome assembly GCA_036570165.1 of Candidatus Dormiibacterota bacterium. GTDB lineage: Bacteria > Chloroflexota > Dormibacteria > Dormibacterales > Dormibacteraceae > Palsa-870. The sequence goes on along the minus strand of DATCPI010000053.1, from coordinate 9,581 downwards.
ATGTCCGGGCCGTTCAGCGTTGGTCGAGTCGCTGAGCAGCAGCAGCACTCCCTCGTCACCGATCTTGCGAAAGCGCGCCATGTCGGTCGGAAGGCCGTCAGGTGGATTGTCATCGAGCTTGAAATCGCTCGTGTAAACGACCTTTCCGACCGGCGTGTCGATCGCGAGCGAGACCGCGTCGGGGATGGAGTGACACACCGCCACCGTCTCCACTCGGAACGGCCCGAGCTGGACCGAGTCGCCGACCCGCACCTCGCGCAGGTCGGCCTCGCGAAGAAAGCGATGCTCCTTCAACTTGGGCTTGACGAGACCCAGCGTCAGCCGTGTCCCGTAAACGGGAACGTTGATCTTCTTCAGCGCGTACGGCAGGCCGCCGATGTGGTCCTCGTGGCCGTGCGTGAGGAAGATGCCGAGAACCTCACGATCGCGCTGCAGCAGGTAGGAGATGTCAGGCAGCACGAGGTCGATGCCGGGCATATCCTCCTGCGGGAACATGAGGCCGGCGTCGACGACCAGGACCTTGTTGTCCCACTCGAGGGCCCACATGTTGATGCCGACCTCGCCCAGGCCGCCCAAGGGGACATACCGGAGTCGCGGTGAATTCATAGGGACCCCCACAAACTCACGCCGAAGGCTCTCACCTGAGGGGCCCCCGCGAACTCACGGCGCAGTCTCCGAGTTCGTGGGGATTTTCACAACAGCCGCAGCTGTTCAGCCTCCTGCTTGGGGGGTGCGATCGGCGCCGGCGGTGGTGGTGGCGCCAGGAGCCTTGCCAGGTACGCCTTCACGCGGTCGAAGTCGTGTTCGAGATCGGCGACCAGTGAGCCGTTGTGCAGCGCGGCGGCGGGATGGTAGAGCGGCACGTAAGCGATATCACCTCGCATGACGAGGCTGCCGTGGATCCGTGAGATCGAACCCTGGCCGGGCATCAGGCGCTCGAGCGCATGCCGGCCAAGGATGAGAACCACTTTGGGCCGCACCAACTCCAGCTGGCGCTTGAGATACGGCGAGCATGCCTCGGCTTCGTTGGGCATCGGGTCGCGGTTCATCGGCGGGCGGCACTTGAGCACGTTCGTGATGTACACGTCCGACCGGCTGAGCCCGATCCGGGACAAGAGAGTGTCGAGCAGCTTGCCCGCGGCGCCGACGAACGGTTCGCCCTGCCTGTCCTCGTTGAAGCCGGGAGCCTCGCCGACGATCAAGATGTCGGCAGGACACGGACCGACCCCCGGGACCGCCTGTGTGCGGGTGGCGTGCAAGCCGCAGCTCGTGCAAGAGCGGACTGTAGCGTGGAGCTGGGTCAGCTCCTCCAGGGAACTAAGCGACTTTTACGCCTGCCTTGAAGGTGATGAGATCTCCCGCATCGTGGATCGTTCCCATTACCGACCTGAGCTGCTCGTCGGTCAGCGGCACGAGCGGCAGCCGGAACGGCCCGGCCGGAAAGCCCATGGCGTTCAGCGCCGATTTGATCGGCACCGGGTTCGCAGCGGTCGTCATCAACGTCTTGATCACCGGCAGCAGACCGAGATGGATCTTGCGCGCGGTTTCGTTGTCTGCGTTGGAGTAAGCGTCGATCAGCCTCTTCATCGAGCGACCGGCGATGTGCGAGACGACGCAGATCACTCCATAGCCGCCGACGGCGAGGACGGGCAGCGTCCAGCTGTCGTCACCGCTCCACACCTTGAATCGCGCGGACTTGCCGGCGCACACAAGACCGATCTGGTCCAGGTCGCCGCTCGCCTCTTTGACCCCGAGGATTCCCGGCAGCTCTGCGCACCGCAGCGTCGTCGCCGCCGTCATGTTCACCGCGGTGCGGCCCTGGATGTTGTACATGATCGTCGGCCCCACTTCCGAGATCGCCTTGAAGTGCTGATACATGCCCTCTTGCGGGGGCTTGCTGTAGTACGGGACGACCGCGAGCAGCGCGTCCGCGCCCGCTTTCATCGCGCGTTCGGAGAGCTTGACCGAGTGGTGAGTGTCGTTGCTGCCGGTGCCGGCAACGACGTTCTTGCCCGGGATCGCCTTCTTGATCGCTTTGACCAGCTCGATCTTCTCGTCATCGCTCAGAGCCGGCGATTCGCCGGTGGTCCCGGATATGACCACTCCGTCGGAGCCGTCGGCGACGAGCATTGCCGCCAGCTTCTCCGCCGCGGCGTAATCGACCGATCCATCCGCCTTGAACGGGGTGATCATCGCGGTCAGCAGGCGTCCGATTTCAGTCGTCATTTGATCACCCCCATTTGAATCGCTTGCTCGGCGATCTGCACCGCGTTCAGCGCGGCACCTTTGCGCAAGTTGTCCGACACCAGCCAGAGGATCAGCCCGTGGCTGGACGAGAGGTCGTCTCTGATGCGGCCAACATACACCTCGTCCTTGCCGGCGACGTCGAGCGGAGTCGGGTAGAGCTTCGAGTGCGGGTCATCCTCGACGATGACACCGGGAGCTTCGCCCAGCACCAACCGCGCGTCGGCCGCGCTGACTTTCTTCGTGGTCTCGATCAAAACCGATTCGCTGTGCCCAATCGGCACCGGCACGCGCACGCAGGTGGCGGCGATGGGCAGCGCAGGGTCGTGAAGGATCTTGCGGGTCTCGTTGACCAGCTTCATCTCCTCTTCGTTGTAGCCATCGGTGTCTGGCTTCCACCCACCGGGGATGACGTTGTAAGCCAGCTGGTGCGAGGTTGCTGCAACGCTTGGGGTTCTGCCCGCGGCGATCGCTGCGGTCTGTTCCTCGAGCTCATCCAGCAGCGCCCGGCCCGCTCCCGACGCCGCCTGATAGCTGGAGACGACGACCCGACGCAAGCCAAAGCGCTTGCGCAGCGGCTCCAGCACCATGGTGAGGGGAATCGTGGTGCAGTTCGGGCTTGCGATGATGCCTTCGTTGTCGCGGATGTCCTCCCCGTTCACCTCGGGCACGACCAGCGGCACATTGGCCTTCATGCGCCACGCCGAGCTCTTGTCGATCACCAGGGCACCGGCTTCTGCGGCGCTTGGACCGTAGAGCAAGGAGATGTCGGCGCCGGCCGCGAACATGGCGACGTCGACGCCCTGAAAGGATTTTTCGTCCAGGTGCCGCAGCGTTAGCTGCTCTCCATTGAACGGCACGCGGGTACCGACGGATCTCTCCGACGCAAATGCGGTCACGCTCGCCACGGGAAACTTGCGTTGGGCCAGGATCTTCAGCATCTGCTGGCCCACAAGTCCCGTCGCGCCAACGATGGCGACGTTTAGTCGCTTGGAGGTGGGCACGAGTTCAAGTCTAGTTCGTCGCCGTCGATTGTGGAAGCGGAGCCGCCTGCATCTGTCGAACCGCGGCAACAAAGGCAGGGTGTACGTGAAACAGCTCAACGACTCGGTCCGGCTGACCCGGCTTCTGTTTCATGACCTTGGCGCGGGGACCGAACAGCCAACCACCTCTCAAGAGGCCGATCTCAAGGAAAACGACGCCGAATACGAAGAAGGGCGTGGCCATAAAGAACAACACCACGCCTAGGCCCACAGAAGTCGAATCTATGTGGTCGTGTTGCCAGTTGATCGCAATCGGAATCGCGAGCCCCAAGACACCCAAGACAGTTGCGAAAACCAGGGCGCCTACCCCAAGCCAGAGCGGAATGTCCTCCAGGCGCTTGCTTCTGCGTGTCAGTGGCAGCGTTCCGCTCGCACGGTTTGCCACCAGATAGGCGAGCGGAATGCCCACGAAAAAGCCAATCCCCAGGCACAAGAGCAGAAAGTAAAGAACCACCGCCCAGACCGGGGCGGTGAAGAACCGGAACCTGGGGCGGGTCTCGGCCGGCAGCCCACTCATCGCGCAAACCGGTGGGAAGTCGCCGGCGGCAAGCTGCGACGACCAGACGGTGACGCGGTCCGAGCCGCCCGGAAATGGTGTCCAGGCCAATTAGGTTTAGTTCGGTCCGGGCGGCAGCGGAACGTTCGCCGGCGGCTGTATCGACGCGTATTGCTGCGCCCGCGCTTGAAGGATCTGCGTTACGCCGCCACAAAGGCCGGGTGAACATTTCGAATTTCGACCAGCTTATCGGCATAGCCCGGCTGCACCGTCACTCTTCCTTTGGGACAGACCAGCGGCGTAACCACTAGCCGGCCGACTAACCCGCCAACGACCAGCAGGAGCCCGAGGAATAGCGACAGAGCCCCGAACGCGCTCGCGTTCGGATCCGTGGCGTCGACACCCGCAGCTGCTGCAACCCCGGCCAAGGTCCAAAGCGCGAAGGCCGCGATGATGAGCCCTGGAGGAATCCACGTCGCCAGGCCCACCAGTCGGCTGCTCGCCTTGGTGAGCGGGAGATGCCCGGTTGCCTTCACGGAAACCGCTGCTATCACCACCGCACCAACAAGTAGGCCCACGACTCCGCAGACCACCAGTACGAGCAGCGCATAAGCCCAGGCAGGAGGGGTCGAGAAGCGGAACTTCCGCCATGTTTCCGCCGGCTTGCCGGTCACAGCGCAGATTGGCGGGAAGTCATTGGCCGCCAGCTGCGACGCCCAGACCTGTACGCGGTCCTGCCGGTTAATCAATGACCAGACCTAGAAGCTCGTCCAGACCGCGATAGAAGCGTGGCCCCGCGGTGACCTTGCGGATGGCCATCAGCACGCCGGGGATGTAAGCCTCGCGGCTCGTCGTGCGGTGGGTGATCGTCAGCGTCTGCCCCGGCAGCCCGAAGATCACCTCCTGGTCGGCGACGAAGCCGGGCAGGCGCACGCTGTGGACTGAGACTCCTCCCTCCTCCCCACCGCGCGTCCCGGCCAACGTTTCCTTCTCGGGTTTCTTGTGGCTGAAGGGTTTCTCGAGCCGCCTCGCCGCAAGCCGTTTCGCTGTGGTGAGCGCCGTCCCCGATGGCGCATCCAGTTTGGTCGCGTGGTGCATCTCGATCACCTCGGCCGCGTCGAAATGCGGGGCCGCGATGTCGGCCAGGTGCATCATCAGCACGGCGCCGACGGCGAAGTTCGGGGCGACGATCCCGCCGAGTCCCGTGCCTTTGCACGCGGCCTCCAGTTTGTCGACCGCGTCGGCGGTCAAACCAGTCGTGCCCACCACAGGCGATGCGCCGGCCGCGACAGCCGCCAGCGCGTTGTGCAGGGCTTCGGACGGTTTTGTGAAGTCGACTAACGCCCGCGGCCGCATCTCGTGGAGAAACTTCGCCAGGTCGTCGCCCAACTCGACCCCGCCGACGTACTCGATGCCGGGTTCGGACTGAAATGCGGAGGCGAGGACCGAGCCGACCTTGCCGCGGTAGCCGGCGACCGCGACTCGAATCGGCTCAGTCATTCAACGTCTGCTCAGTTGCGGCGAGGACCGCGTCCGCCGCCGCCGTTGCGGCCGCCCCGGTCGCGACCACCACCACCAAAGCCGCCCTCACGCGGAGGCGGCGGCGGTGACGCAAGCGCGACTGACATGGCTTCCTTGTCGATCTTCTCTTCGATCGACTCGCCCTTGGCGGTCAGCTCCTCGATCGCGGCCTGGCGGCTCAAGTTGAGGCGCCCCTGGCTGTCAACCTCGACCGCCTTGACCACGATCTCATCGCCCACGTTTGCGACCTCCTCCACCCTCTCGACCCGGTGGTCGGTGAGCTTGGAGATGTGTACGAGGCCGTCTTGGTTGGGCAGCACCTCGACGAATGCCCCGAAGGGCATGATGCGAACGACCTTGCCTTTATAGATCTTGCCGACCTCGACCTCGTCGGTGAGGCCCTTGATCCAGTCGATCGCACGCTTGCCGCCTTCCTGGTCGACCGCGGCGATGAAGACGCGTCCATCGTCCTCGACGTCGATCTGCGCGCCGGTCTCCTCTGTGATCTTGCGGATCATCTTGCCTCCCGGGCCGATGATGTCGCGGATCTTGTCGGGGTTGATCATGATCGTGGTGATGCGCGGCGCATAAGGGCTCATCTCGCTGCGAGGCTTGGGCAGCACCGCAAGCATCTTGTCGAGCACGAACAGTCGCGCTTCGCGAGCCTGCTCGAGCGCCTGCGCGAAGATCTCGTGAGTCAAGCCCTTGATCTTGATGTCCATCTGCAGGGCGGTGATGCCGTCCCGCGTGCCGGCGACCTTGAAGTCCATGTCACCGAGGTTGTCCTCGACACCCTGGATGTCGGTGAGCACGGCGAACTTGCCTTCGCGAGTGACCAGGCCCATGGCGATGCCTGCGACCGGAGACTTGATCGGGACTCCAGCGTCCATCAGCGCGAGCGTCGAACCGCAGACCGAAGCCATCGACGTCGAGCCGTTCGAGCTGAGGATCTCGGAGACCAGGCGCATGGTGTAAGGCCATTCCTCGATAGGCGGGATCACCGCAAGCAGCGCGCGCTCGGCGAGCGCCCCGTGTCCGATCTCGCGACGGCCGGGGCCACGCAACGGTCTAGCCTCGCCGACTGAGAACGGTGGGAAATTGTAATGGTGCATGTACCGCTTCAACGTCTCCTCGGTGAGACCGTCGAGCTTCTGCTGGTCCGACATCGAGCCCAGCGTCGCGATGGTCAGCGCCTGGGTCTGTCCGCGAGTGAAAAGACCTGAGCCGTGCGTGCGAGGCAGTACGCCGACCTCGACCGTGATCTGGCGAACATCCTTCAGGCCGCGGCCGTCAATGCGAACGCCCTCTTCGACGATTCGTTCGCGGACTCGGTCCTTGAGCGCCTTGTCGAAGAGCTTGCCAAGGATCTCGATGTGCTCGGGAAACCGCTCCCCAAGCTCGACTACGGTCTTGGTTCGCAATTCGTCGATGTCGGCTTCGCGCGTTGCCTTGTCTGCCTTGTAGAGCACCGGGTCGAGGCGCAGCGCAAGGTACTCGCCGACGATCTCGAGCATCTGCGGGGGGAACGCCGCCGGGATCCATTCGCGCTTCTCCCGACCAACCTGCTGCTGCAGCTCCACCTGGGCCGCGCAGATCCCCTTGATCGCGTTGTGAGCCATCTCGAGGGCCTCGAGCACGGTCTGCTCGGTGACACCTTTCGCTCCGGCCTCGACCATCAGGATCGCATCGGCGGTGCCGGCGACCACCAGGTCGAGCTCTGATTCGCCCATCCGCGACAGCGGCGGATTGACGGTGATCTTTCCGTCGAGTAGTCCCATCCGCACGGCGCCTACCGGGCCCCCGAAAGGAATGTCCGAGATCACGAGCGCCGTCGAGGCGCCGTTGATGCTCAGGATCGTCGGGTCGTTCTCCTGGTCCACCGAAAGCACGGTGGAGACAACCTGGACGTCGAGCCTGAAGCCTTCTGGAAAGAGCGGCCGCAGCGGCCGGTCCGTCAGCCGAGACGCCAGGATCGCCGTCTCGCTTGGCCGTCCCTCGCGCCGCATGAACGCGCCAGGGATCTTGCCCGCCGCGTAAAGCTTCTCTTCGTAGTCGCAGGTGAGCGGGAACCAGTCGATGCCAGCCCTCGGCTCTTTTGCCATCACCGCGGTGCTCAGGACGACGGTGTCGCCCTGCCGCAGGATCACCGCGCCGTTTGCTTGTTCGGCCACCCGGCCGGTCTCGATCGAAAGCCGCTTGTCAGCGACCTCCACGTTTTTCGTCACGATTGCCACGTGCAAATTCCTCCAATGTTCTGGGAGGACGGCGCCGCGGAAGGTTGCGATCTGGGTCAGTGTCCTAGCAGCTGCCGCTTAGGTCTTGCCGGAGGTCCGGCGCCTTAGTGAGAGCTTCTAAGAGCTGACCCGCGCTAACCAAACAGCGGTGGGTCCTCCCGATTGACTTACGAGGCCGGGACTTTGCCCCGGCCAGGACTTAATTGAGGGTGCGCCCTGCGCGCGCCCGGCTACCTCCTGATCCCGAGCTTGCCGACGAGGGCGCGATAGCGCTCGATGTCGGTGTCCTTCAGGTAGTTCAGCAGACGCCGTTGCTTGCCAACCAGGACGAGGAGGCCGCGGCGCGAATGATGGTCCTTGGCGTGCGTCTTCAGGTGCTCGGTGAGCTCCCGGATGCGGGTGGTCGAAAGCGCGATCTGGACCTCGGGTGAGCCCGTGTCCTTCTCGCCGCGCTTGTATTCCGCGATCAGCTTGCCTTTGACTTCCGTCTGTTCTGCCAAACCGCACAAGAGTATACGTGCGAGGCGGGAGCGGCCGTTAACTGACGACTACAGCCGCTCCATCGGACCGCGGGTCTGCCCCCGCGCGCCACGCGGTCGGTCCGTCAATCAGGATCGCGTGGGCGTGGCCGAACGACCAGTGCCCCTTGGGCATCAGCTCGAAGCGCCGATCCGACCGCGCGAGGTCAGCCGCGTGCGGGTAGTCGGCCTCGATCGACGTGCGCGCACCGCCGGCCTGCACTCGGATCCGCGGTCGCGACACTGCTTCAGCAGGCTCGAGGTGATGATCGACCAGGTTGACCAGCACCTGCGCCTGAAGCTGAGCCTGGCCGTCTCCGCCCATGGTGCCGAAGATGGCCCAGGGCCGTCCGTCGCGCGTCGCCAGCGCAGGAATCAACGTGTGCATGGTTCGCTTTCGAGGTTCCAACCGGTTGACGTGGTCGGGGGCCAGGCTGAAATACGAACCGCGATTTTGGAGCAACGTTCCGGTTCCCTCCGCGACGATTCCGGATCCGAAGTCGAACGCGACGCTCTGGATCAGCGACACCAGGTTGCCGTGCTCGTCAGCGGCGCACAGGTAGACCGTGTCGCCGCCCTCGCGGATTCCAGCTCCGCTTGCCGCCACATGACCCGGATCGAGGAAGGGACCCGCAGGAGCGACCGCGAAGTCGGGGTCGGTGATGTATCTGTCGCGCAGTGGATAGCACTCGTCGCGAATGCGCTTGAAATGGGCGACGAATCCGGGTCCGGGCTGCAGCGCCTCGCGCGGCAAAGCGTTGAGCCGGGCCAGGATTGCGAGCGCGGCCAGACCCTGGGTCGGCGGCGGCAGCTCATATACCTGGACGCCCCGATACTCGATGGTGAGCGGCTCCACCCATTGCGAGCGGTGCGTCGCCATATCGCGAGCGGTCACCAGGCCGTCACGCCTGGCTATCGCCGACACGATTGCGGCGGCGATCTCTCCCCGATAAAAGCTGTTGATGCCGGCGCGACCCAGGTCGCGCAGCACCGAGGCCAGGTCAGGGTTGCGCAGGACCATCCCGGCCTCCATCGGCGGGTAGAGCTCGTGCGCCGCGCGCTCCTTGCTCAAGAGTCCCGCGCCCGCTTTCAGGAAATCGGACAGCTGCGGCGTGATGACGTAGCCGTCCGTGGCAAGCGACGTGGCGGGCTCGAGGACGGCGCCGAGGCCAAAAGTCCCGAAGCGTTCGAGAAGGCGGCCCCATGCCTCGACAGTGCCGGGCACGGTGACGGTCAAGATGCCTCGCTCGGGCATCTCATCATGGCCGCGGGACCGCACCGCATCGATCGTCGCGTGCTCGCCCGAGCGCCCGGCGCCGATCAGCCCCAGGGGTTCCGCCGCACCGGCGGGCCAGACGATCGCCATCAGGTCACCGCCTACCGATGTCATGTGCGGATAGACGACGCACAGCACCGCGTTCGCGGCAATCACCGCGTCGACAGCATTCCCGCCGTCCCGAAGCACTTGCGCACCGACCTCGGACGCGGTCCTGTGCGGGGTTGCGATGACGCCCTTAGTCACGCG
>DATCPI010000052.1:0-5870 GCA_036570165.1 Candidatus Dormiibacterota bacterium | reverse complement strand
ATCTGCAGCAGCATGTTGAAAACCTCGGGATGCGCCTTCTCGATCTCGTCGAAGAGGATCACCGAGTAGGGCCGGCGGCGTACAGCCTCGGTCAGCTGGCCGCCTTCGTCATAGCCAACATAGCCCGGAGGTGAGCCGACCAGTCTTGCGGTGGTGTGGCGCTCCATGAACTCCGACATGTCGAGCTTGATCAGCGCGCCCTCGGAACCGAACATGTACTCCGCGAGCGCGCGCGCCAGCTCGGTCTTGCCAACGCCGGTGGGTCCCAGGAAGATGAAGGAGCCGATCGGCCTTCTGGGATCCTTGAGCCCGGCGCGGGCGCGGCGTACGGCCTGCGAGACGGTGACGATCGCCTCGTCTTGACCGACCATCCGCATGTGTAGTTCGTCCTCCATGCGCAGCAGCCGCGCGGTCTCTTCCTCAACCAGCCGTGAGACCGGAACGCCGGTCCACGACGCGACGATCTGCGCGATGTCCTCCGCGCCCACCTCGGGGACGGTCTCGCCCAGCTTGTCACGCCAGGCGGACTCTTTCTTCGCGTACTCCTCTCTGAGCTTGTTCGCATTGTCGCCTAGCGCGGCCGCGGTCTCGTAGTCCAGGTGCGCGTTCGCATCCTCCTTCTCGGCTTGCAGCTTCTTGATCTGCTTCTGGAGCTCCTTGAGCTCGTCGGGGGTCGAGGTCAGCTTCATGCGCACGCGGGCTGACCCCTCGTCGATGAGGTCGATCGCCTTGTCGGGGAAGGCCCGGTCGGCGATGTAGCGGTCGCCCATGACGGCCGCCGCCCGGACGGCGGCGTCGGTGATGGTGACCCGGTGGTGCTTCTCGTAGAGCGACTTGACGCCCTGCAGGATGTCGATCGTCTCCAGCATGGTGGGCTGGCCGACGAAGACGGGCTGGAAGCGGCGCTCCAAGGCGGCGTCCTTCTCGATGTACTTGCGGTACTCGTTGAGCGTGGTCGCCCCGATGCACTGGATCTCGCCCCGGGCGAGTGCCGGCTTCAGGATGCTGGAGGCGTCGATCGCGCCCTCTGCGGCGCCGGCACCGACCAGGGTATGAAGCTCGTCGATGAAGAGCACCACCTCGCGGGTGGAGCGAATCTCATCGAGGATCTTTTTCAGCCGCTCCTCAAACTCGCCCCGGTACTTCGTACCGGCGACCAGTGGGCCCATGTCGAGGGTGAGCACGCGCTTGTTAATGAGCGACTCGGGAACGTTACCAAGCGTGATCAGTTGAGCCAGGCCCTCTGCGATCGCAGTCTTGCCGACGCCCGCCTCGCCGACCAGGGCTGGGTTGTTCTTGGTCCGGCGGCTGAGGATTTGGATGACGCGCTCGATCTCGTTCTGGCGTCCGATCACAGGGTCGAGCGCGTTCTGGCGTGCAAGCTCGGTGAGGTCGCGACCGAATTGGTCCAGAAGCGGCGTCTTCGACGGCTTCTTGGGAGGCGGCTCCGTATCTTCTACGGTGGAGCCTTGGCGTAGGCGCTCGATCTCGGCCCGCACCCTGTCCAGGGTGGCGCCCAGATCCCCGAGTATGTGGGCGGCGATGCCTTCGCCCTCGGTGAGGAGGCCGAGTAACAGGTGCTCGCTGCCGACGTAGTTATGCCCCGTCCGGCGCGCCTCTTCGAAGGAGAGCTCGATCACCTTCTTCACACGCGAAGTCGGGAGGATCTGATGCAGGACGGTAAGTCCCTTGTCTCGGCCTAGCTGGGACTCGACCGTCCCGCGGACCTTTTCGATCTCGATGCCAAGGTTGTTGAGGACTTTGGCTGCTATCCCATCGCCCTCTCGCAGTAGCCCGAGCAGGAGGTGCTCCGTGCCGATGTAGCTGTGGTGGGACCTTTCTGCTTCTTGCTGGGCGAGCGCCAGAACCTTCTTGGCTAGCTCAGTGAACCGCTCGAACGGGTACACGTCCCTTGATCCTTGGGTCCGGGGGCTAGGGTAGGGCCAGCACCTCCTCGTCTTTTAGAGTTGTCACGGTCCGCCCCTGCGGGCTTGGACCCATTATGACCCCGCCGCGGGACACGGCTGCCGGCTACCCGATGCGCCCTGTCCAGCGGCCGGCCGTAGACAGCACCAGCGGATCATCGGATAGCGCCAAGCCCGCCGAGATGTTCGCCTCGGCCCCTGAACGATCGTTCAGCCTCCCGTCGTCAAGTCCGTCCGCGACTCGGCCAATCGCGCGGTCGTATATGACCACGTGAGCAGGGTTCCGGCCGTCGAACCAGCTCCGGGCCTTTTGCGCCAGCTCCCTGTACCTCTGCTGCCCGGTCCCGGCCGCGAGCCGGTCCATCACGAAGACCGCCGACTGCACGTCGTAAGGGTGGACATGCGGGAGGTCGAAGCCAGATTCGATGACCTCCGTAAACACCGCATTGGCGCTGGTGACCGCGACCTCACGCAGATCCTGCCGGTCGAGCGCGACGGCCGCATCGATCAACGCCGCCTCCTGGACATGCCCCCACAGATGCGGTCGGCCGCGCTCGTCGGGCGAGTTCATCAGCATCCCGTCCGCGCGGCATCCGGCGAGCTCCTCGCACCAGGCGGCAAGGCGCGAAGAGAGCCATGGGTCGGGGGCTCGCTGCAGTACGGCCAATGCCGTCAGGGCATGGAGAGCTCGGACGTCTGGCGGGGGCGAGCCCGCGGAAGCCGCGGCAAGGCCGTCGGCGAGTACGCCTCGGGCCGCTCCGTTGTCGAGGAGCAGGGCCGCCTCGGCTAATGCGAAGGTTGCGCGCGCCTGCCAGAAGTTGATCCCGGCGACCGAGGTCGGCCCCTCGCTGTTCCGGGCTCCGTTCCAGTCGTAGATGAAGTTGTGCCAGCGGCCGTCGGCATCGTGCATCCAGAGCACGAAATCCAGCAGTCCTTCCGCCCAGGACCGGAGCGCCACATTGCCGGTGACCACCCAGAGCCTGCACAAGAGGACACACGCACGGGCGGCATCGTCTACGCAGGCAACCCCCTCCACCCCGCTCTCGCGGGCACCGAAGAGTTCGCCCTTTGAGCCGGAGTACACCGCGACCGCCAGCGCTCGTGGCCCGGACGCCGGCACCCGTCGTGTCAGGGCCGCGAGCTGCCTCAACACCGTGTTAGTGAGCCGACGATCTCCTTGACGGCGAAATCGGCGGCGGCCATGCAGCTGTCGGCGGAACCGTAGTACATCCGGATCCGCTCCCCTCGGTCGTCGAGCGCGACGTGGCCGCAAGAGAAAACTGTGTTGTTGTAAAAACCCGAAGTCTCGTATTCCTCCTTCGGCACGAGGATGGGGTCCGGCGAGCGGCCGATGACTCGGCTCGGATCCTCGGCGTCCAGAAGCAGGGCACCCATCGCATATTGGCCATCGACGCCCACGCCGTGGTAGAGCTCAAGCCAGCCCTCGGGCACGTGGAACGGGACCGCGCCTGCGCCTGTACGGAGACCGTCCCACATGCCCTTGCGAGGCAATGCGAGTGGCCGGTGCCCGCCCCAGCTCACCATGTCGTCGGAGAACGCGATCCAGATCCCGAGCACGCGGTTGAACGACGCCGGCATAGGCCGGGTCAGCGCGACGTAACGACCTCTCACCCGGCCAGGAAACAACACCACGTCCTTGTGGTCGGGCAGGAACATGATTCCGCAGCGCTGGAACGACCGGAAGTCGGTCGTCGTCAGCCGGCTGGTGGTTATTCCTAGCTGGCCCACCGAAACATACGTGATGTGCCAAACGCCATCGATCAGCGTTGCGCGCGGGTCCTCGCATCCATACTCCTCGAACGAATCGACCGGGCACACCGCAGGCAGAGGGTCGACCTCGAAGTGCGCGCCATCGGAGCTCCGCGCTACTCGGAGATGCGATATCTGCGTCAGGTAATCCCTGACTTCTTCGGCGGCTCCCGGCTTGGCGGGGGGCATGCGGACCCGGATGGTACGGGGGTCGCTCAGGTCGACGCCGGGGAGATCCTTGCGAACGTAGGCCACGACCACGCGGGGAGGCTCTGTGGCTGGGTCCAGAAAGGCGAGACCGATTGCGTTCTCGCCGAGCAAGTCGGGGGGGATCGACTGCAGCCCCTTCTCAGGTGCAGTTGGGTCCAGGGTTTTTGCCGTGGCGGGCAAGAGGCCGGTCATGGCCCGAGGACGCTCCCCAACACGCAACAGCAGGATCGTCTCCTCGCCGACCGAGGCCGCCGCAGCGTTAAACACCGAGACGACCTCGAGCGCGGCCTGCGATGGCACCACATCTCGACTTGACAAGATCGGGTTGTTGGCCAGGCGTTGGCCGAGATCCCGGGACGGGACTGCGCTCATGCGGCTCGGAGTCTAGGCAATCTAACGCCTTGGCGCCGGCCGGGCTACTCCATGTAAGCGCGAAGTTTCTTCGAGCGAGAGGGTTGGCGGAGCTTGCGCAGGGCATTGGCCTCGATCTGGCGGATCCGCTCCCTGGTCAAGCCGAACCGCTTGCCGAGCTCCTCCAGGGTGCGCTGGTGATCGTCGATCAGCCCAAAGCGGAGCTGGAGCACACGCCGCTCGCGCGGTGTGAGGGTGTCGAGGACGTCCTCGACCTCGGAGTGGAGCATGGTGAGCGACGCGGCGTCGGAGGGTGATACCGCCCCCCGGTCCTCGACGAAGTCACCGAGGTGGGAGTCCTCCTCCTCGCCGATCGGGGTCTCGAGCGAGATCGGGGACTGAGCAAACCTGATGATCTCCCGCACCCGCTCAGGGGTGATGCCCATTTCCTCGGCGATCTCCTCGTCCGTGGGCTCCTGGACCAGCTCCTGGAGCAGTCGGCGCGAAACCCGGGCCAGCTTGTGGATCATTTCCACCATGTGGACCGGGATCCGGATCGTCCGCGACTGGTCAGCGAGGGCACGGGTGATGGCCTGCCGGATCCACCAGTGAGCGTAAGTGGAGAACTTGAACCCTTTGTGGTAGTCGAACTTCTCGACCGCCCGGATCAGGCCCACGTTACCCTCTTGGATCAGATCCAGGAAGCTAAGACCGCGGCCGAAGTACTTCTTGGCGATGGAGACCACCAGGCGCAGGTTGGCTTCGGTCAGCCGCTGCTTGGCCTGGTAGGCGCGCTCGTAGCGCTCGGTCAAGCAGTAGCGAGCGATGCGGTAGGACTCGAGCGCCTCGGCACGGACGCGCGGGCGCGCGGCCCCGTTGGCCTGCCGCCGGCGCTCGGCGGCGGCCGCGTCGAGCAGGTCCTGCAGCTTCGACAGGTCGTTGAGGCCGAGCAGCTCCAGCGCGATGTGCGCCTGCTGGCCCTTGCGCTTGACGGTGGCCAGCCGCTCGACCACCTCGGGCAGCATCTCCTCGACCGAGCGCTGGCGGCCGTCTATCTCCTCGATGACGTGCAGCGCCATCAGCGCGTCGTGCATCGGCTTGGCCTCGATCGCCTGGGCGAGCTCGACCTCGTCCTTGGCGGTGAGCAGGCTGACGCGCCCGATCTCCTTGAGGTACATGCGCACCGGGTCGTCGAGCGAGACCGAGTCCATCATCTCGATGTCACCGTCGTCGATCTGCTCGACCTCCTCGAAGTCCTTCTCACCGTCGATGAGCTCGATCCCGATCTCCTTGAACGCGGCGAAGATGCGGAAGATCTGGTCGGGCTCGGCGTCGATCTCCGGGAAGCCCTGCATGATGTCGTCGGGCGCGAGGTAGCCCTGCTCCTTGCCCTTGACGATTAGCTGCTCGGCCACGGCCATCAGCTCGTCTTCGAACTTGTGCTCCGGCTTCTCGGCCGCCTTGCCGGCTCGAGTCCCGGTCCTGGTCGCCGCCTTCGCTGCACGCGCGATTTCTACCTGCTCCTTTCCATCTGGGCTATGGCGCGGGCGAGCTCCCTCGCCAACCGCTCGAGCCGCGCTACCCGCTAGCGTCGACCGCCTCGTTGAGCAACTG
>DATCPI010000051.1:0-64512 GCA_036570165.1 Candidatus Dormiibacterota bacterium | reverse complement strand
GTATAAGAGACAGCGCTCGGTCACGCATCCACGGGATGCGCTCCCTCGCGTGCTCGTCGTCTCCTTGGCTCCGGCCGCCGATGCCGCGAATATCCTTCGCGGCTCGGCTCCGGAGCCACAGCCTAGAATCCGTGAGTCGATGAAGGGCGTCATCCTGGCGGGAGGAACCGGCAGCCGGCTCCATCCCCTGACCCGGATCACCAACAAGCACCTGCTGCCGATCTACGACCGGCCGATGATCAGCTACGCAATCGAAGCCCTCGTCATGGCCGGCGTCACCGAGATGATGCTGGTCACAGGCGGCACTCACGCGGGTGAGTTCCTGCGCCTGCTCGGCAACGGGCAGGAGTTCGGAATCGACAGGCTCTTTTACGCATACCAGGACAGGCCTGGTGGCATCGCCGAAGCGCTCGGCCTGGCCGAGAAGTTCGTGGGTGGCGATCGCACCGTGGTGCTCCTTGGCGACAACATCTTCGGGCGCACGATCCGTCACTGCGCCGACGCCTTCCGCAAGCAGAAGAGCGGCGCGCGGGTCGTGCTCTCGCGTGAAAGCGACGCTGAGCACCTGCGCCACCTGGGCGTGGCGCAGCTCAACGGGAGGCGTCGCATCGAGCGGATCATCGAAAAACCGGAGAAGCCGCCCAGCGAATACGCGGTCACCGGGGTCTACTTCTACGACGACACCGTGTGGAAGGTGCTGCCCGACCTCAAGCCCTCCGGGCGCGGCGAGCTCGAGATCACCGACGTCAACAACTGGTACGTGGAGCGGGACCTCATGGAGTACGACGTGCTGGAAGGCTTCTGGGGCGACGCCGGCGAGTCGATGCCGGCGTACTACGCGGCCAACGATTTCGTCCGCGCGCATGGGGCGAACAAGGAGCCATGAGCGTGAAGCCGGTCACCATCGATGGAGTCGTGCTGAAGGAGCTGGTCACGCACGCCGACGACCGTGGCTTCTTCCGCGAGGTGATCCGCGAGACCGACGATTTCTTCGACCACTTCGGACAATGGAGCCATTCCATGATGTACCCCGGCACGACGAAGGCCTGGCACATACATCAACGGCAGACGGACTGGTGGTACGTGATCGGGGCGCTCAAGGTTGCGCTGTACGACACGCGCGATGGGTCGCCAACGAAGGGAAAGCTGATGGAGTTCCTCATGGGCGACGTGGCGCCGACGTGCCTCAAGATCCCGCCCGGAGTCGCTCATGGCTGCCGCGCGCTGCAGCCGAGCCACATCCTCTATGTCACGTCGAGCGTCTATGCGCCGGACGATGAGGGCAGGATCCCGCACGACGATCCGGAGATCGGGTACGACTGGACGTTGGGACCCGCGATCAAGTGACGGGTGCGTCGCGTTCGCTGCGCCGGCTGCTGGTCGCAGGCGCCGCGGGTTTCATCGGCTCGAACTTTGTGCGGCTCATCCGCGCGACGCGCCCGGAGGTCGAGGTCACCGTACTCGACAAGCTGACCTACGCGGGCAACCTGGCCAACCTGGTCGAGTTCGAAGGGCAGCCCGGCTACCGGTTCATGCAAGGCGACATCTGCGACGCAGAGCTCGTCGACTCGCTCGCGGCCGAAGCTGACGCGATAGTCAACTTCGCGGCCGAGACGCATGTCGACCGGTCGCTGATGGATCCGTTCGCCTTCATCGAGACGGACGTTCGCGGCGCCGCGGTGCTGTGCGAGGCGGCGCGCAAGCATCGCCACCAGGCGTTCCTCCTCGTGAGCACCGACGAGGTATACGGCGACGTGCATGAGGGGAGGTCCCGAGAGGACGATGGCTTCAAGCCGCGCAGCCCGTACTCGGCGAGCAAGGCCGGAGGCGAGCATCTCGCGCGCGCTTATGCGGAGAGTTTCGGGCTGCCGCTGCTGGTCACGCGCGGATCGAACAACTACGGGCCGCACCAGTACCCGGAAAAGCTGATCCCGGTATTGATCACCAACGCGATCGACGACCTGCCACTGCCGCTCTACAACGACGGGTCGGCGGTGAGGGACTTCGTCTTCGTGGACGATCACTGCCGCGCCATCGACATGGTCCTCCATGAGGCTCCCATCGGCGGCGTGTACAACGTCGGCACGGGCGCGGAAACCTCAGGCCTGCGGGTGGCGGAGGCGGTCCTCGACATCATGAACAAGCCGAAGAGCCTCATCGAGTTCGTCGCCGACCGGCCGGGCCATGACTACCGGTACGCGCTGGACATCGACCGGATCACGCAGCTCGGTTGGGAACCGAAGGTCACCTTCGCGGAGGGCCTCGAGCGAACTGTCAACTGGTACCTCGAACACCCCGAGTGGTGGCGGCCGCTCAAGTCGGGCGAGTACTGGGACTACTACAAGCGGAACTACAAGCCGCTTACGACTTCTTCGTGAAACGCCCCGCCAGCCCGCGGCGGTACCACTTCAGGTAGCGCGGGAGCCACTGCCAGAGGCGAAACCGGCTCGTACCTGCGGTGCGGTCGCGCCAGGTCGTGGGCACCTCCGCGATTCGCATGCCGAGGCGGTATGCCTTGACGGTGAGCTCGATCCCCAGCTCGAAACCGCCCGTCGATTCGATCGTGACCTGGTTGAGCAGCCGCTTCGAGTAAAGCCGGAAGTTGCTCGTCGCGTCGTGGACGGGGACACCACCCAGCCAGTGGAGGGACAGTCCAGCGCCGCGTGACATCGTTCGCTTGAGAAGCGGCCCTCCGAGCTGCCGCCCTCCTTTCATGTAGCGCGATCCCGCCACGACGTCGGCTCCCTGTCGCGCGAGCTGGTACATCGGGTCGATGTCTTCCGGATTGTCGGAGCCGTCGCCCATCGCGACCAGCACGTACGGAGCGCGGGCGGCGCGAAGCCCTGACTTCATCGCGTTCATCACGCCGCGGCCGAGCGTGTTTCGCAAGAGACGCACCTCCGGCATTTCCGCCTGGAGCCGCTTGACCACTGGCACCGTGGTGTCCTCGTCGAAGTCGTGCACCACCAGGACCTCGAGCGGTCGGGCGTGGGTCTTTTCCACGACACCGCGGAGCGTCGGCACGACGTTCTCGCCTTCGTTGTAGACGGGGATGACGACGCTGAGGGCCGGCGTGTCGCTCGAAGCCGGCGTGTTCCCGATCAGATGCGGCCCGCCTTGATCTCTTCGCGAATCCACGGGATCACCTCGTCGAGCATCTCCTCGAGCGAGGTCGTGGCTTCGAAGCCGAGCAGCTCGCGCGCCTTGCGCACGTCCGGCACGCGCATCTGGACGTCGTGTTCGTAGGGCGGGTCCGAAACGAAGTTGAGCAGACGGCCCGGCCCGTGCACCTTGCGCCAGATGACCTCTGCCAGCTCGCGGACCGTGGTCGAGCGGGCCGTGGACAGGTTGAAGTCATCGTTCAGCGCCTTCTCGGATTCGATGGCGATGCGGATTCCGCGCGCAAGGTCTCCGCCGTAGGTGTAATGCCGGGTCTGAGTGCCATCGCCGAGGATGTGCAGCGGGTCCTGTCCCTTCAGGATCTTCTGGACCAGGTCGGGCACGACGTGGCTCATCGCGAGCTTGACGTTGCCGCTCATGATCTGGTGGTCGCGGAGCGCGCGCCGCTCGCCGATGCCGACGCAATTGAACGGACGCACGATCGTGAAGGGCAGGCCGTACTGCTCATGCGCTCCATGTGCGAAGAACTCTGTCGCGAGCTTTTGAAACCCGTATGTCGATCGTGGAGGCGGGCTGGTGATCTGGGCGCCCTCGGGAGTGGGGAAGACGGTCGACGACTCGAACACCATGCTGCTGGAGATGACGGTTATCTTCTGCAGCCGGCCGTGGCGGTGCCCGCTGATCGCCGCATCGAACGTGGCAGCGCAGATCCTCTCGTTTTCCGCGAGCAGGTCGTAGGCGAACTCGTGGAAGTAGGAGATCCCGCCGATCATCGCCGCCCCCGCGACCAGCTGGTCGCAGTCCGCCGCGAGCTCGGTGAGAAGCTTCGCGTCCTTGGCGTCACCTTCGACGAGGTGGTACTGAGGGTCGCCGTCGAAGCTACGCTTGACGGGCCCGTACTTGCTGTAGTTGTCGACGCCGACGACTTCGTGCCCCGCCTGCAGTAGATCGGCCACAAGGTAGCCGCAGATGAATCCCGCCGCGCCGGTGACAAGCACCTTCATGCGTGGCCGGTAGGCCTGGCTCCGCCAGGCCGTCTAACCAACGTCCTTGAATGTCTCCTCATGACGTTAGGGGTGACAACTTATACAAGTCCCATCCGTATACCGGAAGGAGAGCAGCGCCGCGAAGCGGCGCGATGAGAGGGCAACCATCCGGGTTTCCTCTCATAAAAAGGAGATATCCGCAGATTAAACCTGCTGCGCCGGTGACGAGGACCTTCATGCGTCGAGAGTAGGCCTGGCTCCGCCAGGCCGTCTAACCCACATCCTTGAATGTCTCCTCATGACGTTAGGGGTGACAACTTATACAAGTCCCATCCGTATACCGGAAGGAGAGCAGCGCCGCGAAGCGGCGCGATGAGAGGAAACCATCCGGGTTTCCTCTCATAATCGGATCGGGCCTGTGATCCCCCAGATGTCGACGACGTCGCGGCCGTTGAGCTCGAGTCTTTTGTATTCGCGGTGCGGCGCCGCGATGACCAGGATGTCCGACTCGCGCAACACCTTCTCCAGCGTTTGGAACGACTCGTCGTGGATGTACGGGTCAGTGCACATGACGTGGGCGCCTTTGAACGCGGCCAGCTTGCGCAGCTTGTAGCTCAGCGACGCGCGCGGATCGTCGGACTCGCCTTTGAAGGCCATGCCCAGGATCCCGATCGTTCGTCCCTGCAGCGACTTGCGTGAGTTGAGGGTGTCGACGATGTAGTTGGGCAAGCCCTCGTTGATCTGCATCGCGGCCTGGCCCATCGGGAAGTGGTCGGGGGTGAAAGCGGAGAGCTGCATGGTGTCCTTGAGCAGGCATGGCCCGGCGGCGAAGCCGGGACCCGGAAGGTCCGCGGCGCGAGGGTAGTCGTGGCGCACCGCGTCGAGCACGCGGCCGTAGTCGAGACCGGAGCGATGCGCGATCTGAAAGAACTGGTTGGCGATCGCGAACTTCATATACCTCCAGGTGTTTGTGAGCAGCTTCGCCAGCTCGGCCTCCATCGGCGTGGTGCGCACGACGGTGACGCCGAGGCGTTCGAAGAGCCGGCTCGCTTTCGCGAATGCGGCATCCGATGACGCCCCGACCACCTGCGGAAGTGTCCGCAGCTCTTCCAGCGCGTGGCCTTCGGCGATGCGCTCGGGGCAGAACACCACCTCCACGTCGGCGCCGGCGTCGCGCAGCCTGAGCGCGACCGAGTCCGTGGTGCCGGGGAACACGGTCGACCGGAGCACGATGAGGGAGCCCTTTTTCAAGTGGGGGAGGAGGTCGTCGATGACCCGCTCGAAGATGCGCACGGAAGGATTCATGAACTCGTCGATTGGCGTCCCGATCACGAGGATGATCGTGTCGGTCCGCGCGATAGAGCTTGGATCGGAGGCCAGCTCCAGCCGGCCGGTGGGCAACAGCTTCTTGAGCAGCTCCTCCGCGCCCTTCTCCAGGAACGGGACGTTGCCTGACTTAACCTGGGCGACCTTCGCCGCATCGATGTCGTCGATGCCGACCTTGTAGCCGCAGTCGGCCAGGGACAGCGCGAGCGGCAGCCCGACGTGCCCGCAGCCGCCAACGATGACGACGTCCAAAGGACCGTCCATAGGGGCCGAATTATGATGGCTCGACTCGTGACCTCCTCGGTTCTGTTGGACATGCGGCCGCTGCAAAGCCCAAGCGCGGGCCGGGGTGTGGGTTCGTACGCACGAGGCTTGCTCAAAGGGCTGATCGCGGAAGGATTCGATTCGAGGCTCACTCTGCTGCTCGATGCGGGCCTCGACGAGCCGCCGCTGCCGGCGGGTCGGTACCGCTTGGCCGGCTCACGGCGCCGGTATCACGGCCACCTCGCGGCATATGAGGAAGCCGTGGCGTTGCGGGCCGACCTCGCGCGCATCCGGCCGGCGGTCTACCACGCGATCGATCTGCGGCTGCCCGGCCAGTCGCCCTGTCCGCTGGTGGTCACCCTGCACGATTTGATCCCGTGGGCGTGGGGCGGGCCGCGGATGTGGGGCGAGCGCCTGCGCTTCTGGCCGGGCAAGCGGCTGCTGAGACGCGCCGATGTCGTGCTCGCGGTCTCCAAGGCGACCGCGGCCGACGCGGCGCGGTTCGGGGGAGTCGATCCGCGGCGAGTGCGTGTTGTGGCGGAGGCGGCGGATGCGGTGTTCATGCCTCGACCGGGCGCGGCGAAGCGAGTTCGGCAGCGCTGGGCGGCGGAGGCGGGCTATCTGCTGTTCGTAGGCGCTCTCGATGCGCGCAAGGATCCCCCTTCGCTTTTGCGCGCTTGGGATGCGGCACGGCAGGTTCGGCCGGGTCTGAAGCTGGTGGTCGCGGGAAACCCTGGCCGGCAGGCCCCGGCTTCGATGCCCGGGGCGCTGATGCTGGGTCGTGTGGACGACGAGGATCTGGCCGACCTGTATACCGCCGCCGGTTGCTTCATGTTCCCGAGCCGGTACGAGGGTTTTGGGCTCCCGTGCCTGGAGGCTATGGCGTGCGGGTGCCCGGTCGCGGCATTTCGCAACTCAAGCGTTTCGGAGGTGGTCGACGAGGCGGGGGAGCTGGTCGACGACGGCGATGCCGACGCGCTCGGCCGGGCGGCGGCGCGGATGATTGCTGAGCCGGAGCGGTGGCGGCGCCGCGGGCTGGAGCGGGCGAAGGCGTTCAGCTGGCGCAAGACCGCCCGGGCGACGATCGCGGCGTACGAATCGTTGCTGTAGCCCGGTTTATCCGCGGGAGCCGGCATTCGCGGCAATCGGGAGCAAGGGGGAAGTAGATTCGAACTGAGATAATCCCCCCGGTTTGAGCAAGGTCGCTGTCATCGGCGCCGGTTACGTGGGCCTCACCACCGCCGCCTGCCTCGCCGACCTCGGCAACGACGTGGTGGTCGTGGACATCAACCGCGAGAAGATCGCCCAGCTCAAGAATCATCGCGTCCCCTTCTACGAGCCGGGCCTGAGCGAGCTCGTCGAGCGAAACGCCAAAGCCGGCCGGCTCAAGTTCACCACCGCCTACGAGGACGCCGTGCCCGGTGCCGAGTACGCGATCATCGCGGTGAGCACGCCCGAGGGCGAAGGCGGCGAAGCCGACCTGTCCTACGTCGAGGCGGCGGCGACGTCCATCGCGGAATGCATGGACGGGCCGCTGGTGGTCGTCAACAAGTCCACCGTTCCGCCTCTCACCGGCGACATGGTCTCTGAGGTCCTGCGTAAGCCCAGCCGCGGGCACACTGCCGCAGTCGTGTCCAACCCCGAGTTCCTGCGTGAGGGCTCGGCGATCCGCGACTTCATGCACCCGGACCGTGTGGTGATCGGCAGTCACGACCGCGAGGCGGCCGAGAAGGTCGCGCGACTGTACGCCCCCCTCAACGCACCGATCCTCATCACCCCAAACATCTACACGGCCGAGATGGTCAAGTACGCGTCCAACGCTTTCCTTGCCGCGCGCATCTCTTTTATCAATGAGATCGCGCGGATCTGCGAGCGCGTCGATGCCGACGCCAAGCTCGTCGCCGAAGGGATGGGCCTGGACAAGCGCATCGGACCGAGCTTCCTCGACGCTGGAATTGGATATGGGGGGTCATGTCTTGTGGGAGATGAGACTGTCCTGATCCGGTGCAGCGATGGCGTGCACCTAACTCGCCTGGACGCTGTGTTTGCCCGCTTTCACGAGAGCCGAAGCATGGACGTGTTGGCATGGCACGCAGGGACGGGATCGGTGGAGTTCTTCCCCGTTTCCGCAGCGACACTGCGCCCGCATGAGGGCGAGATCCTCGAAGTGCGAACGAAAATGGGACGGCGAGTCCTGTGCACCCCAGACCACCCATTTGTAACTAGAGAAGGCCTCAAGCTCGCCGAAGAGTTGACCACCGACGATTGGCTTCCGCTCGCCCTTCAACCGTCGCAAACTCCCGCCCGAACATTGACGTTCGATTTGCTCCATGGTTTGAAGCACGCTGGGCTCGAACGTGAGGATGTGATCGTCAGACCTAAGGCAGCTGTTCTCGCGGGCGTCCAAGCTCGAGAGCTACGGCCTGCACTGGCGATCGCCCGCTCGCACGATGTCCTTCGAGCCGGAGCTCTACGCCTGGTGGAAGTTGATGAGCTCAACATGGCCTTGGACAGCGCGAGCCTCAAGACCGCGAGGAACGGCACGTTAGTCCCGATGAACATTGAGGCCGGCCCCGAATTCTGGCGGATCGTCGGACTGTACCTGGCTGAGGGTCACGTCTCGGCCGACGGCAAGCGACAGCGGATTCAGTGGTCGTTCGACCACCACGGTGAGGAAGACCTGGTTGAAGAGGTGCGCGGTTTCTGGGAACGCCTGGGGGTCAAAGCCGACGTCCGTCAACTGCCCACCACGACCTCGGTCACCGTTTCCTCTCGGATTCTCGCGGGATTCTGGCTGGGCATCCTCGAGGTGGGCCGCAGCTGCAATGACGCTAGGATGCCTGACCAGATTTGGGACCAGCCCATCGAGCACAAGCGTGCGCTGCTGGCGGGCTACTGGCTTGGCGACGGCAGCTGGAGCTATATCAGAGGCGGTCCAAGCGTAATTCTCGAATGCGGGACGACCAGTCCAGAGCTGGCCGATGGTTTGCTCAGGTTGCTCGCAGACCTGGGCGTGGTCGCCTCGATGCATGTAGGCCGCACTGCTAAATCGACACGCGACACGTATTGGATCCGTTGCTCCGGAGCCGACCAGGTCGAGAAGCTTCTAGACCTCGTCCCCGAGCGTGAGCGCGGGTCGATCTTGGCCTCGATCAATCAGCAAAAGAAGCGCATCGCGCCGACCGGTTACCGGCGCGAAGGCGAGAGCACGGCATGGGTGCGGGTGGTCGATATCAAACGCAAGCCGTTTTCAGGGCATGTCTACTCACTCGAGGTACATGGCGTTCACACCTTCGTCACTACTGGCGGATTGGTCACCCACAACTGTTTTCCGAAGGACGTCAAGGCGCTGGCGGCGCTGGCCGAGCGCTTCGACTATCACCCGGAGCTTCTGCATGCGGTCATGGACATCAACAGCGACCAGCGCATGCTCGTCATCGACAAGCTGCGCGATTGCCTCGAGGAGCTTCCCGGCCGCGTGGTGGGGTTGCTCGGTCTCGCGTTCAAGCCGAACACCGACGACCTTCGGGAAGCCCCGAGCCTGGACATCGCAAAGGTGCTGCTCGCCGCGGGCGTTCTGGTGCGTGCTTACGACCCCGCGGCCATGGAGGGCGCGCGCAAGCTCCTGCCCGACATCGCCTACATGAACGATGCGTACGAGGTCGCCGCCGGGGCGGATGCCCTGGTCGTCGTAACCGAGTGGAACGAGTTCCGGCTGCTGGACCTCGGCCGGATCAAGAAGTCGATGAAGACCAAAGCTGTCGTCATCGACGGCCGCAACATCTACGACCCGCCAGTCATGCGTGCTCACGGCTTCACCTATCGAGGAATCGGCCGCGAGTAACGACAAGCCGCGCGCGGTGGTTTCGGGTGGGGCAGGCTTCATCGGCTCTCATCTGTGCGAGGCGCTCCTCGATCGCGGCATGCGCGTGCTGGCGATCGACAACTTCATCACCGGCTCGCGCAACAACCTGCGCACGCTGGAAAGCCACCCGGACTTTCAGTTCAGGCAGGCCGACGTCAACCAGGGGACCTTCCTCGGCGGAGACGTGCGACATGTCCTGCACTTCGCCTCGCCTGCCTCACCACCGCAGTACGACGCGAACCCGATTCACACGCTCAAGGTGGGCACTCTGGGCACGATGAACATGCTCGGCCTGGCGCGAGCCAAGGGGGCGACCTTCCTGCTCGCCTCCACCTCGGAGATCTACGGTGATCCGCTGGTTCATCCGCAGCCCGAGTCCTACTGGGGCAACGTGAACACGATCGGGCCCCGCGGCTGTTACGACGAGGCCAAGCGCGCCGCTGAGGCATTCGCGATGGCCTACCACCGCGCCCACGACGTGGACACGAGGATCATCCGCATCTTCAACACGCACGGCCCGCGCATGCAGGTGTCGGACGGCCGCGCGGTGCCCAACTTCATGGCGCAGGCGATCAGGGGTGAACCGATCACCGTGTACGGGGACGGCTCGCAGACGCGCAGCCTCTGCTACGTGTCCGACCTGGTGCGCGGTGTGCTCGCTGTCCTCGAACGAGGTGACGACATGCCGGTCAACCTGGGCAATCCTCACGAGGTGACGGTGTTGGAGCTCGCGCAAACCATTGTCCGGCTGGCGGACTCGAAGAGCGCGATCGTCCACCGCGAGCTTCCGGTCGACGATCCGAAGCAGCGCCGCCCGGACATCACACACGCGAAGAAGCTGCTCGGCTGGGAGCCGGAGGTTGGCCTCGAGGACGGATTGAGCCGCACCCTGGAATACTTCCGCTCGGTGGTATGACAACGCCCGAGGCGCTGAAGCAGTACGTCCGCGACGTTCCCGACTTCCCGCAGCCAGGCATCGTTTTTCGCGACATCACGCCACTGCTCGCGCGCAAGGAGCTCTTTCGCGAGGTCGTCGACCTCATGTCGAAGCAGTGGATCCAGCTCCAGCCGGACCTGGTCGCCGCCATCGAGGCCCGCGGATTCATACCCGGCGCCGCGATCGCGGTCAAGCTCAACGCCGGCTTCGTCCCCATCCGCAAGATCGGCAAGCTGCCGTGGGAGACGATCAGCGACGCGTACGAGCTCGAGTACGGCACCGCCGAGCTCCAGGTCCACTCGGACGCCGTCAAGCCCGGCCAGAAGGTGCTGATCGTCGATGATGTACTGGCGACGGGCGGCACGGCGGCCGCCGCGGTCCGGTTGATTCGCAGGCTCGGCGGCGATGTCGTCGGAGTCCAGGTCCTGATCGAGCTCGAGGCCCTGGGCGGGCGAAAGCGCCTTCCCGACGTCGAAGTGGTAAGTGAGATCGTGTATTGAAAGAGGGGCAGAGTTGAAGGTCAGCACCAAAGGCAGCGACGTCAAAGACCCGAACCTTGCAACGCAGGGCCAGGACCTCATCGACTGGGCCGCGCGCGAGATGCCGGTCCTGACCCTGATTCGCGCGCGCTTCGCGACGGAGCAGCCGCTCAAGGGTCTCAAGCTCGCGGCGTGCCTCCACGTGACGAGCGAGACGGCCAACCTGATGCTGACCCTCAAGGCGGGCGGCGCCGACGTGGCGCTCTGCGCCTCCAACCCGCTTTCGACCAACGACGCGGTGGCCGCCGCGCTCGCGGCGCAGCACGGGATCAAGACGTATGCCATTCGCGGCGAGGACAACGACACCTACTACCAGCACATCGAGGCCGCGCTCGACCATCACCCGTCGATGACCATGGACGACGGAGCCGACCTCGTTTCGGTGCTGCACAAGTCACGCCAGGGCCAGCTGGCGGAGGTCATCGGCGGCACTGAGGAAACGACCACCGGCGTGGTCAGGCTTCGCGCGATGGCCGAGCGAGGCGTGCTGCGCTACCCCATCGTCGCCGTCAACGAGGCCGACACGAAGCACATGTTCGACAACCGCTACGGGACCGGCCAGTCCACGATCGACGGCATCATCCGGGCCACCAACGTGCTGCTGGCCGGCAAGACGTTCGTCATCGCCGGGTACGGTTGGGTCGGCCGCGGGCTTGCCTCACGAGCGAAAGGCCATGGCGCCGATGTGGTGATCACCGAGGTGGACTCGGTGAAGGCGCTCGAGGCGGCAATGGACGGTTTCCGGGTCATGAAGATGGACGAGGCCGCGCGCCAGGGCGACATCTTCGTCACCGTCACCGGTGACATCAACGTGCTGGACCGCAAGCACTTCGAGGCGATGAACGATGGCGCGATCCTCGCCAACTCCGGTCACTTCAACTCCGAGATCAACCTGAAGGTGCTCGACCAGCTGGCGACAGGCGTGCGCCAGGTCAGGCCTTCGGTCCAGGAGTACAAGATGGCCGACGGGCGCCGGCTTCACGTGCTGGCCGAGGGGCGGCTCATCAACCTGGCGGCGGCCGAAGGCCACCCCGCAGCCGTCATGGACATGAGCTTCGCCAACCAGGCCCTGTGCGCTGAGTACATGGCCAAGAACTACAAGACGCTGGAGCGCAAGGTTTACGACGTGCCGGCCGAGATCGACGCCGAGGTCGCGCGGCTGAAGCTCAAGGCGATGGACATCGAGATCGACACCCTGACCGAAGAGCAGCAGCGCTACCTGACTTCCTGGGAAGAAGGAACCTAAGCCGGGACATGTTCGGGCCCGCTCGGCGCACCTGGGTGCTGGGCGGAGGCGGCGCGCGAGGCGCCGCGCAAGTTGGGGTCCTGCAGGCGCTGTTCGAGGTCGGCGTGGAAGCTCCGGTCGCGGTCGTGGGCACGAGCGTCGGCGCGCTGAACGGCAGTGCGATCGCGGCCTATCCGTCGCTTGCGGGCACCATGATGCTGCGCGAGGTCTGGATGTCGCGACAGGCGCTGGACGTGTTCCGAGCGCACCCGCTGGGCATGATCCTCTCGG
Source organism: Candidatus Dormiibacterota bacterium (assembly GCA_036570165.1). GTDB lineage: Bacteria > Chloroflexota > Dormibacteria > Dormibacterales > Dormibacteraceae > Palsa-870. The sequence continues at coordinate 51,959 of DATCPI010000051.1, read as the reverse complement.
GCCTCAGGCGAGACCAGCTGAGCGTGATGCCGCAGCAGAACATCAAGCGCCTCATCGATCGCGCGCAGGCGCTGACCGGGGTGACGACCTTCGAGCACCTGAGAGTTCCGCTCGCGGTGGTGGCCACGGACCTCAATGCCGGGAAGCCGGCGGTGTTTCGCTCGGGTGACCTCACGCCCGCGCTTCTCGCCTCCACCGCGATTCCAGGCCTGTTTCCTTCGGTCCGGATCGGCGACCGAGAGCACCTGGACGGCGGAGTCGTCGACAACACGCCGCTCAACATCGCCGTCGCCGACGGCGCAAAACAGATCCTCGCCATCAGTCTCATGGGCGGGGGCGAGCACGACGTGGTACCGAACAGCCTGCCCGAGCTCATCGCGCGCACCCTCCAGCTGTCGCTGCACCACCAGATGCTCGCCGACTACGAGCAGCTCCGCGAGCGGGCCCGCATCGTCGTGCTCTGTCCGGTCACCTCCCCGATGGCGACGTGGGAGATGAAGCGCGAGCACCTGGACGCGGTCATGGAGTCTTCGCGCGCGGCGACCAAAAAGCTGCTGGCCCAGCGCGGTTCCAGGCTCTTCCGGCATTCGGGGATTCACTACCTGGAACTCTTATGAGAAGGAACCGTGGCCGGTTCCTTCTGCGCGCAAGCGGCGAGAAGGATGGGACTTACTGAATGCAACGGCCGGTCGGCTTCGCCGACGGGCCTGCTCATCCTCCGCGGGATTGGATTTTCTAAATATCTGCTCCTGGCCGTGCATGGAGTCGAGTGAGACAAAGTTGCGGCCGGGATGAACCCGGCCGCCCGGCCACGTCCGTGAGGTAGCATTCCGACGTCCCAGAGGTATGAACCTGGCGCTTGGGGGCCGGGCGCGCGCAGGGCGCACTCAGTCAAGACACCACACGGTGGCCTGCCCTTGCCGGCGCGGGAGATTCAGTGGAGGACCAGCAGCCAATGACGGCGTCAAATTCGGCATCGACATCGACGGTGTTCACGTCCGAGTCGGTCACGGAAGGCCATCCGGACAAGCTCGCCGACCAGATCTCGGACGCGATCCTGGACGCTATCCTCGCCAAGGACCCGCTCGCCCGAGTCGCTTGCGAGGCGATCGTCACCACCGGCCTGGTGATGGTGGTCGGTGAGATCACAACCGACTGCTACGTCGACATCCCGCGAATCATCCGGCACACGGTGCGCGAGGTCGGCTACACGCGGGCCAAGTACGGATTTGACGCGGAGACGTGCGGTGTGGTCACCAGCATCGACGAGCAGTCCCCGGACATCGCCCAGGGGGTCGACGTCGGCGGTGCCGGCGACTCGGGAATGATGTTCGGCTACGCTTGCGACGAGACGCCGGAGCTGATGCCGCTGCCGATCACGCTTGCTCACCGGCTGGCGCGCCGCCTGGCCGAGGTGCGGCGCAACAAGACGCTCAACTATCTGCGGCCCGACGGAAAGGTCCAGGTCACGATCCGCTACGAGGGCGGCAAGGCGGTGGCCGTGGACAACGTGGTTCTCTCCACGCAGCACCACGATGAGATCAGCACGGAGCAGCTCCGCTCCGACATCGGCGAGCACGTGATCGACGCCGTCATCCCCGCGGAGCTTCGAGCCGACGGCATCCGCTCTTTCATCAACCCCACAGGTCGATTCGTGGTCGGCGGGCCGGTCTCCGACGCGGGCCTGACCGGACGCAAGATCATGGTCGACACGTACGGCGGATATGCGCGGCACGGCGGCGGCTGCTTCTCGGGCAAGGACCCGACCAAAGTCGACCGCTCGGGCGCGTACGGCGCACGCTACGTCGCGAAGAACATCGTTGCCGCGGGCCTGGCGTCGCGGTGCGAGGTGCAGGTCTCGTACGCGATCGGGGTGGTTAAACCCGTCGCGATCCGCGTCGACACGTTCGGCACCGGCAAGGTGGCCGACGGCGCGATCGCGAGCGCGGTGACCAAGCTGTTCGACCTCAGCCCGCTTGGCATCATCAAGGAGCTGAACCTCAGGCGGCCCCTTTTCCGCCAGACAGCGGTCTACGGCCACTTCGGGCGCACCGACATCGACGCGCCGTGGGAGTCGACGGCACGCGCCAAGGAGCTCGCAGAAGAGCTCGCCGCACACCGCGCTTGACGCGAACCTTCGCCGTCATACCCGCGGGAGGCATGGGCACGCGATTGTGGCCGCGGTCCCGCGCGTCCACTCCTAAACACGTTCTTCCGCTGGGCGAGCATGGGCGGCCTCTGCTGCGGGCCACCTACGACCGCGCCAGGTCGCTGGCGGACGAGGTTTTCGTGCTGACCGAGCTCCGGCAGCGGCCCATCATCGAGGCGGTCCTTCCCGAGGTTGACAGCGAACACCTCATCCTCGAGCCACAGGCGCGAGGCACCACTAATGCCTATGGCCTCGCGGCGCTGACGCTAATGGCGCGGGACCCGTCCGCCGTGATGCTGGCGCTGCCGGCCGACCACGTAGTGCGCGGCACGGCCAAGATCGCCAAGGCCGTGCGGACCGCGGTCCGGGCCGCAGCCACAACCGACTCCCTGATCACAGTGGGACTGAAGCCGACGTTTCCGTCGATCGGACTGGGGTACATCCACGCCACCGGCCGCCTGACCGGCGGCACACTCCGGGTCCGGCGGTTCATCGAGAAGCCGGACCTTGCGAGCGCGCGGAAGTACATGCGCGCCGGCGGGTACTACTGGAACCTTGCGTGGTTCAGCTGGCGCATCGAAGTCTTCCTCGAGGAGCTGGCCCGACACGCTCCGCGGCACCTGGCCGGCCTGCGTAAGGTTGTCGCCGCCCGGGCAGCCGGCGACGAGCCTGGTGCGGCGCGGCTCTACGGCCGGCTGCCGGTCGAGGTGGTGGACCGGAGCGTGATGGAGAAGACTGGCCGATTGCTGCTCGTCCCCGCGGATTTCGACTGGGCGGACATCGGCAACTGGTCGGAGCTGGGCGACCGCGTGCACGCAGACGATCGGGGCAACTCGGTGGAGGGCGAATCGGTCCTCGTCGATACTCGAGGAAGCCTGATCCTTGGCGACCGACGCCTGATCGCCGCGATCGGACTCGAGGACATGATCATCGTCGACTCGGAGGACGCCTTGTTGGTCGTTCCAAGGTCTCGGGCTCAGGACGTGCGGAAGGTGGTCGAGGCGCTCAGGCGCGCGCGCAAGACCCGTTACCTTTAGGCCGAATATGGCTCCAGCAATCAAGTTCGGAACCGACGGTTGGCGGGGTGTCATCGCCGACGACTTCACGTACGCCAACGTGCGACGCGTTGCTCAGGGCACCGCCGAGTACATCAAGTCGCGCTCGAACGATCCGCTCGCTGTCGTCGGCTACGACTGCCGGTTCGCGTCCGAGGATTTCGCCCGCACGGTGGCCGACATATTCGCGACCAACGGCGTGCGAACGCTGATCTTCGATCGTCCGTCGCCGACCCAGGTCGCGTCCTGGACGGTGATCGACCGCAAGGCAACCGGGGCGGCCGTGATCACCGCCAGCCACAACCCGTACCAGTTCAACGGCGTGAAGTACAAGCCAGAGACCGGCAGCTCGGCCCCGACGGAGGTCATCGCGGACCTCGAAAGCCGGATCAACGCCCTGGACGATGTGCCGCCGGGCGACCACAGAGCCGCCCGTGAGCTGGTCTCGGTCTACGATCCCCGCCCGGCCTACTACGCGCAGATCGGCCGGATGGTAGACCTCGACGCGATCAAGGGCGCGGGGCTGCGGATCGTGCACGAGTGCATGTACGGCTCGGGTTATGGGTACGTGACCGAGCTGCTCGGTGGCGGCCGGACCATGGTTACGGAGCTCCACAACCAGAGGAACCCGTTGTTCGGGGGCGTCAGCCCCGAGCCGATCCGGCCCAACATCGATTCGGCGATCACCTACATGAAAGTCGGCAGTCAGGACCTCTGCATCTGCACCGACGGCGACGCGGACCGGGTGGGGATCATCGATGAGACGGGCCAGTTCATCAACCAGCTGCAGGTCTTCGCCCTGCTGATGCTCTACCTGTTCGAGGTGCGCGGCATGAGAGGTCCGGTGATCAAGACGGTGAACATGACCGCGATGGTCGACAAGCTGGGCGCCGAGTTTGGCGTCAGGGTGTTCGAGGTGCCAGTCGGGTTCAAAAACGTGGCGCCGAAGATGATGGAGACCGACGCGGTGCTCGGCGGCGAGGAGTCCGGAGGCTTCGGCATCCGCGGCCACATACCGGAGCGCGACGGGATCCTGGTGGGGCTTTTGTTCGCGGACATGATCGTCAAGGCGGGCAAACCCCTCTCTGCGATCCTCGTCGACCTCGAGCGAAGGGTCGGGCCGCACGCCTACGCGCGGCACGACATCCACCTCGTTCGCGAGACGTACGACGCGGACCGCAAGCGGATCCTCGAGACGCTCGCGAACAACGAGCCGGAGGAGGTGGCAGGCGTGCGCGTCCAGCGCGTTCGCTCCGACGACGGCTTCAAGTTCTACCTCGAGGACGGCAGCTGGGTGCTGTTGAGAGCCAGCGGCACTGAGCCGCTGATCAGGGTTTATGCGGAGGCATCTAATAGCGAGGCGGTCGAGGCGCGGCTTGCGGCGCTGGAGGACATAGTCGGAATTAGGCAGCATGCTGGAGCGTAATCGACGGATCTTCGGCGCCGATGCGGCCCATCTGCGTTGTTGCGGCCTCCGCTTCTCGCTCACGCATCAACGGATGCGCTCGCTCCGATGCTCGGCCGCGCCTAGCATCTGGGCCACCTCGCCACCGAATCTCTCGCCGATTAGCTCCATCACACTGCCTGGGCAACATGCCTGAGTTCGGCCGGGCCGACACCTCTCGGGTGGACAAGCCGTGGGGTTACGAGCTGCGCTGGGGGATCACGGACCGTTACGCGGGCAAGGTGCTGCACATCAACAAGGGCGAGGCGCTTTCGCTGCAGTACCACGAGCGCAAGGACGAGTATCAGTACGTCGTCAAAGGCGCGGTGGACATTGAGCTCGGCGGACCGGATGGGGTGCTCGAGAAGCGCCGGATGCGGGCGGGGGACACTCTGCATATCACGCCCGGCACGCGGCACCGCCTGACCGCAGTCGAAGACACGGACATCTTCGAGGTGTCCACCCCTGAGATCGACGACGTTGTCCGCCTGGAGGACCGCTATGGCCGCGCGGGGAAATAGATTTATGAGCGAAAACCTCGGCGGTTTTCGCTCATCGGCAGTTTGGCTTCGCCAAAGTGCCTGCTCACTTTCCCCGGGATCGGATTTTTTGAGTATTTACTCCCGGCCACGCTGGAGTCGCTTAGAACAAAGTTGCGGCCGGGATGAACCCGGCCGCCCATGCGACGTTTAGACTTCCACCGGTCCAATGAAGACTCCACCGGTTCCGGCTGAGAGGATCGCGCCCGACACGACCGCGGTCGAAGCGGAGCGCGACCGCAGCTTTCTGATGTTCGCGGGCGTGGTGCTGGTCGCGATCGCGCTCGGCTTCAAGTCGGAGCTGCTTGGCCAGGGTCAGGTCTGGGTGCTGGGTCTCGGGCTGTTCATCGTGGCCGCGCCCGCGCTGCTCGGGTACCTGCGCGGAACCGATGAGTTCCCGCGCATCGAGCACTACGTCCCGGTGGCCCTGGGCGCCATCGCGCTGGCCGGGCTGTCGCTGCTGACCTCAGAGCTCTGGAGGTACCTGGTGCTGACCGCGATGTTCGGCACCGGCTTCATCGTGGCGGCGCGCCTCGACTACCTGCGGTTGCGCGACGCAGAAAAGCGCGGCCACGTGGTGCTCCAGGAAACGATCCTGATCCTGGCGCTGACCGGCGCCTATGTCGTCGCCGTGTCGCTGCACTTCAACCCGATCCTTCAGCTGTTCTGGATCTTCACCATCACGTTCGCGGCGTCGTATCGGAGCTTTCGCATCAACGGGTCGGCCATCGTTCCGCGGCGCGCTTTCATCTTCGCGCTGTTCGTCGCGCAGGTCGTCACGTTCCTTGCCTGGGCGATCACAGCGCTGTCCATCTATCTAGTCGTCAACGAAGGCACGTTCGCGGCCATGCTGCTGTTCGCCTGGTATATCAACCGAGGCCTGGTCCGCCACACGGTCGAGGACAGCTTCACGCGGAACGTGGTCCTCGAGTACGGCGCCTTTGCGGTGGTGCTGATCTACCTGGTCGTGGTGAGCTACCAGCCGGGCCGGTAACCCGCATTCGCCCGCATATGCGGGAATCCCATGGCGATACCGGGCGTCCGAAACCCGCATTCCACAGTGCAATGCTGGGCCCGGGAAGGCGCTACATCCCCAGGTAGGCTTTCTGCACTTCCTCCGACGCCAGGAGCTCCTTCCCAGTTCCGGTCTGAACTATCGAGCCGGTTTCCAGCACGTAGCCGCGATGCGCGACCTCCAGCGCCATATGCGCGTTCTGCTCGACGAGCAGCACAGTAGTGCCCTGCGCGTTGATCTCGCGCACGATGCTGAAGATGGTCTCGATCAGGATCGGCGCCAAACCAAGCGATGGCTCATCGAGCATCATGAGTTTCGGCTTCGCCATCAGGGCCCGCCCCATCGCGAGCATCTGCTGCTCGCCACCCGACAGCGTGCCCGCGATCTGGGATCGCCTCTCCTGGAGGCGTGGGAACAGTTGGAAGACGCGCTCCATGTCCGAGGCGATCCCGCCTCGGTCGTTCCGCGTGTAGGCGCCCATGAACAGGTTGTCGATCACCGTCATTCGCGGGAAGAGCCTTCTGCCCTCAGGTGACTGTGAGATCCCCAGCCCGACGATCGTCGACGGCCCGGTACGCGTGATGGATCGGTCCTCGAAGCGGACCGATCCCGACTGGGGGTGCATCAAGCCCGATATGGTGCGCAGCGTCGTCGTCTTGCCCGCCCCGTTGGACCCTATGAGCGCGACGACCTCACCCTTCTCGACCCTGATCGACACGCCGCGCAGGGCCTGGATCCGCCCGTAAAAGGCGTCGACCCCCTCGAGCTCGAGCAGCGCCATCTAGCAGCGGTCCTAGGCCGACTTGCCCAGGTAGGCTTCGATGACCTTGGCATCCCTGCGGACCTCTTCGGGAGGCCCTTCGGCGATCTTCTCGCCGTGGTCGAGGACCACGATTCGCTCGGAGATGCCCATCACGACCTTCATGTCGTGCTCGATCAAGAACACTGTGATCCCGCGGCCCAGGATCTTCTTAACGAGCTCCATCAGCTCGACCTTCTCCTGCGGCGTGAAACCGGCCGCCGGCTCGTCGAGGAGCAGGAGCTTGGGTTCCGTGGCCAGGGCTCGCGCGATCTCCAAGCGGCGCTGCTGGCCGTAGGGAAGGTTGCGGGCGTACTGGTGGGCATGCTTCGCGATGCCGACAAACCGGAGCAGCTCCATCGCTTCCTCAGTGACGCGGTCCTCCTCGCGCCGCTCACGAGGCAGCTTCAACAACGAGTCCCACAGCTTGGCGTGCATCCGCACGTGGCGGCCGACCCGGACGTTGTCGAGGCAGGACATGTAGTCGAAGAGCCGAATGTTCTGGAAGGTCCGCGCGATTCCCAGGCGGGCGACCTGGTGCGGTTTGGAGCCGGTGATGTCTCGACCATCGAAAACCACCCGGCCGGCCGTTGGTTGGAACAGGCCGGTTACGTTGTTGAACAGAGTCGTCTTGCCCGCCCCGTTGGGTCCGATGAGGGCGAAGACCTCGCCGCGCTTGATTTGCAAGCTCACGTTGTCCACCGCCACCAGACCGCCAAATCGCTTGGTCAAGTTCGTCAGCTCGAGGATGTTGTCGGCGCTCTCAGGCACGGACGCCCTCCTCGACCGCAGACGCTTCTTCCTGCACGGCCGCATGCTTCAGCTCCTGCTCGCGGACACGGCTCGGGAACAGTCCCTGTGGGCGGAGCAACATGATCAGGACGAGGATCAGGCCAAATAACAGAAACTGCAGGCGCTGCACCTCGCCGTACAACCCTGGCCAGTCACCGTTGTGGGCATTGAGCGAACTCAGGCCGATGGTGTTGGCGAGTGACTCGGCATTCGACGCCAACGAGGGCAGCAAAGTATTGAGGATGAAGTAGATGACGATCGCGCCGACGATGACGCCGCTGATGTTGCCCATCCCCCCGAGAACCACCATCACGAGCACCGTGATCGAAACCACGAATAGGAATTGGTCTGGGCTTACAATGTCGAAGCTCGCCCCGTAGTAGGCGCCGGCGAAGCCACTGAACGACGCTCCGATCGCGAATGCGAGCAGCTTTGTCGTCACCGTGTTGATTCCCATCGCCGCGGCGGCCACCTCGTCTTCGCGAATTGCCATCCAGGCCCGGCCCAACCGTGAGCGATAGAGGTTGCTGACCAGGATGACGGCGCCGATGATGAGGATCACGATCAGGACGTAATAAGCGATCGGGTCGAAGCCGAAGCTGAAGCAGGGTATGAACTGCGTCTGTGCAAAGGGATTTCGGCAAGTCGCGTCCTGGATGATCGAGACGCTGTCTGCGCCGGCCCACGGCCCAGTGATCCATGCCGGGAGCCAGGGCTGGTCGATGCCACCGATGGCGTTGATCCCGCCTGTCCACTGCGGCAGGTTGTACGAAAGCTGCGGCACGATCTCGCCGAACCCCAGGGTGACAATGGCGAGGTAGTCGCCGCGCAGGCGCAGGGTGGGAAATCCAAGCAGCGCGCCGAAACTGGCGGCGACCATCATCCCGACGATCAGCATCAGAAAGAACGGAAAGTGGAAGTTGTGGTGGAGCGGCGATGTGCCCAGCTGCGAGGACGCGAACAGCGCATAGGTGTAGGCGCCGATGGCGAAGAACGCCGCATAGCCGAGGTCGAGGAGGCCGGCAAACCCGACCACTACGTTGAGGCCGATGGCCAGAAGGACCCATGTCCCGGCGTGAGCAGCCTGTGAGATATAGGCCGTGCTTCCTCCGGTGATAAACAGGGTGATCATCGGGAAGACGAGCGCGCTGAGGAAGAGAATGCCGTAGATCGCCTGGTCGCGATCGCGGATGCGCTCCCGCAGGTGGAGGCGCGCCATCAACGACCGCCGCTTGACCGCGGTCGGTTCGGTCATTTCTCGGGCACCCTCATGCCGAGCAGGCCGGTCGGCCGGAACACCAGCACGCCGATCAGGATGCCGAAAATGACCACTTCGGTCCACTTAGAACCGATGTATGAGTCGCTGTAAACCGCGATGAGACCGATGAGGACGCCTCCTATGGCGGCGCCGGGGATGTTGCCGATACCTCCGAACACGGCAGAGGTGAACGCCACCAGGCCCGTACGGAAGCCAAGGTTGTAGTAGAGGTTGTTGAAGTAAAGGCCCCAAATCATCCCGCCGGCGCCGGCCAGCAATGCGCCGATGAAGAAGGTGGCCGCGATCGTCCGGTTTATGTCGATCCCCATCAGCTGCGCCGCGTCACGGTCCTGTGCGGTCGCGCGCATGGCCTTGCCGAGCTTGGTGCGGTTGATGAAGATGGCGAGCAGCGTGACAAGGACCACGGCGGTCACCATCACAAATCCGTCCTTGAAGGTCACGAACACGCCACCGATGGTCGTCTGGAACCCGGAGCCGTGCGGAAGGATGTCGGGAAAATGCACGGACGCGGGACCGTGCCACAGGAACATGATGCCTTCGAGCACGAATGACATTCCAATCGCGGTGATCAACGGCGCAAGGCGTGGCGCGTTGCGCAGGGGACGGTATGCGATGCGTTCGATGGTGATGTTGATGCCGCCCATAATCAACATCACTACCGGGAACACCAGCAAGATGGCGACCAGGTTGACGGCGGTGAACGTGTTTTCGCTGATGGCGAAAAAGCCGAGGATCGCCGCGCTGATGTATCCGCCCATCGTGAACACGTCGCCGTGGGCGAAGTTGATCAGCTCGATGATGCCGTAAACCATCGTGTAGCCAAGAGCCACGAGCGCATACATGGCGCCGTCGGCGAGGCCGAAAACGGTGATCTGGACGAACGCGGTCGGGTTGAGGACCGCCTGGACCGCAAGCAGGACGACCGCCGCGGCGCTGATGATGTAGAAGCCGAAATCGATAATGCTCATGCCGCCGAGAGTCATAGTGCGCACTCTCTGCAGAGTTGACACCCCGCCCTTGCCTGCACCCGCGTCCAGTGTGCCCCCTCCTTAAGACTGAAGAGCGAGGAGGCCCTAGATGGGCCTCCTCTCTCGATTTTGGGCTAAAGACTACTAGCTGGTCGCGGCGAAGTCGAACTGGGCCTTCCAGACAAAGCAGAGCTTCGCCTGCGCCTTGCCGCATACGCCGGTGGACTGCGCCGGGTCGCTCACGCTCTGGACGCTGTAGATGGACACGATCTTGAGGCTCGTGTCGCCGTTCGGGTCGAAGTCGTAGGTGCCGATCACGCCGACGAAGCCCTTGGTCTTGGCCATCTCGGCCCGGACCTGCTCGCGGGTGGGCATGCTGCCGTTTGCGTCGGTGATCGCGCGGCCGATCGCAGCCATCAACGCGTTGGCCGCGTCGTACGCCTGCATGGTGTAGCCGCCGAAGTCGTTGGCTCCCGGGAAGGCCTTGCGGAATGCCGCAATGGTCGCGGCCGCACCTGGAACCTGGGTAGCGTCGGCGCCTGCCGAGGTCGCGCTGACCCCGAGCTCGTTGCCGGACGCCTGGTCGATGCAGTCGGTGGTCTCGATGCCGTCACCGCCGCCGAATGGGACGTTCCAGCCGAGGTCTTTCATCTGCTTGCGCGGGACGCAGATGTTCTGGTCGTCGGTGCCGCCTACATAAACGCCCTGCGCGCCGTTGTTCTTGAAGTTGAGCAGGATCGACTTCCAGTCGCTTGTGGTTGCCTTCTGGTACTCCGAGTGCTTGGTAGTACCGCCGAGCTTCTTGAACTCGGTTTCGAAAGCGCCGGAGATGCCGACGCCGAACACGGTGCTGTCGTCCAGGATTCCGACGCTGTGGACGTTCAGCGTCTTGTACATGTAGTCGGCCATCGCCGGGCCCTGGTAGTCGTCAGTGGTGACGACGCGCCAGTAGTTGTTGGCGTTGCCGTTGCGAAGGTCAGCTGCGTGATAGGTGCACGGCGCCTGCGGGGGGGGCGATTCCTTGGTCAGGCACACGCCGGTGTTGGACGGGCTGATCATCACAAAGTGCTGCGGCGCGGCGACCGGTATCTCGGCCTTGGCCACGGCCGAGTTGTACGGCCCGATCATGCCGAGGAACTTTTTGTCGCCCAGCATCGTCTGGACGTTCTCGACTCCTGCGTCCGCCGAGTAAGCGGCCTGCCGGCAGTCGTCGAAGCTCTGATACGAGATCGTGTAGCCATTGACGCCGCCAGCGGCATTCTTCTGGTCGACTGCGAATTTGACGCCGTTCGCGGTCGACTGGCCACCAGTGGTGCAGACGGGAAGGTCGGAGCCGATCTTGATAGTGCCTTTTGAGGCTGTGCCTGTGCCGCCGCCGCAGGCGAATGCGACGAAGGTCGCCGCGATGAGGACTGCGAGTCCCCTAGCTCGAACCATGTGGTCCCCCTTATGTTTATGGGAGGCAGCCCAAAACTAGCCGGGCCCTAACTCCCCTCATTCGCCGCCCTCTTCCCATCAGCTTTGCCGCTTCAGCCTTTCCTCTGATCGGGGCGAGAGTGCGCCGGCGACGAATGCGGCCACTATGGGTGGCCGAACCACTACTCCGCCCCGAACTTTAACATCGGCTTGCCGAACTTGGCCAATCTGGCTTCAAAATGAGTGGGGCGCTGTATCAATAAGGGAGTGCGGTGGTGTAGCTGACGGTGTCCACCCACTTCCATCCCGAACGTGGGTCGGTGCCGCCAGGCTTGAAGAGAGACACGAGCCGCTGCGTGGTGTCGCCGTCCGAATCGAAGCCGAACACCCCCGTGGCGCCGCTGAAAGCGGTGGTCGCCGCCAGCTGGCTGACGACGGTGTCGCGAAAGGGTGCGTTGCCTCCCGCCGCCTTGATTGCGCGATCGAGCGCGTCGTACAGGACTCCGGCCGCGTCGTAGGCGGCGATCGTGTACGGGCCGAAGTCGCCCGGACGCCCGTATTGAGTCTTGAAGGTCTGGATCAGGTGCTGTGCGCTGACGATCTGTTCCGGGTCGGGGGCAGGTACCGTGGCATAGATGCCTGGAGCGTTCGCTCCCGCGTCGCGAACGCAGGTGGGGTCGAACGCGATCCCGTCTCCGCCCAGGAAAGGTGTCGCGGCGCCGATTTCGAACACGGTCGCCATCTGGTGGCGCACCGTGCAGCCGTGATTTGACGCCGCCCCACCGAAGTAAACCCCCTGCGCGCCGCTCCGCTTGGCTTGCTCGAGGAAAGAAGTGAGGTCGAAGCTCGCCGCCGGATCCAGCTCCTGCCGGGCGACGACGGTACCCCCGAGCTTGTTGAACCTGGCGGTGAAGCTGTTGGCCAGCAGCTGGCCGTACGCCTCGTGATGGGAGACCACTGCCACCCGCATCAGGTGCAGCTGCTTCCTGGCGTAATCGGCGGCCGCCGCGCCCTGGAGCTCGTCGGTGGTCGACAGGCGAAAGTAGTTGTTGACCCCGGTCGGCCGGAGCTCGCCTGGTGCCGGCAGACCCGCGTCCTTGCAGGATATGTGGGTACGCGAGGGATTCAAGGCGGTGGGTAGGAACGGCTCTTTGGTGAGGCAGCGGCTGCTGGTGGCGGGGCTGACCATCGCCATGTGCGCCTGGTTGGCGATCGGGATTTGCGCGCGCGCGACGCTGGAATCGAACGGTCCAAGCATGGCGACGACGCGAGGGTTGGCGATGAAGGCCTTGAGGTTCTTCACGCCGCGTGATGTGTCACCTGGGGCGGTGCTTGCGTCGTCGCGGGCGTCGAGGAGGATGTTGAAGCCGTCCAGCGCCGGGTGCTGCTGCACGAAATAGCTGATGCCGTTGAGCGTGCTCGTTCCGGCGCGGCCCTCGTCGCCGGTCAGGGGAAGGTCCACCCCGATCGTGATCGTCCTCGCCGAGGGCGCCGCTGGTGCGCCGAGGCAGGCGGGGACGGCGAGCAGAAGGGTGGCGCCGGCCGCGGCCAGGCTTTGAATATGTGGTCGCACCAGGTGATTACTTATACTCGACATTCACTTCCCAGCCGGGTAAAGCACCATGCCTCCCCGGCGCAGGTCATTAGGAGCCCCTATTTGAAGACCGAAACCAGCGAGCACCTGAAGCCGCGTTCGCAGTACGCGGACGAGGCCGTCCAGCTTGCGATCGCCGCCAAGTGGGACGAGGCGGTCAAGCTCAACAAGTTCATCGTCGAAAGCTTCGGTGGGGATGAGGAGACGCAGAACCGCCTGGGCAAGGCGCTGTCGGAGCTCGGGAAGTTGAAGGACGCGAAGGCCGCCTACGAGGTCGCGCTGATCCTCAATCCCATGAACTCGATCGCGAAGAAGAACGCGGCGCGCCTCAACACGCTTCTCCACCAGAAGGAAGGCCTGAAGGTCGGAGGCACCAAGGTTGACCTGAATCTCTTCGTCGAGGAGATGGGCAAGACTGTGATCACGCAGGTGGAAGGCTCGAGCCCTGACATCTGCTCCAAGGTCGCGGCCGGCGACATCGCCGAGCTCAAGATCGACGGCGACGGCATAGTCGCCGAGACGTCGCGCGGAGTCAGGCTGGGCACGCTCGAGGCCAAGATGGCGCGGCGCCTCATCAAGTTCATGCGTGGCGGCAACAAGTACCAGGGCGGCGTCACCGCCTGCGACGGCAGCACCGTGAAGCTGATCGTCCGCGAGACGTACCAGGACCCGAAGTTCGCGGGCAAGCCCAGCTTTGCGATCCGGCGCAAGCGCGAGGTGGAGTTCCGTCCTTATACAAAGGAGAGCCTTCTCTCGCGCGGGAGCGGGGTCGAGGTCTTCACCGAGGACGACGAGGAGGAGACGCTGGTCGAGGCTCCGGTCTCCGACGACCTGGAAGAGGGCATGCACGCCGTCGAGGACGAGACCGAGACCGAGACCGTCGACTTCAGTGAGGACGCCGACGCCAACGGCGATGATGACGATGAAGACGAAGATGACAAGTAGCAAGACTCCCCTGGCCGCGGCCCGGAGGTCTCTTCACCGGCGATAGTTCGGAGGCCGGGCGCGCGCAGGTAAAGGGGTCCCCGCGAACTCACGGCGAAGCCTCAGAGTTCGTGGGGAATAAGGGCGCATCCTTAGAAATCCCACAACTCGGGGGAGTTCCCGGGTTTCGGGATCGTCTCCCCGAAGAAGCCGAGGTGCTGCGAGAGGCGCAGGAATCGGTCCTGTCGGAGATGCGCCGGTGGGGCTACCGGCACGTGATCACACCCATGGTCGAGAGCACCGACGTGCTCGAGCTGGGCATCGGGGCCGAGCAGCGCCGGCGCCTTTTCAAGTTCGCCGACGCCCGAGGCGAGGTCCTCGCACTGGTCGGCGAGCGCACGGTGCCGGTGGCGCGGCTGGTCGCCGGGAAGCTCCGCGGCTCAGCGCTTCCTTTGCGTCTTTGCTACGCGGGTCCCGTCCTTTCCACCGACGAGGGCCGCTTCCAGCAGCGTCGCGAGACGTACCAGGTAGGGGCGGAGCTGGTCGGCGCGCCTGGCCCGGTGGCCGACGCCGAGGTGATCGCGCTGGCCGCCCGCTGCCTGCAGGCGAGCGGCGTGCAGCGCTACCAGGTCGACGTGGGGCACGCCGAGTTCTTCCACGGGATCATGGACGCGGTCAAGCTTCCTGACGACGTCAAGGCTGATGTTCGTGCTGCGCTGGCTGCCCGCGACTTCGTTGCTCTTGAAGCCCTCTTAGACAAGACGCCATTGCGCTCGGCCGAGCATGAGCTTCTGCTGCGATTCCCTGCGCTGCGCGGTGGGTCGGAGATCCTTCAGGCGGCGGGTGGGCTCGTCCGCAACAAGAGGTCGGAGCGCGCGCTCGCGGAGCTCGCCGAAGTCCAGAAGCTCCTGATCGCGCACGGCCTGGGCGAGGTCGTGAGCCTGGACCTCGGCGCCATCCGCGACTTCGACTACTACACCGGCATCATCTTCGAGGGCTACGGACCGGAGGTCGGACGTCCGGTCGCGCAGGGCGGGCGGTACGACGGTCTTCTCGCGCGCTTCGGACGTCCCGCGCCGGCCACCGGGTTCGTCGTCCAGTTGGACCTGATCTGGGAGATGCTCACGCGAGCTCCCCGTCCGCCGGCCTTGCCACAGATCGACGCCGCGGTCGCGTGGACCGGCTCGGGATTGGCCACGGCATTGAAGCTGGGCTCGACGCTGCGGCTGTTCGGGATGCGTGCGGTCGTCGACACACAGGCGAGGGACCAGGCGGGGGCGAGAGCGTGGTGGCAGGCAGTGGGCGCGGTCAACCTGGTCCACTGCCCGAGCGAGGCGAAGGTCTCGTGGACCGCGCACGGCCGCCGCCCGCTGCAGCTTCCGCCGGAGCAGGTCGCGGGGCGCCTCGCCGGAGGCCTCGCGTGACGACCGAATCGAAAGTTTCGATTGCTGTGCCGACCGGCGCCCTGATGCCGGGCGCCTTGCGCCTCTTGTCTCGCGCCGGCCTGGCCCGGCTGAGCGCAGACCTGCTGGGCCGCCAGCTGATGGTGGATCGGTCCGGGATTCGCGTGATCCTGGTGCGGCCGGCCGACGTCCCCGCCTACGTGGACCACGGGGCTGCCGATCTCGGGATCGTCGGCAAGGACATCCTGTGGGAGACGCCTGGGGCGCACTACGAGCTGGTCGACCTTCGTTTCGGAGGCTGCCGGATGGTGCTTGCGGTGCCTGAAGCGTCCAAGCTCAGCGGACCGGAGACGTGGCCGCCGCAGCTTCGCGTGGCGACGAAATATCCGCGCACCGCCGTCGCCTGGTTCGAGGCTCGCGGGCAGGCGGTTGAGGTGGTGCAGCTCCACGGTTCGGTCGAGCTCGCGCCACAGGTGGGACTGGTTGATGCCATCGTCGACCTCACCGCCACCGGGAGGACGCTCAAGGAGAACCGACTGCGAATCGCTGCCACGCTCGGCGCGTCGACCGCCCGGCTGATCGCCAACCAGGCGAGCTTGAAGACGCGCACCGACGCCGTGCAGGCAGCGGTCGGCCGGCTGCGCAAGGCGGTCGAGAAGTGAGCGTCAAACGCTTTGATGTCGGCTCGTGGCTGGACTCTCCGATGTCCCGGCGGCGCCTCGACCTTTCGCAGTTCGGCAAGGAGAGGGCGGTCGTGGCAGACATCTGCGCCCGGGTCGCGACCGAGGGCGACCACGCGCTGCGCGAGCTGGGCATGAAGTTCGACGGCTGGGCGCCAGGTCTGGACGAGACGTTCGAGGTCCCTTACGGGGATCTGGCCGCGGCGGCCGACAGGCTGGCGCCCGCGGATCGGGCGGCGCTCGAGTTTGCGGCTCAGCGCATTCGCGATTTCCACGCCAAGCAGCTGCAGTCGGCATCCAGCGGCCCGCCGGGGCTCAAGCTGCTCACCCGGCCCGTCCGCCGGGTGGGCCTGTATGCGCCCGGAGGTCGCGCCGCCTATCCCTCGACCGTGCTGATGACCGTGATTCCGGCCCGAATCGCGAAGGTGCCCGAGGTGGTGCTGGCCACGCCGCCGCGAGCGGACGGCACGGTCCCGTCGGCCATCCTCGCCGCCGCGCATATCGCTGGCGTGGATGCCGTGTACCGGATTGGCGGAGCGCAGGCGATCGCCGCGCTGGCCTACGGCACCACCACCATCCCGCGCGTTGACGTGGTGGCCGGCCCCGGCAACATCTACGTGACCCTCGCGAAACGCGAGGTTTTCGGCGCGGTCGGTGTGGACGGCATCGCGGGTCCGACCGAGGTGATGGTCATCGCCGACGAGTACGCGCGTCCCGACTACGTCGCCGCCGACCTGGCTGCGCAGCTGGAGCACGACCCGCTTGCGTGGGCGGTGCTCGTCACCGACTCGATTCTCCTGGCGGACCGCGTCGAGGAGGAGCTCGAGAGCCTGGTCCGGGGGTTGGAACGCGAGGAGATCATTCGCAAAGCGAACTGCTGCATCGTCGTCGCCGAAGACCTCGACCAGGCGATGCACCTGGCCAACGACTTCGCGCCGGAGCACCTGCTGATCGTCACCGCCGACGCAAGCCGGCGCGCGACGCAGGTCGAAAATGCGGGCGCTGTTTTCGTCGGGCCGTACGCCACCGTGCCGCTGGGCGATTACGTGGCCGGGCCGAACCACACGCTGCCGACCGCGGGCGCGGCAAGGTTCGCCTCGCCGCTCGGCGTGCACACGTTTATGAAGCGCACGAGCGTCCTGAGCCTGAATCGCGGCGACCTGGAGATGTTGAAGGAAGCGACGGTGCGGCTCGCGCAGCTCGAAGGGCTGACCGCGCACGCGCACGCAGTGGAGGTTCGCCTTGAGTAGAGGGGTCCCCACGAACTCACGGCGAAGCCTCCGAGTTCGTGGGGTTTTTGGAGGTGAGGCTTGAGTAAGGGATTAAGGAGAGGCGAGGTCGCGCGCAAGTCGAAGGAGACGCGCCTGGCGGCGAAAGTGGATCTCGCCGGAAAAGGGCGCATCAAGGTCGCGACCGGCCTGGCCTTCCTCGACCACATGGTCGAACAGGTCGCGAGGTACGGCGGCTTCGACATCACGCTGCGCGGCTCCGGCGACGTGGACGTCGACACTCACCACCTGGTGGAGGACGCGGGCATCGTTGTCGGCCAGGCGCTGTCGCAGGCGCTGGGTGATCGCGCCGGCATCACGCGCTTCGCCTCGGCTTACGCGCCGCTCGACGAGTCGCTGGCCCGCGTGGTGATCGACCTTGGCAAGCGTCCTTTCCTCTCGTACAACGTCGCGCTGCGCGGCCGCATTGGGACGCTCGAGTCCGAGGTGATCGAAGAATTCTGGAAGGCGCTGTCCATCCACCTCGGCGCCACGATCCACGTCGACGTGATCCGGGGACGCAACCGGCACCACATCGCTGAGGCGACCTTCAAGGCACTCGGCCTGGCGCTGGCCCAGGCGATGGCTCCAGGCCGCGTGGCCGGCGTGCCGTCGTCCAAAGGTGTGCTCGATTGATCGCGATCGTTGACTACGGAGTGGGCAACGTCCGATCGGTCGAGCGCGCGCTCGCGCACGTAGGGGCTGAGCCGAAGCTGACCGCGGACACAAACGACCTCGAGCGGGCGGACGGCTTGGTCCTGCCGGGAGTCGGCGCGTTTGCGCCGGCGCTTGAGAAGCTCGCGGAAAACGGTTTGGGCCGCCGGATCGTCGAGCTGGCGAGGAAAGGGAAGCCGTTGCTCGGGGTGTGCCTTGGCTATCAGCTGCTGTTCGAAGAGTCGATGGAGCACGGCCGCCACCAGGGGCTAGGGCTTCTGCCGGGAAAGGTGGTCGAGGTGAAGGACAGCCCGCGGCTGCCGGTGATCGGTTGGTGCCGCCTCGCGAAGAGCGACGAGGCAGTGCTGTGGTCGGGGATCGAGGACCGGTCCTACTTCTATTTCGTGCACTCGTACACGCCGGAGTCGTCTGACAGCGCTGTCGCGTGGAGCGAATACTCGCCGGCGGCGGCGGCGGTTCGGGGCAACGTGATGGGAACGCAGTTCCACCCCGAGAAGAGCGGGCCGGACGGCCTGCGGATCTACAAGAACTTCGTCGGGTTCTGCAGCTGATGCCGGCGAAAAGGATCATTCCCTGCCTGGACGTCACCGAGGGCCGCGTGGTCAAGGGCGTGAAGTTCAAAGACCTGCGCGATGCCGGTGACCCCGCGGAGCTGGCGGCAAACTACGATCGCGAGGGCGCGGACGAGATCGTCTTCCTCGACATCACAGCGTCCTCGGATGCGCGAAAGATCCTGCTCGACGCGGTCGAGCGCACCGCCGACCAGGTCTTCATCCCGCTCACCGTCGGTGGTGGCGTGCGGAGCGTGCAGGACATGGCCGAGCTGCTGACGCACGGTGCGGACAAGGTGTCCGTCAACACGGCCGCGCTAGAGGACCCGGAGCTGATCACCCGCTGCGCCGAGGTGTTCGGGTCGCAGTGCGTGGTGCTCGCCATCGATGCACGCCGCCAGGTGGAGATTCCGGGCTGGGAGGTGTTCAGCCACGGCGGCCGGAAGCCGGCTGGCCGCGACGCGGTGGAATGGGCGGTGCTTGGTGAGAAGTTGGGAGCGGGGGAGATATTGCTCACTTCAATGGATAAAGACGGAACCCACGAGGGGTATGACATCGGGCTCCTCAAAGCGATCACGTCGGCGGTACGTTTACCGGTGATCGCGTCAGGCGGCGCTGGCACTGCCGACCACATGCACCAGGCCCTGACGGATGGGGGAGCCGAGGCGGTGCTGGCGGCGTCCATCTTTCACTTTGGGGAACTTTCCATTGCATCGGTGAAGCAGCAGCTGGCCAGCAAGGGTTTGGAGATCAGGCTATGAAACCGGACTTTTCGAAAGGTCTCGTCCCGGCCGTGGTTCAGGACGCGGAATCCGGCAAGGTGCTGATGCTCGCGTACATGGACGAGGAGGCGTGGACGCGCACGCGCGAGACGGGCCAGGCGTGGTTCCTCTCGCGAGAGCGGGGACTGTGGCGGAAAGGGGAGACGTCCGGGAACACGATGGAGGTGCTCGAGGTGAAGCTCGACTGCGACCTCGACACTGTGCTGCTGAAAGTGAAGGCCGCCGGGCCGGCGTGCCACACCGGCGCGGAGTCGTGCTTCTTCAACGAACCCTAACCGGAAGGCTTCGTCGGGATGCCCCAAATGGGCCCGAATGGGGCAATCCATTGCCCGGGATGCCCCCCAATGGGCCCGAATGGCGAAATCCTGGAGTGCGCCAGCACTCGCTTCAGCAGGATCGTCTCAATTGACCCGCCAGGCGTCTCAGCCCTGGAAGCGGTAGCCCATGCCGCGCACGGTCTGGAGGGCGGTCGCGCGTGCTCCCAATTTATGGCGCAGCAGTTTGACCGTGGCGTCGACGACGTTGCTGCCCCGCGCCTCGGCGTGGCCCCAGATGTCGCCCAGCAGCTCCTCGCGGGTCACCACGCGATCCTGGTGTTCGGCCAAGTACTGGAGCACTTCGAATTCTTGCCGAGTCAGGTCGACCCGCGCGCCGTCCAGCACCAGCTGCCGCAGCCTGCGGTCCAGCAGCTGTGATTCTTCGACTCCCATCTCGGCCGCAATGACCCAGGCCAGCCAGCCGTCCACCGAGGAAGGCCCGAAGTCGAGCATCAATGGGTGGTACGTGTGGCCATCGATCACCACCGGACCGCCGGGGAGATGCCTGAAGCCCAGGTTGATCATCACCGGACCGAAGAAGTCGAGGTCCTCTGCCGCCAGCGCCGAGTAGACCCGGCGCAGACGTGGCCGAAGCTCGACGTAGAGTCGCTTGACATCTAGCCACATGGCGGCCATCTCCGGGGACGGCCCCTCGCCATGGTCCCGTCCAACCATGCCTCCGACAAAGAGGCTCGTTTGGTGTCGAGGGATTCGGTTCGCGTTCAAGTGGCGCCAGAACGTTCCGGTGAGTGGATCGGATTCCATCCAGGAAGGGATGGCTTCCGTTGGTTCGAAATAGACGGAGAAGGCTGCCAGCTCGCCACTCCCTTCACGCACCGAGCGGAACGCGGTCGGCAGCCGTGCCCACCACGTCACCAGCCTTTCGGCTGCAAGGGGCGGTAAGTGGCGGTGCGCAATGGCCGCTATGCCGGCTCCGTCGGCCGGCCGCGCCCGCTCGATTGCATACACGTGCGCGGTGGTTGGGAAGAACGCCTCCCGTACCGCCGGGTTCTCGAGGAGGAAGAGGCTGTCCGCCGTATAGCGCCAAAGGTCAGCAACCGGCGCGTCTCGCAGCGCCGAGCGAAGCAGGCCATATGCCGCCCGGCGATAACGGCGATGGGCGTCGGGATCAGCCGCGCGGAAGCTGACTGCCAGCGCACGTTGGACCGAGTCATGGAGCCGCAGCCCGTCGTCGGCCGCCTGCACGAAGGGAAGCGCGGAAAGCCGGTCGTATGCGTCTTGCGGAGCGACATCGGGCAGCATCGCCCGCAGCAGTGGCCGAGTGACGCGACGCACCACCGACGCAGCCTCAAGGGAGCGCCTGGTCACAGCGTCGAGACCCTCGACGTGCATGCGCGTCAACTCCCCGACCACCCGGTCGGCCGCAGCTTGCTCGAGACCCGGATCCAGCGCACCGTGCATCGCGCCCGCCGCGACGCGCAAGGCAAGTGGATGCCCTCGCGCCACCCGGTTCAGGCGCTTGGCAGCCTCGGCGGAAACACCGTCTTGGGCGAGCACGGACAGTGACGATTCCTCGTCCAGAGGCCCCAATTCCATCGTGCGGAAACCGTTGCTTCCTGACACCGCCTGCAGCCACGCCGCCACCGGAGGTTCGCGGCCGGCGACGAGGAACGTGACGTTGGCCGGCAGGCCCGGGACCAACTCAAGCCGGACCCAGTGGTCGATCACACGCAGCAGTTCGTAGGTGTCGACCGCAAGCACAACTTGCTTGCCCAGACCGCCGAGGCGCCGAATGACCTCAGGTGCAGCATCTCCGCCGCCGCCGACGGCGACGGCCAGCGCGCTCATGAACCCGGCGGGCGACGGTTCGAGAAGATTGCCGTCGAGCCGGACCACGACCGCGCCTTGGCGGCGCGCTTCGGCCGAGACGAGGCTGAGCAGCGAGGTTTTGCCGATGCCCCCCAAGCCGTGCAGGAAGAGGACGGCCGGGCCGTCCTCCTCGAGCAGGCGGAGCAACTGAGCTTGTTCGGATGCCCGGCCCAGGAGGCCGGTGCCAGCAGTACGCTCGCCGACTTTGGTGGTGATCATCAGCTCACCTGTTGACGGAACCATATGCGTTCTCAGGCAAAACCGCTGATGGGTCAGTCGTCGTTGAAGGAGTACGTTCCCGCCATCGAGTACACACCCGCGGTCGCCGTCGACCCGATCTCAATGGAAGCATTGAACCCCTCCAGGTCACCGGTCCCACTCCAGAAGTCGCAGTGGCCGTGTCCGGTGTAGTAGAAAGTGCACCGCCCGGTCGCCGTGCTGGCGTCCTCGTCGACAGCTGTGAGCGTTATCGGGCTACTCAGGCGGTCGCTAAACCACACGACGGACGTGTAATGCATCGTGGCGCCCCGCAGAATCTCAAGGGTCGACGCTGTGATCAAGCAGCTGCCAGTCGTGCCCGGTGGGTTGGGACCGGTGCCTCGGCAGTCCTTGATCCCGGTGAAGGTACCGGCATCTGATGCCCTTACGGCCTTGATATGACTCGCCGATGCGAGCCCCCCGGCCAGTACAAGAGCCAGGATCAATCCCAAGAGGCGAAGCGTGAACGTCCTCGCTGATCGCGGTCGGGCCTGGATGTGCATGGTGACGACCTCCTCTGAAATCTGAGCGGTGGTACCGCTCGAGCACAGCCTGGAGGGAGGCCGGACGCCCAAACCGGATGAAGCATGAGATTTTCATGAAAAACGCGACGCGCCTGGGGTGGTGCTCCTTTCGCTATGGCCGGATGGTTATGCAGTTCTCTGTATACTCATGCGCCTATGAGCGGGACGGTGAAGGTTGCGGTGGCCGGCGCCAATGGCTACGCCGGAATGACGATCGTCAACCTGCTGGCCCGCCATCCCGGCGTGCAGCTGACCCAGCTCACCTCCCGGTCGTTCGCGGGTAAGCCCTACTCCGAAGTCTTTCCGCTGCTCGATCTTGACGGCGAGTTTCGGCCGGAGCCGGATGCCAAGGGGCTCGACGTCGTCTTCAGCTGCCTGCCGCACAACGTCGGCGCGAGCAAGGCCGGTGGGTGGCTTACTGCCGGCGCCCGCGTGATCGACATGAGCGCCGACTTCCGGCTCCAGGACGCCCAGCAGTACCCCGTGTACTACCGCCAGGAGCATCCCGAGCCCGCACTCCTGGCCAAGGCAGTCTTCGGGCTTCCCGAGCTGCACGAGCGCGAGCTCAAAAACGCGCAACTCATCGCAGTCCCAGGGTGCTACTCGACGGCTTCGATCCTCGCGCTCGCGCCGGCCGTTGCCGCCGGGCTGGCGGCGTCCGATTTCGTGGTCGACGCCAAGTCGGGCGTGAGCGGCGCAGGCCGGTCGCCGGGCATCGGTGTGCACTTCAGCGAGGTCAATGAGTCGGTGGGTGCCTACGCCATCGGCGGCCACCGCCACCTTCCCGAGCTGACCCAGGAGCTCCGCAAGGTGAGCCGGAACGGCGAGGTGCAAGTCACCTTTGTCCCGCACCTCATCCCGATGACCCGCGGCATCCTCGCCACCTGCTACTTCGACCTGAAGGGCTCGCTGGCCGAGCTGCAGGACGCGTATCGAGAGTTCTACGCGGGCCAGCCCTTCACGAAGGTGGTTGCCCAGACCCCGACCACCAAGCTCGCCAGCCACACGAATCTGTGCCTGGTCAACGTAGCGGCGCAGGGAAAGAAGGCGGTTGTCACCGCGGCGCTGGACAACCTGATGAAGGGAGCGTCCGGCCAGGGCGTGGAGTGCTTCAACATCGCGTTCGGCTTCGAGCGCACCACCGCGCTGGAGTTTCCGCCCCAGTGGCCCTGACGTTCGCTCGCGGCTTCACCGCCGGCACTGCGGCGTGCGGCATCAAAGCCTTCACGGCGGGTGCCTTCGCCATCCCGACAGGGCATCGGGACGACCTGTGCGTCGTCCACTCATCGCTGCCGTGCGACGCCGGCGGTGTTTTCACGACGAACAAGATCAAGTCCGCTTCGGTGGTGATCGACCAGCTTCACCTGCAGCACAACCGGATCCGGGCGCTGGCGATCATCTCGGGCAACGCCAATGCGTGCACTGGCGCGCAGGGTTTCAAGGACGCGCTGCAGATGGCGAAGCTGACGGCCGACCGGCTCGACCTCGATCCCGAGCAGGTCCTCGTGGGCACGACCGGCGTGATCGGGCGCTACCTGCCCATGGATGCGATCAAGCCAGGCATCGCGGAGGCGTGCGGCAAGCTGAGCCCGGACGGTGGTGCTGATGCGGCGCGGGCGATCATGACGACCGACCTGGTGCCCAAAACGGCGGAGCTCGAGATCGAGCTGGCGGGGGTGAATGTGCGCATTGGCGGGATGTGCAAAGGGTCCGGGATGATCCACCCGAACATGGCCACCATGCTCGCGTACATCACGACCGACGCGGCGGTCGAACCGGGCCTGATCCGCACTATCGTCAAGTCCATCGCCGACCGCAGCTTCAACCAGGTCACGATCGACGGCGACAGCTCGACCAATGACACGTTCCTGGTGCTGGCGAATGGCGCGGCGGGGAACGAGCCCATTCGAAGCGGCAGCCCCGAGGCCGAGCAGCTGGAGACGGCGCTCCTGCAGGTCGCGCAGCAGCTCGCCCGCGCGATCGCGCGCGACGGGGAAGGCGCCACCAAGCTCATCACCGTCAAGGTGACGGATGCCATGTCCGACGCGGACGCACGCATGGCCGCGCGCGCGGTCGCCTCGTCGAGCCTCGTCAAGACCGCGGTTCACGGCGGCGACCCGAACTGGGGTCGGATCGTGTGCGCGCTCGGTTACAGTGGCGCCGATCTCGCGCTCGACAAGCTGCACCTCACGGTCGGCGGACAGGTCGTCTTCACGCGCGGCGCGGGCGTGGACGTGGACCTCACGGCCGTGCGTCACGCGTTCGAGCAGCCGGAGATCGAGATCGTGGCCACTCTGGGGTTGGCGGACGGCAGCGCCGAAGCCTGGGGATGTGACCTTTCGGAGGAATACGTGCGAATCAACGCGGACTACACGACATGACGCTGAGCGGTGATGAGCGGGCGAAAGTCCTGGTCGAGGCGCTTCCCTATATAAAGCGCTTCCACGGGCAGGTCGTCGTGATCAAGGTCGGAGGCAATGCCATCGAGTCGGCGCGCGACGAGACGCTGCTCGACATCGTGCTGCTGCGCTACGTCGGCATGCAGCCGGTCCTCGTGCATGGCGGAGGTCCGGAGATCAGCGCGATGAGCGAGCGGCTCGGCCTGAAGCCGTCTTTCAAAAAAGGCTTGCGCGTCACCGATGAGAAGACGATGGAGGTCGTGAAGATGGTGCTGACAGGCAAGGTGAACCCCGACCTGGTGGGATCCATCAACCGCCTCGGTGGACAGGCGTTCGGGATGAGCGGCGAGGACGGGCCCACGATCATCGCGGAGCCGCTCGACGCGTCGATGGGCTACGTCGGGCGCGTGACGCAGATCAACAAGGAGCCGATCACAGCGCTCCTCGGCCGCGGCTACATACCCGTCATCGCCTCGATCGGGCTCGGCTACGACGGGAACGCCTACAACATCAACGCGGACACCGTCGCGGCGGAGATCGCCGTCTCGCTGAACGCCGCCAAGGTCATCCTGCTGACCGACGTGCCCGGTGTCATGGGCGTGGATGGCAAGGTCGTCGCGGTGATGTCACGTGACGACGCGCGCCAGCGAATCGAAGAAGGCGAGGTCACCGGCGGCATGATCCCGAAGCTCGAGGCTTGCCTCCGAGCGCTCGACGTGGTGCCGCAGGCGCACATCGTCGACGGCCGGACGCCGCACGCCTTGCTCCTGGAGCTCTTCACCGAAGCCGGGATCGGGACGATGGTGACTCCATGACCACTCCCGAGCTTGCGGACCGCTACCTCATGCAGGTGGGCAAGCGCCTACCCGTCACGTTCGTACGCGGCAAGGGCTGCCTCGTCTACGACGATTCCGGGCGTGAGTACCTCGACCTCGTCGCCGGTATCGCGGTCAACCTGCTCGGCCACGCCCATCCAGACGTCGTCGCGGCGCTTACCGCGCAGGCGAGCAGTCTCATCCACACCTCCAACCTCTACTTCACTCAGCCGCAGGTCGAGCTGGCGCAACGCCTGGTCGAGCTGTCATTCCCCTCGCGCGTCTTCTTCTGCAACTCCGGCGCGGAGGCCAACGAGGCCGCGATCAAGCTGGCTCGGAAGTGGGGGAAGCGCAATCGCGACGGCGCATTCGAGATCATCACCACCGCGGGGTCGTTCCACGGACGCACCCTCGCCACCGTCACCGCCGGCGGGCAACACAAATACTCCGACCCCTTCAAGCCGTTGCCCGAAGGGTTCGTGCATGTGCCGTACAACGACCTCGACGCGATCAAGGCCGCGACCAGCGAGCACACCGTCGGCGTGATGCTCGAGCCCGTGATGGGCGAGATCGGCATCATCCCCGCGGCGGCGGGCTACCTGGAGGGCGTCCGCAGCTGGTGCGACGCGCAGGACCTGCTGCTCATCCTCGACGAGGTGCAGACCGGGCTCGGCCGCACCGGACGGTGGTTCGCGCATCAGCACCACGGCATCACACCCGACGTGATGACGCTGGCCAAGGGACTCGGCGGCGGCGTGCCGATCGGGGCCTGCCTGGCCGCGCCGCGCGCGGACGTGTTCGAGCCCGGGGACCATGGCTCGACGTTCGGGGGCAATCCGCTGGCCTGCGCCGCGGCGGTCGCAGTGCTCTCGGTGATCGAGCGCGATGGCCTGGTCGGCCATGCCGCCGAGATGGGCGGCGTCCTCCACGAGGCGTTGCTCGACCTCGGCGCCAAAGATGTACGCGGCCTTGGGCTCATGCAAGCATTCGAGTTTGCCGAGCCGCGCGCGAAAGCGTTCCAGCAGTCATGCCTGGAGGCCGGGCTGATCGTCAATGCCGTCGATGACAACTCGGTGCGCCTGGTGCCGCCGCTGATCATCGGCACTGCCGAGATCGATCGCGCGCACTCGATTATGCGAAAGGCGCTCCTGTGACCCCGCGAAAAGCGCTCACAGCCGGCCGCAGGCCAATATCAACATGACCCCGACCAAGAGCCAGCGCCACGACGCCATCCTCGAGGTGGTCAATCGCGGCGCGGCGCACACTCAGCAGGACATCGCCGAGGCGCTGGCCCGCCGTGGGGTGCGGGCGACCCAGGCGACGATCTCGCGGGACATCCAGGAGCTGGGGCTGATCCGGTCGGGCAGGGGTTATCGCAGCTCGGCTTCTCTCGTGCGCGAGCTCGTGCTCTCGATCGAGGTCGTCGAACACCTGGCGGTGATCAAGACCCCACCGGGGACGGCGAACCTCGTCGCCAGGCGAATCGACGAGTCGGGCCTGCCGGGGATTGCCGGCACGGTGGCCGGCGACGACACCATCCTCGTCGTGCTGCGCCAGCGCGGAGCCGGTCGGTCTCTGAAGGAGTTGCTCGCGCATGCCGAGTAAGAAGGTCGTCCTCGCCTACTCGGGCGGGCTCGACACCTCGGTCGCCATCCGGTGGTTGAAGGACCTCGGTTGGGACGTGATCGCGTTCACCGTCGACCTCGGCGAGAAGAAAGACCTGGACGCGATCCAGGCGCGCGCGCTGAAGATCGGTGCTTCCGCAGCGTACGTCGCTGACGGCCGAAAGCCGTTCCTGCAGCTTTTCGTGTGGCCTTCGCTGCAGGCGGGGGCGGTCTACGAGAAGGAGTACCCGCTGGCGACTGCGCTTGGGCGTCCGCTGATCGCGGCGATGATGGTCGAGGTCGCGCGGCGCGAGGGCGCAACCGCAATCGCGCACGGCTGCACTGGCAAGGGCAACGACCAGGTGCGATTCGACGTCACGACTGCCGCGCTCGCGCCGGACCTCCAGGTCGTCGCTCCGGTCCGCGAGTGGGGCATGAACCGCGACGACGAAATCGAGTACGCCGCGAAGCACGGGATCGAGGTGCCCGCAACGGTGCGATCGCCATACTCGACCGACGAGAACCTGTGGGGGCGCTCGATCGAGGCCGGCGTGCTGGAGGATCCCTGGGCCGAGCCGCCTCGGGACGTTTACGACTGGACCCGCGACCCTCGCGACTGCCCGGACGAGCCGAACTACGTCGAGATCGGGTTCAAGGAAGGGCTGCCGGTATCCCTCGACGGCAAGGCAACCGATGCGCTCGAGCTCGTGACCGAGCTCAATCGGATCGGTGGCGAAAACGGCGTAGGCCGCATCGACCACCTGGAGAACCGCCTCATCGGGATCAAGTCGCGCGAGATCTATGAAGCTCCGGCCGCTGTGCTGCTGCTTCAGGCGCACCAGGCGCTCGAAGACATCACACTCCCGAAAGAGGTCGCGCGATTCAAGGACCTCGTCGCGCAGCAGTGGGCGCAGATGGTCTACGACGGGTTGTGGTTCAGCCCTTTGCGCGACGCCCTCTACGCGTTCGTCGCGGAGACGCAACGGCATGTCACTGGCGACGTGCGGGTCAAGCTGTTCAAAGGTTCCTCGCAGGTGGTCGGGCGCAAGGGACCGCACCAGCTGTACCAGCTTTCACTCGCCACCTATGGGAAGGGAGATGAGTTCGACCAGTCGGCCGCTGCCGGGTTCATCAAGTTATGGGGGATGGGGGTGCGGACCTCGGCGAAGGTCCAGGGGCAGCTGCACGCGCGCGAGCTGGGAAACCTGCTGGGGGACGTGAAGAGGCTGACGCCATAGGCAAGCTGTGGGGAGGCAGGTTCCGCAAGCCTCTGCACCCTGAGCTCGAACGATTCTCGTCTTCGCTGGAGACGGATTTCGAGCTCTACCCGTTTGACATCGCCGGCAGCATCGCGCACGCCCGCGGACTCTTCGCGGCAGGCCTTCTGTCCAGGGCGCGCCTCACGCTGATCGAGCGTGGCCTGCGTCGCGTCAAGCGTGAGCTGGACGATGGCCAGTTCAAGTTCCGCGAAAGCGACGAGGACATCCACACCGCCATTGAGCGCCGGTTGACCGAGATCACCCCTGCCGGGGCCGCTTTGCATGCGGGACGCTCGCGCAACGACCAGGTCGCGCTGGACCTGCGGCTCTTCTGCCGCTTTGCCGCCTCACACCTGGTCCAGGCGGTCGCCGGCCTCGTGGACGAGCTCGCCACCAAAGCTCGCATGCATGCGGGATGGGTGATGCCCGGCTACACGCACCTGCAGCGCGCCCAGCCCGTGACCGTCGGTCACCACCTGCTCGCGCACGCGGAGCCCTTGCTGCGAGACGCGGAGCGCTTTCGCCGCGCGTACGAAGCCGCGGGCGAGATGCCGCTTGGTTCGGGAGCGCTCGCGGGCACGACACTTCCACTGCAGCGCGAGACAGTGCGCCGCGAGCTTGGATTCGAGCGGCTGACCGCCAACAGCATCGACGCGGTCGCGGACCGCGATTTCGCGCTCGACCTTATCTACGCGTGCATGTCGGCTTCGATCCACCTCAGCCGGCTGGCGGAGGACGTCGTCCTCTGGTCGAGCTCAGAGTTCGGATTCGTTCGGCTGGCCGACGAGGTGTCGACCGGATCGAGCCTGATGCCGCAGAAGAAGAACCCGGACATCGCGGAGCTCCTGAGGGGCCGCGCCGGCCGCTCGGTGGGCAGCCTCGTCAGCCTGGCGACGGTCTTGAAGGGCCTGCCTCTCGCCTACGACCGCGACCTGCAGGAGGACAAACCGGCTCTGTTCGCGGCCGTCGACAACGGGCTCGACTCGCTCGAGGCGGCGGCGCTCCTGGTCCAGCACCTGGAGTTCGACCGCGAGAGGCTGGCCGCCGCGGCGGCGGACCCCGCCCTTCTGGCGACGGACGCGGCTGAGGTCCTGGTGAGATCGGGGGTCCCCTTCCGCAAGGCCCACGAGACGGTCGGCCGCCAGGTACTCGAAGGCAGCCTGAAAGTGCCCTGGAACGCGCGCGTTTCGCTCGGCAAGCGGGATCTCCCAGGGGCTCCGAATCCCCGCCGGGTGGCGACAAGGGCAACGGCGGTCCGGCGAGAGGCCGCCGCCCTTCTCCGCTGGACAAAAGGACATCCCCCGACACTTCCAAGCTAGAGTTCGGATTCCCTGTGCTATTAGCCGTGGACGTTGGCAACACGAACGTGACGCTGGCCCTGTTCGACGGGGAGCGCCTGGTCGCCGACTGGCGGGTGAGCTCTCACCGCGAGCGGACGGCGGACGAGATGGCGATCGAGCTGGGACAGCTCTTCCAGCTGCGCGGCTTCGACTTGAGCGTGGTGGACGGAGTCGTGATCTCGAGCGTGGTCCCGACCATCAACCCGGCCCTGGTCGAAGCCTCCAGGCGCTACCTCAAGTGCGAGCCCGTGATGGTCGGTCCGGGGGTCAAGACCAGCGTGCGAATCCGGTACGACAACCCGAAGGACGTGGGCGCCGACCGCATCGCGAACGCCCTGGCCGCGTTTACGAAGTACGGGGGGCCGGTGGTCGTGATCGACTTCGGCACCGCGGTCACGTATGACGCCATCAGCGCCGACGGCGACTACCTGGGCGGCGCGATCGCGCCGGGCGTAGAGATCTCACTCGACGCGCTCGTCTCCCATACCGCGATGCTCCGGCGCGTGGAACCGGTCGCACCCGACTCGGTGATCGGGCGCAACACCGTCGCCTCGATCCAGTCCGGCCTCGTCTGGGGGTTCGTGGCGCAGGTCGAGGGAATGGTCGCTCGCATGGTGGCCGAGCTCGGGGGGTCGGCCAGGGTCGTCGCGACCGGGGGCCAGGCGGCGCTTGTGGCCGGGCTGACTAACGTGATCCAGGCCACCGACCCGCTCCTGACCCTCGACGGTTTACGTCTTATCTACGCTCAAAACGCCGACGGCAGACCGGCATGAAGACCTCTCAGCTGTTCCACGTTTATCTTTTGGGCGATCTCGAGCGGTTTGGGTTCCCCAAGCTGCTGGCCGAGCTCGGCCTAGAGGCGGAGCAGCTGACCGAGACGATGGAGGTGGTGTACCCGGCCATGATCCTGGCCGCCCCCGGCCTCAAAGCACCCGACGGCATGGCCGACATCACGATCAATCCTCCAGTCGACTCCTCGCCGGCGGCGCTGCGGGTGCTCCTGCGGATCGCGATGGAGAACATCGCGCTCAAGCGTCGCGTGACTCAGATGGAAGAGAGGCAGCACCGGCAGTTCAAGGAGCTCAACCGGATCGGCATCGCGCTGTCAGCGGAACGCGACATCAACAAGCTTCAGCAGTTCATCCTCACGACGATGCGCCAGCTCACCAACGCCGACGGCGCGAGCCTCTGGCTCAAGACGGTCGGCGAGGAAGGCGAGCCGACGCTGTTCCTGGCTTCGAGCGAGAACACCTCGATCGACGACGACACCTACCAGGCCTTCACGGTTCCTGTCGACGAGAAAACCGTCGTCGGGTACACGGTGTCGGTCGGCACCCCCCAGATCTACGACGACGCATACAACCCGCCACCGGGCAAACCGCAGGGCGGCAAGGGTTTCGACGCGCAGTTCGGTTACCGCACCAAGTCGATGCTGACAGTGCCCATGAGGAAACACGACAACGAGGTGGTCGGCGCGATCCAGCTGATCAATGCCAAGCGTGCCTTCGAGACTCGCCTGACCGTGGACACAGTCGAGCAGGAGGTGGTCAGCTTCCGGCCGGAAGACCTCGAGATGATCGAATCGATCGCCAGCCAGGCCGCGGTCGCCCTCGACAACAAGAACCTGCTCGATTCGATCCAGGCGCTGTTCGACGGCTTCGTGCAGGCGAGCGTGACCGCGATCGAGCAGAGAGACCCGAGTACCGCCGGCCATTCGGGACGCGTGGAGGCGCTGACCACTTCGCTGGCGCGGGCGGTGAGCGGCCTGGGCGCCGGGAAGTATCGCGACGTGAACCTGACTGAAGACCAGTTCAAGGAGCTGCGCTACGCCTGCCTGCTCCACGATTTCGGCAAGGTCGGCGTGCGCGAGCGCATCCTGATCAAGGCCAAGAAGCTGATGCCGGGCCAGCTCGAGGTGATCCAGTCGAGGTTCGAGTTCGTCGAGCGGTCCGTGCAGGTCACGTACGCGAGCGAGAAGCTCGAGGCGATGCGCGCCGGGCGCGGCAGCGCCACCGTGCTGGGCGAGATCGACAAGCGCCTCGAGGAAGAGCTTGCCCAGCTGAGGCAGTGGATCGAGAGCATCACCGTGGCGAACGAGCCGAGCGTGCTCCCCGAGGACAAGGCTTCAATGCTCGAGTTCCTCGCGGGCCAGCCGTACTACGACATGTCAGGCGCGCCGCACCCGATGCTGGATCCCCAGGAGTTCCGATTCCTGAGCATCCCCAAGGGCACGCTCGATAAGGAAGAGCGCCTCGAGATGGAATCGCACGTGACCCACAGCTATCACTTCCTGAGGAAGATCCCGTGGACGCTCGCCATGCGTGGAATCCCCGATATCGCCTACAAGCACCACGAAAAGCTCGATGGGACCGGATATCCGCGTCGCTTGTCCGGCGACGAGATTCCGCTTCAGGCACGGATGATGACGATCTCGGACATCTTCGACGCGCTGACCGCGCAGGACCGGCCATACAAGCGAGCGGTCCCGGTTACGGCGGCGCTGGACATCCTGCACGACGAGGCCAACAAGGGCCAGCTCGACAAGGACCTGCTCGACGTTTTCATTTCGAAAGAGATCTACAGCGCGACGGCTGCGAGATGAGGATCAAGTTCTGGGGCACGCGCGGCACCCGACCGACACCGGGGCGAAAGACGCTCCGCTACGGAGGCAACACCACCTGCGTCGAGGTGAGGGACAAGGAGAACAACCTGCTGATCATCGACTCGGGCTCCGGCATCGCCGAGCTGGGCAATGGATTCAGCGTGACCGATCCGCTGCAGGCCCACCTGCTCATCACGCACACGCACCTCGACCACATCCAGGGCTTTCCGTTCTTCCTTCCGGCGTTCGTGCCCGGGACTCACCTAACCATCGTCGGGCCGGCCGGGTCGGCGAAGTCGCTGCAGGCGGCATTTGCAGACCAGATGGACCCGGCGTACTTCCCGGTGCGGCTGAGCCACATGCCGGCGGAGATGGAGTTCATCGAGCGCAACCCGGGTGAGACGTTCGAGGTCGGCGCCCTGCGGATCACGCCGCACCTTCTCATGCACCCGATCCCCACCTTCGGCTACCGCATCGACGAGGGTGAGTCGCGATTCTGCTTCGCCACCGACGACGAGATCGCTATGTTCGCCAACCAGGAGAACGGCACGTTGAAGGATCTGGCGAACTGGTGCCGGGACGCGGACCTGCTCGTCCACGACGCGCAGTACAGCACCGAGGAGTACAAGACCCACGCCGGCTTTGGGCACTCCACCTATGAAGAGGCGATGTCGCTGGCGGAGCAGGCGGGCGTGAAAGAGCTGGCCTTCTTCCATCACGACCCGGTGCACTCGGACACCGACATCGACGCGCTGATCGAGGAGGCGATGGGCAACCACCGACAGGCCGGTGGCGCCGACGTCAGGGCCTTCCCGGCGGCGGAAGAACAGGAGCTTGCGCTTTAACCCTTAGTCTTTTCCGATCGTGACGGAAGAGATGGAGCTCGACCTACCGGCCGTGATGCGCGACCGGCGCGAGAAGCTCGAGCGATTGCGGGCGTCGGGGATCGAGCCCTATTCGCGCGGGTTCAGGCCGACGCAGACGAGCGTTGCGGCCAAGGCCTTGCTGGGCGATGCCGAGCGGACCGAACCTGTCGCGCTGGCTGGCCGCCTGATGGTGAAACGGCTCCAGGGCGGTGTGGTTTTCGCCGACCTGCAGGATGGCCATGGGCGCATCCAACTGATGGCGAGCCGCGACAAGCTTGGCGAGAAGGAGTTCGCACGCTTCGCCGACCTCGACCCGGGCGACATCATCGGCGTCACCGGACCCATATTCAAGACACGGCGGGGAGAGATCACGGTCGAGGTTCAGTCCTTCCAGCTCCTGACGAAGTCTCTGCGACCGCTGCCCGAAAAGTGGCATGGGCTCAAGGACGTCGAGATCCGCTACCGCCAGCGCTACGTCGACCTGATCGCCAACCCGGTGGTGCGGGACGTGTTCCGGGCCCGGACCAAGATCATCACCGCCATGCGCGGCCTGCTCGACGAGCGCGACTTCCTCGACGTCGACACCCCGGTGCTGCAGGAGGTGCCCGGCGGCGGCCATGCGCGGCCGTTCGTGACGCACCACAACGCGCTAGGCCGCGACCTTTTCCTGCGAATCGCTCTGGAGCTTCACCTCAAGCGGCTGCTGGTCGGGGGCTTCGAACGCGTGTACGAGTTCGGCCGCGTGTTTCGCAACGAGGGACTTTCGCCTCGGCACAACCCTGAGTTCACGCTGCTCGAGTGCTACCAGGCGTACGCGGATTACGACGATGTGATGCGGCTGGTCGAGGACCTGATGGTGGTGGCGGCGATGGCGGCGGGCCGGCCGCTGGAGACGACCTACCAGGGGGAGGCGGTCAACCTGACGCCGCCGTTCCGTCGCGAGCGGATGGCCGACCTGGTGCTCGAGCACACGGGAAAACATGCGGTCGGGCTGGAGCTCAACGAGCTGTTCGAGGAGCACGTCGAGCCGCGGCTCCGCCAGCCCACGTTCGTGATCGACTACCCGGTCGAGATCTCGCCGCTGGCGCGGCCTCGTGAGGATGACCCGCGCTTTGTCGAGCGGTTCGAGCTGATCATCCTGGGTCGCGAGTACGCGAATGCGTTCACCGAGCTGACCGATCCGGTCGACCAGCGCGCGAGGTTCGAGGCGCAGGCGGCGCAGCGGGCGGCGGGAAATGTCGAGGCGCACCCGATGGACGAGGATTTCCTGCGCGCCGTGGAATACGGGCTACCTCCGTGCGGCGGTCTCGGCGTGGGAATCGATCGCCTGGTGATGCTGCTGACGGACCAACCGTCGGTGAGGGACGTGATCCTGTTCCCGGTCATGAAGGCCGAGTCCTAGGCGTGCTGCCGATAGAGCTCATTCGCAAGGACCCGGATCGCGTGCGCAAAGCCGCGGAACTGAAGGGCGAGCCGGCGCCGATCGACGAGATCCTGAAGCTCGACAGGCAGTGGCGCGAGCACCTGCACAAGGCCGAGAAGATCAAGGAGGAGCAGAACAAGCTCTCCAAGGACTTTGCCAAGACACGGGACGAGGCGTTGAAGGAGCGCCTGCGCACGATGGCCGACACCGCCAAGGAAGAGATGGCGAAGGCGGAGGCGGTGAAGCGCGAGCTCGACGACCT
The DNA here is from genome assembly GCA_036570165.1 of Candidatus Dormiibacterota bacterium. Lineage (GTDB taxonomy): Bacteria > Chloroflexota > Dormibacteria > Dormibacterales > Dormibacteraceae > Palsa-870. The sequence continues at coordinate 17,127 of DATCPI010000051.1, read as the reverse complement.
GCTCCTTCGCGTACCGAACCTCTTCCACGAATCCGTTCCCATCGGAGAGAGCGAGGCCGACAACCGGGTCGAGAGGGAGTGGGGGACCAAGCCCGAGTTCGAGTTTGCGCCTCGGACGCACTACGACCTGGGCGAAGCGCTCGGCATCCTGGATTTCGAACACGCGGCTCGCGTGTCGGGATCGCGGTTTGCATTTCTGCTTGGCGACGGAGCGCGGCTCGAGCGGGCATTGGTCCAGTTCATGCTCGACGTGCACACTCGCGAGCACGGGTACACCGAGGTTTGGGCGCCGATGCTTGTTAACAGCGCGTCGATGGTTGGAACCGCCAACCTGCCGAAGTTCGCCGACATGGCGTTCAAGGTCGAGGACCGAGACCTGTGGCTAATCCCGACCGCAGAGGTGCCGGTCACGAACTTTCACCGCGAGGAGATCCTTGACGGCGATCGCCTGCCGCTGAAATATGTCGCGTACGCGCCTTCCTGGCGCACGGAGGCCGGGGCGGCGGGGAAGGACACGCGGGGGTTCATCCGGATGCACCAGTTCTCCAAGGTCGAGCTGGTCAAGGTGACCACTGCAGAGACTTCGATGCGGGAGTTCGAGCAGCTCGTCGCCGACGCGGAGGTCATCCTTCAGCGGCTGGGCCTGCAGTACCGCGTGCTGTCGATGTGCACCGGCGATATGGGTTTTGCGCAGTACAAGAAGTACGACCTGGAGGCGTGGGCTCCGGGACTGAATCGATACCTGGAAGTGTCGTCGTGCTCGGTCTTCAACGACTTCCAGGCAATGCGCGCCAACATCCGGTATCGCCCCGACCGGGGCGCACCGCCGAAGTTCGCTCACACGATCAACGGCAGCGGACTCGCGCTGCCGCGCACCATCGACGCGATCATTGAGACGTATCAGCGAGCGGACGGCATGATCGTGGTGCCGGAGGTGCTGAAGCCATACATGGGCGGGGTCGAGCTGATCGGCGCCACGCGCTGAGTTTTGGCGCGAATCCCTATGACTGGCCGGCTGAATAGGCGGCGAGTCGCCTAGAAGCCAAAACGCATGGCGATCATGAAAGTGAGGATCACGGCGAACCCGAATAGTTCAGAGATGGTGAGCACTCTGATTCGTGCGATGGCGGCGTCGAATTTGGCGCCGGGAGCGATCTTTTGCAGTCTATCGGCTGTAGGTGCGATCAGGAAATAGCCCCAGCAAGCAAGGCCGATTCCGAGCACCAGGGAGGCGGTCCAGGTCAAGCCGTATGCGCTGCCAATGTTGCCCAGCACGCCGCCCGTCACGCCACGAATGATGCCAAGAACTATGGCGATGATCGCGACCGGTAAGACGACCTTCGGCGCTCGCTGACCGAACGCTCCACCGAACGTCTGCTGGACCTGTGCCGGCAAAGACAGCGCAGTTGGAATCACCAGGAAATCGATGGTCAACACGGCGCCAAACCAGAAAATGGCGAAAAAGACGTGAAGCCACTGAACGACCACCAGAACCCAGATCACGGCTACTCTCCTTTCGTTTAAGCGTGCGGGGGCGATTCTAAGGGTGTTGCCTCGTGCCGAGTTCCTAGAATTCGAATTTGCCTCGCGGAGGGGTGGCCGAGTCCGGTTGATGGCGACAGTCTTGAAAACTGTTAAAGGTGCAAGCCTTTCCAGGGTTCAAATCCCTGCCCCTCCGCCAAGTTTGTATTCAAAAACACCCGAATTGTCAGTGAGTTGGCTGAGAGGCGGCGTTGGCCCGGAAGGTTTGACCGCAAATTTGACGGCAATATTTGTAAACGCCGCCCGCAGACAATCACCTGGGTATATTTCGGCGACCATGCTTTCGCCAGATGGGAAGTGGCTTTGGAAGGGCCAGCAGTGGATGGCAATCGGGGGGCGGTCGGCCTCGGACCTAGGCGCTGGGAGTCTCATGCTGGCAAGCACCTGGAGGCGTTTAGCTGCCTTCGCAGTCGACCTGGCGGCGTACGCGGTGGTCTCGGTTCCGCTCTGGTTAGTCGTCTTCCTGGTTGAGGTCACTGTCTTGACCCCGGACGAGTCGAAACATCTGTCGGATCACGACGCCGCCGTGTTGTTTGGAGGTCTTGGTGGGGTGTCCCTGCTATGCATATGGGTGTACGAGACCGTGACAAGCGCCTCTCAATTGGGAGGGACGTTTGGAAAGCGGTTGTTCGGGATGAGGGTAGTCACCATGACCGGCTCTCCGCTTTCTGTTCCTCGCAGCTTCATCCGGACGATCGCGAAGACCTTCTCGCTTGCTGCCGTCGGGGAAGGGCTACTCTGGCTGCCCTTTACGCCGAATCGCCAGGCCCTCCACGATTTTTTGGCCGATTCGGTAGTTGTCATGCGAGCGTCAGCAGCGGGTAGCCGGCTTCTCCAGCAAACGCCTCCGATGACTGGCTACCGGAAGGTCCTGCTAGTGCTCTTCACCGCGAGCACGGCCGCCGTCGTCATCGGATTTTTTGCGGGCAATGATCCGGTGATGCTGGCGGGCTCCGCAGTTTTCATCGCACTGGGCGTGGTCGGATGGGTTCTCAAGTCAAGGAGCGCGCGCGAGGGCTCGCTTGCATTACAAGAGACAGCGCGTCCCTACCTCGATTCCGAGTCCGCTGTGGTGATTGCACTCGGCGAACGACGCGTATGGTCGATCGGTTCCGGCGTCCTTATGACTCTATTGTTCGGCTGGATCGCCTTTCTGATTAGAACGCTCGTTGCACAGCACTTCATCGTCGCCCTGACCCCGAGCAGTCTTGTTCTTGTCGAATTGGATCGATCGAGCCGTGCCAAGGGTCTTTTGGCGACATACCCGCGCTCGACTATCACTGTAACTCCGGGTCGTGGGGGCTTCGCCAGCCGACAACTAACAATTAAGGCCCCGGACCAGGAAATACCAGTCATCTTTCGCGGGATTTGGGCGCCAAGCGCCAAGGAACTTCAAACACTACTTAGCGCATAACCGTGTGCGCTGTGACCAGGTTAACCGCCGGCTAGGCGAACCTAATTGACCATGGGATCCCGGGCCCGACCCCGGCCCTCGACGAGTTTTCCGATTCACAGCCTCCCGTCGGGCCGGCCTCTTCCAGAAAAAGCAGCGCGCACGCTATGGCGACGCCCGAGGCTTGCGAGACGGTCACGTTGAACCCTTGCTTTCTGTCTCAGCCCTCAAGCGGTTAAGTCCGGGTCGAGTCGCGTCGACCGTCGCATACTGCCCTCGTGCATCGTCTCCACCCCTCACCGCCGGCACGGCTCGCGGTTTACGCGCTGTTCGCTTTCACGCTCGGCCTTCAGGCCTTCTTCGCGCCTGGTCACGGCACAACCCTCGAGGTCGTCGCGATGTTCTGCCTTGCCGTGAGCATCATTCTGGCCCTGGCGGCCCTCTACCTCTCTTTCTCCACTCCGGCGCCGCTCACCGCGTCGCCCCCACCCTCAGCATCCTCAGCGGCGGTCGGTTTCTTCGTCGCGACTTGGCTGGCTCCTTTGCACTACATCGTTTTCTACTTCGCATTATTGGTGCTGGCCTCGCTGGTGGCGATTCCCATGCACGTCTATCACCTCAATGACATCTGGGTAGCCATCCTGGTCCTGCTGGCTCTCGGAGGCAGCTTCCTCCTTGAGTACTTGTTTCTATTTGTTCTGCGCGTTACGGCTGAGTCTCTTCCCGAACCTCTTGGGCTGCCCCCTGACAAGTAGTCGAAGGAAGCTCTGCATGCACCGGTGCAGCCAGGCCAAAAGGTGCGGCCAGAGCAGAACGGCCACCACAATCCCGGCGCCGATCTCGGTGACCGCTGTGGCCCCGGCAGCCACGTCCTTGATCTTCCCGATCTTCGGGTCGCGTAGCGGCTGAATGTAGTCGCACAACATCTCGATCGAGGTGTTGATCGTTTCGACGGCGAGCAGAAGCGCTCTCAGGAGCACGAGCATGGATAATCCTTGGGCCAGGCTTAGCCGAATTGCCCCATTCGTCGCGATCATCGACGCCGGTCAAGTCGCTTGCCACAAGCCCTCGCCGCCATGCGAGACTGCGCTTCCACAGCCCGGTTTTGCGCGTGAGACCAAGGAGGTGCGGCCTCGCCGAACGACCGCCGTCCCCTAGCCGACTACTACTTCGTACTCGGCGTCCCGCCTGACGCCACGGAGAGGGAGTTGCACGCCGCCTGGAGGCGGCAGCTCAAGTACTGGCACCCTGACCGCGGCAACCATCCGGACGCGCTCGAGCACGCCAAGTTGATCAACTTGGCGCACGACGTTCTGACCAACAGCACCAAGCGCGCGGCATACGACCGACAGCGGGCAGCCGTTGGCTGGCGCCCCTCCGCGTCGGTTCCGTCATATAGCCGCCCGGTCCGATGGACGACGGTAAGCCGCGAGGGCCCGCCGCGCGCGCCGAAGGGATTCGACCGGCACGGATTCGTCGCGCGCCTCGAGGAGATGATGAACCGGGGGCGACTGCTGATTGACAAGCGCAAGGACCTCGCGTCGGCGTCCAAATGGGAGGCGCAAACTCAGGCCTTGCTGCGAGATGAGCTGGGCGACCATGCGTATACGAGGCGCTTTGAAGTGGCACTAAGCCAGCGCCGCCCCGAAGGCCTGCTGGCGGCCTACGGGGTGCTGTGGGCCACATATGAGGATGCGCTGAAGGGCGATTTGAAGCCGGCGGTGAAGGAAAGGCGGCCGTCCTGACCGGGCACCCGATGTCGGCGCCGGACCCCCAGCCCAGTGCTTGAGTTCAGAGCCGTACCTCTGTAGGCTCGCCCAGGCATAGGTTGCTGGCGATAACTGAGAGCTATCGAACAACCAGTCTGATACCGTGATACCATGATCTCGCGATGCCAAAGTCAATGACCCTTCGGCTCACTGATGAGCAGGCGGCCGAACTTGCAGCTATCGCTCGTGTCGAGAACGTGCCCATTGCCGAGGAGGTGCGCATCGCGCTCGCCGAGCACATTGCGAAGAGGCGGCGCGATCGCGCTTTCCAAGCTCGATTGAAGGCGTCAATCAAGCGCAACCAGGAGATCCTCAACCGTCTGGCCGCCACCTAAGGTTGGCCTGGGAGTACCTGGACCTTGCCGACTACCTACTGATTGCGGAGGCGGTCACGGGACTGAAGGCAGAAGTATTGGCTGAGATGCCCCGTGTTGTGAGCCTTGCATCTTCTCCGCTCTCGGTGCCTACTTCCGGTTGGCAGGGTCAGGAGGCCTACCTGAACCGGCTCAAAAGGCCGGCTTGTTGGCGGCTCGCCTGGCGAAGAACCACCTCTGCCCGATGGGAACAAGCGTGCAGCCTGGCTGACGATGATTGAATTCATTGAGCGAAACGGTTCTAGTAAGCCGCGGCCGCCGCCAGATCTCCGCATGAGATGCTCGGTCCGTTGGCCGGGACGCTGAAGTCTGGGCCGTGGTGGACGTTGACATACCATCCGCCCGCCGGAACCGAATAGTCTGCGGGCACTGTGCTGGTCACGGTAGCGGCCCCAGACGCGTCGGCGATGACCTGTTGAAGCGCATATGCGATGCCACCTGGCTTGGCGCAGGCACCGGTGTGCACGTGAGAAATATGGCTCGAGTTGGGCGTCATGCCGGTCAGCTTGATCGTGACTATGAACGAACCGGTTCCCTTGACGATCTGACCCGTACCGGCGACCCCGCTGCCGTTCTGAGCGGCCATGGTGAAGCTGATAGTTGGTGTCGGTGATGCAGAGTTAGTTGGTGTCGGTGATGCTGAGTTAGTGGCGGTGCTTCCGCCACCGCAGGCGACGAGAACGAACAGGCTCAAAAGGGCAAGCACCAGATTCCGCATGTCCGAGGCACCTCCGTGAAGGATTCGTCCGTCTCAGACACCGTTACCGCTCTGAGTTACGTACTGGAGACGCCAGGAGTGCCGGTCACACTCCAGGGCCATTCGGTGATGATGTGACGATGAAAGTTCGGAGTCTGCTTTAAGGGGTCCCGAAACGGGAAAACCCGGCCCCACGTCCACCTGATACAGGTCGGACCAGTGCGGCGTTGAATCATCCCGGATTGAGTTCCTGCGGGCGGATCCCCTCGAGCTATCGATCAGAGATAGCTATCGCCAGCGACTGCCGTCCAGGCACCGAACATTGGCGTAATCGTTCGTGAGAATGCACGTGTAGCGAATTGTGCTACAGTGTGCGCAACTGTGGCACAGCGCTCGCCAAAGCAGCACGTGACCCTGCGGCTCCAGTCGACCCTCAAGGACGCCCTCAATCGTCAAGCGACGAAAGAGGGGCTAAGCCAAACAGGCTTGGCCGAGCGCTACTTGGAGGAGGCGGTTCGTGTCGCGGAGCATCCCGGCATCGTGTTCCGCGGGGGACCTGCGGGCCGTCGAGCTGCGGTGGTTGGCGGCCCTGATGTCTGGGAGATCGTAGAAACGTTTCTAGCTGAAAAGCGCAAAGCTAGCGCAGTCGCTCGCTACCTGAATTTACCGAACGGTCTGGTCACGGCTGCGGTTGACTACTACGCCGATCATATTGACGAGATCGACGCTTGGATCCGACGAAATCAGCTTCTCGCCGATGAAGCCGAAGGCGCGGCCCGCCGACGACGTCGAGTTGCCGGCGGTTGAGACTGCTCCTCGACGAGCATTTCTCGACCGCGATTGCCGAGCAACTCATGAAGCGTGGACACGATGTGATAGCGGCGGCTGCGCTGGCGGAGCTGAGGCATCGGGACGACGCTGAGGTTTTGGTCTGGGCGACAGCTCAACGTCGCGTGGTTGTAACCGAGGATGCTGCAGACTACCTCGTACTCCACGAACAATATCTGTCGCGGGGACTTCGCCACAGGGGCGTCGTGTTCACAAGTGCACGGCGGTTTCCTCGCAGTCGCGCTGGGATCGGCCGACTCGTGAAGGCCCTCGACAGTCTCCTGAAGAGCCGACCGGGTGACGATTCGTTAGTGGTTGATGTTCTGTGGTTGTAGCCGCAGTCCAGAAACTTGAAATCTAATCCTAAGCCGGCGAAACGAGGGTAGTGCGCTTGCTTTCGATAATGGGCGCCTATCGCCAGCCTGCATTCCCGCTCGACAGGTTGTGTCCGACCTTTGTTGGAGCCGTATCTGTGGGGCAATGCCGAGGGACGTCGATTGCTCGCCTGCCGGAATACTCATTCAACGCTCAGCTGAAACACCGGACACTTTAAGATCGGTGGGTTGATTCGACGTTAAGACCGGACAACAACTGTGGTCGATTCGTCCAACAGGACGTCCGTACCTTGTGGCCCAAATCGAAACGCCACACGGGCTCCGAAGTTCCAACCGATCGCGCCAAACATGTCTGTGGCCCGAAATTTGTGGGGGTATGTTGATGTACAGCCGAGTGAGTCGATTCAATATACCGGCGGATAAGATCGAGCTTGCGATCCGAAGCATGCAGGGAAGGGTCGATGCGGGCACGCAGAGGCACGAAGCGTTCGCGGGGTTCGCCGGTGAGACATTGCTCGTGGACCACGAAGGTCAAGAGGCGGTGCTGATTGTTTACTACAAGGACAAGGCATCAATGGATTCGAGCGCGGAGCCGGCACGACAACTTCGAGACCAGGTTGTCAGCGGGCTGGGCGCCGAAGCTGTGTCGGTGAATGAGTACCAAATTGCAGTCTCGGACATGCCGTCGCCGATCACCACCGATTGACGTGCCTCAGAGGGCAACGGCTGGAAATTCAAGGTTGATCTGTTGGCCGCAAGGCGGAATGCGGTTTTGACACCTTATTCGGTGAAGACCACCGCTAACGTCAGTCATAACCCGAAAACGACTCTGGTGGACTCTCGTGGAAATCAGGCTGATTTGACAGCAATTTGACGGCAATGCCGGTGGACAAGTGTGGATGTCTGCGGGCAGAAACTGGCTGACGAAGGTCGGTTTTGATCTTGAGTGGATGGCAGTGGACGGCCACAACCACTGACCATCCGGACTTGAAAACTGTTATAGGTGCAAGACAGCAATATCTGAATGTCTCGATATTCCGTAGACGTGTTCATCCATGTGATCGGGGCGGCCGCCGTTTTCGTCGGCTACGGGAGCCTTTTGCTCGCAGTTACCGCAATGCGGCGTGCCACCCGATCGGAGCAAGTGCGCGCGATCACATCGACACTGCTTGCCTCGCGAAGGGTCGGACTCGAACGCGTTTCGGTAATCGACGTGATCGTGATCGCCGGCGTTCTAATGATCGCGCTGACGGGTCTAGACATGGCTCTTACCTTCCAACTCCTCCGGGTCTCATGGATCGATGCGGCCATTGGAAGCTTCGTGGTCCTGGCCCCACTCGGTCCACTCGTGATCAACCCCCGACTGCATCGGATTGTGGACGCGGCAGACCTGGAGGCAGACGGTCCAATCTCGAACGACCTTCGCGCGCGCACGCACGACCCGTTGTTGGCCATGGCGCTGGGCGGTTCTTTGGGGATCCTGATAGGGCTGGTCTTCTTGATGACGAATAAGCCCGAGCTGAGCATCTCACTCGCGGCTGTTGCGGTCTGTGCCGGAGCTGGCGTTGCGCTCACACGGCTGCTTATCACCGACCCGCCTTAAAGGCTCAGCCTGCGGAGACCTTGAGCACCAGTCCCAGCGCGTAGGTCACAGCCCCGACGATGACACCCGCCGCTGTCATCTCGAGGCCGGCGGCCCACCAGGTACGCAGAGTGAACAGCGACTTGGCGGCGCCGACGAGGAAATGGGCGATGAGCGAGACCACCGCGGCTACTACCACGGCCGTTGTCCCGCGCAGGAAGAAGAACGGGATCACCGGCACCATCGCGCCCATGAACGTGCTGACGCCGGCCGCGATTGCGGACTGAACGGCATTGCCTCCCGCTTCGGTCCCGCCAAGTTCCTCGGTCGCGAGCACCTTGAGCATCGCCTCCGGGTTCTCGGCAAGCTTCGCTGCAAGTTCGTTGGCCAGGGTCGCGTCAAGGCCTTTCAGCTGATAGAAGAGGGACATCTCGTCCTTTTCCTCCTCCGGCTGCTCCTCGATCTCACGGCGCTCCTGCGCCACGTTGGCGGCCACGACCTCAGCTTCGGATCGTTCGGCTAGGAACGCGCCGGTGGCCATGGAAAGCGCCGATGCGACGGCGCCGGAAAGCCCGGCCGTGAGAACGAAGCTCGAGCCGCCGGTTGCGCCGGAGACGCCCGCGACGATGCCGAAAACCGCGGCCAGTCCATCGTTTGCGCCGTAGATCGCGCCCGAGATCCATCCCGACCCGGTGCGGTGCCAGGTCTCACGACCCAGGATTCGATTCAGCCTGCCCTCGGCGCCGGAGGGAGGTGGGTCGCCGGTGGCGTGCGTCGCCTGAATCGCGTCCAGCGACCTCGAGTGGCCCTGCTCTTCAGACCGGATGGAGGCCAGCACCGCGTCGGTCTCGGCGTCACCGGTGGATCGCTTGTAGCGGTCGGTGATCTCCACCTGCTCGTTGGACTCCATGTGCGCTAGCATCGACATTACCGGCGCAAAGCGGGCCTGAAGCCGCAGCCAGGGCGAGATCCGGACGCCTGACGGATCGGGGACCGATTGGCCCAGCTCGGTCAAACGCTGCTCGATCCGCGTGCGGTGGCGAGCCTCGCCTTCGGCAATCTCACTGAGGATCTGCGCCCGCCGAGGATCGCGCACTCGCGAGGCGAGGATCGCGTAGACGGCCCGAGCCTCGATCTCCCCCCGCCACGCCAGCAGCAACCGGGCGACAGCTTCCTCGTGTCCGGGAGTCGAGCTCACGCCGCGGTTTTGGCTGAGGTCTTGGCCGAGATCACTGACGCGGCGCGCCCATCCTCCATCACGGTGCGGTAACGAATCCCCGCCACCTTCAGCGGTTTGCACCATTTGTTTTCGAACTCGTCCTTGATGGCGGCGTGCCACTCCGCGTCGAACTGCACCGGAAGGCCGTAGGGTTCGGGGAGGCAGGCGGGGATGTCGACCCCGTAGACCGCGATCACTTGCGAGCCCAGTCCCTTGGCCAGCCGCAGCGCCCACTTGACTGTGGCCGCCGACGACTCTAACCCGTCCACGCCGACCACGATGCGCCGGATGCCTGAGCTGCTCCTGCCATGTGGGCCTCCTTTTCTATGTGTCGCCGAGGTGCGATACCACCTTGCCAAGGCGCGAATCCTCGAGTTTCACATTTAGGGCCGTCAGGTGCGTACCCACCCATTCGCCACTCTTCTGGACCACTTCCTCCAGCGTCTCCTCGTCCTGACATGCCGTCATGGAGACCAGCTCGTTGGGGGCGGTCGCGACCAGGTGGTAGCTGAGGAATCCATGCTGCTGGCGAAGCTGATCGGTCCAGCCTTCGTCGACCATACGTACCACCTCGTCGCGCTGATCAGGATCGACCTTGTACCGCCTGATGCTCATGAACATTCGCGCTCCTCCCGGTTTTTGATGTCCACCAGCATGCGCTAGAGCTCGAAATCGGGGAGGTCGACAGCGATCAGGTGCGAGGTCTCTGGAGGATCGGAGAAGGCCTTCGCTTCTTCGTCGTACTGCTGATCGGTGGCGGTGAGCCGGTCGACATGCTGTCTCAGGTGTTCGTCCCAAGACGGGACCCTGTAGAGCTCGACGAACCGGCGAGGCGTCTCCCCATCGCGGAACAGGCCCCACTCCGTCGCTCCGGTGCGCAGGCGGGAGAGCCGCACTCGTGCCATGGCCTTCAGAAACGGCTCCTCCTTTTCAGGCGCGACCGTGTAGTCCGTCTGGACGACAACCGGGGCGTCCTCGGGATCGGCATCCATCGCCAGGTTTGGTTCCGGCCAGTACTGAACCGTCGTGCGGTCCATGCCGGTCGTGTCGATGATCGGCCAGATACGCATCGTGGCGACTCCGGCGATCATCACCCCCGCCGCGATAAGAAACGTGGGCACGAGTCCGGCGGGGACGGCGATGACTCCCCACAGGAGAGCACCGAACCCCTGCGCTCCGAAGAGGACCATCTGGTAGACCGACAGGCCTCGCGCGCGAACCCATGTGGGAAGGAAGAGCTGGAGCTCGGCGTTGACGGTCGCGAGGACGGCGATCCACGCCACGCCGGCCGGCAGGAGAGCGATCAGGATCACCACCGCGTTTTTGAGGAGAACCACGGCGGCCAACACGACCGCGTAGGTGACTCCGCTCGCCGCCAGCAGGGTGTTGATCGACATCCTTGCGCGGAGTCGAGGGAGGATGACGGCGCCGGCGATGGCGCCGATTCCAAGTACGCCGAGCAGCAAACCATAGCCATCGGCGCCCAGCGCGAGCTGCTGGCTGGCGATGAGCGGGAGCAGCGACCACAGGGCGCTCGCCGGCACCAGAAACAGCGCCGACCGAAGCAGGACGCGGCGCACCACCGGCGCGTAGCGAACATACCGGCTGCCCGCGCGCAAGGCCGACATGAAAGGCTCAGGGAGCTTCAGCGTCGCGCGCTCAGGCGCGCGCCAGGCGACAAGCACGACGAGGAACAGCAGGTACATCACCGCATTCAGGCCAAAGACCGCGCCCACGCCGGCGCGGGCGATCACGACGCCCGCGATCGCCGGTCCCGCGGCCCTGGCGATGTTGATGCTGATCGACGCGAGCGCTGCCGCCGAGTGCACCTGGTCGCGCGGTACGAGGTCGGGGACCAGAGACTGGTACGCCGGCAGGATGACCACCGACCCGCAACCGATCAAGAAGGTGAAGGTCAGCAGGAGCGCGGGAGGCATCTTGCCGGCGAAAGTCAGGGCGGCCAGCGCCGCACCTACGATGACGAGGAAGACCTGGACCGCCATCAGGAGGCGCCGCCGGTCGAACGTGTCGGCGAGGACGCCGCCGACCAATCCGAAGACCATGTCGGGCAGGTAGTCGGCGGTCTGCACCAGGGCGACCAGGATCGGGGCGTTAGGCTGGCTGACGAGCAGCCATTGGGCGCCCACCGTCTGCATCCAGGTGGCGACGTTGCTCACGAGGACCGCGAGCCACAGCGCGCGAAATATCCCGATGCGAAGTGGTGCCCAGGTCGAGACGGTCCTGCTCGAAGCGCTCATCTAAGCGATGGCCGCTAGGCTAGGCGAATTCGGACTCGCCGTATTTGCCGATGCGGCAGTTCTCCAGACTGAACTTGCGCAGCAGTTTCAGAGCGCGTTCGCTGACGATCAGGATCCCCTGGTCGTCTTGCCAGAAATCACTCTCGTGTGGTTGGCCCGTCGGTCGCAGCCATTTCCACTCGGGGAGTAGAGCCGCGGTGTCCGAGAAGAATCGCTCGAAGTGCGGATTCTTGGTGATGGTCACCTCGTCGATCTCGGCCCCGGTCAGCCCCTCATCGACAATCGCTTTGGCCAGCGGCTGGGTCACGATGCTGCATGGGAAGCTCGCGATGATGTCATCGCCAAGCCAGCTGACGAAGTCGTAATGAAGCCTGCTCACGACAGGCGGGTTGGTGCTCGAGTCCAACACCGTTTCTGGCCCTAACCCGCCCGCGACCTCAGCTCGTAGCGTGTACTCGGTCCCAGTCAGCGGGGCGTCATCGTCTTCGTCAGGAGAAGGGGATTCCAAGAGTCCTCACCCTACACCAAGCCTGGCGGCTGTTACCTCGCAGCCAACCGCGTCGTTGGCGTCGCATGGAGGTTTCGAAAATGCCCCAATCGCTGCGCCTCGTCCTCGTCTCCGCCGGCATCGCCACTGCCTGCTCTCTGGTAGTCGTCGTGGTTGTCGTGGCGGCCGGCCGGTCACCTGTTTTGGTCTCGGCGCCGGCGGCATCTTCGACCGTTGAATCGGGCGTGATCACCAGTGGTGACGCGACCGTCTCGAAAAAGCCCGACATCGCATTTCTTTCCGTCGGCATGGAGTCGCAGCAGTCCACCGCATCCGCGGCTCAAAGCGACCTTGCGAGCAAGACGGCCAAGCTGATCGCGCGGGCCAAGGTGCTGGGCATCGCGGACAAGGACACCAGCACGTCGGGATACTCGGTCGGTCCCTACTACTCACCCGGAGGCCAGACGATCAGCGGGTACCGCGCCTTTGAGCAGCTCCAGCTCAAGTGGCACTCCGTCGACAACGTTGGCAAAGCGTTGGATGCGCTCGTCCAGGAGGGCGGCGCCACGCATGTCGGGGTTTCCTTTGGCCTGGCGGATCCGAAAGCTGCGATGGCCGAGGCGCGGACGCTGGCCGTCGCCGACGCCCACTCTCGCGCGCAAGCCATGGCGGCGGCCGCGGGAGTCAAGCTCGGGCCGGTGGTCCGGGTGAGCGACGTCACGTTTTCGGGCTACCCCTCCGGGTCTCTTGGCCCGAAGGCTGCCGCGGCGGATTCTTCACAGCTGCCGGTCGGCGAGCTCAACGTGACGGTCAGGGTCGAGGTTGCTTACGCCATCGCCTAGGCGGCGGTGAAGGAATAACTTATCGTCGCAGGTGATGATCAAGCCATATCCGGATCGGCGCTGGCCGGCTTTCCTGCGCGTGCTGGCGGACACCGTGACTGTCGCGTGGACAATCGTGTGGGCGTACCTGGGGTTTCTCATCTATCAGACGGTGATGGGGTTGGAGGTGATCGCCGATGGGATCACCAGCACCGGGGCGACCTTCAATTCGTGGATCGCGTCGTTCAGGCGTGTGGCGCTTCAAGTCCCGCTGATCACGCAGTTCCTGCTCGACACGGCCGACGCGTTGAAGAAGTACTCGGGCGATCCGCTGGTCGCGGCGGGCCACAACATTCACGACGCGATCTTGCAGACGGCGATCGTGCTGGCGCTCCTGGTGGCGGTGCCGCCCATCTTGCTGGTGCTGCTGCCGTACGCGGGGTGGCGCTGGCGGGACATGCGGGAGACCGGCGCGGCGCTCGCGTTTGTGCGGATCGCCTCGATGACGGGGCGGGCGGAGCAGGCGCGGGCGGTCCTGGCCTACCGCGCGGTTTCGACGCTGAGCTTCCGCCAGCTCATGTCCGCGAGCACCGACCCCGTGGGGGATATCGCCGAGCGGCGCTATGACCGGTTGGCGGACGCGATGATCAAGCGGGCCGGGCTGGATCCGACGCGGCTGGCGCCTCACGACCGGCCGGAGCTGCCGCCCCACCGAGGCAGGTAGCTGGTCTCGGGGCTCTATCGTTGTTGGCATGTGTCGAAGCATCAAGACCCTGCGTCAGGCTGAAGTCGTTGCCACCGATGAGGAGATCCGCGCCGCCGCTCGCCAGTTCGTGCGCAAGGTGAGCGGGTTCCGCGAGCCGTCGAGCCGGCACCAGGAGGCTTTCGAGGGAGCGGTCGACGAGATCGCGCTTGCCTCTCAGCGGCTCCTGGAAAGCATCTCGGGGAAGCTCGCCGCCAGCCGGGCTTCTTAGCCCTCCGGATCTGCCCATTCGGGCCCACCAGGGGGTAAGCGACCGCGAACCTACAGCTGGCAGCCCCGGCAGAAGTTCAGCGGCTCGCGGTTCGACCCGATCTGGCTGATCCGGTGACCGCAGCGCGGACAGGTCTTCCCTCCTTTCATGTGGACCGACATGAACGACCGATCCTGCTTTGACTCGTCGTAGTTCGGGTTGGCCAGGATCGCGCCGATCGCGCGCTTCAGCACGACTGGGATCGCCTCGAACAGCGCCTCTTCCTCGGGCGGCTTGAGAGACGCCCGCCGGCGCAGCGGAAGCAGCCGCGCCTCGAACAGGATCTCGTCGGAGTAAGCGTTGCCGATCCCGGCCAGGAACTCCTGGTTCCGGAGCAGGTCCTTCAGCTCGTCGCGAAACCGTCGGAGACGCTTGCGAAAGACCTCGAAACCCATCTCCTGAACTGAGTCCGCCTCCGGCCCCAGGTCCGCCCATCCTGGCACCTCGCGAACGCAGTCCGAAACCCAGTAGATCCTGCCCATGTCCCGAAAGTCGAGGTACCGCAGCTCCTGGCGCCCCTCGATGCGCAGGGTGAAAACCTCCGTCGCGGGAACCGGCGTCTCGCCATCCACCATCTGGAAGCGGCCTCCCAGCATTGGGTTGATGACGAGCCACCGGGGCGACCCGCCTCCGCCCAGCTCGGTGCCATAAGCGACGTGTTTGCCACGCCGGATAAGTGAGACGATGCGCCGAGCGGGGAGTTCGTGGGCGAAATGCTCGACGGGGTATCGAAGCATGTGGGCCTTCTTGGGGTTGACGGTGGCGGCGGTGATCAGCTTGTTCTCCAACCGAGGGGCGAGGCTGATTCGAAGCGCCTCCAGCTCGGGTAGCTCGGGCATGGCCGCCACGATACGGCCTTGGGTTTACCAATCGAAATGCGGGGGTAGTCTCTTTCGCCGCGCCCGCTGCGGCAGCAGCCGCCTAAGCGTCGTTACCTGCAGACCGTCCCGGCCGGCGGAAGCGTGAGGTCGATCAGGTAGGCGTCGATGAGCTGCTTGGCGCACGCGCTCTTGTCGTAAGACACGTGCCCGTTGCCATCGCGTGTGAGGAGCACGGATCCGGCCAGCATGTTGTTGGCCGCCTTCGCCCAGGCGTAGGGCGTGGCCGGGTCGCCGGTCCCGGCGATCAGGAGGATCGGTGGTGCCCCCTCGGCGGTGATCGGTCCGACCTTGCCCTTCGGCTTGACCGGCCAGTACGCGCAGACCAGGTTGGAGTACTGGAAGGCCGGACCGAACAAGGCTGAGGCGCTGGCGAACTTAGGTCCGAGCTCGTCATAGGAAGCAACATCGGCGGGCACTGGTCGGTCGACGCAGTTGACCGCGGTGGTGGCGTCACTCTGGTTGTCGTAGGTGCCGTCGGACTTGCGGCCTAGGTACAGGTCCGAGAACCGCAGGAGGAGGAGTCCGATGCCCCGATCAGCTTGCGTGAGGGCCTGGTCGAGGTACGGCCAGGCGCTCGGGTCGTAGAGCGGAGTGAGCACGCCGATCACCGCAAGGCCGCGCGTCAGGGAACGATTTCCCACTACCAGCGGGGTCGTGTCGAGCCGCTTCATGAGGTCCATCAACTTGGCTCCAGGGTCACCGGTCTGGGCGTAGGTGCACGGTGACGCCGCAGCCTTGCGCGCCCGGCAATCGCTCAAAAACGCCTGAAGGTTTTGCTCGAAGCCGACGAGCTGCGCGTAAAGGAGATCGTTCGGCGAGAGCGTCGGATCGATGACGCCATCGAGAGCGAGCGCTCGAACGTGAGTCGGAAACAGGTGCGCGTATTCCTCGCCAAGGAACGTTCCGTACGAGAAGCCGAGATACGTCAGCTTCTGGTCGCCGAGCGCGGCACGGATCAAATCCATGTCATGGGCGACGCTGACGGTGTCGATGAAGGGCAGGACACCCGCGCTGCGTCGTTCGCAGCCGGTGGCGAAGTTCCTGTCGGCATCGATGGAGATCTGCTTCTCCTCCGGATCATCGAGCACGGGGTCCAGCGCGTTGAACACATCCTCCTGCGGCCCGTCGAGACATCGCACTGGAGCGCTCTGGCCGATGCCGCGAGGATCGAATCCGATGAGGTCGAACCGCGTGTTGAGGTTTGCCAGCCCGGTCACTTCGTCGCGCAGGAACTGAATGCCGGACGCCCCGGGTCCGCCAGGGTTAGTCAGGACCGAGCCGATGCGGCGAGTCGGATCAGTCGCCGGCTTGCGGCTGATTGCGATCCCTATCTTTCCCGCCTCCGGATGCGCGTAGTCCAGCGGGACCTGCACGGTGGCGCATTGAAAGCCGCCGCCGCAGTCGATCCATGAAAGTCGGCTCTGCGACGGAGTTGGGCTGCTTGGACCGACCGGCTTCCGATTAAGGGTGCAACCTGCGGTGAGGATCGTGACGAGCACCAGGACCGCTGCGACACGACTCGTCACCAATCCGAGTCTAGCGGGTGCCGATTCGCCGCCGATTAGCTGAGCGCGCAGGCACGAAGTCACAGCAGCACGGTTGACCGTTAAGAGGGATGATTTACAACGTTCGATCCTTTGGTTTCTCTAGTTGCAGGAGGCAAAGAACAGACCGTGGCGACGACTGGAAGTGGTACAACGACCAGCGCGGGTGGAGTTGAGCAGGTTTTTACCTTTACGAGCTCCGCCACCATCGACTACACAAACCCAAGCGGAGCGCCAGAGGTGGCGGACTCACTCGTCATCGACCTCAAGAAGGAATCACTTCTCCTCGTCTCGTACAGCGTTCGCGCCGACGTGACTCCTCGGACCTCAACACAGGTTCCGGAGGTGTTCGTTCGGTGTGAGGTCGATTCCAAACCCTGCCAG
>DATCPI010000050.1:0-3799 GCA_036570165.1 Candidatus Dormiibacterota bacterium | reverse complement strand
TTCGCTCCTTCGACCAAGGCTCGACTTGCTGCGATCCTGCCCAGTTTCGGTCACCCCCAGAATCCCCTGGATACCACCGGGGTGATCGTCAACCAGCCCAAGCTGCTCGCCGCCTGCGCCGAGGCGGTAGCAGCCGAGCATGGTTTCGATGCCCTGCTCATCAACACCGACGCACCTCGCGATCCCGGCGCCAACCCGGCGGGCATCGAGGAGCGGGTGGCGTCGCTGGCGGAAGTCGTGCACAACGCGCCCCTCTTCACCGCGGTTTCCGCCACCACGTCCAACGAGCTCACCCCCTTCGGCCTGGAGACGCTGGCGAGGCACAATCTCCACTTCGCCAACGGCCTCGCGCTTGGGGTCAGGGCCCTGGATCACGCGATCTTTTACGGCGAATCGATAGCGCGCCGGCGGCCGGCGCCATCCCGGACGCAGCGCCCGGTTCCAACGTTTCTCAGCAACTACACCGGCGTCCTCACTGAGCCGGTGGCGAAGCGCCTGCTGGCCGCCTACGGTGTTACGGGTCCGCCCGAGCGGCTGACGCACTCCCCCGAAGAAGCCGCCGCTGCCGCAGAAGCAATCGGATTCCCGGTGGTCGTCAAGGTCGTGTCGGCGGACATCCCGCACAAGACCGAAGTCGGGGGCGTGAAGCTCGGAGTACGCAGCACGGACGAGGTCCGCGAGGCTTATGAGCTGGTTTCGAATTGCTCGCCGCGTGCCCGGCTCGACGGTGTGCTAGTCGCCCGCCAGGTCTTCGCGGTTGCGGATCTGATCGTGGGGGTCAAACAGGACGACCACTTTGGCCCGGTCCTCCTGGTGGGCCTGGGTGGCATCTTCGCGGAAGCGATCCACGACGTCAGCGTTCGGCTCCCGCCCATCGATGAGGAGACCGCCCAAGAGATGCTGAGCGAGCTGCGCGGAGTGGAAGTCCTGCGGGGAGCCAGAGGCCGCCCGGTGGCGGATCTGGCGGCCGTCGCGCGTGTCTTGGTGGCGCTGGGCGATCTTGCGCTGGACCTGAATGCACGCCTGGTCGAGCTCGACGTCAACCCTCTCTTCGCGCTGCCCGACGGGGCTCTAGCGGGCGACGCACTGGTTGTCCTGCAATGAGGGTGGCCATCGCCGGCGTGGCAGAGTCCGACCTTGGAGAGGTGCCCGGCAAGACCGTTCTGCAGATGCAGGCGGATGCGGCGTTGGCTGCGCTGGCCGACGCCGGGCTCGGGCTTCGGGACGTTGACGGTATTGCCACGGCGGGCGGAGAGGGCATCTACGCACCCGGGATGTTGATGGCCGAGTATCTGGGCGTCCAGCCGCGGTACACAGACAGCACCAACATCGGCGGTGCCTCCTTTGTTGCCCACGCGGGGCACGCCTCGGAGGCGATCCGGAGTGGCCAGTGCGAGGTGGTTCTGATCACGTACGCGAGCCGCCAGCGGTCTCAGCGCTCACGTGCTCTCGGTAGTAGCGGTGCCGTCTCCGGGCCCCTCCAGTTCGAACGCATCTGGGGCCTTCCCGCCCCGGTGGGAGCCTACGCCCTGGCCGCCACCAGGCACATGCACGAGTTCGGCACCCGTCCGGAGCACCTGGCGGAAGTCGCGGTGGCGACACGCAAGTGGGCCGGTCTCAACCCCAAAGCCTTCATGCGCGACCCGATCACCATCGCGGACGTCCTCGCCTCGCGCTGGATCGCCGAGCCGCTTCACCTGCTGGACTGCTGCCTCGTGACCGACGGTGGGGGCGCGGTCGTCATCGTGAGCGAGGAGAGGGCCCGCGACCTGGCTCATCCCCCGGTTTGGATCCTCGGCCACGGCGAGGCGCACACGCATTTGGGAATAGCCAGCATGCCCGACCTCACCACCACTCCTGCAGTGCTAAGCGGCCGCCGCGCATTCGAGACCGCCGGCGTGCGGCCGGAGGAGATCGACGTGGTCGAGGTCTACGACTCCTTCACGATCACGGTCCTCCTCACGCTCGAAGCTCTCGGTTTCTGCGGCCGGGGCGAAAGCGGAGCGTTCGTTTCCGGCCAGCGCACGGCGCCGGGCGGCGACTTCCCGATGAACACCAACGGTGGCGGTCTCTCCTACTGCCACCCGGGCATGTACGGGATCTTCACCATGATCGAGGCCGCGCGCCAGCTGAGGGGAGAGTGCGGCCCCCGCCAGGTCGATGGCGCACGCCTTGCTCTTGCCAACGGGACCGGAGGCGTTCTCAGCTCGGCCGCGACGCTTGTCTTGGGACGCGACTGATGGAAAAGCCGTACCCCGCTCCCGACGCCGAGACCGCACCCTTCTGGGACGCGGTTAACACCGGCCGGCTCGATGTGCAGCGCTGCAATAGCTGCCGGCGGCATGTCTTTTACCCGCGCTCGGTTTGCCCGCATTGTGGCGGCGTCGACCTGAAATGGGTGACCGTCAGCGGCATGGGCACGGTCTATTCATTCACCGTGGTTCACCGGGCACCGGCCGAGTTCCAGGCTGAGGCGCCGTACGTGGTCGCCCTGGTGGAGCTCGAGGAGGGTGTGCGAATGCTGACCCGGCTCATCGACGTGGAACCTGCCGCAGTTCGGGTGGCGATGCCGGTCGAGGTCACCTTCAGCGGCGAGCCTCGGCTGCCGTATTTCCGGCCGCGGCCCTGAGGCTCGTCGAAGACCTTCGAAAACAAGGCCGGTGGTCGGCACATTCTCGTGCAAGCTAGGAATTTCCTAGCGGTCGCGCGCGCGCGTCCTCTTCATGTTGCTGTGTGACGGAGCCAGATCTGGTTCAGCCAGGTCGCCAACCGGCGACGGTCTGCAAGCCCGTCGCAGTCTCTGGCGGAACGTGACCCAAAGGCCCGCTCGTACAGCAACGCCCGCGATAAACCGCGGCAAATAGTGGTACTCAGCGGCACTCAGAGGACTTAGATCGTTATTTCTGAACGGGCCGCAGGGAGCTGTTAACCGCAAGGTTCAGGGTTCGAATCCCTGTCCCGGAGCCAGTTTGCGATTCGGTGTCGACTCAAGATGTCGTGGTTTCGGCACCAACGACCCCCACATATTGGTTACTTTCTTAATGCCTACCAGTGGACCCAGGACGGACTCGAACTTCGATGCTCGGAGCTGCGTTCGGACTGAGAAGTTGCCGGCCGATGCGTTGAGCTCTGGGCCGACTTCATCGGGCCCACCTAGATCTGACGAGGGCTGAAAGTCCCAGGCCGCAACGCCTATCGTCCCGACGTCAAACCGGCAGAGCTGGTCAGCAGCAGCCGTCGTCCAGCCTTCTCCAGCCAAGCTTGATAACGGCGCGGCGCCCAGCCTCGCTCGACTACCAGCTCCCGATACGTCTCGGCTCCGGCCAGCGTGTACAGGATGTCCGCCGCTTCATCTACCCTCATTCCGGCGAGCAGCACCCCCCTTCTTTCCAGTTCTCGCGCAAACTCTCGCATCGCCCGCAGGTGTTGCTGCTGCCTCCTCCGCCAGAGAACCTCGAGGACGGGATCGTCTCCACGACTCGAACGCAGCAGATCGGTCAGCGCAGCGCTTCGCTCGTGGAGCTGCCTGATATTGGCTGCACCACGGCGAAGAGCTCGATCGAGGTCGTCCTCCTCCAGGACAGAGTTCACGTCAAGATGCGGGTCGCTGGTCACCTGGACGACGAGCGCTTCTACGATCGCGGCCTTAGTCGCAAAATTGACATAGACGGTAGCTACGCCGATCTCGGCAGCCGCCGCGATCGACTCCATGGTGGTTCGACCAAAGCCTCGCTCTGCGAAGAGGCGTCCAGCGGCCGCCATTATGTGGCGGCGGGTGCCCGACGCCTGCTCCCTCCTC
>DATCPI010000049.1:0-2522 GCA_036570165.1 Candidatus Dormiibacterota bacterium | reverse complement strand
AGTGGCTTCCATGGGGGACATGGGGGCCGGGTTGGAGATGCTGATAGTGGAGACGATCGCGAAGATCCGTCGGGCGCATTTCGCCCAGAAGAAGCCGATCAAGGCGATTTGCCGCGAGTTTCGGGTGTCGCGGAAGGTCGTGCGCAAGGTGATCCGGTCGGGGGCGACCGAGTTTCGCTATGAGCGCGGCAAGCAACCGCTGCCGCGAATCGATCCGTGGCGCGGTCAGCTCGACGGTCTGTTGCTGGCGAACGAAGGCAAGTCGGCGCGCGAGCGGCTGACCCTGATCCGGATCTTCGAGGAGCTGCGCGGCCTCGGCTATGAGGGCAGCTACGACGCGGTTCGCCGCTATGCCAAGAAGTGGCGCGTCGAACGCGGGGCGGCGACCGCGGAAGCCTATGTGCCGCTGAGTTTCGCCGCCGGCGAGGCCTACCAGTTCGACTGGTCGCACGAAGTCGTGCTGATCAACGGCACGACGGTGACCATCAAGGTGGCGCATGTCCGGCTGTGCCAGAGCCGGATGCTGTTCGTGCGGGCCTATCCGCGCGAGACCCAGGAGATGGTGTTCGACGCGCACAACCGTGCCTTCGCCTTCTTTAAAGGGACCTGCACGCGCGGCATCTACGACAACATGAAGACGGCGGTCGAGACCGTGTTCATCGGCAAGGACCGCCAGTACAACCGCCGCTTCCTGCGGATGTGCGGTCATTATCTGGTCGAGCCGACCGCCTGCACGCCGGCGGCAGGATGGGAGAAGGGTCAGGTCGAGAACCAAGTCGGGCTGGTGCGCGAACGCTTCTTCACACCGCGATTGCGGGTGACGAGCTACGAGGAGCTGAACGCCTGGCTGCTCGATCGCTGCGTCGCCTACGCCAAGGCGCACAAGCATCCCGAGCTGGCCGACCTCACGATCTGGCAGGCGTTCGAGGCGGAACGCGCCCAGCTGGTGCAGATCCGTGGCCCGTTCGACGGGTTCCACGCGACGCAGGCCGCGGTCTCCAAGACCTGCCTGGTGCGGTTCGACAACAACAAGTACTCGGTCGCCTCGCGCGCCGTCGGCCGGCCGGTCGAGATCCAGGCCTACGCCGATCGTATCGTGATCCGCCAGGAGGGCGCGATCGTCGGCGAGCACCCGCGCTGCTTTGGTCGCGGCGAGACGATCTACGATCCCTGGCATTACGTGCCGGTCCTCGCCAGGAAGCCCGGCGCGCTGCGCAACGGTGCCCCGTTCAAGGATTGGCCGCTGCCGGTTAGCCTGGGGCTGGTGCGGCGCAGGCTGAAGGGCTCGGACGACGGCGACCGACAGATGGTGAAGATTCTTTCCGCAGTGCTGACCGACGGCCTCGCCACCGTGGAGGCGGCCTGCGCCGAAGCGCTCGCCGATGGCGTGCATTCGGCCGACGTCGTCCTCAACATTTTGTCGCGACACCGTGACCCTGGTCCGGCAGCGACGATCCTGACCCCGGATGCGCTGCGGCTGCAGCACCTGCCGATCGCCGATTGCGCCCGCTATGACCGCCTGCGGCGAGCTTCGTGATGGAACGCACCGATGTTCTCGAGCTGATGTCGAGGCTCAAGCTCTTCGGCATGCGCGCCGCCTATGACGAGGTGATGGCCACCGGCATCAAGCGTCGGCATGAGCCGCCGCGCATCGTCGGCGATTTGCTCAGCGCCGAGATCGCCGAGAAGCAGGCGCGCTCGATCAAGTACCAGCTGACCATCGCCAAGCTGCCGCTGGCCAAGGACATCGACAACTTCGACTTCACCGGGACGCCGATCAACGAGGCGCTGGTCCGCGACCTGGCGAGCGGCAGCTTCATCGCCGAGCAGCGCAACGCGGTGCTGATCGGCGGCACCGGCACCGGCAAGTCGCATCTGGCCATAGCTATCGCGCGGGCCTGCATCCGCGGCGGTGCGCGCGGCCGCTTCTACACCGTCGTCGACCTCGTCAACCGCCTGGAGAGCGAGGCCCGCGCCGGCCGGCAGGGGCGGCTCGCCGATTACCTCACGCGCCTCGACTTTGTCGTGCTCGACGAGCTCGGCTATCTGCCGTTCGCCCAGGCCGGCGGCCAGCTGCTCTTCCACCTGATCAGCCGGCTCTACGAGCGCACCTCCGTCATCGTCACCACCAACCTGGCCTTCGCCGAGTGGCCGAGCGTCTTCGGCGACGCCAAGATGACGACCGCGCTGCTCGATCGCCTGACCCATCACTGCGAAATCATCGAAACCGGAAACGCGAGCTGGCGCTTCAAGAACCGCGCCTGAGCCGCTGTACCACCCCGGCTTGCCCCGGTGGGCAAACAGGTACCTCCCACGCGCGCCGCTCCGTCGCTCGTGAGGGCACGGCGCGTCGCGCGCGGGTCCCTCCTATTCGCTACCGGGACAAGCCTGTCCCGAGGCCGGTGAGGGGGTCCCTTTTGCATGCCGATCGGGGTCCCGATTGCGTGCCGTTTGACAAGCATCCTCTCGGCGTGATCGAGGGAGCCACTGAGAACGCCGCCGTGGCGCAGGCGCTCCTGGAC
>DATCPI010000048.1:0-9569 GCA_036570165.1 Candidatus Dormiibacterota bacterium | reverse complement strand
AGATCGAGCAGCTTGCCGATGAATGATTTGCGAGAAGTCCCGATGAGGATGGGCTGACCGAGCTCGCGAAGCTCCGCCAGGCGCTGCAGCACGATCCAGTTCTGCTCTGCTGTCTTGCCGAAGCCGATGCCGGGGTCGATCAACACGCGTTCACGGGGCACGCCGGCGCGAATCGCCTTGTCGACCGCATCCCGCAGGAACCATTTGATCTCTTCCATCAGGTCTCGCTGGTAGTCGGTCCCGTCCTGGTTGTGCATCACGACGAGCGCACAGTCGTTGGCGGCGGCGAAGTTCGCCAGCTCCGGAGCGCGCGTGAGGCCCCAGATGTCGTTGACGATCGAGGCGCCCGCTGCGACCGCCGCCTTCGCGACCTCGAGCTTGTAGGTGTCGATCGAGATGGGCACTGTCGCCTCGCGTCCAAGGCGAGCCACCACTGCTTCGGTGCGCGTCACCTCTTCGCTGACGCCGACCGGCTGATGGCCCGGGCGCGTCGATTCGCCGCCGACGTCGAGCATGTCGGCGCCTTCGCGCACCATGCGCAGGCCCTGCGCGACGGCTTGGTCCCGGTCTGTGCCGAGACCGTCGCCGCTGAAGGAGTCGGGGGTGGTGTTGATGATCCCCATCACGTAAGTGCGCGAGCCCCACTCGAAGCGGCTTCCAGCGATGGTGGCGATCACGCGCCGATTATCCTGCTGAGTGTCCATGAAGCTTCATGAGCTCGCGCGCGGCGTGCCCGGCGCCACCCTCGAGGGAAACGGCGACGTCGAGATCACGGGCATCGCGTACGACTCGCGCCGGGTCAAGCCGGGCGACATCTTTGTCGCCGTCGAGGGCCTACAGGTGGACGGCCACGCGTACGCGTCGGACGCGCTCGCCGCGGGCGCTGCCGCAATCGCCATCGAGCGCGACGTGCCGCTGCCGCCCGGAACGCCGCTGCTCCGCATGCAGTCGACGCGTGTCGGGCTGGCCGAGCTCGCGGCGGAGTTCTACGGCAGGCCGTCGCGGCGCCTGAAGCTGGCCGGCATCACCGGCACGGATGGAAAGACGACGACCACGCACATGGCGGAGCACGTGCTGCAGGCGAGCGGCCTGGTGGCGGGGGCGATGAGCACGGTGTCGTTCACCGTCAGCGGGAGCGAGACGGACAACCTCAGCGGCCAGACCACGACCGAAGCGCCGGAGGTCCAGGCCTGGCTCGCGCGCATGCTCGAGGCGGGTGTCGCGTTTGCGGTCATCGAGACCACGTCACACGCGCTGGTGCAGGAGCGTGTCCGAGCTTGTGACTTCGACGTGGCAGCTTTCACGAACGTCGGCCACGACCATCTCGACTATCACGCGACGTGGGAGGCCTACCTCGAATCGAAGGCGCGACTGATCGACCTGACCGCGAACTCGGCGGACAAGGGAATCGAGAAGACGGCGGTGCTGAACCGCGACGACCGCAGTTACGAACGTCTGGCCCGCCGTCCGATCGCGCGCCGGTGGTCGTACGGGCTTACGACCGCGGCCGACCTGCACCCGCTCGATCTGAACGTCACAGGATCGGGCTCACGGTTCCGGATGAAGACTCCTCTCGGCGAGACCGAAGTTGAGCTGCACGTGCCCGCTCGCTTCAACATCTACAACGCGCTTTGCGCCGCTGGCGTGTGCCTGGCGCTGGGCGTGCCGCTGGATGCAGTGGGCACAGGGCTTGCGGGCTTCGAAGGAGTGCGCGGGCGCCTCGAGCCGGTCGACGTGGGTCAGGACTTCCGCGTGTTCATCGATTTCGCGCATTCGGCGGGTTCGCTCGCGAGCGCGCTAGCGGAACTCCGTCCTTTTACTTCAGGTCGTTTGATCGTGGTGTTTGGAGCAACGGCGCGTTCGGACCACGATCGTCCTGGGATGGGGCGGGCGGCGGCTGACTTCTCGGACTTCTTCATCATCACCACCGACGACCCGCTGGATCAGGACCCGGTGGAGATCGCCCGCGAGGTGCAGTCGGGCGCAGAGGGTAAGGCCCCAGGGCATGACTACGAGATCGTGATCGACCGCAGGGCGGCGATCCGCCGTGCGATCGGGCTGGCTCGGCCGGGAGACTGCGTGCTGCTTGCGGGGAAGGGGCACGAGCGGTCGATGAGGACCGCGGCGGGGTCGGAGCCGTGGGATGAGCGGGCGGAGGCTGAGGCTGCAATCAAGGAGCGGCTCGCCTGAAGTGTTACCAGCAGCCTCCTGCCACATTGAAAATGAGAGGGCCTCGGGTCAAAATGCGGGCGCTTACGCCCCGCTCGTAGAGCGCAAGACCTCCCCCCTGCAGTGCCAGCCAAACGCCGGGGTGCGTCAGGTAGGCGGCCGCGACGTTGGGATTGTCGGGCGATATTTCAAGTGGTGAAAGCTGATTGGGCCCGCGGAGTATCCCTGGCGGTCCATAGCCTGCGCCCTGCGTCGCAATCAGCAACGCGGCGTCCGGAGTCGGGGAAAGCAACCTTATGTTTCCCTTGCCTTCGTACCAGGTACTGACCTGACCGCTAGCTAGATCGAGCCGATACACCGCGTTGTACGTACTGGCCTCGGCCCCCCCCGGTTGTGCCAACGCCCAAGCGGCGCCACCATCAACCATGCTCCAGTAGTGGCTACCGTCAATGAGACGGACGCTGCCTGTCTGCGGATCCAATAACCACAGGCCGGGAATGGTGAGCATGCCGGCGCTCCACAGATAAACGCCTTCGCTCGCGTACTTGACGATGGTCCAAGAGCCTGGGGCTTGGGGTGGTCCATTGCCGGAAAGACGGAATTTTCTGGTCCCTGTTTTAGCGTCGACAAGATAGAAGTCGTTGCCCACAGACTGGTCGTTGTGGAGTATGTAACTGGCTCCATCGGGCGCAACGTACGGGCTCTCCACGGGCAGCCAGCGCCTAGACGCTCGGTCGTAGCTTGGAACATGGGATATCAATCGGCCGGAAAGGCTTGCGGGGTCTCGAGCGAAATCCCCGCCAGGAAAGGTGATCCAGCCACCTGGCGGATCGTCAGCGCTCGTAGGCGAGATTACAGGGAGGCGGCAGCTCAGGGTCGCCGCCAAGCTGGCAGAAGCCGAGACTGACGGCGTTTGCCGTGCCTGTGGGCTTCCTTTTGTGCTGCAACCAATGAGGAGGACCATGGCCAGACAGCAAAAGCTCGCTCTTTTCCTCATTGGGTCGCCAATTTCGTCTAACGCCCGTAAATGGGTTTAGTTACCGCGAGTGTCCGATCCACCGCCGCCGACCATGCGCACGATCTCGACGGTGTCTCCTTCTTTCAATGTCACTGCTTCGTACCCGGCGCGCTCGATGATCGTGCCGTTGTGCTCGACGGCGACCGCGCGCGGGTTGACGCCGAGCTTCTCGAGGTAAGAGAGCAAAGGTGTCGGGCGCTCGAGCTCCACGTTCTTCCCATTGACCCGCAGGGTGATCACTTGAACATTCCGATCGCGGCATAGCCTGCGGCGCCGGCTCCGTGACATTCCGCGATTCGCTCTTCGGTCACTCCGCCGATCGCCAGGACCGGGATACGGACCGAGCGCGCCACCAGCTCCAGTGCCGCCACGCCCGCGGGCGGTGAGCCCAGATGGCTGGGGCTTTCCCAGACGGGACCGAAGATGACGAAGTCGGCGCCCTCTCGCTCGGCCTGCTGCGCAGCCTTGATCGAGTGGACCGAGCGGCCAACCAGACGGCGGCCGAGAAGATTTCGCGCGTCGGCCACCCCTATGTCGCTCTCCGGGAGATTGACTCCAGCGGCGCCCGACGCCAGGGCGACGTCACACCGCGAGCTGATCAAGACGGGCACCGTGGCCGCGTTCGCGAGCTCGTTCGCTTCTCGCTCCAAGGCCGACGCGCGCAGTCCGGGGGCGCGAAGCTGGAGGATCGTCGGTACTGGTTTAAGCCCCTCTCCCCAACCCTCTCCCCGAAGGGGGGAGGGAGAAAGGGCCCGCAGTCCTTCGCTTGCGCTGCTGACGACAGCCATCGCGACGGGGAGAGTTAAGACGGTCGCGAGATGCCCTCGGTCGGCGAGCTTGGGCTGGCCTCGCCGCGTCTGGGTATGCGTCCGGCCGCGTAGGCTTTCCGTCCGGACTCGACGCCCCCTCTGATCGCTTCGGCCATCATGACCGGATCCTTGGCCAGCGCGATCGCGGTGTTGACCAACACCGCGTCGGCGCCGAGCTCCATCGCCAGCGCGGCGTCCGAAGGCGCGCCGATCCCCGCGTCGACGACGACGGGGATCCGAGCCTCTTCGATGATGATGCGAATCTGCTCCAGCGTCTGGAGGCCCTGGCCCGAACCGATCGGTGAGCCGAGCGGCATGACAGTCACGGTGCCGATCTCCTCGAGCTTCTTCGCCAGCACCGGGTCGGCATTTATATAAGGAAGGACCTTGAAGCCTTCGCCGACGAGCACCCGCGCCGCCTTCAGCGTCTCTTCGGGATCCGGGAAGAGGTAGCGCGGGTCGGGGATTACCTCGAGCTTGACCCAATCCGACAGGCCCATCGAGCGCGCCAGGCGGGCAATGCGGATCGCCTCCTCAGCGGTGCGGCACCCCGCGGTGTTGGGGAGGATGCGGTAGCGCTTCCAGTCAATGACGTCGAGGATCGTCTTCTTCTTGGGGTCGTCGAGGTCAAGCCGACGGAGCGCCACGGTGACGAGCTCGCAACCGGATGCGTCCAGGGCTGCGACCATCGACTCGTCCGTCGGGTACTTGCCCGTGCCTATGAACAACCGTGACCGCAGCTCGACGCCCGCGATCACCAGCCGGTCGGCGGCAGTGATCGTCTGCATAGATCCAGCTTAGAGGACGCTCCTTCTGCCGCGCCCCTCTCCCCTGAAGGGGAGAGGGAAAAACTTAGAGCTCTTGCTGGACCAGGAGGGTCTGGTCGCGGTGGTAGGTAAGGCGCTTGATCGCGTCGCCGACCGAGAGCCAGAGCATCTTGTCGACCTCGATCCCGGGCCGGAACTTGCCGCCGAGCACGTCCATCACCCAGTAGCACGCGACCTTGTCGCGCCCACGCCGGTCGACATAGGCGGTGCATCCGAGCGGACGACCAAGCTCGCAGCGCAGGCCTGTCTCTTCCCGGACCTCGCGCAGCGCGCAGTCCTCGGCGCTCTCGTCGGGCTCGATCTTGCCCTTGGGCAATGTCCAGTCGTCGTAGGCGGGGCGATGGATGACGGCGATCTCTGTCTCACCGGATCGTGCCTGCCGGCAGACAATGCCGCCGGCGGCTCTGATCACGCTCACATCTGCGACTTCCAGGATCTTGGTTGCCAACGTTGCTCCTTCGTAAGCTGAAACGTTTGGGTGGCGGGGTTCCCTTCGTTCAGGCTGTGGCGGGCGTCGTGCACGCAGTTTACCTGTGAGGACCGATATCTCCAACACTAGATCAAACGTTTTTCGATCCAGTGTTTTCCATCAGCTGCCGATTTCGGGACTAACCCCGGAGGCCCGCGGTGTGAAGGATGGCGAACGCGACCCAGGCAATGACCGCTGCGGCAGGAATCGTCACGAGCCACGCCAAGGCGATGGTCGCACCCAGTCCCCAGCTCACGGCGGAGAGCTTTCTTGTCACTCCGACTCCCATCACCGACCCCGTGATCACATGTGTCGTGCTCACGGGTAGGCCGATCACAGTCGCGCCCTGGATGACGATTGCGCCCATGAGCTGGGCGGTCATGCCGGTTACCGGCTGCAGCTTGATGATGCTCCAGCCAAGGGTCCGGATGATGCGCCAGCCGCCCGCATAGGTACCGAAGGCGATGGTCACGGCGGACAGGACGACGACCCAGATTGGGACCTTGAAAGTCGTCAGGTCGCCCGCCGCGATCAAGGCGAGTGTGATAGCGGCCATGGTTTTCTGCGCGTCGTTGGCGCCGTGCGAGTAGGAGAGGAAGGCGGAGGTCAGCACCTGCAGGCCGCGGAACGTGCGGTTGACCGGCGCCGGTCGCAGGCGCAGGCGTTGCACGACGAGGATCAGAAGGATCGCAAAGATCGCCGAAGCGATGAAACCCAGCGGTGGCGAGATGACCAGGCTCGCTATCTGCTTGCCCAAAGCTGCCCATTTCACCCCGCTCAGGCCGCCGGCCGCCGCAATGCCCGCGCCACAGAGACCTCCGATGAGCGCGTGTGTCGAGCTGCTCGGCAGCCCGCGGTACCAGGTGATGAGGTTCCAAGAGATCGCGCCAAGCAATGCCGACATCACGACCACCAAGCCCGGCTTGATGGCGAGCGTGCTGGCGATGGTGTTGGAGACTTTGGCTTGAAAAAACGCGACGGTGACTACTGCGCCGACCAGGTTGAATACGGCCGCGAGCCCGACCGCCGCCTGAGGCGAGAGAGCGCGAGTTGAGATCGATGTAGCGATCGAGTTTGCTGTGTCATGGAAGCCATTCGTGAAATCGAACAGAATGGCGACGCCGATTGTGACCCACAGCAGGATCGCAGTCTCATGCATTCTTGATCGCGATCGTCTCCATGACGTTGGCAGCGTGCTCGCACGCGTCCATGGTGGCTTCGAGCAGGTCGTAGATGTCCTTCCACTTCAAAAGTTCAGACGCCTCATGCACCTGCGAGAACAGCTCTCCGATTGCGGCGCGCGTGAGCCGGTCGCCCTCGTTTTCGAGCCTGTGTATCTCGAGCCGGTGGGGTTTCAACTGGGCGAACCCCTCCAACTGGTCAAGCGCGGCGGCAATCTCGATGCCTGCTTTGGCCAGGTACTCACCCATCTGTTTGGCGGGATCCGAGATTGTCTGGATCCGGTAGAGGTCGATCTTGTCGCCGGTCTCCTCGGCGAGGTCGACCACGTCGTCCAGGCTCGACGCCAGCGAGAGGATGTCCTCCTGGTCGAGGGGCGTGATGAACGTGCTGTTGACCAGGTTGTGGATCTGGTGTGTTGCGTCGTCGCACTCGTGCTCGAGGTCAATCAGCCGGGCGTGCCGGCTTCTCCCCTCCAGCAAAGACTTGCTGAGCTCGGTCAGCGTCTCGCTGACCAGCCCTCCCTGCTTCCGAAACAGGTCGAAGAACCGGTGCCCCCGAGGTAGTGGTATCAGTTTCATTGCATCCTCCGAACTGAAGGCTAAAGAGGTCAGGGTTAAGGTGTCGTTAAAGCTACCCCTAACATTCTGGGTGTGACCGACGACGTGCTGCTTGAGCTGGGGCGACTGGTCGAGACTGCGCTAACGGACGCCTTGATCGCACTGAATCGGCATGACCTTGTGCTAGCGGACACGGTGGTACGGGGCGATATTGCGATCAACCGCCGCCGCTACGAGGTCGAAGAGCAGATCACCGCTCGTTTATCGGGCAACGAGGTCGGCGACGTCAGGTGGATGGTTGCCGCCCTCTACGTGATCTCCGAGCTGGAGCGAATGGGAGATCACGCCGAGGGCATCGCAAAGGTGACTTTGATGCTGGGTCCGAACCCCTCGCTGTCGGTACCCGCCGTAATCGACAAGATGGGCACCCTCACCATCTCAATGGTTGACCGCACGCTTGCCGCCCTTGACAAGCGCGACGTCAAGGCGGCTCGCGCGTTGTGCCGGGAGGACGACGAGATCGATTCCCTGTACGACCTCGCTTACCAGGAGCTACTTTCGATCATGGTCTCCGACCCCGGGCACATAACCGAGGCGACCTACATGATCTGGATCACTCACAACCTCGAGCGGATCGCAGACCGGGCCACAAACATCTGCGAGCGGGTGATCTACCTTGCCACGGGCCGCGTGGAGGAATTGAACGTCTCCAAGTACTGAGGCCGGCCGCGCCCGAGTGGTGGTGATCGGCCCTGCGCCGAGAATGGCCACACAACTGAAAGGCGGCTTTGCGTCTGAAGACGTGGATGTCGTGTGGCACCGGCACGTGAGCGGGCTTCTTCGCGAGCCATCCGCCGACGCCGTGGTGCTGGACGGCGCTGACCTCGTGGATGCAACGGCGGCGGTACGCAGGGCGACGGCGGCATCACTCTTGATAGTTGGGGCCGACGAACAAGTGGCTGCGACTTGCCTTGCCATCGGAGCCGATGCGTGGTTGCCAGCGGGGAGCGCGCCCAATCTGGTTTGCGCGCAGGTACGCGCCCTGATCAGAAAACGGGTCACTGGGCGACAGCCCGCTGTTGTCGAGGTCGGCCGTCTACGGCTCGACGCGGGCGCGCGGCGTGCTGAAGTCGAGGGCAACGAGCTCCAGATGACGCCTCGCGAATTCGACCTGCTCAGAGTCCTGGTTGAGAACAAGGGAGTGGTTTTGAGTCGAGACAGGATCCTGGCCGGCGCCTGGGGTTCTCGTTTCGTCGGAGAACCAAAGACGGTTGACGTCCATGTCGCGTGGCTTCGGCCAAAGCTGGAAGGCAGCGGGGTCCGCGTGACCACCCTCCGCGGAGTCGGTTACCGTCTTGATGTGCTCGACGATCGGCGCCCTCGCGTGCTGTTCGTCTGCGGTCAGAACGCGGGGCGCAGTCAGATGGCCGCGGCGCTGTTCAACCGTCACGCTCGGGGTCGCGCCTGGGCCGATTCAGCCGGCACCCGGCCGGCGGCACGCGTTCATCCCGAGGTCGTCGAGGTAATGCGGGAGGTCGGGGTCGATCTGTCGGCCGCAAAACCTCGACTGATGACTGCGGGGCTGGCCGAAGGTGCGATCCGCGTGATCACCATGGGCTGCGCGGACGGCGAGTGCCCGGTTCTGAGCGTCCCTGTCGAGGATTGGGGACTTCCGGATCCAGCCGGGCAGCCGCTGGCAAAGGTGCGCACGATTCGCGATGACATCGACAACCGAGTGCGCTCATTGGTTTCGACCCTCGCGATCGACTAACTCAAAAGTTCTTGATCGCGATCGTTTCGATGATCTCCGCCGCTGACTCGCACTCATCAAGGGTAGATTCCAGCAACGAGTAGAGATCCTTCCATTTGACGAGGTCGGCAGGGGTTGGATGGTTCGTTTCAAAGAGCATCTGGAGTGCATTTCGAGTGATTACATCCCCGGCGTTCTCAAGCCGGTGAATCTCTTCGAGCACCGGGTCGAGTCCGTTGAAGTCTTCCAACTTGTCGACTGCCTTGGCCAGCTCGACGCCGGCTTTGGCGAGGCATTCGCCGAGCTGCTTGGCCGAATCCGTGATCGAAGCGATTTCGTAGAGATCGATCTTGGCCGAGACTTCTTCTGCCAGGTCGACGACCTGGTCGAGGGAGTGGGCCAACAGCAAGATATCGCCTTGCTCCATGGGCGTCGTGAACGTGAGATTGGTCAGGTTGTAGATGTCGCGTGCGACGTCGTCGCATGCGTGCTCGAGCTCGCGTAGTCGGGCGTGTCGATTTCGCCCGTCCAGCAGCACATTGCAGAGTTCGGTCAGTGTTTCGCTGACCAGAGCGCCTTGCCGGCTGAACAGCTCATAGAAGCGCTTTTCGCGCGGAATCAAGTTGAGCTTCAAGCTCTCACCACCCTCACTAAGCGTAATCCAGACCTGCGTGACGAAGGGGCTAGAGCGGCTTGCGCCCTGGGACGCCAGGCCGTCGCGGATAGGCCGGTGGTGTCGATCGCACTTTGTCGACGATGACGACGGTGCCTGCACCGCGTGCTGCCGA
>DATCPI010000047.1:0-6742 GCA_036570165.1 Candidatus Dormiibacterota bacterium | reverse complement strand
CAGCTGGTCATCCACGTAGGTAGGGCTGTCGAGAATATGCCTGGGATCGTAAGGGGAGATGAACGCAGGGGCCAAGCGGGAGCCAGGAAAGATGAAAGCACCGCGGAGAAAGCCAAGAACAGCTGGTCTTATCGAAACAGGTGGTCGCGTCAGTGGCCTTAATGCCGACAATCTGGGGAACCCATACGATCGTATGGGATAACCATACGTTGTGATATGATTCGCCTGTGGCAGCAACTCTTCCCGCCCTGTGGGGCTCCGCGACATTCCCACGTGTTCTGGCGGTAGTGCTCGATGCGCCTGATCGCGAGTTCACTTTCTCGGAGTTGCTTGAGCGCGCTGGAGCCAGCCGTGAAAGCGTTCACCGCGCCCTGCTACGTGGTGTCGATGCAGGGATCATCAGGCGCCGCGCGGTCGGCAACCAGTTCGTCTATTCGGCGAACTCAGCAAGCGCCGTGTATCCCGAACTAAAGGCGCTGGTTGCGAAGACCCACGGCGCCAATGCCCTGATTGCTGAGACATTGAAAGCAGTGGGGCCGCCCGCGATAGAGGTGGCGTTCGTCTACGGTTCGACCGCCTCGGGAAGCGAACACGCCGACAGCGACATTGACGTCCTGGTCATAGGTGATATCACTAGAGTCCAGCTTGCCCGGAAGGTACGAGCGGCCCAGGAGTCACTCCGCCGTCGGATCAACGCCCTCGCCTATGGACGCGAAGAAGTCTTGCAGCGCTTAACTGCTCACGACGCCTTTTTCGCCGAGGTTTGGGCTCAACCCAAAGTGATGCTGATCGGCGAGGAGAGCGATCTACCCCGCCCGAAGACCCGTACACCAAGACACCGGTGAGTCCCGAAGCCGAGCAGCAGGCATTTCGGCGCCTTCTGGTGGACGAGGCATCGAAGGATCGCTCACTGCTCCAGCCGCTTGCACGGTCCGGGCCGGTTGCGCTCCAAGCGATAAGCCTTGCCCGCGTCCAGCTCAACAGATCCAGGCGCGAGATGCTGGGCGCTATCCAGGCCGGCGACTTCGACGAGCCCTACCTGAGCGCTTATCGGTCGCTTGTCAGCGGCTGCAACGCGATGCTGGCCGCGTACGGTTACCGCATTCGTGGTGGGGATGGTTCGCACTTTGAGACCCTGCGCCTCGCCGCCCTGGGTCTGGTGGCCTCCAGCCCGAAGGCGGGAACGCTCTTGGAGACGATTCGCGAGCCAGTTCGTAGCGCTCGCAACGAGGCCGAATATCAGCGTCCTGGTGTTACGACCGCTGCAGACCTTCGCGAAATCCTCGACGCTGTGTCTGTCATTCTCCCCGCGTTGGTCGACCTGGTGAGGCAACTCACCGGCGGTTCACCACCTGGTGGCGCTGAAGACTGGTCGGTTGCAGACCTGCTCGATTCTCTGGACTGAGAGTCGAATCGCGCAGGTTCCAGTGGCGGGGAGGGGGTGCGATCAGATTGACTTATGCATCCCGCGCGACAGGGCGTCGGCGATCTTGAACGCTGATCGTGGGGTGATGGAATCTCCGTGTGCCGCAAGGCTAACGGTTGGTCTTGAAAGGCGCGCACTCATGGCGAGCCTTGCAAACGAAAAGCCCTGTTCTGCGCAAGCCCGCTGCAGAGCGGTTGGGTCGAGTCGGACGCGAAGACCTCTGGAGGTCATCTCAGTTTCGGAAATCAGCCGCCGGAGCATCTGCACACTCATCTTGGCAGGCTAACCTCGGCCCACCGCAAGCGGGACAGGTTCCCACGCGCGCGCCTCGGCCGTGATCGACGGGACTTGAGAATGGGTCAGTCTTTGATTCTGCAGACCCTTCCCATCGGGACATGGCCCACGCCAGGCTCAGGCTCATCACACGTTTCAAAGGAGAGCGCGATGAAAGAGTCTGACGGGAAATTGGAACGGAGCACCCGGGTGCTCGCCCGCAGCGCCTGCCTTCTCTTAGGGGCGGTTGCCCTTCCCATCGGCATGGAGGCCCAAATCGGAAACGATTTGTCTACGACTCGAGGATGAACGTCGTGGGCGTGACGATGACGAATGAGTTGGGTGCCCAGCTCAGCACGATCCTCCTAGCCTTGGCCGGCTGGCCAACGCGCCGACCGGATCCGGCACTCCGCACATGGCAAGGGTTGCAACCACGGTGTCAAAGCTGCGATCTGGAAAGAGCAATGCCGTCGCGTCGGCGATTCTGGCTTCGAAGTCCAGGCCGGCGCCGGTCGCCCGCAAGCGAGCACGGTCGAGTAGCCCGCCGTCGATGTCGGTCAGCACGAGGCGCACGCCGGGCGGGTTTTGGGACACATTGAGCCCAGTGCCGCATGCCACCTCGAGCACGTGGCAGCGGGCGCGGCCAAGTATGCGAGAGCGGGCGCCAGGCCACATGAAGATCTCGATGGCGCCCATGAATAGGTCGAAGAGCGTGGCGCCGACTCGCGCGTTCTCCCGCGTTGCGGTGCTCATCCCGCCGCGAGTATCGCCGCCCGCTTGCGGACGCCGTCACACACCAATCCGCAGATATCGTCCAGTGTCTCGTCGGCGATGCGGTACAGCACAGACGTGGCCTGGCGTCGGCGCGCGACCAGTCCGGCGGCGGCCAGGCGGGAGAGATGCTGCGATGCGTTCTCGCGGCTGATACCCGCTCGCTCAGCGAGGTCGCCCACCGCAACCTCGCCAGCCGCGTGCAGAACGCTGAGGAGGCGAAGGCGCGTCGGGTCGCCTAGGAGCGCGAAGCGATGTGCTGCCTCTTCGAGAAGCGGCTCAGGGATCACACCGTCACTCTACCAATGCGGTACTGTATAAGCAAGCAGTTATATAATACGCACTGTGTCTGCCTTCCTATGACGGCAGGCGGTTATTTCAAGTGTCCATGTAGCAAGGAGGGTGTGTTCGGATGACGGAATCGCGATCCACGGAAATATGGGATCTGTGGATCCCGGACGCCGGCTCGCAAGGGATTTCGTTTGCACGGGGCTGGATGAACGCCACCAAGGTCCTGTGGGTCCATGCGGCGCCGAGCCTGCTCAGGGTCGAAGTATCGACCCGGGACGGGGTCCGGGTCGGCTTCGGCGATCGCCTCGAGCGCACCCAGGACACTCCCATGACCCGGTTGCGCCTGGAGGGCGGCCGGGTCATCCGGGAAGACGCCTGGCCAGCGGACCAGGACCTCGGCCAGCTGGTGATGCTGCCGGGCGGTGAGGTAGGGCAGCTGACGGCATGGTGGTCGCCGGAGGACCACCAGGAGTGGCGCTGGAGCGTGGAGCTCTACAACCATCGTTAGGAGGTTCGGGCAGATGAGCAACGCGAGATATGAGTTCACCGTGGAGGTCCCGCTGCCCTTCGAAGCTGCCGAGCAGCGGACGCGTGAGCTATTGAAGGAGGAGGGCTTTGGGGTCCTGACCGAGATCGACGTCCGCGGCACTCTGAAGGAGAAGCTGGGGGCGGACTTTCGGCCCTACCGCATCCTCGGCGCATGCAATCCGCACTTGGCGCATCAAGCACTGAACGCGGAGGCGGGCATCGGTCTGCTTTTGCCCTGCAATGTGGTGATCGAGGAGGATGCTGGAGGAACCACTCGCGTCCGCTTTCTGGAGCCGATCGCCGCTCTCGGCGTGGTCGGCAACCCCGCGCTGGAGCCCATCGCCAAAGAGGCGTCGGAGCGACTCCACCGCGTGGCGGAGGCTCTCGGCTAGGGGACCTGAATGAGTACGGGCTGATGCTCGGCGGGAACCAATGGGCTTTCAGAGCGCCGCATGGTCGACCTGAGCTGTCGAGGAGCCAGCGACCTCAACGATATGTCAATGTGGCAGCGGTCGAGCCTGGTGCGAGTCGAAAAGCAACGAACATCTCATCGTCGGCATGAATCTGCCCGAGAAGGGGACCGAACGGGTTCCCATCGGTCGGTTCCGTATGGTCGATAACGGTCTCTCGCCGGCTGCCGGGGAGGTCCTGCTGGTCACCAGGGACTCGCTGGTGACCAGCAGGCTTCGCGCCGCCTGTGTTTCCCGTGGGCTGAGGGTCGTCGAGAGCGAGCCGGAACTGTCCTCGCCACCACGGCTCGTCGCCGTTGATCTCGCCGATCCAGCGGCACTGCGATCGGTGCCAGAGTGGCGTCGCGCCTGGCCTGATGCCCTACTGGCCGGGCACCTCGCGTTGCCCGACCGGGCCGCCTGGCTGGCCGCCGAACAAGCCGGTTTCGACCTGGTAGTGAATCAGGGAGCCTTCGTCGGCGCGGTCCTGCGACGGCTGGACAGCCCGGCGGTGCCGACTCGGCGGCGGTATCCCCTGATCGCCTCTTCCGACGTTGCCGGGCGGCTGGGGTGCGTGCTGCGGTTGGCGGACAGTCCGGTGGGACCACTGGCGCTCTACCACATCAGCAAGCAGTTTTACGCGATCGCCGACCGCTGTCCGCACGCCGGCGCCCGTCTCTCCCACGGCGAGCTGGTCGGGGCCGTCCTCACCTGCCCGGAGCACGGCAGCCAGT
This sequence comes from Candidatus Dormiibacterota bacterium, assembly GCA_036570165.1. Taxonomy (GTDB): domain Bacteria; phylum Chloroflexota; class Dormibacteria; order Dormibacterales; family Dormibacteraceae; genus Palsa-870. Next base: position 2,270 of record DATCPI010000047.1, on the reverse strand, counting down.
TCGATGTGCAGACCGGCGAGCGGCTGCGCGGGCCAGCCGATGAGTCGCCCCGAAGGTTTCCCCTCGTGGAGGAAGGCGGCCAGGTCTACCTGCTGGTGGAGGGGGATGCCCTTCACGGCGGGGAGCGGTAGGCGGCGACGTTCAGTCGACGGTCAGCGGTAAGAGCCTGCGCTGAGCTGGGGAATCTTGCTGATCGTGAGGGCCCCTGACGGAGGTCCTCACTCGTGGAGCTCTCCCGGTGAGCGAGGAGGATTGGCACTCCGGCGTTCGCGTGATGTTAATGAAGAAGCGGCCTTCTAGTTGAAGTCGGTCTCTCGACTCGCCCGCTGCGCGCCGCCTACGGTGAGCAAGGGATCGCCGCCCTCGCCCACGGCAGGGTGACTCACCGTGCAGAGAGGGACGTATCAGAAGTTGCGGCGCCGACGGCCTGACGCGCCGCTTCGGCGACATCGCTCCATTCGACGCCGGGGGCTTCGACATCTAGCCACGTCGCTTGGAGGCGAGCGGCCAGGTGCGAGATCTCGTCGGAGCCGAGCAGAGCCGATTCAATACGTGAGGTAGCGTCGCCGACCGTGTAGAAGTCTCCGCTCACGAGCGACTCGATTATCTGGCGGCCGGCGATGACGAGCGTGACGCGCACCAGCCCACCGCGAGCTTTACTCAGGCCGTGTCCTAGCTTGACGTTGCCAGTGATGCGGATCGGCTTGTGTCGATCCTCCCGGAGGCGGACTTCATCCACCCACTCCCGCTTGCGCATCCGGGCTATCCAGCTCTTGTAGGCCGTCTCCTCATCGGTGCGCAGGCGGCCGGGCACGAGCCGCGCGCCCAGCGCCTCCTCAAAGGATGCGATCAGCTCGCCCCGGACTAGTTTTGGTGGCACCGCACGTCCGAGCTCTTTTCGCAGGCTCGTGACATAAGCGTCTATGGTCTGCGCGACCTTGCCGCGCATCTTCTCGTCAGGGATGCGGAGCACGCTCGCCGCGGAGCGGGCGTTGAAGGACATGATGATCGAGCCGACGAAGACGAAGGCGCGCCCGATGCTCGCCGCCCCCAAACCGCCGATCTTGCGCCCGTCCACCTGGAGGTCGTTTATGGGCGCGAAGTGGGCACCGGTCACGCCGAGCCGCCGGTAGCACTCGACCGGACCGCGCGCGAAGTACTCGAATGCATCCTGGATGTAGGCTGGGACCCGGTCCGGCTGCCAGATGAGCTGGAAGAAGACCTGACCCCGATCCAGATAGACGGCTCCGCCGCCCACCTCGCGGCGCATGATCGGGAGACCCTGTCGGCGGCAAGCCTCCTCATCCACCTCTCGGCCCAGCTCCTGGTGGCGGCCCAGGCAGACGTAGGGCCGACGCGGGCGGCAGAGGATGACCGTGTTGGGATCGCCCGGCCGCAGCGAGTCGGCCACGGCATGGTAGAGGGTCTGGCTCATGCTCGACGAGCAGACGTTGAGGTCCACCAGCCTCACCTCTTCCACCATCCGTGTGCCTGTCATCGACGCCGTGGATCAGGCCTCGCGTAGATGTGCGCAGCCCGCCCCGCCGGCGGAATTGGCGAATCGGCCGTCATTCGATGCTCCACACACCGGCCTTGACCGTCGCGTTCGCGGCTAGTCGCCAGGTCTGAAGCTTTACTATCGCAACCGTCAGGCCCTTGAGGCCGCTGGAACCAAAGCCGCGAAGTCTTTCAAAACTCAGGGCGATTCAAGCGCAGACCGAGCTCCCCCCGAGATGGCGTTCTTGAGGCTCCCGGATGGGCGACACCACTTTGCCGTATGGCCGGCGGCCTGTTGGATCCCGGGGATGACCAGAGGCACGGGCTGATCTTAGGACTGGATGGTCTGGCACTCTGCAAAAGCTCAGCTTTGTACCGGCCGTTGAGCGTGGCCTGCATCCCCTGCTCGTGCTTTGTGTCTAAAGCAACCCTGGATGCTCGATAGGCGTCGCGTGTGGCCTCCGCGTCCTCTACTTCGGCTGCATAGCGCAAGCGCCAGCCGTCCTTTCTTGGCTGCGGTTCGGGTTCAAGGTGCTATAGACCCGCCGGTCAAAGCGTAGGATGGAGGCAGACACAACCCATGGAGTTTTCGACTTCGACATGATCCAGCAAGGCACCATCACCGCCGCCGACGCAGCCCCGGCCCAGCGTGGCGAGGCCCGCCAGCGGCCACTGGCGACCACCGTACCCAAGGTCGACGTCGGCACCGATTACAAGGAGAAGTACGGCTTCTTCGTCCCTGAGGACTACATCTTCAAGGCCAAGCGCGGCCT
>DATCPI010000046.1:0-18593 GCA_036570165.1 Candidatus Dormiibacterota bacterium | reverse complement strand
CGCATCATGGCCGAGGAGAAGGACCCGAAGGTCAGGCTGGCGATGCTGTGCAGCCAGTGCGAGGACGCGTTCTCGACGGTATTCCGGCAGGTGGCCTTCAACCGCTACGAGGATGCCTGCCACACCGCCCGCCGGACCGAGGGCGAGCTCGCCGTCGAGCAGCTTGGCGAGCTCTTCAACGCGAAGCTGCAGCCGATGTTCGGCGACGCGCTCACTCTCACCGACGAATACCGGGGATGGTGGAGCTACATCGAGCACTTCCTGCACACGCCGGGCTACGTTTACGCGTACGCGTTCGGGAACCTGCTCGCGATGTCGGTCTACCACCGCTATCTCGAGCGCGGCCCGGACTTCGTCGACGACTACCTGGAGTTCCTGGCCGCGGGCGGGTCGACGCGGCCGGACGAGCTTGTGCGGCGCCTCGGGATGGACATCACCGACCCGGGTTTCTGGGACGCGGGGCTGAAGATCCTGGACGGAATGGTGACCGAGGTGGAGCGCCTCGCCGGCGACTCCTGACTTAGCGCGCTCCGAACCTGCGCCTCCACGACATGCGGCTGGTTATAGATGTCCGTTGCAGTGAAACGAAGTAGCCGGAATCAAGCGTTGACGAGCAGATTCTGACGGCGATCGTCTTCGACCAGTCGCTCCCGGTGGTTGCCCCCGTCGTACTCAACTATCAGTCGCGCCGTGGGGTAGTAGAGGTCCGCCCTACCGACGAATCGATTGTTGAGGTCATAGAGGTTCGTCTGGACCTCTGGGCGCGGGAGGCCGCGCTGGATCGGAAGCCAACGAAGCCGGGTCTCCATTTGCGATTCGGCGGGCGCCGCAAGCGCTGCGATGGACCGAAGCTTTCGCCCACCGTGGATCAAGTGCCACGAATCGACAACCCACCCCGTTAAGGCGCCCCACAACGTTGGCTCGATTCCGTCCCTTTTGCGCAACTGGGGCGTTTGCGGGCGAAAATTCCGCCCCTTTTGATCGAACGGGGCGAAATCCAGGACCAAAAACGGAACCGGATTAGACTTAACGCTATACACGCTGGGGTCCCGTGATCTTCGGTTCTCGGGAGGCTCGCCACTCTTGAGTGGAGAGGGAGTGATATGACCGTCACCACCGAGACGCTGGCCACCACGGATCTCGAATTTGCCCGCCAGCTCGGGCAGCAGCTGCGCGTCGACTCGATCCGCTGCAGCACTGCCGCCGGTTCGGGGCACCCGACCTCGTCGATGTCCGCCGCCGACCTGATCGCGGTCCTCATCACCCGCTACCTCCAGTACGACTGGGCCAGGCCGAAGGACCCGAACAACGACCACCTGATCTTCTCCAAGGGGCATGCATCCCCGCTTTACTACGCGATGTTGAAGGCGGTCGGCGCGATCACCGACACGGAGCTGATGACCTTCCGCCAGTTCGGCTCTCGGCTCCAGGGCCACCCGACACCAGCCCTCCCCTGGGTTGACGTCGCGACCGGATCGCTCGGCCAGGGTCTCCCGATCGCCGTCGGCATCGCGCTCGCGGGGAAGAACCTCGACAAGCTCCCCTACCACGTGTGGGTGCTGTGCGGAGACTCCGAGTTGGCTGAAGGCTCGATCTGGGAGGCGCTCGACAAGGCCGGCCACTACGGGCTGGCCAACCTCACCGCGATCCTCGACATCAACCGCCTCGGGCAGCGCGGCGAGACCGAGTACGGCTGGACCCTCGACGTGTACCGCCGGCGCGTGGAGGCGTTCGGCTGCTACCCGGTCGTGATCGACGGGCATGACCCGACCGCGATCGACCGCGCGTACGGACAGGCGCTTTCCGCGACGGGGAAGCCGACCGTGATCATCGCCAAGACGATCAAGGGCAAGGGCTTCAGCGAGATCGAGAACAAGGACGGATGGCACGGGAAGGTGCTCCCTCCGGACATGGCCGAGCGGGCGATCAAGGAGCTTGGTGGGATCCGCCACCTTAAGGTCAAGACCGCCAAGCCCGAGCCGGCACCGCGCACGCCGAAGCGGATTGAGGCCGAGCCGGTGGTAATACTGCCCGTCTACAAGAAAGAGGACAGGGTCGCCACGCGCAAGGCCTACGGAGACGCGCTGCTAGCGCTTGCCGCGATCCCGGAGGTGGTGGCCACGGACGGCGAGGTGTCCAACTCGACGCACGCCGATGAGTTCGCGAAGGCACACCCGGAGCGGTACTTCGAGATGTGGATCGCGGAGCAGCAGATGGTCGCGACCGCGGTGGGCTTGAGCGTGAGGGGTTACAAGCCTTTCGCCTCGACCTTCGCCGCCTTCTTCAGCCGCGCGTACGACTTCATACGAATGGCAGGCATCTCGCAAGCCAACATCCGGCTGGTCGGCTCGCACGCCGGCGTCGAGATCGGCCAGGACGGTCCTTCCCAGATGGCGCTCGAGGACCTTGCGTCGATGCGGGCGATCCACAGCTCGACTGTGCTCTACCCGTGCGACCCCAACCAGACCGCAAAGCTGACGCGCGTGATGGCAGACACATCGGGCATCGTCTACATGCGCACGACGCGCGGCGCCTACCCGACCATCTATGGACCTAATGAGACCTTCAAGGTCGGAGGCTCGAAGGTCCTGCGGCACAGTCCCAAGGACAAGGTCACTCTCATCGGCGCCGGGGTGACGCTGCACAACTGCCTGGCGGCGGCCGACGCGCTCGCGGCGAAGAAAATCTCGGCCCGCGTGATCGACCTCTACTCCGTGAAGCCCGTCGACGTGAAGACGCTGCGCGAGGCCGCGCGCGTCACCAAGAAGCTCGTGATCGTCGAGGACCACTACCCTGAGGGCGGCCTGGGCGCCGCGGTGATGGAAGCGCTGGCGGCGGAAGGCATGCCCCGCATCACCCATCTCGGCGTGAAAGGGCTCCCGACGTCTGGCAAGCCAGAGGAATTGATGCATGCCGCCGGCATCTCGGCCCGAGCCATCGTGGCGGCTGCGACCAAGCTCGTACAGTCGAAGTAGAGATGCCTCCAGCGATGCCGACCGGATCTTCGGTGCCCATGCGGAGGCATCTCTAATGGCGACGATCGCACCGAACCCGATCAAAGAGCTCAAGCAGGTCGGCCAGTCGCTGTGGCTCGACAACATCCGCCGCCAGCTGATCACCTCGGGTGAGCTCGCCCGCCTTCGAGACGAAGGCCTCACGGGTGTGACGTCCAACCCGACCATCTTCGAAAAGGCGGTCAGCGGCTCCACCGATTACGACGAGGCGATGGTCCGCATGGTCAAGGAGAAGGCGACCCCGTCGGAGATGTTGTGGGGCCTGATGGTCGAGGACATCAAGGCCGCGGCCGACGTGTTCCGGCCGGTCTACGATAAAACGAAAGGCAAAGACGGATTCGTCAGCATCGAGGTCTCGCCGACCGTCGCGGCCAGCACACGGGGGACCATCGCCTTCGCCGAGGACCTGCGCGATCGCTGCCGGCGGCCCAACGTCATGGTCAAGATCCCCGCAACCAAGGAAGGGCTGCCCGCGATCTTCGACCAGATCTCGAAGGGCCACAACATCAACATCACGTTGATCTTCGCCGTCCAACGCTATGACGAGGTCGTCGACGCGTACCTGTCGGGGCTCGAAAAATTGCACAAGCGCGGCGGCGACCTGAGCAAGGTGGCCAGCGTCGCGAGCTTTTTCGTCAGCCGGGTGGACACGAAGGTCGACAAGATGCTGGCGCAAAAAATCCAGCAGGCGACGGATCCCGCCGAGCAGCGCGAGCTCGAGCGTCTGTACGGCAAAGCCGCGATCGCCAATTCGAAGCTGGCCTACGAGCATTTTCAGCGGCATTTCAGCGGTGCTCGATGGGAGAGGCTGCGCAAGGCCGGCGCCCGCACCCAGCGCCCCCTGTGGGCCAGCACGTCAACGAAGGACCCTCGCTATCCCGACACCTACTACGTCGAGGAGCTCATCGGGCCGGACACGGTGGACACCATCCCGCCCGCCACGCTCGTGGCCTTCCAGGAGCACGGCGAGGTTCGCCGCAGCCTGGACGAGAACCTGGACCTGGCCAAGCGTCAGCTTAAGCAGCTCGCTGAGGTGGGCGTCGACCTGGACCAGGTAACGCAGGAGCTGGAGGTCGAGGGCGTGGAGTCATTCACGAAGTCATTCGAAACTCTGCTCGAGACGCTGACGAAGACCTCCAAAGAGATCAAGGCGGGGAAGGGTCCACGCCAGTGGCACAGCCTCGGTCCGCTGCAGCCGGCGGTTGACGCTCAGCTGGCGAAGCTGCAGAAGGAGGACGCGTCGAGCCGGCTCTGGGCCAAAGACCCGACCTTCTGGAGCGCTGATCCCGCCAAGGCCGCGGAGATCCGCGATCGCCTCGGATGGCTCGACGTCGCGGAGAAGATGCTCGAACACGCATTGGAGTTTCGCGAGCTGGCCAAGAGCGGGCGGGCATACACGGACGTCGTCCTCCTCGGTATGGGCGGATCGAGCCTTTGCCCGGACGTGCTGCGCCACACCTTCGGTTCGGTCAAAGGCCATCCAACGCTGCACGTGCTTGACACCACCGACCCGGCCACCATCCTTGCGGTCCGCCGGAAGATCAAGCTTGAAAAGACGCTCTTCATCGTCGCGTCGAAGTCGGGCGAGACGACCGAGACACTTTCCCATTTCGCGTACTTCTGGGAACAGGTTGCCGGGCGCGCGCAGGGCGCACATTCAGTTAAGTCGGGAAAGCAGTTTGCGGCGATCACCGACCCGGGCACCTCGCTCGAGAAGCTCGCCAAGGACCATGGCTTTCGCTGGATCTTCCCCAACCCGCCGGACATCGGCGGCCGCTACTCCGCGCTCAGCTACTTCGGCCTGGTGCCGGCAGCGCTGAGCGGAATCAACGTCGAGCAGATGCTCGGACGCGCCATCGAGATGGCAAAATCGTGCGCCGACTCGGTCCCCGCCGAGAGCAACCCCGGCGTGTGGCTCGGCGCCGCGATGGGCCAGCTCGCGCTGATGGGACGCAACAAGCTCACGCTCATCGCCTCACCGAAAGTGGCCACGTTCGGCTACTGGGTCGAGCAGCTGCTCGCCGAGAGTACGGGCAAGGAGGGCAAGGGCATCGTCCCGGTCGAGGGCGAGACGATCGGCAAGCCGGCGGTCTACGGCAGGGATCGGTTCTTCGTCTACATCAGGATGGATTCGGACGCCCCCAATCGCGCTGTCGCCGCGCTCGAGAAGGCCGGTCACCCCGTCGTGACCCTTACGTTGCGAGACACGCTCGACCTCGGCGGAGAGTTTCTTCGCTGGGAGGTCGCGACCGCGATCGCGGGCGCGATCCTGGGCATCGACCCGTTCGATCAGCCGAACGTGCAGGAGTCCAAGGACAACACCAAGCGAGTCCTGGCCAAGTTCAAGAGCACCGGCAAGCTGCCCGTGGCGGAGTCCACTCCCGCGCCGAGGGCGCGCTCTGGGGTCAAGGCGCTGCTCGCGCGTGCCAAGCCTGGAGCCTACTTCGCGATCATGGCCTACACGGCGCGCACACCGGGATCCGAGGCTGCGATCTCAGCCATCCGCGCGGCGGTCCGTGACACCACCCAGATCGCGACGACCGCGGGATACGGGCCGCGGTTCCTCCACTCGACCGGCCAGCTCCACAAGGGCGGCCCGAAGACGGGCCTTTTCCTTCAGGTCGTGCAGCAGGACGTGCGCGACGTGCCGATACCAGGCCAGCCGTTCACCTTCTCGATCCTCAAGCAGGCGCAATCGCTGGGCGACCTCCAGTCCCTCAGCTCGCGCAAGCTGCCCGTGCTGCGCGTGACGTTCGGCCGCGTCCCGGCGGCGGGGTGGAAAGCGCTGGCGGCAGCGGTCCGATCAGCGGTGAAGTAGATGGAAATGGGCATGGTCGGGCTGGGCCGTATGGGCGGCAACATGGTGCTGCGCCTGCTCAAGCGCGGCCACCGCGTGATCGCCTTCGACCTTTCGCCCGACGCGGTCAAGGCTCATGAGGCCCAGGGCGCGGTCGGCGCATCCTCATTCGAGGACTTCGTCGCGAAGTTTCAGACCAAGCCGCGAGTGATGTGGGTGATGGTGCCCGCGGGCGATCCCACGACCCAGACGATCAACAAGCTCGTCGAGCTCGGGGAGCCGGGCGACATCATCATCGACGGCGGCAACACCAACTGGAAGATCGCGCTGCAGGACTGCGCCCGGATCAAGGCCAAAGGAATGCATTACATGGACGCCGGAACCTCCGGCGGCATCTGGGGTCTCGAGTACGGCTACTGCCTGATGGTGGGCGCCGAGCAGGAGATCTACGACCGCTGCCTGCCTCTGCTCAAAGACCTCGCGCCGGACGACGGCGGGCTCGTGCGCACGGGACCTGAAGGGTCAGGGCACTTCGTGAAGATGGTGCACAACGGCGTCGAGTACGGGCTGATGCAGGCGTACGCCGAAGGCTTCCAGGTTATGAAGCTCTCGAAGTCATTCCCGGGCATGAACATGCAGGCGATCGCGGAGGCGTGGCGGACTGGCAGCGTGGTCCGGTCGTGGCTGCTCGACCTGATCGCGCGAGGCCTGGCGCAGGATCCGGAGCTCTCCACCATCAAAGGTTGGGTCGAAGACACCGGCGAGGGACGCTGGACGGTGGAGGCCGCGATCGACGAGTCTGTGCCGGTGCCGATCATCGCCGAGTCGCTGTTCGCCCGCTTCCGCAGCCGCATGGAGAACACGTTCGGCGACCGCATGCTTGCGATGATGCGCAACCAGTTCGGCGGTCACGCGGTCGTCACCGATGCGAAGGGAGAGGCGTCTCACAAGTGAGCGTCGTCGCCCCCAATCCCCTCGCTGAGGGGCTGCACGACTACCGCGTCGGTGAGCCGTGCCTCATGGTGATCTTCGGCGCGACCGGCGACCTGAGCGGCCGCAAGCTCCTGCCGGCGCTCTACAACCTCGCCAAGCAGCGCCTGCTGCCGGCCGGGTTCGCCGTCGTCGGCGCCGCGATCGACGACCTGACCGACGAATCGTTCCGCCAGAGAGCCGCGGAGAAGATCAAGGAGTTCTCGCGCACCCAGCCGATCGACCAGCGCGTTCTCGATGCGTTTCTTTCCGAGTGCTTCTACGTCAAGGTCGACTTCGGCAAGCTGGACGACTTCAAGTCTTTGCAGCGCCGGCTGGTCGAGCTCGACACGAGCCGGCATGTCACCGGCAACCGGATGTTCTACTGCGCAACGCCGCCGCCGACCTACGAGACCATCGTCGAGCAGCTGAAGGCCGCAGGGATCTCGACCGGCGACGGCTTTCATCGCATCGTGGTCGAGAAACCGTTTGGCTCCGACCTCAAGTCCGCGCACGAGCTGACGGGCATCCTCCAGCGCGTCTTCCGGGAGGACGAGGTCTACCGGATCGACCACTACCTCGGCAAGGAGACCGTCCAGAACATCCTCGCGTTCCGTTTCGCCAACTCGATCTTCGAGCCTGTGTGGAACGCCAACCTGATCGACTCGGTGCAGATCACGGTTGCTGAAGAGATCGGCATCGAGGGGCGTGGCTCGTATTACGAGAGGGCGGGAGCCCTGCGCGACGTGGTGCAGAACCACGCGCTGCAGCTGCTCGCGCTCGTGGCCATGGAACCGCCGCTCGCATTCGAAGCCAATTCAGTGCGCGATGAGAAGGTCAAGGTCCTGCGCGCGATCAGGCCGATCCTCGACGACGACGTGGCTCGCTCCGCGGTGCGCGGGCAGTACACCAAGGGCTGGGTGCTCGGGGAGCATGTGCCGGGTTATCGCGAAGAGCCGAACGTCGCCTCTGGATCGCTCACGGAGACGTTCGCCGCGCTGAGGCTTTTCGTTGACAACTGGCGTTGGGCGAACGTGCCCTTCTACATCCGCGCGGGCAAGCGGCTGCCCAAGCGTGTCACCGAGCTCCGGATCCAGTTCAAGCGCCCGCCGCACATCACGTTCGGCCGGGAGGCGACGCGAGAGCTAGACCCCAACGCGATCACTCTGCGCATCCAGCCGGAGGAGGGAATCTCGCTTCGCTTCGGCGCCAAGGTGCCGAGCGCTGGTCTGCGCATCCGCAGCGTGACGATGGACTTCCAGTACATGACCACGTTCCTGGTCGAGACGCCCGAGGCCTACGAGCGCCTGCTGCTCGACTGCATGATCGGCGACCCGACTCTGTTCACCCGCGCCGACGAGGTGGAGGCCGCGTGGAGCCTGATCGACCCGATCGAAGCCGCGTGGCGAGACGGCAGGCCCGCGCTCGCGATGTACGCCGCCGGGACGTGGGGCCCCACGGCAGCCATGAAGCTCGTGGAGCAGGATGGGAGGGAGTGGCACCGCCCGTGAAGACGCTGATCCAGCCGGGGGCGGGTGAGGAGTGGAAGGGCGAGAACGTCTCCGTGGGTGACGTGCTCAACGCGTTGAATGAGATCCGCAGGAAGTTTGCGCTCGCCGAGGCGAATGAGCGCGAGCACCCACACCCGCGGAACTGCGTCATGACGCTGGTCGCGGTTGGCGCTACAGAGGCGGAGGAGCGGAGGGCGCAGCGAGCGACGAGGAAGATCGGGGCGATGCACCCGGCACAGATCGTTGTTATCACCGACCAGCCGAGCCTGCACCCAGGACGCATCGACGCAGCGATCACGACGGACATACTTCGGCCGGAATCAGCCGGTGCCCTGCAGTGCGAGGTGGTCACCATCCGCGTGCGCGGAGGGGCGGGTGAGCACCTTGCAGCCCTGGTCGATCCGCTCCTGCCGAGCGGCGTGCCGACGTACCTCTGGTGGGTCGGCACGCCACCGTTCGGCAAGCGCGAGCTCGAGGACGCGTTGAAGATCTGCGACTCGCTCATCGTCGACTCTGCGCGCTTCGATGCGCCGTATCGCTCATTCCTCGAGCTGGCCGAACTTGGTTCGAATTCCCATCAGAAGGTCGGCGTGGCCGACCTGCAGTGGGCGCGCCTGGAGCCGTGGCTGGAGAGCGTGGCGCAGTTCTTCGCTCCCGCAGCCCGGCGGCCGTTCCTGAGCGGAATCACCGAGGTGGGCGTCGACTACGCAGGGGAAGGGCGCGGCAACCGCGTGGCGGCTGCGCTGCTGATCGGATGGATGGCGTCCGCGCTTGGCTGGAAGCTGCAGAAAGCCGCGGGTGGAGGTGGCGGGATCGTCGCCGCGCACTTCTCAGCGGAAGGCTGGCGTCCGGTGCAGGTCGCGTTCAGGTCGGTTCCCAAAGCGCACTTGGCGCAGGGAGAGGTCAGCGCGGTCAGGATTGGCGGCGTCTCTGGAGGCACCACGTTCCAGCTGTCGGTGATGCGCGACCCGGAGCGTCCACGGCGCGTGGCCCTGGATATCGGGGCGGGGGCATATCAGTGGCTTCACGCGGCAGGTGGTGAGGACGACGCCGGACTCGAGCTCGCGGAGCGGAAAGCGGAGTGGCACCGCGACGTGCTGCAGGAGAACATCGAGAACCTGCACCACACCGCAACCGGAGATGCTCCGGGCGAAAGCTCGCCGCCAAAACCCGCGGTCTTCGTCCGGGAGCGGCGCCGTGAGGACAACTCGCTGGTGCTGCTGACCCTGATCGACATCGGGGGCGCTGACACGTTGCGGCACGTGCAGCAGATGGAGCCCGAGGACGAGGCAAGCCTGCTGCTGGACCTGCTTTCGCATCCGAGCCGCGATCACGTCTTCTCGCGTTCTCTGGTGGCGGCGGCCGAGCTCATGCGCTCGATCTGAGCTCTGCTAGAGCAGACTCTCGATCTCCGTACACAGATCACTCAGGGAACGCCGGTACTTGTCCAGCCTGGGCTGCTTCTTTGAGCCGGGTTGGAACTCGAATTTGTAGTGCGAGCCGGCAGGCCGCGCAAATTCTAGGAGCACTTCAGACGGGAAGACCAGGCACTCTTCGTGGAATCGGCGCTCCTCAGGCATCCAGGCAACCACTGTGAAGTAAGTTGTCGGCGCCGGCCGAAAGCTCGATGTGCGGATGTCAACTGGCCGATTCGGGTACACGGCGTCGACGCTCACCGTCTTGATCTGCAGTCCGACCACATGGCCGGTTTTCAGGTGCCGCACGGCGAGCTCGACGGTCTCCAAATCCGGAAACGGCCGGAACAGGTTGAGATGCTCCGCCTCGGCGAGCTGGCGGACGACCTCCGACTCGCCTAAGAAACCAAGGGGGCCGCGCCGCAGCTGAGGCAGCTCCTCGGCAATCGCCAGCGCTGGCAGACCGAGTGGCAGGCCAAATTTCTCTACCAATCGATCTGCTGACACCAGCCACGGCAGCCAGCGGCTGTTCGATCGTGGATTCCTGCTGAACGACATCGAGTATTCGGGCACACCCCTGGCCGTCGTCAAGAGCGCAAGCCGCCGGAAGTCAGGAGTTGGGACCACGAGCATCTTGGGCCCGAGCCCGCCATCGACGATCTCGCCGCCGATGATCACGACGAAGTCGTCGGTCACACTCTCTACCGCTACGAGGAGCTGCACCTGGCCCCGCCTCAGGGACGACCGTCCTTTGGCCTGCACCGGTATATAGGCGCCGTCGGACAGCCGGTGAAGCAAAGCGTCGACCCCGCGATCCAGCAGCGGGCGAAAAACGTGAAGGTGTCCTCGCGACTGCTCAGTGAGGAGTGCGCAGATCCGATCCTCGAACACCTGGCCCGACGCACTCGCCTCGTCGCGCGTCCAAGGACCTTCCATCGAGGAGAAGGCTAGGGTAGAGGAATGACAAATTCGAATACCTTCACGGTCCTCGAGTCCGCGGAGGAGGTCGCGGCGGCCGCTGCGAAGGAAATCTCAGAGGCGCTGTGGAAAGGCGCCCGGACACTGGTCCTGGCCGGCGGCACTACGCCAAGACGCTGCTACGAACTCCTATCAGCGATGGAGGTCGGATGGGGCCGCGTGAGCGTCCTGTTCGGCGACGAGCGATGCGTGCGCCCCGACCATCCCGAGAGCAACTACCGGATGGCCCGCGAGGCTCTGCTGGATCGCGTGTCCCCGGCCACCGTCCACCGGATGCCCGCCGAGCTGGGGCCGGACGAGGGGGCGGAGCAGTACGCGCATGTCGTCGCGGCACTGAGTCCGTTGGACTTCGTGACCTTGGGAGTGGGAGAGGATGGGCACACCGCGTCCTTGTTCCCCGGCCATCCCGCGCTGAAGTCGCAGGGATTGACGGTGGGCATCCACGACTCGCTGAAACCGCCGCCTGAACGCGTGACCCTGACGCTGCCGGCGCTGCGGGCGGCGCGGAGCGTGCTAATCCTCGCCACCGGAGCAGGCAAGGCGGACGCCGTGGCGCGGGCCAAACGAGGCGAGGTGCCATCGGGGATGATTGCGGGCGCACGATGGTTGATCGACCGGGCCGCAGCGGGGCAGTGAGAAGGATCGAGATAGTTCCCTCGATCCTGTCGGCGGATGTGGGTCGTTTGGCCGAACAGGTGAAGGAGGCCGAGGCCGCCGGCGCCGACCGGATCCAGGTGGACGTGATGGACGGCCATTTCGTCCCCAACCTCACGTTCGGGCCGCTGGTCGTGGAAGCCGTTCGGCGCGCAACCAGGCTCCCGATCGAGGTGCACCTCATGATCGAATGCCCGGAGCTCTTCCTCGAGGCGTTCGCAAAGGCGGGCGCGAGCCTGATCGAGGTGCAGGTCGAGGCGACGACATCGCTTTACCGGACCGTGCAGTCCATCAAAGAGCTCGGCTGTAAGGCGGGTGTCGCCATCAACCCCGCAACTCCGCTCGAGGACCTGCGAGAGATCCTGGCGTACATCGACCTCGTGAACGTGATGACGGTCGAGCCGGGCTTTGGGGGCCAGAAGTTCATCGCGCACAGCCCGGAGAAGATCAGCCGGCTGCGAGCGATGGATCCTAGGATGGAGATCGAAGTGGACGGCGGTATCGACGCCAGGACCGCGCCGCTCGCCGTCAGCGCTGGCGCGACGGTGCTGGTCGCGGGCAACTCGGTGTTCGGTTTCAAACAGGGCATTGCGGCCGGGATGAAAGCAATCAGAAACGCCGTTGTCTGAGGAACTCAAAAGGGCAGCCGCCGAAAAGGCGCTGGAGCTGGTGCAGGACGGAATGCTGCTCGGGCTGGGCAGCGGCTCGACGGCGAGGTACTTCATCGAAGGTGTCGGCCGCCTCGTCGCGGAAGGCATGAGTCTGCGCTGCGTGCCGACCTCGCGCGCCACCGCCGAGCTGGCCGCCGCCAACGGAATCACGATCGTCCAGGAGCTGGTCGGCCAGATCGACCTCGCGGTCGACGGAGCCGACGAGGTGGACCCCGCGCTCAACCTGATCAAGGGGCGCGGAGGCGCGCTCTTCCGCGAGAAGCTGGTGGCGGCGGCGGCGAAGCGTTTCATCATTGTGGTGGACGACTCGAAGCTCGTGAAGCAGCTCGGTGTGGGAGAGCTGCCGGTGGAGGTGCTGCCGTTCTTGTGGCGCACCACCGCGGAGCGGTTGATGGCGCTGGGCGTGAGCCTTACGGTGCGAGGTGGGGAAGAGACTCCTTACATCACGGACAACGGAAACCTGATCCTCAACCTGATCGTGGATGGCGGAATCAAAGATGCGGCGAGCTTTGGCGATGCGGTGAAGAGGACGATCGGCGTCGTCGAGCACGGCCTGTTCGTCGGCCTGACCGATACGTGTATCGCGGCAGGACCGGACGGCCCGCGGATGATAGGCCGCGCCTCCAGCAGCGCCGCGGGATTACCTCGCCGGTCAGGCGGCAGGCCTTAAAGGACCGCCACTAGACTTTCTTTCGCGGGACGGGTGGCCGAGTCCGGTCGAAGGCGCGGCACTGGAAATGCCGTACAGCCGCAAGGCTGTCTTGGGTTCAAATCCCAACCCGTCCGCCATTCGCCTTCAAACTGGCCAAGCGGATTTCGCCAAGCAGGTTGCTAAGGGACGTTGGCGAAATTGTGCTCGTTGCCGGAGAAGTGATTCTCAGAAGTTTTCGTCCCCGCCCCGGCTTCGAATAGAAGCAGACCGGTGGAGAAGTACTCCCAGCCCTCGGGGTTCTGTCCACCTGGGTTCGGTCCAACCCCGACCTCGCCCGTGTAGAAGTTGTCGGAGATGGTGTTCCCACGGACCTCAGCGACAGCGCCCCGCGAAACCTGGATTCCGTTCTGAGCGATAAAGCTGACCGGGCCCAGACCGGTTACCGCGTTGGCCGTCACGGTCGCCGTGGTCGCCAGGCCGTTGACGACGATGCCGCCCTTTTGATAATCCGAGACCTTGTTGCCATCGACAGCACCCGAGCCGCCGTTCGTGAAGTAGATGCCGACCCCGTGCTGCGTGCCGTCAAACGGCTTGTTGCCGATGTCATGAATACTTGCCCCACTGACGGTGACCGCCGTTCCGTTGTTGACCACCCCGAAATAGCGCGCTCCGAAGATCTCCGCTCCGGCCGATACACTTCCACCGGTCTTGAAGTACACGCCGATATCGCAGCCCGTCGCATCAAGGGTCCCGTTGACAGTGCCCCCGATCTGGGCCGCGGTGAGGGAGAAGCCGTCTCGAATGAAATCAGTCGGCAAACAAGCTGCGCCGGCCGCGGTGGTCGCCGTCAGGGCGACGGGAATCGCCATCACCAGTAAAGCGACCGGCACCATCGCCAGCCGTCGGCCGATCGATCCCAGCGTTCCCATTCAGCTCTCCTTTCGAATGGCTGATCGCCACGTCCAGCCACGAAACACATTCGGCCAACTGGCCGCGAGTCCAGCCTACGCCGATCTCGCCAACGTGCCCGTCGCGCTCTGGTAACAACGACATACTTGGCCGATGGAACAGCGGATCAGCCTCGTGACGCTCGGCGTGGACGATCTCGCTCGCGCGCGAAGCTTCTACGAGGCGCTGGGATGGGGCGGGGCGCAGCAGCCCGACGACGAGATCGCGTTCTTTCAAGCGGGCGGAATGGTCTTTGGACTGTGGACCGCCCTTGGCGGCCATGGCGCCCCGGGGATCGAGCTGGCGCACAACGTCCGGTCGCCCGAGGAGGTCGACGATTTGCTTGCTGAGGCCAAGCGCGCCGGCGCTGCGATCGTCCGTGCCGCCGCTCGCGCCGATTGGGGCGGATACACGGGCGCATTCGCCGACCCCGACGGCTACGTGTGGGAGATCGCGCACAACCCCGATTGGAAGCTGGCCGAGGACGGCTCGGTCCACCTCGCGTAGGCGCCCACGCCGCTCGGCCTTTGTTGCAGCAGGGCGAGCCTTGGTGGCCGATCGGCGTCCCACGAAGGGAGCGACCGCCGCCTCTAGCGCGAGACGGCGGCCGCGGTTTCGTTCGGCTTAGTAAGTCTTTGCTGTCGGCTGCTGTGTTGCGGATGCGGCTGCGCTGAGCTCTACGACGGCGGTCTCGAAGATCTCGACCTGCACGTCATTCGCCCCTGCACCCGCGGCCTTGGCGACTTCGGCCCGAGGCCCTGCGATCTTGCTCTCGCTTGCGTCGAGGTCGGCCTTCGAATCCCATACGGTGGACGCGCTGAAGCGCCCGCTCAGCCGGTCGACACTAGCGATCGCGGCCCGATAGCCCTTCTGCGCCCTGAGAAGTGGCAGCACCTGGTTGCGAAGGTGCACGACCGCCGCGTCGAGCTTGTCTGGATCTCCGTTGGCCGTGGTCAAACGAATGAACGATCCTGCTTTTGGCGCGGCGACGCGATCCATGATCATCAGCTCGGCCCGCTCTACGTTGACGATCTGGCTCCCAGGCACACTCTTGACCGACTGCGTGCGGCTCTGGGTGCCGATCTGCTCGCTGTTCGCCAGCGCCTTGGCCGACTCCCAGTACGTAACGCCTATTGCCTCGCCGGTCTGACGGTTGACCAACAGCGACGCGCCCTGGTTGCCTGGTGCCGCCCGAAGGCCCTTGAGGATGTTGGACTCGAAGTTCTTGATCGCCTCGTTGACTTTGTCCGGCGGCGTCTGTACGCGGGTTGCGCGAAGAAACATCGCTTAGACCCCTTTTTGTTAACCGAATCGGCCGGGAACATTGTTCGGCCAGCGAAGAGAGCGTTCGGCCAGCTGGCCGCAATTCCACCTTACGACGGCTTTGGCCAACGTGCCCATTCGCAAGTGGCAACTAAATACCGCCTCACCACAAGGCGTGCGCGACTTTGAAGTAGCCAAATGCACGACAGACCGCGCCGGGCCGCGGACGGGTTTCCTGAGGGGCACAACTACAATCTCGGCCTAGTGATCGCAGGCCTAAAAGTCGGGGTGGTCATCCCGGCCTATAACGAAGCGGCATCGCTGGAACGGCTCCTGCCTCGAATCCCGCTCGACCTGTGCGATCTGGTGGTGGTGGTCAACGATGGCTCCACTGACGCAACCCCCGATGTCGCCGGCAAGCATGGTGCCACCGTCATCTCCCTGAAAACGCGAGGTGGACCTGGACCCGCAATTCGCAGTGGCCTATACCTCCTGCGCTCCAAGGGATTCGACATCGCCGCGGTGATGGCCTCCAACGGCAAGCACGACCCGGCGCAGCTGCCCGACCTGATCAGGCCTCTCGCTGATGAGAACCTGGACCTGGTGCGTGGCTCGAGGCATCTGGAGGGCGGGGGCCACGTCAACATGCCGTGGCACCGGCTCTTTCTCATCCAGGTCTTCACCGTGCTGTTCTCGATGCTCGTTGGCCGCCGTGTCACTGACGCAACCGGCGGATTCCAGGCCTATCGCCTCAAGATCCTGGACGATCCGAATATCGAGCTCCGACAGCGTTGGCTTGGCCGCTACGAGGTGGAGACCTATCTGTTCGCCAAGACGCTCTTGCGTGGCTATCGCTGGAAAGAGGTGCCGATCAGGATCACCTATTCCGAGCGAGGTCCTTATACCCGCGCGCGGCCGGTACTCGACTGGTGGGGCTACTTCAGGCCGGTGCTGTTGCTCAGGCTCGGGCTGAAGCGTTGACCAGGTCAGGTGGATCCACGGGGGACGAGCACCGCGATGTCGTCAACCGTGGCCACCTGCTCATACCGCTCGAGCAGGTACTTGTAAATGCGCGCCTTCCGTGAGTTCGGGTAATCGATCACATACTCGGGCCGAAGGCTCCGCGACCAGTCATATTCGCT
This sequence comes from Candidatus Dormiibacterota bacterium, assembly GCA_036570165.1. Classification (GTDB taxonomy): domain Bacteria; phylum Chloroflexota; class Dormibacteria; order Dormibacterales; family Dormibacteraceae; genus Palsa-870. Next base: position 2,579 of record DATCPI010000046.1, on the reverse strand, counting down.
GACACTCTGCAGGAAGACGACTTTGGGCGGACGCTGCTCAATGTCCCGCAACACTGAGTCAACCACTGACGGAGCGAGGTCAGGCTCGATCATCCAATCCCGCCTGGTTGGGTTCACACGATCGGTGAGGAAGTACAGACAGCCGAAGTCGGGTATCACCAGGATGGGATCGCCCGGCCGGCTGTAGCGGTCGACCATGGTCACTACGCCATCGACTCTCTGCACGTTGGCGGGTGTGGACACGATGCCGGCTAGCTTCGGCGTTTGGAACGCCGCGGTGAGCTGGCCGCGCGGCGCGTCGAAATAAACGTGGTACCTGACATATTCGATCGACCCAAACATGATCCACGCGCCAAACAGCACTGGGGCCACCATGGCCAAAGAGGAGGCGATTGCGGTGCGAGCGTTCGGCAGCCTTACGTCGGATAGGCCTCGCAGCAACAGCACTGCTACAGGCAGCGAGAGGTATGCGCCGAGGTAGGAGTAAATGATGCCGCTGAATGTGAATTGCGCCAGGTATTGGAGTGCCAGAGCCAGCACGATGAGTTCCGGCGGGGGCAGTCGGTCACGCAGGGCTTCAGCCAGCTCCCCTGATCGTAGGTAGGGCGTCCGGACGGCAAGCGATATCAGCAGCGCAGCAAGGTTGATAACAAGCAGCAGGCCCATGGCCATCGGAATGAAACCGCCGCCGACGAGAAGGTACTTGAGTGAGTAAACGAGGAGAACGACCGGCACGCACAGCGTGACAAACCACCGGAGTTTCGTCAGCTTGGGCAAGGCGGCGATGGCGAGAAGCGCGAACACAAGGCCGAAGAGCTTTACCTCGTCCGATGAAAAGGCGGTTGGCAGGTCCTGCCAGATCGTAAAGGCTAGCGACTGTGGTATCTCCTGCGTCGCTCCGAAGAACCACGCTTCGAGAAACTGTCGGGCCGCACCGACCGCTGCGAACAGGGCGAGTACCGCACCGAACGTGAGCGCGGCTCCGTATAGAAAGAGGGGCCACAAGCGATGAATGCCCACAAGTGCCGGGTGGGAGTCGATGTCCCGTCGGTTGAGTTTGCTGCCGACCACTCCTATCAGGGGCACGAGCAGCACGAACGCCCCGAAGCTGGGCTTGGAAAGGGTTGCGCCGCAGGCGGCGGCCCCCGCCGCGAATGCCAGCCACCGTCGATTGGGCCTTGCCTCAACCAACAGCAGCACTGATGCCAGCAACAGCGCTTCACCGTCGTATGTGTAATTGGAGAAGTAGTAGTGCAGGACCGAGAACAAGACGGTGGGGAGAGTCGCGAGAAAGGCCAGGCGTGAGCCCACAAAGCGTCGAATGATGAGGTACGCGAGGACGGAGCCGAGCGTTGCCTCAGCTACGAATACCCAGCGCGACACGAGCATTGTGTATGAGTCGCCCAAGAGCGCCTGTAGCGCCGCCTCCTTATAGATGCTCACCGGAGGGAAGATGAAATCGAAGTCGCGGTACGGTACCTCGCCGAGGGTGATACGACGGCCCACACTCTGCAGCCAGCCCTCGTCAGTCGCATTGAAACCCTTGGTGATGAAAGTCGCCCGGAAAACAAAACCGATCAGTACGAGGGCGCTGACGTGCACGACGGAAAGGAGGCGAGCAGATGCAGCCGGCCGCGGACCGGAGTCCTCGCGCGTCTCGATGACCGCGGTATTCAGCTCGCTGGTGCTCAGGCTCGGGCTGAGGCGCTGACGAGCTCGCGCACCGCGTCCGCGACCCGCCGAACGTCGGGCTCGGTCATCTCCGGGTACATGGGCAACGAAAGGATCCGTTTGGCGGCTGCCTCCGTCACGGGAAACGAGCCGGGACCGAAGCCGCGTTCTCGATAAGCCTCCTGGACGTGGATGGGCACCGGATAGTGGATGCCGGCTCCAATCCCGCGCTCGCCGAGCTCCGACAGGACGTGGTCGCGACCGTCGAGCTCGATCACGTACAGGTGGAAGACGTGCTCCACGTCGGGACGCGCATACGGTAGGCCGACAGCGGTGCCACCGAGCAACTCGTCGTACAGCGACGCGATCTTCCGCCGCGAGTCGTTCCATGCGTCGAGGTGGGGGAGCTTCACGCGAAGGACGGCGGCCTGCAGCGTGTCGAGGCGCCGGTTCCAGGCCAGGAACACGTGGTCGTACTTCGCGCGCTGGCCGTAGTTGCGCATCATCCGGACCTTCTCTGCGAGGCCGGCGTCGTTCGTCGTGAGGGCTCCGGCGTCGCCGTACGCCCCCAGGTTCTTGCTTGGGTAGAAGCTGAAGGCACCGAACGTTCCCAGGGAGCCCGTCCGCCTGCCCTTGTAGCGAGCGCCGTGCGACTGGCAGGCGTCCTCGATCACAGGGAGGCCATGGCGGTTGGCGATCTCGAGGACCCGGTCCATGTCCGCGGGCTGGCCGTAGAGGTGCACCACCATGATCGCCTTGGTCCGCTTGGTGATCGCCGCCTCCAACAGGTCGGGATCGATGTTGTACGTGCGCGGATCGACGTCAACCCAGATGGGTGTCGCGCCGGTGAACGAGATGGCGCTGGAGCTGGCGATGAACGAACCCGCGGGCGTGATCACCTCATCGCC
>DATCPI010000045.1:0-61108 GCA_036570165.1 Candidatus Dormiibacterota bacterium | reverse complement strand
CGGCACGTCCCGCCGGTCACGTACAGGACGTGGCGCTCGGCCTCGACCGCCAGCCGGATGTCGCGGTCATCGATCGCGGAGATCAGCTCGACCAGCCTCGCATCCGCGCGGCGAACCTGGACCGCGAGGGCGCCCTGTCCTGGAGCCGGCGCGACGACGTCAGGCTCCAGCCGCTCGTCGATCCGCTCCCCTCTCCCCAGCCGGTCGATCCCCGCCGCCGCCAGCACGATCGCATCGGCAGAGCCTTCGTCAAGACGCCGGAGACGGGTCTCCACGTTGCCATGCAGCGGAACGATCTTCAGGTCCGGCCTCGCGGCCAGGAGAAACCCGGTTCGCCGGGGGCTGTCCGTGCCCACCGTTGCACCCTGAGGCAGCGACGCCAGCGAACCACCACCATGCCGCGTGATCAACACGTCGCGCGGATCCACCCTTTCGGGGTACGCGGCGATCATGAGGCCGGGCTCTTCCTCGAGCGGAACGTCCTTGGCGCTGTGCACAGCGACGTCGACTTCGCCGGCAAGAAGAGCGCGCGCGATCGCTGCGACGAAGACTCCCTCGCCCGGCGACATGTCGACCGGCCGGACGTCGCCTTCGGTGACGATCGGCACGAGCTCCACGTCGTGGCCCTGCTCACGCAGCCGCGCGGCGACGAGCTCGCTCTGCACGAGCGCCAGCCTCGACCCACGAGTGCCCAACCGGATCGTCATGACCCTTAAGCCTACGGCTCTCGGGTTTGGGTAACGTTCAGCACCCTGTGACCAGCATCGCCGCCCGGCGCCTCCACGCCCAGCGCCTGACTGGAAAACCGTTCGCCTCGCCCGTCGACGCGGTGCAAGCGCTGACCGCCGTGCAGTCTCAGGACTACGGCGGCGGCAAGTGGGCGCTCGGGCTCCGCACCCGGGGAGTGACCGAGGCCGTCGTCGATCACCTGTTCGACGAAGGCGCCATCCTCCGCACCCACGTGCTGCGGCCAACCTGGCACTTCGTGCTCCCGGAGGACATCAGCTGGCTGCTCGACTTGAGCGGTCCGAGGATCATTCTGGGCCTGGCCGGCCGGCACCGCGAGCTCGAGCTGGACGCCAGGGCGATCGCACGCGCCGGCGCGGCATTCGCCGAGGCGCTCGCTGGCGGCCACCACCTGACCCGCCCCGAGCTCGGCGAGGTGCTTCGCGAGAAGCGCATCTCACCTGAAGGCCAGCGCCTCCCCCACCTCCTCATGCACGCCGAGCTAGAGGGCCTGATCACAAGCGGGGCACGGCGCGGAAAACTGCATACGTTCGCCCTGCTGGAGGAGCGAGCGCCCAAAGCTCGGCGCCTCGAGCGCGACGAGGCAGTGGCCGAGCTCACGCTCCGCTACTTCAAGAGCCACGGCCCAGCCCAGCTGCAGGATTTCGCCTGGTGGTCCGGCCTGACGCTGGCCGACGCCCGCAAGGGCATTGCGGTCGCGGGCAAAGCGCTCGAGCACGAGGCTGCCCACGGCAAGGAGTACTGGTTTGACGCCGACGCAGGCCGGGCCCGTGACGCTGCTGGGGTGGCTCACCTGCTGCCCAACTACGACGAGTACACGGTGGCCTACCGCGACCGCCGGGATCTCATGTACGACGGTCGTCTACAAGATCCGTTCTTCGTACTTTCCAATATCGTCACCCTCGGAGGCCAAATTCGCGGGGGCTGGCGCCGAACGCCGATTCGAAACGGAATGCACGTGGACATCATCGCCCTGGACCGATTCGACCCTGCCGAGACGGCTGCCATCGAAACAGCCGGACGCCGGTTCGGGCGCTACCTCGAGCGCCCGGTACACCTCTCTTTACTCAGCGCCGGATGAGCCACCCTTACGTGTCGGTCGGCGGGGTGGCCTTTGGTGGGACGCAGTCACGGTCCGTCCCCGCCTGAAGCACGTGGCCATTCGCTCCGATTAGACACGGCGGCGGGGTCGACCAGTAGAAGTGCCCGATCAGCAGGCCGAGCACGGCGGCGAGCAGGAAAGCGAGGACCGGGAATCGACGCGCCCACGCCTCGACCCAGCGTCCGATGGGCTGCCAGTAGGTCCGGATGAAGAGCACGTCCCCAACGACCAGGCTCAAGATCAGTCCGAGACCAACGAGCGCGACGAGCCAGACTTGCAAATTCGGATACATCAGTCTTTGAAGACCCACATCCAGCGGCCGACGACGAAGCCGTAGCTCGCGACCCCGACCAATGTGATGAAGGCGCCGGCGTCCATTGCGCACCGGACGTAATAGGTGATCGGCCAGACCCCGTGACCAAGCGTCCAGGCCTCGATCAGCATGAGGATCGTGACGAGGAACAGGAATCCGGCGACGCCAGCGTTGACAGCGACGACAGCCGCTCGGTTAGTCCAGTGCCCCTCTCCGAGCTCCTTCTGCGGGCGACCTTCGCGTCGAATCCCGACCTGCGAGGTCAGCGACCCCAGGGCGAACGCTCCGATCGCGGCGAACACGAACACCCAGCTCGGGTAGTCCCCTCGACGAGCGGGGAAACTCGTGCTGCAAGCCGGGTGGTGATGCGGCAAGAGGTACCAGGCGGCGAAGACGAGCAGCCCGACGAAAACGACCGCGGCCGCGCCGAGGGCCCAGACCATCCAGGACGGTGGAAGTGGCTGCTCGCTACGTGCTGTCGTCTTCGGGGCCATCTTCAGTGCGCGCTGTCAGTGCCAGAAGAAGTGAGCGAAGATGAGGCCGAACATGAAAGCGACCGGCGTCAGCCAGCGGAAGTAGTCCTCGAAGTCCTTCAACCAGTCTGGCAGCCGGAAGACGTCAGTCGGCTTGGCCCGCCGAACCTGCACCAGGGCGGCGTACAACGAAAGGCAGCCAAGAACGAACGTCAGCAACCCGACCGCGACGAAGAACGTGACCTCGAGGGACCAGACGTGGCGGAAATACAGGAACGCCAGCACAAGCCAGCCGGCGATGACCACGCCGGCGCCAACGGCACCGACCGGCTTCCCCTCCAGAGGCTCGAGCCATGCCAACCAGATGGGTTCCTTTGAGCCTCCCCCGGTGCGGCGCTTCGCCATCCCTTCTCCCTGACTATCGACCGACCGCGCACCGACAATGTCGTCGGCTCGGCCCTGAATGTCAAGTCGTTGTTATGCGACTGGAAGCCTCTGCTCCCTCCTGTATTTCGGGCGCCTTGACGCCGGCGGTGCCCGACCCATAACGCCGCATCACGCCGCGCACCCAATCCCGGGTTTGCCCAGTCTCCTGGGCGAGCCGGTCCAGGCCCCAGCCTTGCGCCCGACGCGCGGCGTAGTAGTCCTCAAAGCATGCAAAACCGAGGCGTTCGGCGATGCTGCGCTCGAGCAGGAGACGCTCGCGCACCTGCCTTCCCAGGCCGAGGCGGAACAGATAGCTGGCGAGGTCGTGGTCGCCGTTGTCATCGATCGGCCACCGCATGCCATGTAAAGGAATGCCGCAGACACGGGTCCTCCTACTACGTGCGGAAGTTACGTGGTGCGGGCGGCGAGTGACGTACTAGGCGTACGTCGGGAGAAAGAAGTTCGCGTCAGCGCCCGCGAGGGAGCGCTGACGCGTCCACAACCTCTTTGCGGCTACCTGGCCTCGGTGGCGACGGCAGCCAGCAGCCTGGGGTGGTAGGCGTTGAGGGCGTTCTCGTACTCGACGACCATCTCGTCGGCCGCGTCCATCGCGTCGCGCCGCGAGCCGCCTTCGACCTCGAAGACCAGGTTGTAGCGCCCGTCGTGCCCGGCCACCGGCTCGAGCCGGACGAAACCGGGAAGACGGGAAATCGAACGAACGTCGGGATCCGAATCGGAAAGCGGGGATTTGACCTCTAGCGGGACGGTGGAAAGGAATTTCATGAGCAGGACAATAGCACGAAGTTTCGCTATTTAAAATTGTGTGGTTCACACGTTGTTTTTGGCCTTAAATCGGGTTGTGGATCTCAGCTGGCGCTGGCAAAGAGGACCATCACACCTCTGGCCTCGTCGAAAGCCATTGGTGGGAGGTAGGCGCCGGAACGCGTCAAAGGCAGCAGCGGAACGCGGTCGGTGACAACCTGGGTCCACGCCGTCGAGTCCCAGGTCCAGACTGTCGTCCGGCAGGCTGCTTGGTCGCACGCGAAGCTGTCCTGCTGGACCAGCATCACAGTTCCCCGGACGGCGTCATACCCCAGCGTGCCCGAAGCAATCGCCGGCTGTGCATGCTTCTGCCAGCCCGTGCCGTCCCACGTCCATGTGAAACGGCTGCCCACGTAGACGAGCTGGCTGTGGGCGCGGTCGAAGGCCAGATGGGCGTCCGGTCTGGCATCCCCGGCGTCGATTCCTCCCGCCACTTTCTTCCATGCGCTCCCGTCCCAGGTCCATGTGCTGGTCGAAAGCGCGAACACCAGCAGGTCGCGAGACTCGTCGTAACCGGCCGCAAATGTCGCGACGGGACCAGCGGTACCGCGCGGGGCCACCCTTGGTGCCCCATGGACGTCGATTCGTTTCCAGTCTGAGCCCGTCCAGGTCCACGCCTGGCCGACTCCGTTGACGTAAACAACTTGTCCGAGCCGGGTGTCATAGACCATCGCCCCTAGTCCAGCGTCTGTCGGTGCAGATTTCATCGCACGGGCGGTCCACCTCCGGCCGTCCCACGTCCAGGTCTGGTTCACCTGCTTGACGCAGCCGCCCTGAAAGCCCATCACCACACCAGCGCACCCGTGGTCCCACAACACGATCACGCCACGGGTCTGGTCGTATGCCATGTCTGCTTTGTTGCTGGATGGCCCCGGCCCTCCAACCGGCCCCCGGGTGTAGCCCGCTCCATCCCACGTCCACACAACGCCTGGCGTCACGCGCGGGTTTCCATAAACCGGCCCGGAGCGCTGGCCCCCGGTCGCGAGCCAGCTCGCCAGCGAGGCCCCAACGATGAGAAGGACGAGCACCGAGATCCCCACCACCGCGACCAACCGCGCGCGCGGGCTTCGCTCCGACCACGGCCTCGGCGCTGCGGACTGGGCACCCTGTGTGGGCCACATTCGACCGACTCTAAACCCCAACCGGCTCCAACGCGGCGTGTCGAAACCACAGGCCGCGAGGCCCTCAATTCGTGTCAAACACCAGACAAAGGCCCCACTTTTTCCAGTGGTTAACACCGTAGGAGGCAGACCCTCGCCAAATTTAGGCTGCCTAAACACGCGCTAACGCGCGACACCGTAGGGAGCGGATTCACCTGGGAGGAGAGAGCCTTTGTCTATCTATTTGGATGGGTTGTTACCTGCACCAACCTGGCTAGACCCAGGGCATACCGCGTGGCAGCTGGTCGCCGGGACGCTGGTGGGTCTGATGAGCGTTCCGGGGCTGGCGATTCTCTACTCGGGTCTGATGAAGCGCAAGTGGGCGCTCAACTCCGCGCTGATGGTCCTCTACGCGTTCGGCGCGACTCTCGTCGTGTGGACCTTCTGGGCGTACAAGATGTCCTTCGGCACACAGCTGACGGACGCTCTTCACTTTATCGGCGCACCAGGCACGATCCTGGGATCGGGCGACCTGCAGAACCAGGCGACGATCCCGCTCCTGGCCGCGGCCGGCGCGCTTCCCGACCTCAAGTTTCCACTTTCAGCGCTTGTCTACTTCCAGTTCGTGTTCGCGGCGATCACCGTCATCCTTCTACTCGGCTCGATCCTGGGCCGCACGAGCTTCAAGGCGTGGATGCTCTTCGTCCCGCTCTGGATCTCCATCGTCTACGCCGTCAACGCCTTCAGCATCTGGGGCGGTGGCTGGATCGGTGCCTTCCCGACCGACGGCCCAATGGGCTGGATGAGCAATATCGGCGGCGCCGGCGCCCTCGACTTCTCGGGTGGCTACGTGATCCACGTCGCCGCCGGCATCTCGGGCCTGGTGGCGGCCGCCGTCATCGGTCCGCGCCTGCTCACCGACCGTGAGAACAACCGGCCGAGCAACCTGATCGCAGTCATCACCGGCGCCGGACTGCTGTGGTTGGGCTGGAACGGCTTCAACGGAGGCGACCCGTACTTCGCGGGCGCCGACGCGTCAGGCGCGGTCCTCAACACCAACCTGGCCGCCGCGACGGCCATGATCACCTGGATGTTCCTCGACGTCTTCATCGTGGGCCGGCCCACCGTCGGAGGCATGGTCAACGGCATGGTCGCGGGCCTGGTCGGCATCACCCCCGCGGCCGGCTTCGTCGACGGCTACGGCGCTTTCGCGATCGGCATCGCGGCGGGCGTCATTCCGTTCCTGACTTTCAACTACCTCGTCAAGGTGCCGCCGTTCAACAAGATCGACGACACGCTCGGCGTGATGCACACTCACCTGATCGCCGGCGCGGTCGGCGGACTGATGGTCGGCTTACTCGCCAACCCCAACATCACGGTCTACCCGGGGACTGGCAAAACCGCCGCCGTGACGGCTGCCGGCTTGTTCTACGGCAACCCTAAGCAGCTAATGGCCCAGATCATCGGACTCGTCTTCATCCTGGTCTGGGACGGCGTTCTGACCTTCGCGATCCTGAAGCTGATCTCGCTGGTGATTCCACTCCGGCTCACCGACAAGCAGCTGGAGATCGGCGATGAGGCAGTGCACGGTGACGCAGCCTACGAACTGATGCCCGTGCCGCCGGCAGTGACTTATCAGGCGCCCCCGATGGGGTCGGCCGCAGGCGCACCGAGTACCGCGTACTAGCGACCACGACGTATCCAGGCCGGGGCCATGAGGCCCCGGCCTTCTTTTTTTAGCGGGTCGGCGGAGGCGTAAGGTCGAGCGCTTCCGAGATCCGTGAGAACGGGATGTGAGCCGCCTCGTTCACTTCCTTCACCAGCTGAGGGTCCGCCGCTTCGAACAGGCACATGCAGTGCGCCTCTTCGGGCACATAGGTGCTGCGGATGTAGCGGACTTGCTTGCCCTCAGAAGTGAAGCGCTCACTGGTCGCGATTGCGGCCTTTTGTGCAGCCGCGAGCTGCTCCATCGTGATCCCAGGAAGAGTGCGGTCCACCAGATACACGCTCATCGCTTTTCTCCTTGCTTCGCCGACTCCATGCGCTAGATCTCAGCCTGAGCTCGGCTTGGTGAAGCGCAGCACCAGGGCAGGCGCCGGTCGTGTGCCTGCCGGAAAGCTCACACCCATGTGTTCGCTCATATAAGTCGGGCCATCGACCTTCGCCTGTTCGATGAAACCGTGCCGCTGATAAAAGGTGACCGCGGGCAAATTCGCGGCGATCACCATGAGGATGTAGGTCGCGCCGGGGGCCAGACGCCGGTGGAGCTCACACACCAGCGCGCCCCCGATTCCTGTGCGCTTGAGCACAGGCTCGATGTAAATGCGATGGAGCTCAGGGGCGGAGCCTTCGCAGTCGTAATGAAGAAAACCGACCACGCGGTCATCCTTCGCAGCGACGATGAAGTGCGCGTCGCCTGCATCACGGCAGCGTGAGATGCACGTACGGAGGGCGTCGATCGAGTAGCTCTGCTCAACGATGTTGCGAAGGACCGCCGGATCGACGATGTCCCGGTAAGTCTCGGGAACTGCCGCAAAACCAATAGCCGCCACACCCGTGGCGTCGGCCGGATCGGCGTCACGAACCGTCGCGATCTCCACCCTTGCCCCCGTCTCTCCAAATGCGCCCTGCGCGCACCCCGCTTCGCCTATGCTCCTAACGAGAGTATCCATACTCCCGGGAGGGCTGTTTGTCAAGGGCGACGCGAGAGCTGACCACCACCTCTTACGCCATGTTGGGGCTTCTCGCGATCCGGCCCTGGTCCACCTACGAGCTGGCCAGGCAGATGCGGCGCAATCTCCACTATTTCTGGCCCCGGGCGGAAAGCAACCTGTACGCCGAGCCACTGCGGCTGGTATCGGGCGGGTGGGCCAAGGCGCGCTCCCTTCCGGTTGGCCGGCGCCCCCGAACGGTCTACTCGATCACGGCCAAGGGACGGCAGGCGTTGGAGCACTGGCTTGGCGAACCGGCGGCGGCCCCGCGGCTCGAAGCTGAGCCGTTGGTCAAGTTCACCTTTGCCGATTACGGCACCAAGTCATCCGTGCTCGAAAACCTGCGCCGGTTCCGGAAAGACGCCGAGACGCGTCAGAGCGAGATGCGGGCAATCTTTGACGAGTACCTGCGCGAGCGAGACCCGTTTCCAGAACGTGTACACATCAACGTGGTTGCCTATCGGCTGCTGTGGGATCACGCGGATGTCGATGCGCACTGGGCCGCCTGGGCGCTCGATCAGGTCGAACGCTGGCCGGACACCAAGAAGCCGCACTCGCGTTCGGAGTTGATGGACGTACTGAGAGAAGCTTTAAAGGGTCAGTGAGAGTGCCCCGGCGCGTGCGCAGGGCCGAGGTACCTGGCAGGGTCTCGCTCGAAGCTCTCTTTGCATCCAGCCGAGCAGAAGTAGTACGTCTTGCCGTCGTGGACCGACCGTGGGCCGGGCTTCGAGGTGTCGACGCTCATGCCGCACACGGGATCTACGGCCAGCGCCGCCTCTGGCTCTAACTCTTTTCCCTGGTGTGGGTGTGCCATCGCACGAATCATGTCAGGCCCGCCCGTTGTGAAGAACCGCCACGCCATCAGCGCCATCAGGACCAGGAAGACGAGGTCGAGGAAGGTCGTGTAGTTCCAGGTCGGGGTGGTCTCGAAGACCGTCACGTGGTGGTTGGTAGGTGTCAGGCCCAGGAGCCGGAACGCGCCACCGATGAGGAATCCGGCCAGCGCCATCGTTGCGTACGAGGCACCCAGCAGATAGAGCGACATCCGGCCGCCGTAGTACTTCCGGTAGATGTTCAGGATGGGCAGGATGATCAGGTCGGCGAAGATGAAGCTGATCACCCCGCCGAAGCTGATCCCGCCGTTCCAGAGCACGACCGCAAGGGGCACGTTGCCGACGGAGCACACGAAGCTGAGCATCGAGATGACGGGCCCGACAAGCGGACCCCAGAACTCGTTCAGCGTCGGGTTGTTGGTCAGGAAGAACGCCTGCCACCAGCTGTTCGGCACCCAGGCCGCGAGGGCTCCCGCAATCAGGAAACCGAGCCCGATGTCGAAGTAGAGGCTGTAGATGTCCATGTAGAAGTAGTGCGAGATGGCCGTGAACGCCCGCGCGGAGAAGAGGCGCTTCACGACGGGCCCCTCGGTGATGGACATGTCCATCGATCCGTGACCCTCCATCGTCGAGCCGACGATTCCCCGCTCAGCCTGGTGCTTGGCCTGGTCGACCATCCGCCGGCGCAGGGTCAGCTTGAAGAGAATCCACAGGATGACCGCCATCAAGAGGCCGCCCGCGAACTCGGCCGCGACGAACTGCCAGCCCAGGAGGATGAGGAGGACCAATCCGAGCTCGAAGACCAGGTTGGTCGACGCGAACTCGAAGATGATCGCGTTGACGAAATGGGCCCCCCGACGGAACAGAGCCCTCGCCACGGCGACCGCGGCGTAGGAGCAGGACGAGCTCGCGGCGCCCAATCCGAGTGACAGGAGAAAACCCTTGAGATCGGGCTTGCCGAGAGCGCCGGCGACTGCCCGCTTCGACACCACCGTCTGGACCATCGCGGAGAGCAGGAACCCAAAAGCGAGGGGCCAGAAGACCTCCCACAGCATGAACATAGAGAGCTGCAGGGCGTGCAAGACAGCGTTCAAGACGGCGCTGATCACAAACAATTCTGGCTAGCTCCTGACCAGCCGCTCGACCGCATCGTTGAGCTCGCGCACCTTCTCGGCCCCGCCTCCAGACCGGATCGCCTCGGCCACACAGTGCTCGGTGTGATCGGCGAGCAGCTGCAGTGCCACGCTCTCGAGCGCCGCCCTCGTCGCATTGACCTGCGTGAGGACGTCGATGCAGTACCGATCCTCTTCCACCATCTTCTGAATGCCGCGCACCTGGCCCTCGATTCGCCGGAGCCGAGTCTGGATCTTCGGCTTGTCCTTCGTGTACCCGTGCATGCAGTCAATATACCCCCTCTAGGTATAGTGCTTGGGTGCAGTTCGCCCAGAGCACGCTCCTCGAGCTGCTCGCATCGTATGGCTACGTGGCTGTCTTCTTCTTCATCGCCATCGAAAGCACGGGCATCCCGTTCCCCGGAGAGACGATGCTGATCACCGCGTCGATCTATGCCGGCCACACGCACCGGCTGAGCATCATCCTTGTCATCGCCGTGGCTGCCGCCGGAGCAATCATCGGGGACAATCTCGGGTTCGGGGTCGGCCGCTGGGGAGGCTACCGGCTGCTCCGCCGCTACGGGCGGTTCATTCGACTGCACGAAAGAAGGCTCAAGCTCGGCCAGTACCTCTTCCTCCAACACGGCGGCAAGGTCGTCTTCTTCGGCCGTTTCGTCTCCATCCTCCGGACCTACGCCGCATTCCTGGCAGGTACCAACCGCATGCCCTGGAGGCGATTCCTCGTATTCAATGCAGCGGGCGGGATCCTTTGGGCGATCCTTTACGGCACCGGTGCGTATGTGCTGGGAACGCAGATCCACAACCTTTCGCGCACCGCGGCGATCGTCGTGGGCATCCTCGCGGTGATCGCCATCGCGGCCTTCTTCCTGTTTCTACGCCGCAACGAGGAGAAGCTGATGGCGCGGGCTTGTGGGTATTTTGGGCGGCGGTGCTTTACTGGGTGACCCGTCGCGCGGCCCCGCTGGCAGCGGCGCGCACTGTGGCGCGCACGCTTTTCGCGGGCAGCATCCTGGAACTTTTGGTCGCCGTGCCGAGCCACGTCATCGTGCGCGGCCGCGACGAGTGCTGCGCCGGGATATACACGACAATCGGACTCGTCACCGGCATCTCGGTGATGCTCCTATCGCTCGGTCCAGGTGTTTACTTCTTGTACATCGACCGGATGGCAAGAATCAGGCAGCCGGCCCCGGAGGCGGGGCCAAGTTGACAGCTAAGCGGACCGGAATCGTCGCTGCGGTCGTGATCGTGATTGCGCTGATAATCGCGGGGATCGGCTGGGCCGCCTGGTGGGTGAATGACAACATCGACGCTCCAGGACCGGGGGCGACCGGCAGCGGCCCCTGCAGCTCGGCAGACTCGGTCAACATCCGGATGGTGTTCGCTGATGGGCACACCGTGCTGGCGTGCACCCGCGATCGGCCCGCTTGTCCGAATCAGACCATCAGCGGAAGCGGCAATGGCCTGACCACCAGCGAATCGGAGTTCGGCCTCGGCAATCAGCTCCGCAGCTCGGCACGCCAGTACATCTTCTCCCTCCGCTTCGACGGCGTGCTCCCGGCGGAAGCGAGCGAGCAAACGCTCACGCTGACTCCCGGGCCATGGATGATGCCTGGCGCACAGGCGTCCCCCACTCTCAGCAGCGCGCATCTCTCAGTCACGCCCCGCGATCCACTTTCGGATGCTTACCTGACGGAATCCGGATCTCTCACGGTCTCTTCCTCGCACGGGGTGGCCCGAGGCCGGATCGACGGCACGTTTAGCGGGCATGGGCCCACCCGCACAGATCGCCCTGCCCCGTCGGCGGCCACAGTGTCGCCTCTTTCGATCACCGGCATGTTCGCCTGCAGCCACTAGCGTGCCCGGTCGATTCCCCGCTGCTTAAGCGATAACTTCCTTTGCGATTCGGAAGGCGCTGTTGGCCGCAGGTATCCCGCAGTAGATCGCCGAGTGGAGCAGCACCTCCTTCAATTCATCCGGAGTGACGCCGTTGTTGAGGGCGCCACGCAGGTGCAGCTTCAATTCCTCTGGGTGGTTGAGCGCCACCAGCATCGACACTGTGATGCAGCTGCGCATCTTCCGGTCAAGCCCGGGACGCGTCCAGATCTCTCCCCAGCAATACCCCGCGAGAAGTTCCTGGAATTCTTCGGTGAAGGCTGTCTTCGACGCCTCGGCTCGATCGACGTGCGCGTCGCCCAACACGGAGCGCCGCACTTTCATGCCGGCCTCTCTTCGTTCTTGACTCAACCTTTCATCTCCTTGTTCTAAGCCGGCAGCTGCCTCCTCTCAGGTGCAGTAGCCGCGAATGGAAGACCCGCGGGTGCCTGCACTCGCGGGCCTGGGGCGAACGGGAAAACCGCGGATGCCGGGCCCGGCACTCGCGGCATTCCATACCTCCAGCAGGCTCAAGCAGGCTTGAGGTCTTGCAAGCCGAGGCGCGGGAAGACCTCTTCTGCGAAGCGGCTGATCACGCCGCCTTCGAACGCGTTGGGCACGTTGACGATGAAGTATTCGATTCCGGCCGCGGCGTATTCACCGATGACCTGAGCGATGCGCTCGGCATCGCCATGCCACGGGTACCAGGAGCGGATGAACCCCTCGTCCTGGCCCGTCCGGCGCGCGGTGTCCGCAACAACGCGGTCGACCTCGCGCTTGTCGCCGAGGATTGTGTAGAGCTCGATCGTCTTCAGCACCGACTCGTAATCGCGCCCTATCGTCTCGCAGTGAGCACGCAGCACGTCCAGCTTGTGACGCACCGTCTCCACGTCCAGGTTGAAGTTGCATGCGTCGCCGTACTGAGCGACCAGCTTCAGGGTGACTTTCTCGCCGGCGCCTCCGATCCAGATTGGCGGATGCGGCTTCTGCACCGGCTTCGGTTCATTGATGCACCGCGCAGGTGGTAGTAGTTGCCCTCGAAAGTTGCTTGCTCCTGCGTCCACATGGCCTTCACGACCTGCAGCGCCTCTCGCAGCATGCGCAGCCGTTCCGGCGTTTCGGGGTACTCGTACCCGTACGCCTCGTACTCGTGCTGGTACCAGCCGGCGCCGATGCCGAGGATCAGACGGCCGTGGCTCATCACATCGACGCAGCTCGCCATCTTGGCGAGAAGCGATGGCGCCCGGTAGCCGTTGCACGTGACCATCTGGCCGAGCCGGATCGTGGTGGTTGTCGCGCGCGAGGGCCGCCATCGACGTCCAGCACTCGAAGGTGGCCTCCAGCTGCGGCGTGGGCACCGTGTGAAAGTGGTCGTAGACCCAGATCGCATCGAAGCCGGCCTTCTCCGCCTCCAGGGCGCAGCGGCTCATGGTTTCGAACTTTTCGACCGAATCGGACACGTCCACCAGGTCCATCCGCCAGCCCTGAGGGACGAAAATACCCAGGTTCAACTCTGCCAACCTCCTCCCCACGTTATCTTCTCCGCATGTCTGACGCCGAAGCGCTTGGCCTGCTGGTCACCGCGCGCGACGAGCCCGGCGTGCTGTATCGCATCTCGGAGGCGATCTTCAAGCACGGCGCGAACATCACCTATATCGCCGGCGGGGCACATCGCGAGCACATTGCCGAGCTCCAGCTGGAGGTCACGGGAGCCGGCGACGAAGTCGGCCTGGTGGCAACCCTTGAAGGCCTGGAGGGAGTCACCGAAGTGGGCCGCGTGCCGACCTTTCAGCGCATCTACGGCAAGCGCGTGATCGTCATCGGTGGCGGAGCCCAGGTGGGAATGGTCGCGCAGGGCGCTATCTCGGAAGCGGATCGGCACAACATCCGCGGCGAGCGCATCTCGGTCGACACGATTCCGTTGGTCGGCGAGGAGCAGCTGGCGCAGGCGGTGCGGGCGGTCGCCCGCCTGCATCGGGCGCGGGCGCTGGTGCTGGCCGGGGCGCTGATGGGCGGCGACATCAGCAACGCGGTGCGCGAGATCAAGGAGGCGGGGATCATCGTCGTCTGCACGAGCATGGCCGGGTCGGTTCCCGATGCCGCCGACGTGGTGGTCAGCGACCCGGTGGAAGCCGGCGTGATGGCGGTGATGCTGATCGCCGACACCGCGAGCTTTTCGATCGACCTCGTGCGGGGTCGCCGCTTCTAGCCGGCACGACGCCGGCGACCGGCTCAGATTGGCCTGAGGCTGTTTCCCATCAACACGGCCGGAATGGGTTTGTCGTCGGTGTCGTCCCACCGGTAGCTGAGCTGGTTGACGACCCCAACCACCCCATCGAGCTCCCTCGTCATGCGCGTGAGTATCTCGACGTCACTCTTCCGGTCGACCTCGCCTGAGAGCGTGGCGACATTCGAGCGAACGTGGACGCCAACCTTGTCCCATGCGGAGACCAGCAGCGCGGGGATCAACTTGCCGGCGATCTCTTCACGTAGCTCCTCGTCGGTGCGAAGGAAGACCTGCAGCAGGTCGCTTCGACTGACGATGCCTGCGATGCGGCCGCGCCCGTCGACGACCACCAGGCGGCGAACGTTCCTCTCCTGCATCAGGCGTGCGGCGCTGCTCAAGCTGGTGTCCGACTCGACAGTGATGGCGGGCGAGGTCATGACTTCCGACGCGACAGTGCCCGCGGCCTTAGCCCTTTCTCGACGCCGCCTCTGAACATGGAGCAAATCGCGGGTCTCGAGGTCGGTGCCCCTCTCCTTGAGCAGAAGGTCAGTCTCGGAAACGATTCCGATCGGGACGCCCTGCTGGTCGACGATCGGAATCGCGCTGACCCTGTTCTCCTCGATCAGCCGCACGAGGTGCTTGAAGGGGGCGAGCGAGCTCGCGACGTGCACGCGACTCGTCATCACGTCCGCAACTGTCCGGTGCCGCGGCAGCGGGCTCATGCCATCACCCGAACCCGTTCGGCGATCAGCACCGGCGTGTCGGTCGCGTGCAACAGCTCGTGAGACATCGAGCCGAGGACCATGCTCGCCAGGTCGCCCATTCGGCTGGATCCGGTCACGATCAAGTCGGCTTTCCACTCTTCGGCGATGTTTGCGATGACGTCCGCTACGCGGCCGGGACGTGACACGATGCCCTGGGCTGATATGCCCGCGTCTTCGATCAGCTTGATCGTGTTTGCCATTATTGCCCGTACCTCTTCCGCGGATTCCGCGTAGACGAAAGCCTGTCCCGTCACGATCAGCTGCGTGACGTGTGCCACCAAGACTTGAGCGTCAATTGCGGCTGCCGCAGCAATGGCGGCACGCGCCGCGGGAGCGATATCATCACCGCCCGCAATGGCGAGCAGAACCTGCCGGTGCGGCTTTGCCGCCACGGTCCAGCGGCGGACGATCAGCAGCGGGCAATCGATCCTGCACAGGAGCTCGTGGCTGACGCTGTGCTGGATCAGCGACCGCCAGTCGGAAAGGCCCCGCGAGCCGATGACGACAAGGTCGGCCCCGAAGTCTTTGGCGGCGTAGGCGAGGGCGGCCGCGACGTGTTTATTGTCCGCTCGGCAGATCTCACGGTCCGCCAACACCCCCGCGTGCAACAGTCTCTCGACCGTGGCGTCCACCAGCCTCTGCGCCTCGCTGCGAAGCTCCACGTCCCACAGTCCGTGACGGTGGTGCACCTCGAGGTTCCAGACGTGCGCCACCCTGACCTTGGCATCAGGTGACTTGGCGATCGCGATGGTGGCCTCGACGGCGGCCTGCGAGGCCTCACTCCCGTCGGTGGCGAGGAAGATCTTCTCGAACCGCTTACTGCTGCTCATGACAACAGCCTTCCACTCGGGCCGCGACATCCATAGGGCCTAAGGTCCTTGTTCGCAGGGGTCAGGCAGCCCCCTGCACAAGGTGGGCCGGCTAGCGTAGATTCGCGCCGGATGGCAGCAGGGCGCAGGGACCGTAAAGACGTCCTTCTCGAGGCCGGCCTGACCCTCGCCTCAGAGCTCTCGCTTCCCATCGTGCTGCAGCGCATAGTCGACCTGGCCGCCGAGGTCACCGACGCACGATATGGAGCTCTCGGGGTGATCGGGGCCGGCGAGGAGCTCGTTGATTTCATCACGACAGGCATCTCCGCCAAGCAGCGACGGGCGATCGGTGACCTGCCACGCGGGCGCGGGCTTCTGGGACTGCTCATACGCGAACCGAGCATCGTGCGCATTCGCGACATCCGCAGCCACGCTGAGTCCGTGGGCTTTCCCCCCAACCACCCTCCGATGCATTCCTTTCTCGGTGCGCCTGTGCGGGCGATGGGCACGACCTACGGCAATATCTACCTGGCCGATAAGCGTGGCGCCGAGGAGTTCAGCCTCGAGGACGAGGGCTCGTTGCGCGTCCTCGCGACACAAGCCGGAGTCGCGATCGCCAACGCGTCCCTCTATCAGGAGTCGATGCGGCGTGAGCGCTGGCTCGAAGCGCTCCGCGAGATAACCGGTGACATCCTTGGAGGAGCGGATGCCAGTTCACTGCTGACGTCCATCGCTGAGCATGCGCGCGACCTTGCCGGAGCAGCCTCGGCGACGATCACGACCCCCACCTCAAGCCCTGCCCAGCTCGAGGTGTCGGCCGCGGTCGGTGCCTATGCCGAAGATGTACGGGGACAATCGGTGCCGGCGGCAAAGTCGATCTCAGGCGAGGTGATCCAGACGGGCAAGCCGCTCAATACCGATGACGCGAGTACCCACGGCCGCGCTTACCAGCCCATCATCCGCATGGGGCACGTCGGACCGGCGATCTTCGTGCCGCTCAGGGTCCGTGGCAAGGCCACCGGCACCCTCATGGTTGCGAACCTGGAAGGCGGCCGTCGCTTTGACGAAGGCACGATCCGCCTCGTCGAGACATTCGCCGACCAAGCGTCCGTCGCGATCGAGTACGGCCGAGCGCAGGCGGATCTCCGGCGCCTTGGGCTGATGGAGGAGCGGGAACGTATCGCCAAAGAGCTCCACGACGGGATCATCCAGTCGCTGTTTGCCGTCGGCATGAATCTCCAGAGCACCGCGCTCATGTCCGGTTCGACCGAGACTTCCTCGCGAGTCGAGGGAGCGGTGGGCGAGCTCGATCGCGTCATTCGCGACCTGCGCAACTACATCTTCGGGCTGCGACCGGGCATCCTGGCTGACCGTCACCTGGACCAGGCGCTCCAGGAGTTGGGAGCCGAGATCCAAAAACGATCCCCGACCCAGGTCGAGGTCGAAGTGGACGCAGAGCTGGCAGCCGGCGTTTCGTCCAACGCGCACCAGATCGTGCAGCTGACGCGCGAGGCGCTTTCCAACGTCGCGCGCCATGCGCAGGCCGGGCGCGCCTTAGTTCGCCTGGCACGCAAGGGAAATAATGCGGTTCTGGTGATCGAAGATGACGGCGTCGGGTTTGACGTTCGCCGCGATTCTGCGGGCAACGGGCTGCGCAACATGCGCGAGCGCGCGGCGGCCATGGGCGGAACGCTGCGCGTCACCAGCAAGGCGGGGAAAGGCACCAGGCTGAGCCTGACCTTTCCGGCATAGCGATAGGGCCGATCGGCCCGACCGTGACCGGACCATCGACCATGCGGCATCGAGCTGATAAGGTGCGACCATAGACCGAATGCCCGCCAACCGCCTGCGCATCCTCCTTGTGGACGACCACGAAGTCGTCCGCGACGGCGTCAAATCGCTGATCAATGCCAACGACGACCTGGCGGTCGTGGCGGAGGCCGGGTCCGTACGTGAAGCGATCGATCAAGCGATGCGGACGAAACCCGACGTCGTCGTGATGGACGTACGCCTCGCGGACGGCAGTGGCATCGAGGCGACGCGCGAGATTCGCGCCCGGCTCGAAAAGACACAGGTCCTCATGCTGACCTCGTTCGCCGACGACGAGGCGCTGTTCGCCTCGATCATGGCCGGCGCCGCCGGCTACGTGCTCAAGCAGATCCGAGGCGGTGAGCTGATCCGGGCCATCCGCGAGGTCGGCGCCGGCAGGAGCCTGCTCGACCCCGAGGTGACCCGGTCCGTCCTGGACCGGCTGCGCAAGGGCAAGACGATGCGCGACGAAAAGCTGGCGCGGCTGTCAGCGCAGGAGGAGCGCATCCTCACGTTGATCGCGCAGGGCTTGACCAACGGCCAGATCGGCAAGGAGCTGAAGCTGGCGGAGAAGACGGTCAAGAACTACGTGTCAACGATTCTTTCGAAGCTAGAGGTCGCACGTAGGGCCGAAGCGGCGGCCTACATGGCGCGGCACACCACGACCCCGGGATCTCAGTAACAAGTAAGCGACCGGCATAGGCCGCCTGTCTCATTCCAACAGACCGGGCGGCCGCTGCCGACAGGGGCGAGCCGCCACGCACCAGATGCCCATACACACCTCCTTGCATCAACGTGTCCCCAAGGACGGAGAGCGAGAGGCCCGGGTCGGCTCAAGCCATTTCAATCCTCACAGGTGTCGCTTTGCGGCCCTGGGCTTCTCGCGTCGACACCAGGCTATGACCGGCCGTAGAGCCGGGCTAGGGCCGAACGGCCTTGGTCAGTTGGGGCCTCCGGGGATCGGCCGGCGCGACCATCAGTCGCTTGGCGATCGACTCGGCAAGTTCCTTGACGGTCGCCTCCGCCACCCGGTGCATGACAGCGTCGTCGATGTGCTTGCCAAAGCGGCCGAGCGGCGGGTCGTACATGCCGCAGACGGTCAGCCTGGTCACGTCAGGGTCCACCGGCGCCAGCTCGATCTTCCCGTCCATAACGGGAAACAGTCCCTTGATGGAGGTCGCGCGCCAGGTGATCGGCACCTCTGTGTAGTCGCCGATCTTGACGGGCTTCCCCGTCTCGACGCGTACCGACTTCCGGAATGGGACTCCGGCGACCTTCGGGCCTACCGCGTACGTGGCCTGCTCACCAAGACGCGGGAACCATCGCCTGGGATCCCGAACCAGGGTGGCATGGCACTCTTCGATCGGGCGGGCGATATGCACCGAGTGCTGGACGAACATGGATTGACTATCGATCGCAAGCCCGATGGCTACAGGTGCCAAAGGTCCCCGTTCGCCAGGGCCGAACGCCGGAAGCGTCAGCCGGCGGGTGGCTTCCTGGACCCTCCACCAAGGCGGCCGATCAGCGCCCGAATCGGATCGAAGTAGACATCGTCCATGCGTTCCTTGAGCGGGATGATCGCGTTGTCCGTGATGTGGATGTGCTCGGGACATACCTCGGTGCAGCATTTGGTGACGTTGCAGTAACCGACGCCCGCCTCTCCCTTTAGCAGCGGGCGCCGGTCGAGCACGTCTTTCGGGTGCATCTCCAGGCTCGCGATCCGAACCATGAAACGGGGACCGTAAAAGGCGCTCTTCAGGTCGTGGTTGCGTATGACATGGCACACGTCCTGACACAGGAAGCACTCGATGCACTTGCGGAACTCCATCACGCGCTCGACGTCCTTCTGCTGCATCCGCCACGGTTCGCTGGTTGAAAGGTCCTTCTCCGACGGGGTGAACGGCGGGATGTGCTTGTTGACCTCGTAGTTCCAGCTGACGTCGGTGACGAGGTCCTTGATGACCGGGAAGGCTCTCATCGGCCGGACCGTCACCGGGCCACGGTATTCGGCGATCGGTGTCTTGCACATGAGGCGTGGAAAGCCGTTGATCTCGGCCGAGCACGAGCCGCATTTGGCCGCTTTGCAGTTCCACCGTACCGCGAGGTCGGAAACCATGTTGGCTTGCACCCACAGCACGGCGTCGAGGACGACCATCCCCTCGCGCACCGGGACGCGATAAGGCACCAGCTCGCCACCCGTGGGGTCGCCACGCCAGATCTTGAGCTCGAGGTTGCTTACATCCACTATTCGGTCTCCTCTGGCGTGTAGCGCGCGTATGAGTGGCGAACCGCCGCGGCCAGGTATTCGGGCATCGGGGGTCGGTGCTCCGCCTTGACCTTCATGCCCTCAGGGGTCTTCTCAACGACATAGTTCACAGCAGTGAGCTGGTCGTCGGTCTTGGGAAAGTCGGAACGTGCGTGGGCTCCGCGGCTTTCCTTCCTTTCAAGTGCTGAGCGCAGCAGCGCCTCGGCGTTGACCAGCATCGAGCGCAGGTCGACGGCCGTGTGCCAGCCGGGATTGAATGCGTGGCTCGTCGAGCCTCCGGTACCGCACGCCCTGGCGCGAGCTGCGAGTTCCAGGATCTTCTCGAGCCCCGCTTGCAACGCGGGACCGTCGCGGACGATCGGCGCGTGCACGGACATCACATCCTGGATCTCAGCTTGCAGGTGGTACGGATTCTCGCCACTGGGTCGATCGAAGGGCGCCTGGAGCTCGGCGATCGCCTCATCAACCTGGGAGGAGTCGATCTTGTCCTGTGAGGCGCCGGTCTTGGCGAGAGCGGCGGCCGCTTCACCCGCGCGCTTGCCGAAGACGAGCAGGTCGCTGAGGGAGTTGCCCCCAAGCCGGTTCGCCCCATGCAGGCCTGAGGCGACCTCGCCTGCCGCATAGAGCCCTGGGACGGTGGTCGCGGCCGTGTCAGCCTCGACGCGTACGCCTCCCATGGCGTAATGGATTGTCGGCGCGACCTCCATGGGCTCCTTTGTGATGTCGACCTTGGCGAGCTTGAGGAATTGCTCGTACATGGATGGCAGCTTGCTCTTGATGTACTCGGGCATCTTGTGTGTGATGTCGAGATAGGCGCCTCCATGGGGCGTGCCCCGTCCGGCGGCCACCTCTGAATTAATCGCGCGCGCGACGATGTCCCTGGAAGACAGCTCCATGCGCTCGCGGTCGTAACGCTCCATGAACCGTTCGCCGTCGTTGTTGCGCAGCACCCCACCTTCGCCACGAACCCCCTCGGTGACCAGGATGCCGCGCACGCCGGTCGGCCACACCATGCCCGTCGGATGGAACTGGACCATCTCCATGTCGCGCAGCTGCGCGCCGGCGTCGTACGCGAGGGCGGTCCCGTCGCCGGTGCACTCCCACGAGTTCGAGGTGACGCGGTACATCTTGCCCGCGCCGCCGGTGGCGAGAAGAAGCGCCGCGCACTTAAAGAGGACCACCGAGCCGTCGGAGCGCCGGTAGGCGAGCGCGCCGGCGATCCTTCCCTCGGACTTCAGCAGCTTGAACACCGTCACTTCCATGTGCACTTCCACGCCATTGGTGTGCACGGCGCGGTCCTGCAGCGTTCGGATCAGCTCCAGGCCCGTGCGGTCACCGACGTGGGCGAGGCGAGGGTAGGTGTGCGCGCCGAAGGGCCGCTGGTGGATCCGCCCCTGCCACGTGCGATCGAAGACCGCACCCCAGCGCTCGAGCTCGAGGACGCGCTCGGGCGATTCCTTTGCAAGAAGCTCCGCCATTCGCCAGTCGTTGATGAACTTGCCGCCTTTGATCGTGTCCGCGTAGTGCACCTCCCACGTGTCCTGGTAGGCGACGTTGTGCAATGCAGCTGCTACGCCCCCTTCTGCCATCACCGTGTGGGCCTTGCCCAGCAGCGACTTGCAGACAAGCACCACGCGCGCGCCGGCTTCGGCCGCGGCGATCGCGCCGCGCAGCCCGGCGCCACCCGCGCCCAGGACGAGCACGTCGGTCTCGACTGTTTCGTAGCCGGCGGTGCTCACAGGATCCACCGGGGGTCCTGCAGGGCGCCGGCCATGAGGAGGCGAATGTAAATGTCGGTCCCGGCCACCGACACGAGGCTGGCCCAGGCCCAGCGGTCGTGCTTGACATTGAGGATGGTCACGCCTTTCCACAGCCGGTGGCGGGCTCGAGCGGCAAGAGAGCAGGAAAAGCAGTCGAGCTCTCCTCCGGCGAGGTGGCGGAACGCATGGCAGCCGAACGTGTAACCGGAAAGTAGGACGACGTTTGCCAGCATGAGCACGCTGCCGAGACCCACCCCGAATCGCCCGCCGAAGTCGAAGGCGAGGACGGCGTCTAACCAGAGAAATGCGACCTGGACCACGGTCGCGTAGAAGGCGAAGCGGTGCAGGTTGTTCAGCACCCATGGAAAGGCCGTCTCGCCTCTATAGCGCCGCTTGGGTTCGGACACCGCACACGACCGGGGATGCCAGAAGAACGACCGGAAGTACGCCTTGCGGTAGTAGTAGCAGGTGAGGCGAAAGACGAGCGGGGCCCATGCCACCCAGACGCCTGGGGGGATTGGTCCGACCCTGATCAGCGGCGAGTAGAACGGGCTGAGGTATGGCGCGTAATAGCCGTCGTGCTGCAGAAAGACCACCCAGAAGGCGAACACTCCGAACAGGCTCAGCGCGACGACGACGAACGCCGGGTACAACCAGTTGGGTAGAACGCTGTATGGATTGGTGACCGCGACGCGATCGGGGGCGGCGGGCTGGAAGAGCGCCATGACGGCTCCTATCTAACTAGAGATGAGGCGAGCAGGCTAGCCACAAAGGCTCCGGCGGGCCGAGCCCGCCGGAGTTGCTGTCCTAACCGCTGTCACGCAGTAGCTGTCTGCGCGACTTTGACTTTCAGGGGCTCCCTGCGCCCCGCGATGACCAGTTCGAAGACCAGTGCGCCGAGCACGCCGAGCGACGCGAGCATCAGCCCGATTCCGACGTAGGTCGTGTAGAGACCCATCGTCCCCCAGCCCCACGCGTTCAGAAGGTTCCCACGAAGGGTCTCGCCCATGAACAACGTCGTCTTCTGGCCGCTGAGCGTCGCCACCTGCGCCTGAAGCGTGGCGTAGCTCGGGTCGGATTTGTCGGTCTTGGCGAGCTGCGCGCTTGCAGCACTCGCCGCGGCGCTGACCTCAGAGTAGGTCTTGCCGCCGGCCACACCCTGCAGGTGCACGCCGATGAAGTCGTTGGCGTAGACCCTTGCCTTGTCCGCGTTGTCGACCTGTGTGCCGGCGTACTGGGTGATCTCGGCCCGGAATTTCGCCGGGTCGAGAGCGCCGCCAGCCTTGACCTGGTCGGTGCCCGGGAAGAAGATCCTCTGCGCGACCAGCTGGTCGCGCACCATCCCTGTCACGAAGCTGCCTTCGTAGAACAGGAAGCCCGAGGCCGAAGCCAGGATGACCACCAGAATCGCCTGGATAGAGATGATTCGCCACCGAATTGCCTTGTTCACGTCGGTTACCTCCTGAAATTAGTCCTCTCTCGAGGTGTTTGGTTGAGTCCTTGGACGGCGCTTGAGACAA
This sequence comes from Candidatus Dormiibacterota bacterium, assembly GCA_036570165.1. GTDB lineage: Bacteria > Chloroflexota > Dormibacteria > Dormibacterales > Dormibacteraceae > Palsa-870. The sequence goes on along the minus strand of DATCPI010000045.1, from coordinate 38,421 downwards.
GTCAACCTCGCGAAGAGGTGCTTGACGCCTGCCGTTCGGCCCCCATGCCGTAGGGCCCAGGGTCCCGCTCGATCACGGTCGTTTGGAAGTGGGATCGGGGTCTGGCCTGGCGGAGACTGCATTCATTCCAAGGAGAGGTGATTGATATGTTCAAGCGCATCCTCGTCCCGATCGATGGTTCCACCTACGCACAGCAGGCAATACCCATCGCGATTGAGGTCGCTCAAAAGTTCCAGGGCGACGTGCTCGTCCTGCACGTCAGCGAGCACGACAGCAACCTGGCCGCCGCCTACTCGCCCGAGACCGCCGCTGCTTACTCCGCCGAGACCTCGACCGAAGCATTGCAGCTCGTTACCGACGCAGTGAAGGCAATTGGAGATGCACGGGTCTACGCCAAAGGCGAGGTGCGCGATGCGGCCGTCGGGCAAGTGGCCAAAGTCATCGTTGAGACTGCCACCGACAACAACATCGACCTCATCGTGATGGGCTCACGCGGCCTGTCCGATCTTCAGGGTCTGCTCCTTGGCAGCGTCACCCACAAGGTCATCCAGCTGGCGAACATCCCGGTGCTCGCCGACAGCACTCGCGCCATCAGAGAACGGATCACGGTCGCCGCAGTCCCGACGTACTCGCCGGTCTTGAGGGTGGCCGAGTAGTCGTTCTGGGTTGTGACCCAGCCCTCTGCGCAGGGCTGGGTCAGTTCGGGCGGGTTGGCCCTACCGCGTCAGGGCCGGAAGGCCCCGCGACAGCAGGTCTCTAGTAACTGTCGGAAATCGTCGTCTGGCCTCAGCGTGAAGTGCATGAAAGTCGAGGAGCTCATGTCACGTCCGGTCATCACGGTTACGCCCGACACCGGCCTCAAGAGGGCAGCCCAGCTGCTGGTGGAGCTGGGAATCTCAGCGCTGCCCGTGGTCGGGGCGAAGGGGGAGCTCGTCGGCATCGTGTCCGAAGCTGACCTGCTGCCGATAGAGACCAGGGCAGATCCGCTCACCCAGGCGACGCCGCTCAAGCCGACGGCCGGCAGCTCGCCCAAGACGATCGAAGAGGTCATGACCCGTGATGTGCTTACAGTCGAAGCGACCGGCGAAGTTTCGCAAGCCGCCAGGATCATGCTGGAAGCTGGCATCAAGAGAGTCCCGGTGATGCGCGGACGCGAACTGGTCGGCATCCTGAGCCGGCGCGACCTCGTCAGGGTGATCGCTCGGCGCGATGAGGACATCGAACTGGAGATGACCCGTCGGTTCGACGAGATTGGGGTGGCGATCCACGGGAGCAAAGTCAGAGTCGCGGGTGGCGTGGCCACCATCAAGATGGATATCCGGGGACCGGGTCGGAGGCTCGCGGAGTCAGTAGCGCTCACGGTGCCTGGAGTGCTCGAGGTCCGGTTTGCTACACCGAGCTCAGTCATACCGAGCTCAACGGCCGGCCGGGTGTCAACATCGCGCGACTCGAGCAACGGAATCCTCTGACCGCCGTCGATACTGCGATGGCAGGTGCATCACCAGCACCCTGAGAAGCCCGCGCGCGACCTGTCTCGCCGGTTGACCCCTGACGACGCCGGCAAACGATTGGCCGGCCCACCGCTCGAGGATCAGCGATCCTGGGTTTGCTGGCGTCAAATAGCCGGTTTCCAGCGTGTTCCCGACCAACAACGTCGCCCAAGGGCCGCATGACCCCTGCATCTCGGGACGAAAGGGTTATGAGGCGATGGTCACCAATTAGTCGGTCCAGGCCACTCCACTACTGAGCCGGCGCGCCGCCGGCACCGCGCCGGCGCGGCGGTCAGGACGCCGGGCCCTTTGGCTGCTGGACCACCAGGCGGTAGCCCTTGCCCTTCTCGTTGACCACCTCACACACGCCCTTGAACGGCAGCAGCTTTTGCCGAAGCCGCGTCACATACGTCCGGAACTGCTCGATCGACGCTTCGGGCCCCCAGGCAGGTAGAGCCACGTCCACGGCGGCGAAGAACTGATTCGGATTGGTGAGGAAGAATGACAGCAGCTGCCACTCGCGCTTCGTCAAGGAGACGTCGGCCGCACCGCTCTTGACCGTTCGCAGCTTGGCGTCAAAGATCAGGCCCCCCAATTCGATCTTGGTTGCGATCGAAACCACAGAGGCAAGGTCAGGCCCGCGCAGCTCCGATTTGATGGCCCCGATCAGAGCGTCCGGGACGAAAGGCTTGGGCAGCACCTGGCTTGCGCCGGCTTCGAAGGTCTCAAGTGTCTCTCCGGCATCGTCTGACGACTCGTCCAGCAAGATGAAAGGGCTCCGAGCCGCCTCCCGCAGCTCCTTGAGCTGCTTGGGCGTGACGCGGGAGCCCGCGCTCATGCCGAGGATGACCAGGTCGAACCTCCGCGGCCTCTCCTCGAGTTGACGCTTGGCTGCTTCCAACTCCGCCACGCTCTCGAACTCGCCTCCCGCCAGCTCGACCACGTGCGAGATGACGGAGCGGTAACCGGGATTGGCATCGATGACCAGGATGCGTGGGAGTTTGGGTTGCTGCCGAGATCGCAACGGGGCTTTCGTCTTTCCGATGACACTCCTCCTCTGCCAGGTCAGCCGGCGCTCAGAATTATTGCGCCCCGCCGGCAGGCGTTATTTGTTCTCGCGGAACTCTATGGCGTAGCCGCGCCCCGGCCGGTTGACAAGATCGCACGGGAGGTCCAATGCGGCCAAGACCCTGCGGATACGCCGCACATAGTTGCGGACCTCTTCGGGGAAAAGGCCAGGCTCCGCCCAGGCTTGGCCGAGGATCTGGGGCACGGTGAAGTACCGGTGGGGATGATCCAGCAGGAATTGGAAGAGCTGAAACTCTCGGACTGTCAGCGTGGCCTCCTCATGGCCGTAACGCACCACGCGCCCCTCAGCGTCGAGCCTGAGGCCCTGGAGTTCCAAAACGCGTCGATACCACAGGGTAAACCGTTTCTGATAACCCTCCATCTGGCTCTCGATAAACGTGATGTCCGCTGCCGCAGCAAGCCGCGCCGCAGGCGGCAGCCTTGCTAAATCGCGCCTGATCCGATCGAGGATTCCCCGCTTGAATTCGAGGAGATCGAGATAGATGCTCATCCAGTGGTGGGCGTCTTCCCAATGGGTGGTCTCGATGTCTTCTCCCTCGATCGGTAAGGGACGTTCATTCGTCAAGGGCGGCGCACGCCGAGGAATGTGGCACTCGAATTGGGCCGCTGTCAGCAACAATTGGGTGTTAGGTGCATTACAAATTTTGCGCGCTCCGCGCCGGGAGTAGCCCGGCTAAGGGGTAGGTCTGCCTCCCTAAACGATCGCCATCCGCAGCACTTCGGCGAGGTGCAGGGCGTTGCGACCCGTGGCCTGCCGGATCTGCTCCCGGCAGCTGAACCCATCCGCGATCACCAGCGCGTCGCCGGCTGAGCGCACCGCCGGAAGCAGCACCCTCTCCGCGGCTTTGATCGAAACTTCATAGCTTTCTTTGAGGAAGCCAAACCCGCCGGCCATCCCGCAGCAACCCGAATCCAGCAGCGTGTAATCGAGCTTCATGCGCTTCAAGACCTTTTCCTCGGCGGTCATCTTCATGATCGCCTGGTGGTGGCAGTGGCCCTGCACGATCGCTCTCTTCTCGAGCGGTGGCGGCTGGAAATCGATGCGCTCGAGGAATTCGCTGAGCAGCAGGTAGCTGGCGGAAGTCCGCTTGGCGTCAGGATCGGCGGGAAACAGGCCGAGCAGCTCGTCGCGGAAGACGGCGACGCAGCTTGGCTCCAGGCCCACCACCGAGAAGTCCTGGTCGAGATATGGCTTCAATGCCGCCATCGATCGGCGCAGCTGCCGCCGAGCCAGTCCCAACATGCCGGAGTCGTAGAGAGGCCGGCCGCAACAGAGTCGTTGCTTCAGAACGTGCACCTCACATCCCGCTGCCTCCAAAACCTCGACCGCGGCAATCGCTGTCTGCGGGTGGACGTAGTTGTTGAATGTGTCAGCCCATAAGAGGACGCGATGCTTGGCGCCGGCGGGTGGCTTATTGCGGCGCCGGAACCAGGCCTTGAAGCTGACCGGCGCCAGCTCAGGCAGCTGCCGCTCGGGCGCAATGCCCAGTGCCGTCTTCCCCAGCGGTGCGAGGGAGCCGACAGTCCAGTTCGCTATGCGGGGGGCGACGCTGCCCATACGCGCCCACCACGGGAAAAGACCGATCGCGTAGGCGGACAGCGGGCGCATGCGGCCTTCGTAGTAGTGCGCGAGGAATTCGGACTTGAAAGTCGCCATGTCGACGTTCACCGGGCACTCGGTCTTGCACGCCTTGCACGCGAAGCAGAGATCTAGCGCGCGCTTGACCGACTCGTCGCGCCACCCGTCCCGCACCATGTCCCCCGTCAGCATCTCGTGCAACAGTCGATCTCTTCCACGAGTCGAATGCATTTCCTCCAGGGTCACCATGTAGCTAGGACACATAGTCCCGCCGCTTTGACGCCGGCACTTTCCCACCCCGACGCAGCGCAGCACTGAACCTGCGAGGCCGTCGGGCTCGTCGGGAAATTGAAAGTGGGTGCGGACCATGTTCGGGCGGTATCCCGGACCGAGGCGGAGATCCTGGTCCGGCTCGCGCGCATCGACCAGCTTGCCCGGATTCATGCGCTTGTCCGGATCCCATAGAGTCTTGAACTCGGCGAAACCTCTGACCAGCTTGTCGCCGAACATCTTCGGATACAACGCCGCTCGGGCCTGACCATCGCCGTGCTCGCCGGACAGCGAGCCGCCATAGCGGATGCAAAGGTCGGCACCCTCGTCGAGGAAGCGGCGGAAATTGCTGACACCTTCTTTGGTGACCAGGTCGAAGTCGATGCGCGGATGCACGCAGGCCTCGCCGAAATGGCCGTACAGCGGCGCCCGGTAGCCGTATCGGTCCAGTAGGACCTTGAACTCGCGCAGGTAGTCCGCCAGCTGATCGGGCCGGACTGCCGTGTCCTCCCAACCCGGCCATGTGGGCTTCTTGCCTGGCACGCGCGCCGCTGCGCCAAGTCCCGACTCCCTAACGGCCCACACCGCCTCCGCGTCCTTCGGGTCGGTCAACAGCTTTGGCGTGGGAGCGTGAGGTCTTCGGGTCAAATTGTCGATGAGCCCTCGGGCCATGCCCTCACAGTCGGCGACGGTGTCGGCGCCGAACTCCACCAGCAGCCACGCGCCGCCATCTGGCAGGACGGCCTGGCCGCGCGGGCTGATGCCCTTGAGCCGAACGTTTTCCAGCAGCACACCATCGAAGCCTTCGAGTCCGATGGGCCGGTGCTCCATGATCATCGGCACCGCGGCCGCGGCCATGAACACGTCCTCGTAGCCGAGCACCAGCAGGCGGCGGACCGGGGGACTCGGAACGAGGCGAACCAGCGCCTCCAGGACGGTGACGCAAGTGCCCTCACTGCCGACCAGGGCTCTCGCCACGTTGAAATCCTTCTCGGGGAGCAGCTGGTCCAGGTTGTAGCCGGACACCCGCCGGGGAATTTTGGGGAAGCGCGTGCGAACCTCGTCCGCGTAGGTGTCGCGAATCTTCACAAGGCCCTTGTAGATCTCGCCCTGGCGTCCGCCCGCGGCGATGATCCGGTCAAGTTCCGCGGCCGGAGTCGCGCCTACGTCCATGATCAGGCCGTCGTAGGTGAGGACCCTGAGCCTCTCGACGTTGTCCGCGGTGAGCCCGGCCATGACCGAATGCACGCCGCAGGAGTTGTTGCCGATCATCCCTCCCAACGTGCAGCGGTCGTGGGTGGAGGGATCTGGGCCGAAGGTGAGCTGATGGCTCTCGGCCGCCGTTCTCAACGTGTCGAGAACGAGACCGGGTTGAACGCGGGCCGTTCGGGCGGTTGGGTCGAGTTCGACGACGTTTCGCATGTACTTCGAGAAATCGAGGACGAGGGCCACGTTGCACGTCTGGCCGGCCAGGCTGGTGCCGCCACCGCGTGGCAGAACGGCAACGCCGAACTCGCGCCCGATCGAGACGGCTGCGAGGGTGTCGGCCTCGTCTATCGGCAGCACCACGCCGACCGGGACGTGCCGGTAGTTGGAGGCGTCAACCGAATAGAGAGCGCGACTGGCGGTGTCGAAGCGCACCTCTCCGCGCAGTTGACCCCGCAGCGCTCGCTCGAATGCCTTGCGCCGGTCAGGGCTGAGGTCTTCCGGCAGCGCAGTCACCTGGTTCGACGCGTCTGCTCTTCTCGGGCAAGTCGTCGTTCGCCAGACCAAGCTCTAGGGACCGTTCTACGGGGCGGGATTGACCCCGACATCGTGGAGAAGCCCCTAACGTGGCGCATTCTGGCCACCGGCCCGTCGGATACTCCGATCTCGAATACCACCTGGTCACCTTGACGCAAGTCGAAAGCTTTGCGTACTGACGCGGGGATCGTGATTTGGCCCTTCGAGGTGACTGTTGCCCTCTCTTTCATTTCGATGCCACTGCCAAAGTTAAAGGATTTCTCCTCTCAAGTCGGCGCCTCCCAGGTCGTTCTGTACTGCGTACCCTTCTGGGGACATGTCCCAGCGGCGCGACACAGGCAGCCCGGCTCAGGCGCTGGAGTTCCAGATCTGGGCGGACCTCATCCGTCAGTCGCATGGCCTGCTGCATCCCTTCCTGCCTCTTCTCGACCGCGGCCTCGACGCTGTTCTCCACCATATGACCGAGGGACGGTACATCCCGGTTCAGATCAAGGGCCGCCAGCTGGAGAAGGGATTTGTTCATCTCGTGGTCCAGGCCGACAGCCTCGTTGATGAACACGCACTTCTGATCGCCGCTCCGTTGATCGATGTCCCGGATCAGAAGGATCTGGTTGTGGAGGAGGGAGTCTTCCGACACCTAGCGGCTCACGACCATTCCGACGGACACGAGGTCTATGTGGCGGCCTTCAGCATGCATCCGAACCACAGCCACTGGCGCCCCTATCTGGTCCCGCACGGGCAGCTCGCCGAACGCATCCTCGGCAAACCTGTGGCTCAGGCCTTGATGCAGCTTGACCCCGAGCTATTGAAACCGCGGGACCGCCGCAAGCAATGGCTCGGTTTTCTCGGGGAATCGGAGGTGATCCGGCGGCTAGCGCAAAGTCCGCGCCTGGACCTCTTTAGACCGTTTCCCGATCTCGAGATGGTCGAGATGCTGGCTCACGACAATCTCAACCGTACGTTCGCCGGCCTGCAGGTCAAGGCAGCAACAATTTCGAGCAAACACCAGGAGGCCTACATTCAAGTTCAGAAAACGACATTGAGCCTTGCTCCAACCACATGGCTGATTGCGCTGGCGTGGCATGAAGAGACCGCGCAATTCGACGGAGAGTGCTTGCTGATTCCTGCCGCGGATGTTCCAACGATCGCAGTCGACGACGGCCCACATCTAGCTTTGAATTTCCGGCCGTCGAGCGCAGTGCCGACTCGGTTAGATCCATACCGACGGCGCCTCAACGAGCTCGACCGGTTTGTCCTCGAAGCCTGTGCATCGGGGGCCCTCTAGCGACCGAAAGTGGCCCGCCCTCCGACTCCTACTTCGCCTCTGTGTCCGCCTTCTTGAAGATCAGGATGGCGACTCCATCGCCAACCGTCGTTGACTCCGCGAGCTCCATGGGCTTCTTGTCGGTCGTCTCGCCGAACAGGCGCTTGCCGCTCCCGAGGATGACCGGGTAAACCATTAGGCGCAACTCGTCCACGAGGTCGTGCTCGAGGAGCGTCTGCATATCAATTCCCCTTTTCGTCTTTCTCGATTTCCTACGCGGCCGCTTCGGTTTCGTCGAGCTGGAGGTCGATCTCCATCGAGTTGGAACCACGCAAGGCCGACATAGCCAGGACAAGGGTGATGAGGACCGTGGCGGCTCCAATCAACCAAGCGAAGTGGTAGCCGCCGGCCAGCGCCGCGGGGCTGCCGACGCCGTCCTGCACGAGATTCAGGGTGCGAGCGCCCGCCAGCGTGGCAAGCACCGCGAGACCAAGGGCCCCGCCAATCTGCCCCGTGGTGTTCAGCACTCCCGAGGCCAATCCCGCGTCGCTCAGCTGGGCGTCAGCCATCGCGATGATGGTCAGCGCTGGGAACGAAAGGCCGCCACCCAGGCCAAGAAGTGCAAGCGGAACCATCAGGTGAACGGCGTAGTTGGCGTTGGTCGGCCCAAAGCCCAGGACTGTCAGCGCAACCACAATCACCACCTGACCGGACACCAGCACCGCGAGCGGGCCGAATCGGTTGATCAGCATCGCCGAGAACCGGACTGAGAACAGACCCATCACCACAGCGACGGGCAAGAACCCAAGCCCGATCTCCATCGGGCCGTAGCCAAGCACCCGCTGCAGGTCCAGCGACGTGATGAAGAAGAACCCGAGGAAGGCGGATGACATCAGTGCCTGCACGATGTTGGCGGCGGACAGCTTCCGCGAAGCGAAGATGCGGAGGGGGAGAATCGGGTTGCGCGCCGTCGCCTGGCGCACGATGAATGCGGCAAGGAGTGCGAGGGCCACCCCGCCGAAGCCGAGGGTGTGCATTGACCCGAGGCCGTAATCGGACGACTCGACGATCGCGTATACGCCGAGCATGAGTGCGACTGTGACCAGCGCCGCGCCCAGCACGTCCGCTCCCTTGCCGGCTCCCATTCCGCGGTCGGCGCCGAGCACGCGGGCGGACACCACGGCGGTCACGAGTCCAATGGGAAGGTTGACGAAGAAGATCCAGTGCCAGCTGACGGCCTGGGTGATCAGGCCGCCTGCAAGCAGTCCGATCGCTGCGCCGGCCGAGGCGATGAAGCTGAATATGCCGAACGCCTTCGCCAGCTCATCTTGCTTGGGGAAGAGCGTCACGATCATGGCCAGGATCACCGCCGAGCTGACGGCGCCGCCGATGCCCTGGACGAAGCGGGCCGCGATCAGCATCCGCTGGTCGAACGAAAGGCCGCACAGCAGCGATGCACTGATGAAGATGCCGAGGCCGATCAGATAGATCCGCTTGCGGCCGAACAGATCGCCCAGGCGGCCGGCAAGCAGCAGGAACCCGCCGAATGCAATCAGGTAGGCGTTGATGACCCACGCGAGACCGGACTGCGAAAAACGCAAGTCTCGTTGAATCGACGGAAGGGCGACGTTGACGATCGTCATGTCGACGACGATCAGGAGAAATCCGGTGCAGAGGATCATCAGCGATATCCAGCGCGAGTTCTTCATGCTCATTTAGACGACCATCCAGCAAAAACTCATCGGTCTGGCTTTTCCCTCTCCCCTTCAGGGGAGAGGGCTAGGGAGAGGGGCGTCAAAAGAAGATCGATGAGTTTGCACGGCCGCTTCCGTCTAAATCAGCGATGAGGACTGCCTTCCTCGATTGCGGCCGGCTTCAGGAGCCGACGGCTGCCACCGTCGATCAGATCGCCCGCATCAAGCTCGACGCGCGCCGGTGCGGCTGCGACCTCGAGTTGAGGAACGCCAACCGCGACCTGGCGGAATTGATCTGCTTTGTCGGTCTGGGCGAGGTGCTAGGAGTCGAGCTGGAGGGGCAGGCCGAAGAGGGGAAACAACCTTGCCGTGTCGAGGAAGAAGGTCAGCTCGACGATCCGACCCCCTTCTAGCTCGAGCACTTGCAGCGCCCACGGTTCGTGGCCGCCCTGCGGGCTCGGCTTGTACTGCCCGAACGCCGGCGAGCCGTTCGCGCTGACGGTCGGGACGACTATCGAGCCGCGGCAGCCATTTCCGGGTCCCACCCACCACGCGAATATGTCGTCGCGACCCTGCAGCCACATGTCGTAAGGCGGCATGGACTGCGTCGCGTCGTGGCGAATGAGCGACGTCAGCGCGTCCATGTCGTACCGCTCGAACGCCGTGACGTATCGCTCCAGCATCGCGCGATCCGCAGCGGTCAGCGGCGGCACCGGGTCGGTCGAGCTCACATTGCTCGTGGCGAGCGTGGCTCGAGCTCGCTGGAGCGCGCTGTTGACCGATGCCACCGACGCATCGAGCAGCTGGGCTACCTCTGATGCCTCCCAGCGGAGGACTTCCCGGAGGATGAGCACGGCGCGCTGGCGCGCCGGCAGGTGCTGCAGCGCCGCCACAAATGCCAGGCGGATCGACTCACGCTCGACCGCAAGGTCGGCCGGGTCTCGTTCCGGGGCGATCAGGTTCTCGGGGATGGGCTCGATCCATTCCTTGACGCTCCGCGCATTCAGGTTTGACTCCAGGGGCTCGACCGCGGGTCCAAGGTCCATCGGGCGAGCGCGCCGCTCTCTGCCTTTCAGAGTGTCGAGGCAGACGTTGGTGGCTATCCGATACAGCCAGGACCGCATCGCCGCGCGACCTTCGAATCGGGCGCGAGCGCGCCAGGCGCGCACAAAAGCGTCCTGGACGGCGTCTTCCGCGTCGAAGGGCGAACCCAGCATGCGGTAGCAATACGCGGTCAGCTCGGCCCGATAAGGCTCCAGCTCGCCGAATGCCGGGGCAACCGAGAGCGTGGACTGGTGCACTCAAAGGATTTTAGACGCGGTTCAGGATCGGGCCGAAACGCCTACCATGCAGGTCGTTCGGGCAGATGCTACCCTGCGCTCGTCACATGCGCAAGTTACTTGCCTATCCGAATGAATCCATCTTCTGGAGGAATTGAATGCAGTTCTACAACTTGAAGTCGAAGAAGAAGGTCGAGGTCGCCGAGCACGACATCAAGAAGCGCCGGATGGTGCGGACCACAAGCGGCGGTAAGCGTCAGGAGCGGTACGCCGCGGTGGCGAGCGTCCACATGGATGGCAAGCCCCTCCAGATGTTCAAGTTCCTCAACAAGGAGACGTTCGACTCCCTCGACGTGCCCGAGGAGAAGTAGGCCGAGCCCGGCGCCCTTAGGTGCCACGCCCCAGCCCAGTCACCGACGCGGTGAGGTCGCTCATCGAGGACGCCGGGCACCGCACCTGGTCCCTCGATGAGCTGCTGTTCGCGGTCCGAGAGGGAATCCCGACCGCCAACTACTCGACGATCCTGCGCGCGGTCTTGACCCTGGAGAAAAAGTCGCTGGTAGATCGGTATGACATCGGCGACGGCAAAGCTCGTTACGAAGCGCGCGGCGCCCACCACGAGCACGTCCGCTGCACCAGCTGCGGCGCCATCGCCGAGGTGCCAGGGTGCGTGGTCGACGAGGCGACGGTTGCGGTCGAGGCCGGAACCGGATACCAGGTCCAAAGCCACCAGGTGGTCTTTGCCGGCCTGTGTCCCAACTGCCGGCCGGCGCCGGCGAACGTCAGGTCTCCCGTCGGAGCTGGCAGACCATCCAGATAGCGGTTATCCGATAGCGCCGATTCCGTCCTTTTTGCGCAAAAAATGACTATGCATTGCGCGCATTCCGTCCTTTTTGCGCATACGGTTCGTTATTCGGCCCGGCACTCAGCCGCCCGCTATCGCGCCGATGATGAGAAAGGGTTCCTTGCCCGAGACCACTTCGTCAGGCAGGTCGGCGTCGGGGGAAGCGTCCGACCAATCTTCCTCGCAGGCGAAGAACCTGATCATCGGACGCCGCTTCTTCGTGTCCATGTCGCGGATCGTGCCACGCAACGCTGGATGACTTTCTTCCAGCACGTCGAGGACCGTCCGCTGGGTGATCGGGGCGCTGACGTCCAGCTCGACCACGGACCCGACGCCGGCCAGCGTTCGAAGATTCGCCGGCAGGACGACCTTGATCACGCCAGGGTCTGAACTTCGACGGAAACCACGGGCGGCAGGTCGCGGACGATCGGATCCCAGCTGTCGCCCGCATTGGCCGATGCGTAGACCTGCCCGCCGCTCGTGCCGAAGTACACGCCGCACGGATCAAGTGCATCGACCGCCATCGCGTCGCGCAGCACGTTGACGTAGCAGTTCTCCTGCGGAAGTCCCTTGGTAAGGGCCTCCCACTCGTTTCCGCCGGTCCGGCTGCGGTAGACGCGCAGCTTGCCATCTTTCACGAAATGGAGGGAGTCGCTCGTGATCGGGACGACATAGACGGTGTCCGGCTCGTTCGCGTGAACATCGATGACAAAGCCGAAGTCGGTCGGCAGGTCACCGCTGATCTCGTGCCAGGACTCTCCCCCATCGTCCGTGCGCATCACGTCCCAGTGCTTCTGCATGAACAGCACGTTGGGCCGTGAGGGATGCATTGCCAGGCGGTGGACGCAGTGGCCCACTTCGGCATCGGGGTCTGGCATCGTGTTGGAGCGCAGTCCGCGGTTCGTCGGTCGCCACGAGTCGCCTCCGTCGTCTGTCCGGAAGACTCCGGCGGCCGAGATCGCGCCGAACATCCTGTCGTGATTGCTCGGATCGATGAGGATTGTGTGCAGGCACAGGCCGCCGGCGCCAGGTGCCCAGCCAGCCGCTGACTTTTGTGTGCGGAGTGCCGCCAGCTCGGACCATGTCTGGCCGCCATCGGTCGTCTTGAAGATGGCGGCGTCCTCGACGCCCGCGTAAACGGTGTCCGGGTCGGTCAGCGAAGGCTCGAGGTGCCAGACGCGCTTGAACTCATAGGGATGCGGCGAGCCGTCGTACCAGGTGTGAGTGCCGACGGCGCCTTCATAGGCAAACTGGTTGCCGACCGCCTCCCACGTCTTGCCGCCGTCGTTGGAGCGCTGCATCACCTGGCCGAACCAGCCGCTGGATTGAGACGCGTACAGCCTGTCGGGATCGGCGGGCGAACCTTTGAGATGGTAGATCTCCCAGCCCGCGAAGTGGGGGCCTTCGACCTCCCATCGCTTCCGGCTCGCATCTGAGCTCGCTACGAACGCACCTTTCCGCGTGCCGATAAGTACCCGGACCTTGCTCATTGGCTTACTCCCTCCAAGTCCGCATTCTGCCTGATCTAGAGACTGTGGTTTGGCGCAAAACTCATCGGTCATCTCCCTCTCCCCGCAGGGGAGAGGGCTGGGGAGAGGGGCATGGAAAGGTTAAGTTGCTCTGGATGGACTCAAACCAGAATTTCCGGGACTCCGTAGCCCTCTCGCGGCTCGTCGATCCAACGCCAACCCTGGAGAACCTCGCCCACAACACCGGCCTGACCTACGAGGACGTCGTGCACCACGCACTGGTTCGCTACGCGAGCTCTGGCGCCGAAGCGCTTCTCGCCTGGGAGCCGCACGCCCTGCGCGAGGTGATTGCCGCTCGCAAGGCTGAGGATTGGACGAAGGTCGCAGCGATCATCGACTGGCTCGAGGCAGGCCTCGGCTAGCGCTACGACTTCTCGATGCTGACCACCCAGTTGATGCCGAACTTGTCCAGGAGATAGCCAACTTCGACACCCCCTGGCTGTTGCGTTAGCGGCATCTTGGTTTGGCCGCCCGCGGCCAGGTCCTGGAAGATCTTGGTGAGCCGGGCTTTATCCGGGCCGCCCAAGCGGCGCTCGTGAACGGTGCGGCGGGACTGGTGTGGCTCCACGACCCCGAGCGCCTCAGTCAGCTCGACCTGGCGATCCTCAGCGACTGAAGCCCCTCTCGAACGCAGCCACCTGCCACAGGAATCCCCGATTGTTGAACGTGGTCCGGAAACCGTGCTCCTCAATCGCGGCCAAGATCGTTTCCGGCGGGTGCAGGAAAATTCGGAACTGGATCCTGAACAGTCCAAACCCAAAGTTGCCAAACGACAGGCCGAGCTCCGTCCACCATCGATTGTTGGGGAAGCTCATCACCAGCGTCTCTTTCGCATGCTCGGCGGCGGCGACGGCCAGCTTGGGCATGTCTGGGTAGCAGCAGATGACCCGGTTCATGACGACGACGTCGGCGGTTCTGACCTCATCCCCCGCCTCGGTGAAATCCATGATCTTTCGCTCGACGCGATCGGCCAGCCCGGCCTCGCCGAGCAAGTTGCCTGCAGCCAATTCGTAGGTCGGAGTCAGCTCAACGTTGACCGCGCGAGCCATCCCGGCTTTGAGCAGCTCGATCTCGATGGCGCCGATGCCGCCCCCCACCTCGAGCAGCGTCTTGCCTTCGACGCCTCGCCTCTTGACGAAATCGAAGATTCGCCGCGATGTTCCGTCGAGCCCTCTGCGCCGGTAGCGCCTTGCCTCCGCGCCCGCACTCCGCTCGCTGAAGATCGTGCGGTAACCCTTGGGCGTGCAGCAGTCAGTCAACTAATTTGCGCCCGTTACCCCAAATGCGCGCGCCCGGCTCACTTGAGATGTGTGGCCAGCCACGCCTTCAACTTCGCCCCATCCTTCCAGCCTTGCACGACGCGTTCGCGCGCCGCCGTTGTCGCTATCCACTTGCCGGCCGGCCACCGCCGCCAGTAGATCAGCCGCTTATGCCGGAGTAGGTCGCCGCGCGGATGATCCTGCGGGTGCGGCGACGGCACTCGCTTCAGCTCCTGCCCGCCGATGTCGTATCCCTTCTCGCGCAGCTCGGCGACGATCGCCGCGAGTTTCCCACCGGAAGCGGATGCGGCCACCGCCTCGCGAAAGCGGGCGACCTCGGCGGTGTCCATCTCGTAGCGGCCGCCGCCGACCATCAGGCCTTCGGCGTCCAGAGCCACGTACCCGCCGCTCGTGGTCGCGTAGATGTTGGTCTTGTAGGGCGATTTGTCGGCCGAAAAGCGGATGTCGCGATTCGGCCGCGAGAGCCGGGCCTCACCGAACTCGAACTCGAGGTCGTCGAGCAGGGCGACCATCGGTCCCTTCACCTCTTGCTCGTACTGCCGTCGATGGGCTTCGAAGTAGGCCTTTGAGTTGTTCGCCTTCAGGCCCAGGAAAAAGCCGCGGAAGTCGCCCTTCCAGCCCGTGAATCCGCCGGCCACGCGGATGAGCATAGTGGCGCTATGCCTTGGCCCGGGCGACCGAAGGCAACCTGGTGGTCAGCAGCGCGGCGATCAAGGAGATTGCGGCCCCGGTCCAGAGCACGGTGTTGAGTCCCTCGCGCACTAAAAGCGCTCCCACGAAGGCGCCGGCCACCGACGAGAGATAGATGGGCAGCAGGACCAGGTTGAGCGTCGTGGCGCGACGGTCCTCCGGGACGGCGGTGGCCAGGAGAGCGAACACCATCGAGATTGCAGTGGCGCTCGCGGCGCCGAGGGCGACCGCCGCGGCCGTGAGCCAGACCAGATCCGGTGCCAGGGCCAATGCGCCGAGACTTGCCGCAGCTAGCACGCAGGCCCCGGTCAGAATCGGCCGGAACCCGAAGCGATCGCCGGCAGCACCCGCAAGCGGCGAGAGAAGCGCTCCGAGCAGAGCCGACGCCCCGAATACGATTCCAATCTGGCCCGCGACGCCGGCAGTGCCGCCATGGAGTCTGATCACGAGCAGCGGTAAGAACGGGTTGGCGATCTGCTGCGCAAAGTAAGCCAGGCCGAAAACGCCGAAGATGATCAGGGTCACGCGTGCGGTCAGTGCCAGCCGGAGAGCATTGAACGCGAGGCGCGTCGCCGACCCGGTTGGCCCCGGCGGGCGAGCGCCTTCGCGGGCGAACGCAAGCAGCATGACGCCCGCCGCCAGCGACAGCGCTGCGTCGACGGCGAACAGGGTGTGCAGGTTCAGGACACCGTGGTCGACAAGCCAGCCACCGGCGGTAGGGCCGAGCGCGAATCCGAGTGAAGGCGTGACGCCAAAAAGCGAGATCGCCAACCCGACCCGCCCCGGCGGGGTCACCGCGCGAAGCGCTGTGAGCATTACACCGGTGTTCCCGAGCTGGAAGCCGACCAGGAGCATCCCGAACGCCGCCTCCCACCGGTTCTGCGCGGACCAGAGGACGGCGAAGACCACCATCTCGACGAAGGCGCTGCGGGCGATGATCGGGATGCGCCCATAACGCTCCGCCCAGACCCCCCAGAACGGGACCAACGGCAGGCCGAAGAGGAAAAATGCCGCGTTCAGGTACCCGGTCCAGGCCGGCACCTCCGCCGGCGGCACGTGGACGGTCCCTAGGTAGAGGGGCATGAAGCGGAAGACGTGCGAAACGGTGGCTGCTTCGATCGTCGAAGCGATTCCGAAGAGCACGAGCAGGGCGATCCATCCGGATGACTTGCCGGATGCCTTCTGCGTCGAAATCGCTGAGGCCGCAGACATTTCAGCGGACTATAGAGGCCCTCCGACCCGGCCGGCCTGACGCCTTGGGATGAGTGACGCTCGCGTCGGTGAGATAGCGTATTTTTTGGCGCGTTTGGAGCCAGACGTGTCGAATCGGCGTTGTCGAAGGCGCGTTTGGCGCCAGGCGTGTCGACTCTGACTTGTCGGGCGCGGATAATCGGCACCAAGCCGCGCTCAGAGCGAAACCAAAAAACGGAGGTTGGAATGCTCAAACGACTCGATCATGTCGGTATCGTCGTCGACGACCTGACCGATGCAAAAAGGCTGCTCAGCGAGACACTCGGCCTCACGCTCGTCCGCGAGCAAGAGGTCCCGGAGCTGTCGAGACGCGTTGCATTCTTTCAATGCGGCGACGCACGGATCGAGGTCATCGAAGACCTCGACGCCAAGGCCAAGGTCCGTGTCCTCGACGGCGCGACTGCCCGCATTGAACACGTGGCCGTTGAAGTTGACGACGTGTCATCCGTGCTGGCCGCGCTCGAGGGTCTGGGAGTGAGAGCGGACAGCCACGGGATACTTCGCGTGGGAGCGCGAGTGAACGCCTGGACTGATCCGAGCACGACGGACGGCATAGTGTTCCAGCTGCTGTCTGACGCCCCCAATAACGATCCACATTAAGATAAGACGCGCGAGGCAGTACCCAGCCTGCCTCATTTGCCCATTTGTACAATGTTGTCGTGGCGGCAACTAATCCAGACGCCTCGGCCGCCCGGCTGCTCCGCGCCTATCTCGATGCGGTAACGCTCAGCGAAGCCCTCCAAACGCGGATCTGGCATGCGGCTGAGCTGACCCTGGCGCAGGTTCGAGTGCTGCGTCGGCTCGCAAAGGAGCCACGATCCCTGGGCCAGCTGGGTGCCGACCTCGTGCTCGCGCCCCCATCCATGACGCGCCTCGTCGACCGCCTCGAGGAGCGCGGCTTGATCGAACGGCGCCGAGACGATGAGGACCGCCGCAAGGTGCTCGCCACGATCACCCCGGAAGGCCGACGCATGGTCAGCGCGATTCCTTTCCTCGAAGGGACCCCAATCCGCACCGCCGTCGACGGCATGACAGTTGCCGACCGCGAGCGGATCGCCGCGGCGATGCGCGAGTTCAACGCAGCCGTCGCGCAGGCGGAGGAAGAATCCCTGTTGTTAGAGAGCGAAGCGTGAAGCTCGAATACAAGTGGGTCGTGCTGATCAACACGACCATCGGGATGCTCATGGCTTCGATCAACCAGACGATCGTCCTCATCTCCTTGCCCGCCATCTTCTCGGGTCTCCATGTCGACCCTCTCGCACCTGGCCAGTCGAATCTCCTGCTGTGGATGCTGATGGGTTACTCGGCGGTCACCACGGTGCTGCTGGTCACCTTCGGCCGGATCGCCGACATCTTCGGCCGCGTGCGCATCTACAACCTTGGATTCGTCGTCTTCACCGTTGGTTCGCTGCTCTGCGCGCTGACCCCGTCCGAGGGGACTACTGGCGCGATCGAACTGATCGTGTTTCGAATGCTTCAAGGCGTTGGCGGCGCCTGCCTGTTCGCGAACAGCATCGCGCTCTTGACCGACGCGTTTCCCGCACGCCAGCGCGGATTCTCAATGGGGATCAATCAGATCGCCTTCATTGCGGGGAACGTCGTGGGTGTCGTGCTCGGCGGAATCCTCGCGGCGGTCAACTGGCGCCTGGATTTCCTGATCAGCGTCCCAGTCGGCCTCTTTGGAACGGTGTGGGCGTTCCGAGCGCTGCACGAGATCGGATCGCGGCGGGCCCAGCCGCTCGACTGGATGGGCAACCTGACATTCGCGGGCGGGCTGCTGGCTCTGATGTTCGGCTTGACGGAGGCGTTGACGCCGTACGGAAACCAGCCGATGGGATGGTCAAACCCGATCGTCGTGCTGGTCCTCGGCGCCGGGGTCATCCTCCTTGCCGCCTTCGTCGTGGTCGAAACCCGGGTCCGCTATCCGCTGTTCGACCTCCAGCTCTTCCGCATCCGCGACTTCCTTTTCGGCAACATCGCGGCCTTCCTCTTCTCACTCGCTCGAGGCGGCCTCCAGTTCATGTTCATCATCTGGCTCCAGGGCATCTGGCTCCCGCTGCATGGAGTCAGGTACGCGGACACCCCGCTTCAGGCCGGCATCGACACGATGCCCCTCATGCTCGGATTCGTGGTGTGCGGGCCAATCGGCGGCTGGCTCAGCGACCGCTACGGCTCTCGCCTGCTCGCGACCGGTGGCATCCTGGTGGCGGGCGTCGGGGCTGCCCTCCTCATGACACTGCCGGCGAACTTCAACCTCGGTCTGTTCGCCGCCTACCTCGCACTCATGGGAGCCGGCATGGGTTTCTTCAGCGCGCCGAACACCTCACAGATCATGGGTGCGGTGCCTGCGGAGCACCGTGGAGCTGCGTCGGGCATGCGCGCCATGGTGCTCAACGCCGGTATGACGGCCAGCACTGCCATCTTCTTCACCATCGTCATCGCGAGCCTCTCGAATAATCTGGGACCGGCTTTGCTCGCCGGCGCGGGCCAGGCCGGCCTGCCTCCGGAGCTCGCGCAGCGAATCGCATCCCTGCCTCCCGGTGCCGCGGTCTTTGCCGCGATGCTTGGATACGATCCCGTCTCGCACCTCATCCCGGCGTCATTGCTGGCCACGCTGCCGCCTGGGGTCGCCGCTCGAGTCACCGACCCCCACTTATTCGCGAGCCTGTTGGCCCAGCCTTTCGTGACCGGAATCCGGGTCGCGCTGGCGGCTTGCGTCGCGATGTCCGTCCTCGCCGGCGTGGCCTCCGCTCTTCGCGGTTCGGATCGCCGGCGCCAAAATGACGTTGTTGACGCAAGCGCGAGCGATGTTGCCGTCGCCGGAGCTCTAACCGGGTCCTGACCGAGAGGTTGGCGACCTGCTTTAAAATCGCACAAGCCATACGAGGTCGGGTATTAGAGGTGGGGCCTTCGAGTGACAAGCTCAAACGAAGTGCGTAAGGGAATTCTGGATCGATTTCGTCTTGATGGCCGGGTTGCCATCGTGACCGGGGCGTCATCCGGACTCGGCGTCGCATTTTCGCGGGCCTTGGCTGAGGTGGGCGCGACCGTTGTTCTCGGAGCTCGGCGAAAAGAAAAGCTGCTCGAGACACAGCGTTCGATCGCAGACGCCGGGGGTACCGCCATCGTCGTTGAGTGCGACGTGTCGATTCCAGAGGATTGCCACCGCCTGGTCAGCACCGCCGTCGAGCATTTCGGACGCGTGGACATCCTGGTCAACAATGCGGGCAAAGGAACCGCGTTCCCTGCCACGCGCGAGACACCCGAACAGTTCCGCGAGGTCATAGACGTCAACCTGAACGGCTGCTACTGGATGGCGCAGGAATGCGGTCGCGTGATGAAGCCAGGAAGCTCGATCGTGAACGTCAGCAGCATCCTCGGCCTCACGACCGCCGGGCTCCCGCAGGCTGCTTACTCGGCGAGCAAAGCGGGGCTGATCGGCCTCACACGGGATCTGGCGCAACAGTGGTCGGGTCGAAAAGGAATTCGGGTCAACGCCCTCGCGCCTGGATTCTTCCCGAGCGAGATGGCCTCGCAGCTCCCCAAAAGCTACGTGGAGTCGCAGATGCCGCGCGTACTGCTGTCCCGCATTGGTGAACCCGTCGAACTTGCGTCAGCGCTGATTTTCTTGGCGAGCGACGCTGCCTCCTACGTGACAGGCCAGACGATCGTCGTCGACGGGGGCGTGACCGTCACATAACCAAGGGACGCCGGCCGAATGCGGGCGCGGACCTCCGCTCGAGACCTTCGAGATCGCATATCGATGCTTGTGGTCCCGGCCGCTCAGCCCTAACCTAGCCCGGTCGAGATTCGGTTTTTCGTGATTGCGATGGGAGGTGGGTGCCATGAAGGTGAGTCTTACCCGTGCGGGGTTATGGGCGATTCCAGTCGCCGGCTTACTGACCCTGCTGCCGTGGATTGGGATCTTTCTTACCGGAGGTGGCGGCAGCGCCGACAAGCAACTCGCTCAAGATCCAACTCGCGACGTGATCGTCGGCTTCGTCTACATCGTCGGGCTTCTTTGCCTTTTGTTCGGCGTGCTCACGCTCTACTCCGTGCTGGCGGCTGGGCCCGCGCGCAATTGGGCGGCGCTCGGAATGATCCTGGGGGTGATTGTGCTTGCGCTGCTGGTGGGTCTGTGGATGATCCTTGCCTATGTCGACCCCGTCCTCAGTGACGTCTACCGAGCTGGCCATAAAGACGGTGCGAAGGAAGCCTTCAATCTGATGTCGGGTGGCCACTGGAGCGGCAGGATGACCCCCGTGTTCATCGTCGGCGGTCTAGCCGCGTTGGTCGCGTCGATAAGCTTGGGCTACGCGATCTGGCGCTCGGGCCGGTTCGCAAAGTGGATCGGACCCGCGTTCGGCGTTGCATTCATGCTGTCGGCGCTGTCAGCGCCGCTCGTGACCCTGGTAGGTGCAGCGTTGCTCATCGTCACCGGGATCTTGATCGCGAGGAAGGTCGAGCAACAGGGCTACGCGTAAGCGCCCAGATGGTGGTCGGGGGACGGGCAGTGAGACCCGCCCCCCGTTCGGTGTTGTGACGACGCTCGGCGCCTCAATCGTCCTGCAGAAACGAATGCTGTTCTTCCTTCGATATTCACACGTTTCGATGCAACTAAATGAATAAATGCACTTGGCCGTTAAGATGGCGGCTGTGCAGCGAACCCTGAAGCTAAGACGTTGGTATCCGGTGGCGCTCCTTGTGGTCCTCGGACTAAGCGGGTGCGGGGGTCAGGCCACTCCGACCGCGCAGTCGTCGCCTTCTCCGAGCCCGCTGCCGACTGTCGCTGCCGGCGCGTGCGCCTCGGCTCCTGCCAGCACCTCGGCGCCCGCCACCCCGGCACCAGGCTGGCCGACTGGAGGAGCCGTTTCCGCGGAGCTTGCGGGCAGCTGGGCACTCGGGGACTTCTGCCTGAGGCTCCGAGGCTACACGTACGACTTCGGCGCGGGCAAGGGGAACGTTGTTGTCAACGGCACGGAGATCGAGTTCTTCAATGGAGAGGCATGCGGGAAGGTCCTCCCAGACGGGGTGGGACGATGGAAGTGGGCTGTCGACGGGAATACGCTGAGCTTGTCATTGTTGGCGGGCGATCCCTGCGGCAGGCGACTCGCCGGGACATGGACGAAATACCAATAACTCCTTGCCCTTCGGGATGCCACGAGCTGTCCATTTAGGAACCGGAAGGCCACGCCGGTCATCGACCGGAGGTTATGCGGGTAACTGCCTCCATTGGGCCTCGCATCTCCGCACGAACTCGAGCAGCTCATCGAGCTGGCTCTGCAATGGTCGCTTCGTGCCGCGGTAGACGCGGAGCTCGGCCATTTTTAACGCGTAGAACTTGTAGTTGCTGCTCACCTTTGGTTGTCCTCCTTATGGATTCCTGACCTTGGAACAAGGTTAGGAAGAGGAGCCCAGTGCCCATAAGGTGCGAAATACCTAAACCTAGCCCGGGCGGTACCTAAATCTGGTACCTGTCTTTCTGCTCTGCCTTGGCGGTTAAATCGCCGGCATGTCGATCGCGGCCGAGCCAACCTGAAAGCGGTTAGCCTCGGAACCGCTCTCCAGCCGGCGCCCTGAAGTCGTACGTGAAACCGGTCAGCCGCTCCGAGATGTCCCAAAGGCGACGCGCATCCTCCATGTCCTCGGCACGTCTTGTCGCGTGGACGAGGACTGGGTTCCCACGCATCTCTCGCGCACCGTCCGGCCCCACGTAGGAGCCGCCCTGCAAGTCGGGGGCGGTGGCCGCATAGAGGAGAGGTAGGGCGCCCATCTCAGCCGACTGGGCGAAAAGGCGGTTGCTCATGCGCATCACGAGGCGCTCGTGCGGCAGGGGCCCGCTGAGCTGAAGGTTGGTGGCCGAGTATCCAGGATGGGCCGCAACGCTGATCAATCGCCGGCCGCCGGCCTTGAGCCGCCTGTCGAGCTCGAAGGCGAAAAGCAGGTTGGCGAGCTTGGATTGTGAGTAGGCTCCCCAGCGCGAATAGTGGCGCTCCCCCTGCAGATCGTCGAACCGCATTTGCCCGGCCTTGTGGCTGTTGCTGCTGACCGTCACGAGACGGGCGTCGGGCCGCTCGTAGAGGAGGGGCAGCAAAAGCCCAGTCAGCGCGAAATGGCCGAGATGATTGGTCCCGAACTGAAGCTCAAAGCCGTCGGCGGTCCGCTGAAAGGGCGCGGCCATGACGCCGGCGTTGTTGATCAGCAGGTCGATGTGGTCGTTGCCGGCTCGGATGCGGTCAGCGAACGCTCGAATCGAACTGAGGTTGGCAAGGTCGAGCTGGGCAGCCTCTACGGTCGATGAGGGAAAGGCAGCTGTGATGGCCCTCGCGGCCTCCGCGCCCTTCATGTTGTCGCGACTGGCGACGATCACCTTGGCACCACGCCCAGCGAGCTCGCGCGCAACGATACGACCGAGGCCGCTGTTTGCGCCGGTGACGATGGCCGTGCGGCCGTGCTGATCGGGGATTTCTTCGGCGGTCCACTTTCTCGTCATTGTCATGAGGTAATTGTTCGCCTCGTGTGCCTTGTCGCGCTGTGCCGCCGGAGGTTAAGCCGGCTGGCGCCCTCTCAAGGTCGCCCACCCTGGGCCCGATCGGTTCGAACCCCCGGTTGAGAGGGAGGCGCCGCTTGGCAGCCTCCCTCGGGGTTCGGCCTACCGATTCTCCAGAGCACATGCGGCTACCAGGTGCGCGTCACCTTACGAATCTCGCGCGGGCTGTCCGGGTCGAACCCTCGGACGACAGCGACGCGGTGAGCCAGAAGCTGCGCCAGCACGGTCAAGCTGATCGGGGTCAGTTCCTCAGGCAGCCCTGAATCAAGCTGCACTGTCGTCGAAGGATCGGTCTTCCCTACCTTGCCGTCGACGAGCTGAACAACAGGGCAGCCTTTCGCACCGATGCGCTCTCGTATCGACCGCATGGACGTTGCCACCGCGCCACCGCCATCGACCACGATGATCGGAATACCGGCGTCGACGACAGCGATCGGTCCGTGCTCGAAGTCCGCGACCGACCATGCACGCGCCATGACGTAGCTCGTTTCCATCAGCTTGAGCGCGAGCTCCTCGGCAGTTGAGAAGTTGAAGCCTCGGCCCAGAACGATCGCCCTCGTACCGTTCAGCGGGGCAACGAGTTTCTCCAGGTCGGAGTCCATCTCGAGCGCTCTCGCCATTGCTTGCGGAACCATCGAGAGCGCGGCACCGAACGCCACATCCGGATCGACGGCCTGCGAGATGAGGGCGAGCGCTAGGAGGCTTGCCGTGTAGGTCTTGGAGGCCGGAACGCTGCGCTCCTGGCCGGCTCCCAGCGTCAAGACAAGGTCGGCTGCCCTGGCCAGCGGCGACTCGGCCTCGTTGCTGATCGCGACAGTGAGCGCGCCTTGCCGCCTGGCCTCCTCGAGAACCGAGACCACATCGGGCGACGCGCCAGACTGCGAGATGCCGATGACGCATTGGCCCTCGACGTTCGGAGGGCTTGCGTAGTGCGTGAACAATGACGGCGCCGCCAGAGCGACCAGAGCCCGATTCCTCGCGCCGAACAGGTACTTGGCATAGAGCGCTGCGTGGTCCGAGCTGCCTCTCGCCGCGATGAGATAGCCTCGCGGCCGGAACTCATGAATTCGGGCCCCGATGGCTGCGACCGCGTCACGACTCTGCTGGAGCAGGCGCGATGCAACCTCGGGTTGCTCAGCGATCTCGTCGCGGAAATGACTCATGAGGTGAGCCCGGATTCGGCCAGCCGGACAGCCCCGGCCACCGGCGGTTCTTCGAGGCGGATGCACTGCGCTCCCAGCTCTTCGCGAACTGCGCATTCCAGGTTCGGCTGATTGAGGAGTAAGCCGCCTGCCAGGACGACGGGCCCTTCTATACCAAGGAATTCCCGCACGGACTTCGCCAGGTCGCTCAGCGCCGACGCGCCTCGCAGAACGACGCTTTGCGCGCCGGGGTCGACGTCGGCCGTCTCGAAGACAACGTTCGCCATGGCCGCCCATTCCATCGGTTCGCGAAGTCCGTTCAGCTTCCCCAGCAGCTGCATCGTGTCGCCGGCATTGCGCCGTAGCGTCGGCCCGCCTCTCGGGCAGCTTCGATACCCTGCTGACCGCGTGTTTGGAGGCCCTCGGCCAACAGGCCGGCCAGGCGCGCGACAAGGCGCTCGAGATGTCCATGCGCGACCGTTCGATGCACGCCGGCGGCTTTGGCAGCATCGTCAACTGTCCATTCGGGCTGGTGCACATAAAAGTCGAGCAGGATCTGGCGACGGGTCCGATCCTGAAGCGCGCTGATCGCACGGTCGATCTCGCTTACCTCGTTCTGGCCCACTCTGCCAGCTTATCCGCTCACGCCGGCGCGGAAGCCGACCCGGCTGGCTCTCCCTTGACTCACACAATAAGAAGACGCGCGCAAGGGAGCGTCTGCGATGCATGCACCTGTCAGTTATGTCCATCCTCCCGGTTCCGTCAGAGGGCGAAGAACACCGTGTCGGATTCACCCTGCATGTGCCGCAACGCTGATCACCCGCGAGCCGGCACCCTCATGGACGACGAGAGGTTATCAGCGGTGCTTAGGATGCAAGCCGATGGTTCACGGCCACGATGAGGATCGCTTCAACCGGTGGGCAGGCACCTACGACCGCCACTGGATGCAACGCATCATCTTCGAGCCGATCCAACGAACGGTCCTGCAACTGGCCGAGGAGCAGGTCGGCCGGCCCGAGGCAATCCTCGACGTCGGATGTGGCACTGGAAAATTGCTCCGATCGGCGGAAGCTCGATTCCCCGGGGCAAAGCTTGTTGGCGCCGACGCGGCGATCGAGATGGTGAAGTACGCGCAGACGTCGAATCCGACCGGCACCATCCAATTCGAGCAAGCGACTGCGGAAGACCTGCCCTTTCCGAAAGGTTCCTTTGACCTGGTGTTCAGCACGATGACCTTTCACCATTGGCCCGACCAGAACCGGGGCATCTTCGAGGTCGCGAGAGTCTTGACTCCGCGCGGCCGGTGGTTGCTCGCCGACTTCTTCCCGTCCGGATTCATGAAGCCCGTCCGTTGGCTCTTGAGGCTGCATCAGTTCCCTGAGCGAGACCACCTCCAGGGCATGCTTTTGGACGCCGGGTTGAAGGTAGTCGCAGAACGACGCGTGCCGGGCCTCCGCGGACAAATCGCGGTCATGTCGATCGCGCCCATATCCTCAGAGGAAAGGATTGGGCATTCCGGAGCTGACCGATGAGTTTCTCCGTCAGAGCGGTCTAAATGAGTGCATGAGAAATACAGCCATCGTAGAAATCAACATCTCGATGTCGATGGACGGCTTCGTCACCGGCCCGAACATCAACGAACATACAGGGCTGGGGCAAGGAGGCGAGATCCTCCATAGCTGGATTTGGAAAGAAGACAGCCAGAAGATCCTCCGTGAGAACCTGTTCGCACCTGCCGGCGCGGTTATTACGAGTCGCAAGGTGTTCGACGGGACGGGAGGATGGGGCGAAGATGGCTTTTACCAAATGCCGGTGTTTGTGGTGACCCATCGCCCCCACGACGTGATCGTGAAGGGTGCGACAACCTTCACATTCGTCACCGAGGGGGTCAAGCAGGCCGTCGCCCTGGCGACCGCCGCGGCGGGAGACAAGAAGGTCCATGTCATGGGCGGCGCTAGCGTTATCCAGCAGATCCTGCGGGCCGGGTTGGCTGACGAGCTGCTGCTCCATGTCGCACCGGTCCTTCTGGGCGAAGGTACACGACTGTTCGATCAGCTCGGTGCCCCGATCCAGTTAGAGCGCTTGGAGGTGGTCGAGTCCCGTTTCGCGACCCATCTCAGATTCCGCGTCGTCAAGTAGGCGGCCGAAAGCGCGCGAATTCATCACCTGGAGCTTCCACCAGAGCGGTTTTGGCGTGACCAGCTCTTCGACCACGGCCTGGCCGAGCTTGCCGCCGGCGCCGGTGACCAGGATGCGGCCGCTCGCTCCTCTCACTCCATCGACACGGCGGGGCGCTGAACGACTCGACGATCGAGGGCCTCTATATTGCTGCTCCGGGTCATCGCCGGCCAGCAGGTCGAGGCGAATCATGTCGAGCTTTCGACTTCGATCGTGACTCAAGCTCCAATCGTCGGTACACGGAGCATGGCGCCACTGAGGAGATGCTGCGAGCATTCGATGCGCGGGTGGAATCGCCACGCGCCGCCGCACTACTAACCGGAGAGGCCGCGGCTCCGCTACCACTCCTTTGAATCGACCACTGCCATCTTCGTGTTGTTCATTTGGACAACTACGAGCCTGCGTTACCGCAACGCCGAGACCCGATCGATCCCCGCGCGCTTCTGCTCCCAGCGCCGTTCGGCTTCACCGATCGCTGTCGAGGCAGGCGCGTTTGCGAAAGGCCACATCTCGGCTGCCATCCGGCGCCAGTTGGCGGTGGCGTTGAGGCTGCCGAGCACGGCATAGAGGCCCAGGTTGATGCGCTGAAGAATCACGTAGGCGCGGGGGACATCCGTGTACGGAGCCAGAGGGCCCCGCGCATCGAAGAAGCGCCGGACGATCGAAGAGGCGAACGCCGGCGTGATGGTCATCGGCTCGTCGCGCAGCACGGTTGAATAGAAGAGGCCGAAGCGATCGACGACCGTGTCCGTCGTCACCGGCGCGCCTGGTCGGAGGAAACCGGCGCGCTCCAGCGCCGAGCGGAAGCAGTCCCCGTCCCTCTCGATGACTAGACATCGGAGCGCCTCGACGAGAGGCACAAGATCCTGATCGGTGAAGTACTTCGTCAGCCCGAAGTCGAGAAAGCTGACTCGCCCGCGTCCATGGAACAGGTAGTTGCCGGGGTGCGGATCACCGTTGAATGCATGTAGGCGATACAGGCTGCGTGAGACGAAGCGATGAATCGTCTCAGCCGCCAGGTCTCGTTCGTGCTGGTCCCACTGCACAACCTTTTCGAAGCGCTCCCCGCTGACCAGCTCGCTGGTGAGCACCCGCTCCGTGCTCAGCTCGGTCAGGACGTGGGGCACATGGATGACGGGATGCGCTTCGTAGTACTGGGCGAAGTACTCCTGATTCTCAGCCTCCAGCAGATAGTCGACTTCTTCGCGAAGCCGCTCGCCGAGCTCTTCGATGAACGATCGCGTGTCCAGGGCTGGAAAGGCGGCAGAGGCGATCCGGCGCAGCAATGTGACGTTCCGCACGTCTGAGGTGATGCTGCGCGCGATGCCTGGATACTGCACCTTGACCGCGACCGCGCGACCGTCGAGGGTGATCGCCCGGTGCACCTGCCCGATGGAGGCCGCGGCAAAAGGCAGCGGGTCCCACCGTGCGAAGACGCGCTCGGGAGCATCACCGAGCTCTTCGACGATCACGGAAGCTGCGAGGGCCGGACTCATGGGGGGAGCGTTGTGCTGCAGCCGAGCCATCGCGGTGCGAAACGTCTGCGGCATGTCCTCGTCGATGTAGCTCGCCATCTGGCCAAGTTTCATGAGGGCGCCCTTCATGTACCCAAGCTCTTCAGCCACCTCCTCAGCCGAGCGCAGGGCCAGGTCGTGGCGCAGCTCGCCGCGGCGCTCCACGGACGCGAAGATCAACTGCGGCGACCGCGCCAGGTAGCGCCCTCCGATGCGCAGGGCGAGCCGCGCCAGCGGCGCAGTGCGACCCAGTCGCGACTGATGAACGGCTCCCCCGGATCGAGCGCGACTCATCGGCGCATTCGGAGCTCGATGCGCTCTCGCGCCTCCATCACGCCGGGGAGCATCTCGAACGCGAGATCCACCGCGCCGATGAGCTGACGCACAGGCTCGCGCTCCATGGATTGCGGTGGCGGTTCGTCAAAGCCATACATCGAGCGAGCCCAACCCGGCAGGGTTCCGATGGCAACCTGTCCGAGGTCGCGCCAGAGCTCGCGCGTGTCCTGATCGAGCCAGGGTGGATCGAGCACGAGGGCGATCGAATCGCGCGCCGCCGGCGTGGCCTGCAGCAGGTCGACGGACTCCATGTACTCGCGAAGTGCTTCCACGCTCGCCGGGACGCGCTCCGCGGGAACTCCAAGGAGCGCGGCGAATGGCACCATCTCGGCCACATAGCGGTCCGCGTCGGCCGCATCGAGGCCACGGCCGTAGCGCTGGACGATGTGGACGATCGAATCGACCATCGCCGCGTGAATCCACAACAGGAGGCTCGGGTCCGCGGCGTGGTATGCGCGGCCCGTGACGGGGTCGGTTCCATTCACGTGACCGTGCACGGCCCGCACGAAAGACGCAGCCTTGTGCGCGGCCACGGTGTCGCCGTAGGTGACCGTCAGGATGTAGCCACTCGTAGCAGCGATTCGCCCGAATGGATCCTGCTGCCAGGTGCTGTGCTGGGCGACCCCGGCCATCGCCAGCGGATGCAGAGCCTGGACCATCAGCGAGCGAATGCCGGCCAGCGGAAAGCTGCGATCGCGATGCACGCGCCACACGACGCTGCGCGGCCCGAACAGCCCGTCATCGGCCGGGCGCTCGGGGACCGAACGCGCGAAGGCGCGCGCGAGAGGTTCCATGATGTTCACGCTTGTTTGCCGCTGGTCGCTCATTACTCGATGAAGCCACGATACCGGCGCATCATCGGCTGCGTCTGCGCAACTCGGACGCTGGCGATTGATGCCGCGATTGCCAGCACGATGCTGTGAGTGAGCAAACCTGCGGCCAGTATCTCCGACGGGCAAATCGCGATCCACTGCTCGCACCCTCCAGGCGCCAGCGGCAGCACCCTGCTCTGGCGGAGGGCCCTGGAGAACAGATCCGGTCCTTCCGTGATTCGCGTGCCACCCCTTTGAGGAGCACGCTCCAGCCAACCCGTGACTGAGATCGGCGAGCAGCCACCAGACGACCGCGATGATTGGAGAGTCGTATATGAGCGTGATCGCGTAGACGAAGCCGACACTGAGGTCCATTACAGCTTCAGCCTGCGCGCGATCGGTGCGGCGACACAGGGTAGTAAGGCCCATAAGGGACGGCCTAACGGCCCGTCCCTTCAGTTCAGCGTGTTGGATCAGGCGCCGAGCAGCTTGGAATGCTGCTGGATCCATCGTCCGTTCAGGTCCCGGTTTCAGCTTGCGGGCTGCCGCCAATGTAGAGGCCGCAGCGTCTTCTGACACTCCAAGGAGGACGCCATCGTCACGGCCCCAGGGTTTAACCTTTCGCCATTCCGATAACTTCTGGCAGGATCTGCTGATGGGCCGCCTCACGGCTCCTGGTGTCGTGAACATCGCCGACCTTCGGCGCCTCGCTCAACGCCGGCTGCCACGCGTTGTGTTCGATTACATCGACGGCGGCGCGCAGGATGAGGTCACCTTGCGTGGCAACTGCTGCGTTTTTGATGCCGTGACCTTCCGTCCGCGCGGCGCCGTCGCCACCGCCTCTAGCGATCTCCGAACGACGGTATTGGGGACGCCTCTGGCTCTGCCGTTCCTGCTGGGGCCGATCGGCAGCACGCGCATGTTCTACCCGCGTGGCGAATCCGTTGCCGCCCAGGCGGCCGGCACCGCCGGGACCGTGTACACGCTTTCGACGCTGGCCGGCTCCTCCATCGAAGAGGTGCGCTCTGCGTCTGCCGGCCCGGTCTGGTATCAGCTGTACCTGGTCGGTGGACGCGATGTCGCAAAGAAGGCGATCGCGCGCGCCCGCACGGCGGGTTACTCGGCGCTTGTCGTCACGATCGACACGCCGGTAGCAGGCCCTCGCGAGCGCGACGTGCGCAACGGCACGAAAGAACTGCTTTCGCGCCGCGTTTGGACGATGCTGCCATTCGTGTCCCAGTTCGTCATGCGGCCGCGATGGCTGAACGGCTTCTTGGCAGACGGCGGACTGATGAAGTTTCCGAATGTGGTACTCGCCGATGGGCCGATGCCGTACCTCGAGGTCGGCCCAGCCCTCGAACAATCGACGGTGTCGTGGCAAGACTTCGGGTGGATCCGCGACGAGTGGGACGGACCGATCGTCGTCAAGGGCGTGCTGACGGGAATGGATGCGCAACGCGCGGTTGACGAAGGCGCGAGTGCACTCGTCGTATCGAACCACGGCGGTCGCCAGCTCGACGGCGTGGCCCCCACTTTGCGCGCGCTGCCCGAGGTCGTCGCCGCAGTGAACGGGAAGGTCGAGGTGCTGATGGACGGAGGAATTCGTCGCGGCAGCGACATCGTCAAAGCCCTCTGTCTCGGTGCACACGCGGTGCTGATCGGGCGCGCCTATGCATACGGCCTCGCTGCGGGCGGCGGACCCGGCGTCGCACGCGCGATCGAGATACTGCGCGCCGACGTCGTACGCACGCTCAAGCTGCTCGGGTGCCCATCAACGGCGGATCTCAATCGCTCATATATCGACGTTCCGCCGGATTGGTTTGTGGACTAGGGTCAATCGTCGACGGCTCGTAGTTCTTATTGCCGCGAAATTCGCCATCGACCTCAATGCTCAGGGCGATTGCGTGCCATCGTGTTGCCGGCCGCGTCCTTCACTTTCGCGATCAGCTTGCCGCCACCAACGTCCTTGACGGTGTCTCCATCTTTTAGGCGGGGCCGCATTCGCGCGGCGGCGGTCAGGCCTTGCTCTGGCTGAAGCGAATGAGGTTGCCGGACGGGTCGCGGAACGCGCAGTCCCTCACGCCGTACGGCTGATCCATCGGCTCCTGCAGCACCTCGCCACCTCCGGCCCGGATGTGCTCGAAGGTCGCATCGCAATCCTCGCTGCTGAAGATGACGCCGCGCAGTAGACCCTTTGCGAGCAGCTCCTTCATGACCTTGCGGTCGGCCGGGGATGCGTTCGGGTCGGCAAGCGGCGGCTCGAGGACGATGTTGACGTCCGGCTGGCCCTTGGGCCCGACCGTGGTCCAGCGCATGCCCTCGTATTTGACGTCGTTGCGGACCTCCAGCCCGAGAAGATCTCGGTAGAAGGCGAGCGCCTCGTCGTGGTCGTGGACGGAGATGAAGCAGTCACGAAGTTTCAGGTTCATGCGATCACCTTAAGAGCGGTGTGGCGCATCCGCTTCTTCATTTCTGATCGGTTTTGTCATCACCTTGATGACGCAAGCTGGGATGGCCGCGGCCGCCGAGTGGCTGCGCGCGCGATAGGCGCTGGGCGACTCGCCCACGAGTTCGGTGTAGCGCGAGCTGAACGAGCCCAGCGACGTAAAGCCGACGGCGAAGCACGCGTCGGTGACCGACATGTCGCCACGCCTGAGCAGGGCTTTGGCACGCTCGATCCTGCGAGTCATGAGGTAGCTGTACGGGTTCTCGCCGAACGCAGCCTTGAAGCTGCGGGAGAAGTGGCCCGTCGACATCGCGGCCGACCGCGCAAGGGCCGGCACGTCGAGCGGCCGGTCGAACTCGCGATCCATGCGGTCCTTCGCCTTGCGCAGCCTTACGAGATCGCGGATGTCCATCGAAAATCAATGCTACGCAGGCCGACGAACTGGCTACGCTCCTGGCCTTCACGGCGCAAGACCAGGAGTACGCGCAGCGGCTGGACGTCGATGCGCTCGCCCGCGACGCCATGGAGCGCGCCTACACCGAGCCGCTCGACGTCCGCGCCGTGGCCGCGGTGGCCCATCTCTCCGAGGCGCACTTCATCCGGAGCTTCCGCGCCGTCTTCGGGGAGGCGCGGCACCGACATCTGCTTCGACGTCGGCTTCACCAGCTCAGGGACCTTCAAGCCGCACGTTCCGGGAGATCCTCGGCGAGACGCCGTCGGATGACCGCGTGGGGCTGGGCCGATGGTGGCGCCCAACTGCTTCCATATGGCGGCCAAGCGGCCGGTGGTGGCGGCGGGGGTGGCGATGCGATCGAGCAGTTTTGGAGAAGCCGCCGCGGAGGCGGCTCCCTAGCATGGGGGGTCGTCCCCACCAAATCTCGCAGAGGAGAGTGGAACTATGGCTGAGAGGAAACCTGCAAAGAAGGGCACGCAGAAGTCCGCGAAGAGCACCAGCGTGATCGGCAAGGCGTCCAAGGGATTCACGGACGAGGAACGAGGCGCGATGAGGGAGCGCGCCCAAGAGCTGAAGGCGGCCGCGCGGCCCGGCCCGCGCGCGGACAAGGCGGACGGGGAACGCGCCGTGCTCGCGAAGATCGCCGCCATGCCGGCACCGGATCGCGCATTGGGCGAGCGGCTCCATGCGATCATCAAAGCCAGCGCGCCAGCCCTCTCGCCGAAACTCTGGTACGGGATGCCCGCGTATGCCAAGGACGGCAAGGTCGTCTGCTTTTTCCAAAGCGCGCAGAAGTTCAGCACGAGGTACGCGACGTTCGGCTTCAGCGACAAGGCGAACCTCGACGAAGGAGCCATGTGGCCGGTCGCCTTCGCGCTGAAGAAGTTGACTGCCGCCGAAGAGGTAAGGATCGGCGCGCTCGTGAAGAAAGCGGCGAGCTGAGGACGACATGCTTAAGCGCGCTCGCCGAGGTCAGCGATGATCACCGGCTGAACGTCACCTCCCTCAAGGTCCTCCTGTTCGAGCGAGTCCAGCAGGTCTTCACCTCGCACGACCGAGATAAAGTCCGAGACAGCAAGCATCCACATTTCCTACGGGGAGTGCTGACTTGCGCTTCATGCGGTTCGGCGCTTTCGTCGCTGACCTCCAGTGGGCCGCGTACGGCGGCCGCGGCCTGAATGATCGGGCGCCACGGTGTGGCATCGAAGATATGCAATTCGCCGGTTGCATCTCCAGGCTGGGCGCGATAAGATGCAACCATGAAGTTGCATAAGACCACCGACCGGATCGAGAAAGAGATCGTTCTGCGCGCGCCGCGCTCGCGAGTCTGGCGCGCGCTTGCCAACGCCGAGGAGTTCGGCGCCTGGTTCGGCATGAAGCTCGAGGGTGCCTTCGCACCAGGCGGGCGTGTCCACGGCCAGATCACCCTGCCCGGCCATGGGCAGATAACCATCGAGATCGCCATCGAGCGGATGGATCCCGAGAGCCGGATGTCGTACCGCTGGCATCCATACGCCGTCGAATCCGGCGTCGACTACTCCAGCGAACCCACCACGCTGGTCGAATTCCAACTCGATGAAGTCGCGGAAGGCACCCGGCTCAGGGTGGTCGAATCGGGCTTCGATGGCATCCCGGCGGCAAGGCGTGCTGAGGCATTCCACATGAACGACGCGGGCTGGGCTGAGCAGCTCGAGAACATCGCGCGACATGTCGCTTCATAGCGCCGGCTGGCGCGAGGTTTCCCGCGCTGCGCCGATGTTTGCGGCGCTCGGTGACGAAACTCGGCTGGCACTGGTGGCCCGACTGAGCTCCCAGGGCCCTCTCTCGATTACCCGGCTAGCCGCCGGATCTGCTGTCACGCGACAGGCCATTACCAAGCACTTGAACGTGCTCGCCACAGCTGGGCTCGTCTCCGATATGCGGCGTGGACGCGAGCGCATCTGGGAGCTGGAACCGGAACAAATGGAAGCCGCGCGAACCTATCTCGAACACGTCTCGAAGCGATGGGACGAAGCGCTCGACCGTCTGAAGAAATTCGTTGAGGAATGAAGGGAGCAACCATGATTTTGAACAACAAGGTCGCAATCGCGTACGGCCCTAGGACAGCCGTGAAGGCGGCCGCGCTGACGGCGACGCTCGGGCTCGCCGCCGCATCCTGGGTCGTCGCGGTCCGGCAGATGAACGGGATGGACATGGGCGTTGCGACCCCGCTCGGTTCGTTCCCGTTCTTCGTCGCCGTGTGGGTGTCAATGATGGCGGCGATGATGCTGCCGGGCGCGGCTCCGGCAGTCTTGAGACGCGCTCATGCCGGCGGTGTGCGCGCCGTGCCGCTATTCGTCGGGTCGTACCTTGCCGTCTGGACACTGGTGGGCGTCGCCGTGTATGCGTTCTACCGGCCGCACGGGTCTTTCGTCGCCGGCGCGGTTGCGATCGCAGCAGGTGTTTACGAGCTCACACCGCTCAAGCAGCAGTTCCGCAGGCTCTGCCGCGAGAGCGTCCGCTCTGGATTCGAGTACGGCCTCTGCTGTGTCGGCTCGAGCATCGGGCTGATGCTGATGTTGGTGGCGCTGAGCGTCATGAGCGTCACCTGGATGGCCGTGATCGCGGTCGTCGTCCTCGGTCAGAAGCTCCTGCCCGCGAAAGCCGCCATCGATGTGCCGCTGGCGCTGGCGATCGTCGGACTCGGAATTCTGATCGTCATCGCCCCCTCGTCGGTTCCCGGACTCACGCCGCCGATGTCACAGGTCATCGGTGGCGCGGGCCACACCCACCTGTTGTAACGACAAGAAGGAAAGAAACAATGACCGATCACAAGACCGGAACACGTGAAGAGTGGCTTGCGGCCAGGCTGGAGCTGCTCGACGCCGAGAAGGCGCTGACGCGGCGTAGCGACGAACTGGCGCAGTGGCGGCAGGAGCTGCCCTGGGTTCGAGTCGAAAAGGACTACCACTTCGAGACCGACGAGGGCACCGCATCCCTCGCCGATCTCTTCAGAGGACGCTCGCAGCTCCTCATCTATCACTTCATGTTCGGGCCCG
This sequence comes from Candidatus Dormiibacterota bacterium, assembly GCA_036570165.1. Classification (GTDB taxonomy): domain Bacteria; phylum Chloroflexota; class Dormibacteria; order Dormibacterales; family Dormibacteraceae; genus Palsa-870. The sequence continues at coordinate 3,948 of DATCPI010000045.1, read as the reverse complement.
ACTACACGGCAGGGTGTCCTTCCTGCTCGGCGATCGCGGACGGCTTCGACGGCTCGGCCGTCCATCTCGCGAATCACGACGTCACGCTATGCGCGGTGTCGCGAGCTCCGCTCGCGAAACTGCAGGAGTACAAGCGGCGGATGGGCTGGAGCTTTCCCTGGGCTTCTTCGTTCGACAGCGACTTCAACTACGACTACCAGGCGGCGATCACCAAGGAGCAGTGGCAGTCGGGAGCCGCCGAGTACAACTTCCGCGCGGTGGACTTTCGGCTGCCGGAGGGCGGCGAGGAGAATCCGTTCATCGCCAAAATCACGTCGAGCGTTGGAACGGACTGGCCGACGTACAGGCGAGAAGGGCCCGGCGTCAGCGCGTTCGCGCTCGAGGACGGCGTCGTCTACCACACCTACTCGGCGTACGAGCGCGGGATAGACGGCCTCTGGGGTATGTACCAGTGGCTCGACCGCGCGCCACTCGGTCGCAACGAGACCGGCTTGTGGTGGCGCCGCCACGACGAGTACGACAGCGGGAGGGATCTGAATTCAAAAGTTGGTCGGGGGCGAGGGATTTGAACCCTCGGCCTCACGGTCCCGAAATCTAGGCGGTCTCATCTACCGAGACCGTTTTCAAGCCCTTTGAGCTTCGTTTCAGGGACTGGCAGCAGGGTCGAGGGGCCCTTGCTCACGAAGTTCGTGCACTGCTACAACCACGACCGCCCTCATCGCACGCTTGAGCTGGAGACGCCGGTACCAAGTCCGCCGATGTTATGCGGCGCCGTCGTCAGCCGACCGATCCTGGGCGGACTTCATCATGCCTACGCGAGGGCGGCATGAGCGATGCAATTTTGCCGTCCTACACCTGGCCCTTCTCCCAGTCGTTGGTCTTCTTGAGGATGGAGAAGGCCATGACGCGGCCGACGATGTCCGTCTCGGACTCACCGGCGTGGATAGACAGCTCAACGTAAGAATTACCGGATGTCGGCGGACCGTGGACTTGGCGCGCCCTCGACAGGGTCGGCCACCTCATCACTGACACGGCTAGCGTTGGGCTTGACAGCCTTGGCCGTCTGCCGGGCGGCCTGGCGACCTGCCTCCAGCGCGGAGAGCAACCACTGCCGTCGCTCTGAGCCCTGAACCGGATCCAGGAAGTAGACGAGAGTGCCACCGATGGCAGCGGCACCGATAAGCTTGGCCAGACTGACCGCGGGCCGGCGTCGATCGAAAGCCTCCGCCCAGTCACCGCGGCCTATTGCCTTGCTCATCCGGCGAGCCAGTGGCCGCGCGGACTCAACTGCCTGGGAGGCAGCCTGGCCAGCTTGCACCACGCTACCCCGATTCTCCCGCCAGAGAGAGAACAGGCGCTCACGTCGCTCCTCGCCCAACTCGGGATCGAAGAGGTAGACGGCGAGGCCGCCCAACGCCGCACCCATGGTTAACCGTTTCATTTATCTACACCTCCATGTAGCTGGCTCCAAGTACCACGTATTCCCAGGTGGATGTTCGGTAGCGGCTGCGAGCCTGGCGATCAGCGGACCAAGGCAGGCTCGATTGTCGAGGCGACCGTCCTTTCCTTATCGTGAGGTCCGGTTTCGATTGGCCTAATGACGTACGTCCTCTTTGACGTCGCGGACGGTGCGCTTGACGTTCCCCACCGCCTGCCTCGCCTTGCCCTTCATCTCTTCGCCGCGGTCGCCCGTGACCTTGCCCCTGATCTCTTCCGCCTTGCCACGAACCTGGTCCTTCATGAAGACCTCCTTTGAAATTTGATTCTGTTACAACACCGTCGGTGTCGAATGACTGGAACTCGGACCTGCCTATGTGGTGGCCATTACGCCGCGCCCACGTTTGGGCGGAACTGCTCCGTTGAGCTCGTGCACCCGAGCCTCCCAGTAGCCGAGACGCTGGCGAAACCTCTCCGCCTGGGCGACCACCACCGGCACATTGGTCAGCTCGACCTCGAGGCGCGCCTCGGCTGACTGCGTGGCCATCAGCTGGCGGATTCCATTCAGAACCTTCTCCTCCATGCCCAGGATCTCGGTATAGATCTGTCTCCAGTAGAGCGCCTCCTCAATCGTGGCGTGACCTGGAGCACCCTCACCATCCATCGGCTGTGTCCAATCTCCCCCACGCACCGCCGCGTCGATGTCGGGACGGCTGCGTTTCACTGGGCCTGCTTCATTGGTCTACATCTACGGGCCTGAGCGTAAGAAGATCAGCAACTTTCTGAGAGTTTATGACGCCCAGATTTGTGGTCTGCCGGGTCCGTGGACTGAGATGAGCTTGTGTTCCGATCCCAACTGTCATGACCAAGGGCCTGGAGTCGAACGAACTCTCGTGTCGGGATCCGCCGCCACCGATCGCTGCCGAGCCGACCGGCCGGTTCCGCATTGCGAGGTCTCGGGGCATGCCAGGCGGAAGGGGCGGTCTTCCGACTGCACCACAATCCGCCTGACAAAATCACTAACGCCCATCGGCCATAACAAAAGCAGCAACTACTTTGCCCCTCGACCCAAAACCCCTCATTAGGCGCGTTTTGACCGCATCGGGCTTGCTACATTCGTTACTACACCAGTGCAGCGGGCGAATCACATTAACCCCGCTGGTCGGATGAGGACTGAATACAGATCTCTGCTCGGGGGCCCGGGATTTGAACCCGGGGCCTCACGGTCCCGTACCGCAGTAGCGCTTCGTCCGCAGAGTGAGCCGCCAGAGGCCGTTTGAGTTCACTGCGTCCGCGCTTGAGTTCGCCAGCTGCCGCGAGGTGATGGTGGCGGCCGCCCCGGTTGGTATACGCGTTACTACACGAGCCCTTTGTCCCAGTTGGATGATTCTGGTGTCAGTCGGCGGGTGCATCAGCGCCGTATAACGAAGTCGAAGGTCATCACACCGCGACGGTCAACACATAATGCGAGGCAATGACGATCCTCGATGCAATCGGCAACACACCACTTGTTCGCCTCAAGGTCCTCCCAAACCAGGCTGGCGCAGAAGTTTGGGTCAAGTGGGAAAGCGCGAACCCGACCTGCAGCATGAAGGACCGGATGGCCCGACACATGATCGAAGGCGCCGAAGCTCGGGGTGAGCTGCGACCCGGTATGACTGTAGTCGAGTTTACGGGGGGCAGTACCGGGAGCTCTCTTGCGCTCGTCTGCGCCGTAAAGGGCTACCGCGCCCACTTCGTGAGTTCTGATGCAATCGCTCGCGAGAAGGTGCAAACCATGCGAGCGTTTGGGGCAAAGGTCGAAGTCCTGCCGAGCGAAGGAGGTTTGATCACCCCGCAACTTCGGGCCAAAATGCAGGCGCGCGTCGAGGAGCTAGCCGCCCGTGGGGACACGTTCTGGACGAGGCAGTTTTCCAATCCGGACAATCGCTCGGCCTACCACGAGATGGCGCACGAGCTACTTCGCGAAACAGACGGAAAGATTCAGGCGTTCGTCATGGGTGTCGGCACCGGCGGCTGCTTCTCCGGGAATGCGGAGGTGCTTAAAGAGCGCCTACCAAAGATCCAATGCGTTGCAGTCGAACCCGACGCCGCCCGCGTCTTGTCCGGCGGCCCCGTGACCGGACATCACATCGAGGGCCTCGCTGCCGGCTTCGTGAGCCCGATCACCCGCACGGACCTATGGACGAGATCATGGCCGTCACTGACGACGACGCAGTGACCACCGCCCGCGACCTAGCACGGGAGGAGGGCATTTTCTGCGGCGTCAGCACGGGCGCCAATGTCTGGGCCGCACTTCAGATCGCCGCTCGCCTCGGACCGGGCCTCCGCGTTGCGACGATTGCCGTGGACTCGGGCTTGAAGTACCTCCAAGGTCATCTGTTCGCGTAGCGGCCGCCAGCTAGCTTCCGGCGCAACTGCGCGTTGCTACACGGTTGCTACACCAGCACAGCGGGCCTATCACCTTAGCTCCGCCGGTTGGACGAATCTGAAGTCAGAAATTGGTCGGGG
>DATCPI010000044.1:0-9692 GCA_036570165.1 Candidatus Dormiibacterota bacterium | reverse complement strand
CACGCTGTACCAGCTGCACCTGCAGTTCGCGCGCACCGTCGACATGGAGAAGCTCCAGTCGGCGCTCATCGACGTGGAGCGCCATCTCGACACGCTGGAAGGAGTGCTCGAGAACAAGCTGCAGCGGGCGGTCACCATGCTTCAGAACGCCTACGGGGAAGGCAAGCAGGTCTCGGCTCGAATTCGCGCGTCGGCGCAGAGCGTCCAGATGACGGAACAAACTGAGGAAAACATATCCACAGACGGCTCCCAGCTCTCTCTCGTCGAAGCAGTTCAATAGGCCGGTTTTGCACACCTTCCCACAGTCCTTCCGCAGCCTGTGCCCATCTCGTGCCCAGAGTTATCCACAGTTAATCCACCAACATGTGGTAGGTGAAGGCACATTTAGGCCGAATATCTTGTGTTTGGGGCTTGACAACCCCAAGTCGGGCTTTTAACATGCACCACGTTAGATCGAGGCCCTGGGGCATAAGTGGCGGGCATGCTCTGGGGCCTCTTCCATCCCCAAACGAACAAGTACATCGACCCAGCCCACGTCCCACTAACCCAGCGCTTGAATACACCCTCACCGGGGATGTTTGAAGGAGGCTTTCTCTAAAGAAATGGCCAAGACTGTTGCCGACCTCACCGGAGCCCGGGCCGGGCGCGCGCAGGGCGCACAAAACAAGACGAACGGTAGTCATCCCAAATCAGCCGTAAAAGGGCTTCGCTTCAAGCGTGTGTTCACTCCAGCGGGCAGCCACGCGTTCGACCTGATTGAGTGGGAGCGACGCACGGCCGCGATCACCGGCGAGAAGGGCCAGGTCATCTTCGAGCAGAAGGACGTCGAGGTCCCCCGCTCCTGGTCGCAGCTCGCGATCAACGTCGTCGCCCAGAAGTACTTCCGCGGCGGCGTGGGCACCCCCGAGCGCGAGACCAGCGTCCGCCAGCTCATCGACCGCGTCGTCGAATCCCTTAGCCGGTGGGGCCGCGAAGGCGGCTACTTCGCGTCCGAGGAGGACGCCGAGAACTGGTCTCAAGAGCTGCGCTATCTCCTGGTCACGCAGCACGCCTCCTTCAACAGCCCGGTCTGGTTCAACATCGGCGTGCCCGGCCGCGCCCAGCAGGGTTCGGCCTGCTTCATCAACTCGGTGCAGGACTCGATGGAGTCGATCCTCGAGCTGGTCAAGACGGAAGGCATGCTGTTCAAGTTCGGCAGCGGCACAGGCACCAACCTCTCGGTGCTGCGCTCCTCGAAGGAGCAGCTGTCGGGCGGCGGCACCGCCTCAGGCCCGGTCTCCTTCATGAAGGGCTACGACTCGTTCGCCGGCTCGATCAAGTCGGGCGGGACGACTCGGCGGGCGGCCAAGATGGTCATCCTCAACTCCGACCACCCCGACGTCCTTGAGTTCATCCGCTGCAAGGCGGAGGAAGAGAAGAAGGCCTGGGCTTTGATCGAGGCCGGCTACAACGTCGGCTTCAACGTGTCGGGCGGGGCGTACGACTCGGTCCAGTTCCAGAACGCCAACAACTCGGTCCGCGTGAGCGACGAGTTCATGCGCGCGGTCGACGGCGACAAGAAGTGGGAGACGAAGGCGGTCGTGGACGGCCGCGTCATCGACACCTACAAGGCGCGCGACCTGTGGCGTGAGATCGCCGAAGCGACCTGGATCTGCGGCGACCCCGGTCTGCAGTTCGACACCACCATCCAGGACTGGAACGTGGTGCCCAACACGGGCCGGATCAACGCCACCAACCCCTGCAGCGAGTTCGTCTTCCTCGACGACACCGCCTGTAATTTGCTGTCGCTCAACTTGATGAAGTTCGTCACGACCGAAGGCGGGAAGTTCGACGTCGAGCGATACCGGCACGCGATCGACATCTGCTTCACGGGCCAGGAGATCATCGTCTCCAACGCCTCCTACCCCACTCCGGCGATCGCCAAGAACTCCGAAGCGCTGCGACCTCTAGGTCTCGGCTACGCCAACCTCGGCGCGCTGCTGATGTCGATGGGCCTGGCGTACGACTCCGAGGAGGGCGGCCGCTTCGCCGGCGCGCTCACCGCGATCATGACCGGCCGCGCGTTCGCACAGTCGGCGCGCATGGCGCAGGTCAAGGGCCCGTTCAGCGAGTTCGCCAAGAACCGGGAACCGATGCTGCGCGTGATGGAAAAGCACCGCCAGGCGGCTCACCAGCTGAGCACGTCACCCGAGTCCGAGGAAGTGATCGACGCCGCTCGTGAAACGTGGGACGAGGCGGTCAAGCTCGGCCGCGCCCACGGTTATCGCAACGCCCAGGCCGTGGTCATCGCTCCTACTGGGACTATAGGTTTGATGATGGACTGTGACACCACGGGCATCGAACCAGACCTCGCGCTGGTCAAGTACAAGAAGCTCGTGGGTGGCGGACTGCTGAAGATCGTCAACACCACAGTCCCCGCCGCCCTGCGCAAGCTGGGCTACGACGAGGTGAAGGTGAAAGAGATCGTCGAGTACATCGACGAGAACGACACCATCGAAGGCGCTCCGCACCTGATGGATGACCACCTCAAGGTCTTCGACTGCGCCTTCAAGCCGCTCAACGGCTCGCGCTCGATCGCGCCGATGGGTCATGTGCGGATGATGGCTGCAGTCCAGCCGTTCGTCTCAGGTTCCATCTCAAAGACGGTGAACCTGCCGACCGAAGCGACCGTCGAGGACATCGAGAAGACCTACATGGAATCCTGGAGACTCGGTCTCAAGTGCATCGCGATTTACCGCGACGGGTGCAAGCGCTCGCAGCCGCTGTCCACGTCGCTCGACAAGGACAAGAAGAAGGCGCCAGTCGAGGTGGAGTACCGCGCGATGCGCCGCAAGCTGCCCGAGGAGCGCAAGGCCATCACGCACAAGTTCGACATCCAGGGCCACGAGGGCTACCTGACCGTCGGCCTGTACGAGGACGGCATGCCCGGCGAGCTGTTCGTGACGATGGCCAAGGAAGGCTCGACCATCTCGGGCCTGATGGACGCCTTCGCGACGCAGACGTCGTACTCGCTTCAGTTCGGCGTGCCCGTGAAGTTCATGGTCGACAAGTTCAGCCACATGCGATTCGAGCCCTCCGGGTTCACGAAGAACAAGGAGATCCCGATCGCGAAGTCGATCGTCGACTACATCTTCCGCTGGATGGCGAGTCATTTCATGCCGGTGGAGGAGCAGGACGAGGCCGGCATCATCCGGCGCGAGCCGGCGTCCGCCGAACCGGCAAAGGCACCTGCTGACAACGCAAGGCCTTCGGCCTCCCAGACGGAGCTGAAGGTGATCGCCGCGCCCACGACGAACGGGAACGGAGGCTTCCAGAAGCTTGCGTTCGTCAACACGGGGGACGCACCTGCGTGCGCGGACTGCGGCGCGATAACCGTGCGTTCGGGCTCTTGCTACAAGTGCATGAACTGCGGAGCGACGACGGGCTGCAGCTGACCCCGATTCGCTGAAGTCTCTCGAAGGGCTGGCCCGGCGGCCGGCCCTCCTTTTTTGTGCGCATCACACTGCGGAATGAGGGTTTGGACTACTGAGGCGCGATCGTCACCTCGATGAGCGGGCTGTAGCGAACCATCTGCTCGAGGTCCTTGCGGCCCCAGTTGCGCGCGACGTGAGGAAGGATCGCCCGCCGCTCCTTCTCCTCGTCGATGATGCGAGCCGTCGCCGGCAGGTCCGCGCGGACCTTGCCCTTGAGATGAAACGTCATGTGTGGATCGGAATCGAGGTTGGCGATCCAGCTCCGGCGCTTGGTGGAGGGGATGCCGCTGATATAGATCCGGCCGGCTACGTTGTGGAACACGATCTCCAGGCGCCGAGGTTGGCCGCTTTCACGCCCGGTCGTGGTGATATCGATGACCTGGCCGTGCTCCAGCGCTGAGTCAACTGCTTCCTTCGTGGCTGCCATATCAACAAGTGGAACCGCCTGAGCCGAGCTGCTCTTCCTCTTTCCCTCTGATCGCATTGTTATCAGGCGCCGTCCAGGCCCTGTCTGGCCGGCGGCTCGAGCTCCGCGCGAGCGCGAAGAGCTGACAACGACTCCCGCTGTTGGCCGGCCGGGTTGAAGTTGTCCGGCGCCAGCCAGGCTTCGAACGCGGCCCGCCGCAGCGGCCAGTCGCCATCGGTCATCGCGTACCAGGCCGTGTCCCGGTTGCGGCCCTTGACCACCATGTGCTGGCGGAACACTCCCTCGTAGACAAAACCGAACCGTTCCGCGGCTCGGCGGGACGGCGCGTTGAGCGAGTCACACCTCCACTCGAGCCGCCGATAGCCAAGATCTTCGAAAGCGTGCCGGGCGAGGACAAAGATCGCCTCTGTCGCCTGCCGCGTGCGCTGCATCACGGGGGCGAACCAGATGTGGCCGATCTCGATCACCCCCTGATCGGGCTTCATCCGCATGTAGCTCGCCATCCCCCGCGCCGCGCCGGATCCGCGATCGACGAGCGCATAGAACAACGGGTCGTCTGACGCTGCGCGTGCCTTTAACCATTCGGTGAACGCCTTCTTGTTCTCGAATGGCCCGTAGGCGAGGTAGTCCCAGATGGCCGGGGCTCCATCGGCGGCGTCGTAGAGCGGTCTGGCGTGGCGGGCTGGATCTACAGGTTCGAGCACCACAGATGCACCTTCGAGCGCGATTCGCTCGGGGCGACGGGCGGGCTTCCAGTTCAATCCAGACATTTGGCCAGGCATTGGTCGTAGGTATTCTCCGCCCAGCGAATAAACGCAGGAGTTCGTAGTGTTAGGAAGACATGAACATAGCGATCATCGGAGCGGGGAATGTAGGCAAGGCGCTGGCCAAATCAGCGGTGAAGGCCGGACATTCGGTCACTCTCAGCGCCAAGACAGCGGACCATGCCGCGGAGGCGGCGAAGGCAACCGGTGCGAAAGCCGCACCCTCCAACGTCGAGGCAGTCAAGAACGCGGAGATCGTGATCGTCGCGGTGCCGTATGACAAGCTCGGCGAGGTGTTCCGCGACCTGGGTTCCTCGGTCGACGGCAAGGTTGTCATCGACGCCACCAACCATGTCGACATGGAGAACATCGCCAAGGTGCTGGGCAGCCCTTCCAACGCGGAAGAGATCCAGACTCGTCACCCCAAGGTGCGCGTCGTCAAAGCCTTCAACTACGCATTTGCCTCCCGGATGGCCGACCCGTCCGTCGACAGCGTCAAGCTCGACGGTTTCGTCGCCGGCGACGACCAGCCGGCTAAAGAGCAGGTGCTCGAGCTCGTCGAGTCGATCGGGTTCCGGCCCATCGACGCCGGCCCGCTGGTGATGGCTCGCGTGCTCGAAGGCATGGCGTTTTTGAACGTCTCCCTCCAGATCCGGTACGGCTGGCCGTGGCAGAACGGCTGGAAGCTCGCCGGGCCGCCCGAATAATGACCATCAACAAGAGCGCCGCCGCCCAGGAGACGTCAGCCGGCGTCACCGCGCGCGAGCGGAGTGCGCGACCGATCGCCGCGGGCGTGGACATCGGGCACGTGCACCTGAAGACCGCGGACATCGACCGCATTCATCACTTCTACGTCAACATCCTCGGATTCGACGTGGTGTTCCGCATGCCGGACGCGCTCTTCCTGTCCGCCGGCGGCTATCACCATCACCTCGGGTTCAACACGTGGGAGTCAAAGGGAGGCACGCCGCCACCGCCGGGGACAACTGGCCTCTACCACGTCGCGATCCGGTATCCGACTCGTGCCGCGCTCGGTGACGCGTTGCGGCGGCTGGTTGCCGCGGACTGGCCGCTGGACGGAGTCAACGACCACGGCACTCACGAGGCGCTCTACCTACGGGACCCCGACGAGAACGGCCTCGAGCTGGCCTGGGACCGTCCCGAAGACCAGTGGCCGAGGGACGGGGAAGGTCACCTGACCTTCGGCGGGCGGCACCTGGACATCGAGGGACTGTTTCGGGAAGGCGCCGAAGCCGGCTAAGCGACCCGGCTGATCCTCTCGCTCCAGCGCTCGTCGATACGCCGCGCCTTGTAGATCAAGAGCGCCGCGGCCCAGGCCACCACGAAGGCGGCGACGATGAAGTACCCGGCCCGGCCGACGAGGTCGAACCCGGCGATCGCGCCGAAGACTCCGCCTTTCAAGTCGAACCTCTGGATGACGACCTGCAGCAGCTCGACGACACCCACGAACAGCGCGACGAAAACAGAAAGGCTGGTCATCGTGAGGTTATAGAAGACCTTGCGGATCGGGCTTGTGAAAGCCCACGAGTATGCCTTCGCCATGAACGCACCATCGGCTGTGTCCATCAGCGACATCCCCGCCGCGAAGATGAGCGGGAGCGCGATGACCGCCACGAATGGCACGCCCTTGGCCGCGGCGCTTGCGGCGATCGCCAGGATCGCCACCTCGGATGCGGTATCAAAGCCGAGGCCGAAGAGAAAACCGATTGGATACATCTGCCAGCTGTGCTGGATGACTCGGAACAGGCGGCCGAAGATCCGGCTCATCATTCCGCCCGCGGTGAGGTCCAGCTCGAGCGAGGTGTGGTCATAGCCGCCCGCCTTCAGGCGCCTGTACACGCGGACGATGTCGATCAGGACCAACAGGTTGAGGACCCCGATCAAAACCAGGAACCCCCCCGACACCATAGTGCTCAGCTCGCCTCCGATGTTCCTCAGCTGACCGCCGTTGCCGACCACGCCGTCGACGATCCACTTGACAGCCAGGCCCAGCGCCGCAGCCACGATGAAGACCACCGTGGAGTGCCCCAGTGAGAAGAAGAAGCCCACCCCGACCGGCTTATGACCGTCCTGGAGCAGCTTGCGTGTGGTGTTGTCGATGGCAGAGATGTGATCGGCGTCGAAGGCATGCCGCAGCCCGAATGTGTACGCGAGCCCGCCCAGCGCCAGGATGGTCGGCTGTCCGGCGGCCACCGTGAGCAGCAGGCCCCAGCCGGCAACGTGAAGGAGACCTACGCCGCCAAAAAAACCCGCCAGGCGCTTGCGTTCCCCGCTGTCGAAGGAGTCACGCAGCAGGGCGCCCATGGAGGCCACGCAGGGAGCCTAACGCTTATTGCGACTGTGTCGCAACTGGTATTTCAACCGATTACTCCTCGCGCTACCCTTCTGAAATGGACCTCGATGGCCTCCCGCCTCAGCTGCGGTCGGTCCTCGGCGCCCTCGCCCACGCTGTCCGCACCCGCGAACCCGCAATCCAGGCCAGGATCGGGCACCTGCGGACGGATCATCCGGACTTCAACAATCATCAACTGGCGCTGGAGCTCATCCGTTCCACGCGCCGGCGGGTGGCCGCCACCGGCGCGCTGAGCGGAGCGGTCTCGATCGCGCCAGGGCTCGGTACCGCGCTCGCGATCGGCACCATCACGAGCCAGACGATTTACGCGCTCGAGCAAGAGATCGAGCTCGTGCTGGGGATCGCGATGATCTTCGGCCACGAGCTCGCCAACTCAGATGAGCGCGTCCTCGAGGCCCTGGTCGTGGTCGGAATCACCAGCGGCGCGGTCAAGCTTCGCGAGGACGTGCTCGTCGCCGGCGGAGAGCGCATCGCCATCGCCGCGTTCCGGCACCTGCCGAGCCTGCTCCTCGCGCATGGAGGTGGCCGGATCATCACGCGCATCCTCGCCCGCTTTGCGACTTCGGGCGTGGCGAAGGTCGCGGCGAGGGTGGTGCCCCTAGGTGTGGGAGTCGCGGTCGGCGCCGGCTTTGACTGGATTACGGTCACCGGCCTAGGACGTGCAGCGATGAAGTACTACGGGCCGGGTGGTCCTGGCGCCAGGCCGCTGCTACTTGCTTCCAAAAATCCCGCGCACGTCGAACTCGGCAGCTGACGCGATCTGGTCGAAGCCGCACTTACGCGGCGGCTTGTCGGTACGCCAGCGTAGAAACCGTGTCGCGTGGCGGAAGCGTTCGCCCGCCTCGAGCTTGTCGTAGGCGACCTCGCAGACGAGCGCGGGCTTCACCGCGACCCACTCCGTGTCCTTCCCGCGCGACCACCGGCTCTGTCCGCCCGGCATGCGGCCCGGGTTGGCCTTCCATTCCGATTCTGGTATCTCCATGGTCAGCGGTTTCAGCTTGGCGATCAGCGCTTTGCGTTCGGCCGCGCTGAACGAAGACGTGTGGCCGACGTAGTGCATCGTTCCCTTCTTGTCGTAGAGGCCCAGCAGCAACGAGCCAAGGCTCGTTCCATCATTTGATTTGCGCCAGCCGATCACCACGCAGTCGGCGGTTCGCTGGTGCTTTATCTTCACCCACAGCCGCTTGCCCGGGACGTACGCGCCCTCCCACGATTTGGCCATCACGCCGTCGAGCCCGGCCCCCTCGAAGCGCTCGAACCAGCTCTCGGCTGTCTTGTGGTCACGCGTGTAGGGCGTCAGGAAGATGGGCTGCTTGACGCCTTTGAGCAGTCGCTCGAGGCGCTTGCGCCGTTCACCGAGCGGCAGCTTGCGGAGGTCCGATCCTCCTTCGGCGAGCAGGTCGAAGGCGATGAACCAGGCCGGAGTGGCCTCGCTGAGCATCCGGACCCGCGAGTCCGCTGGATGTATCCGCTGCTGGAGGGCACCGAAGTCCAGACCCTTTTCCGCCACGACGACCAACTCGCCATCCAGCACGAGCTGCGATTCGCGAAGGCCCCGGAAGGCGGGCGGGAGCTCAGGAAAGTAGCGAGTCATCGGCCGCGCGCCCCGGCTGATGAGCGCGACCTCGTCACCTTCCCGAAAGACGAGGGTGCGGAAGCCGTCCCATTTGGGCTCGTACGCCCAGCTGTCGCCCTTCGGGATGCCATCTGCAGGCGCGGACAGCATCGGCTCCATGTCAATCGGGATGGGCAGTTTCAAGGGCACTTATCCCCAAAGTGTCTATATCTTGTGGACATCATGACGCCGTGCTACTATATCGTCGGCCGATAAACCGGCCCTGAATTCGACTCCACGCCCCCACCCCAGCCTTGGGAAGCTCGCGCAAGCGGGCTTCCCGCTTTTAGGGCAACCAGCGCCCGCTTAAGAATGGAATCGCTTGAGCAGGTCGCCGACGGTGACCGCTCCGTAATCCTTCGTCAGGACTGCCTGCGCCGTCTGCCAGACCGCTCGCGCCGGGGCAGGCCCCTTGTCCGCCAGATCGATGAGGCGCAGCGCGTCGTAGAGCTGGATGTTGGGCACCTGGCGCAGCCGGTCGGCCATCCATTTTCCCCACTGCTCCACGCTGCCCTCGGAAGGAGACGTGCTCGGCGCTGCGTCAGTCTTCGGTAGGGGATCCGTCGACCATTCGGCAGCCGCACCGGCCGGCTTCTGGACCGCTGCTGCAGGTGTGGTCTGCACCGCGCCCGAGGCCGCGAGCTTGGACGCTACCGCGGTGGCGGAGGTAGCGGCTTTGTCGGCAGCCGCGGCTGCCTTCTTGCTGTCGTCCTCAATCTTTTGGGCGGCCTTGGCCTCCGCCTCTTTCGCCCTCGCCGCCGCCTCCGCTCGTGCCGCCTTCAGCGTACTGAGCCCTTCGCCTGCGATCTGGCTGATCCGGTTCGCCGCGCTCCCGACGTCACTGCCTCCATCGCCATCGCCGGTGCGCAGGCGCTCGCCGAAACCCCTGCCCATCGCGCCACCGATGAGGCTCGGCACGTCGAGCCCCGTCAGTCCTTTGATCGCTGTCGTCGATTCGATCATCGCGCGCGTGGCGTTCTTGACGAGGTCGGAGGCGCCGTCCGCGCTCATCACCGTCAGGGAGTTGATGTGGCCCATC
>DATCPI010000043.1:0-19275 GCA_036570165.1 Candidatus Dormiibacterota bacterium | reverse complement strand
CGCCGCGGGGTACGGCTCCAGGTAGACCTCGATCGACCCGAGGTCGTGGCGGTAGGTCCGAAGTTGAGGTGCGCCCGCGTCCGCGATCCGCGCGGCGTCGGCGAGCGCCGCGGAGTCGAACTCGCTGCAGCCGAGCGTGCCGGCCAGCGTGGCGGTGCGCGAGAGCAGGATCTTCGCTCCTGGATGGGAGGGCGGCTCTCCGTCCACCTTGATCACGGTGGCGAGCACTACCTCTTCTCCGCGTGCGGTGCGGGCGGCGAGGTCGTCTTCGACGCTAGGCAATGTCTGCTTTCCTCTCCCCTCTTCCTACCCTCTCCCCTCTCCCTACCCTCTCCCCTGAAGGGGAGAGGGAAAAAACGCTTCGGATGGTCGCCATTGCGCGGGAGATTTCGGTGTCGGTTGTGGCGTAGCCGGTCGTCAGGCGCAAGCTGCCCAGAGCCCGTTCGAGGCTGAGCCCCATCGAGAGCAGGACGTGCGACGGATCAAGCGAGCCGGATGCACACGCGGATCCGCTTGAAGCGGCGATTCCGGCGAGGTCGAGCGCGAGCAGCATGTCCTCGCCGCGTCGGTCGGCGAAGGCACAGGTGGCAAAGTTGGGCAGGCGAGACTCTGCGCCAGTGAGCGCCCCGCCGATGTCGACAAGGAGCTCACGCAGCGACGCGGCCTGTTGCTCTGCGATGGCGCTTCGCGTCGCACGATCGCGCACACAGACGGACAGGGCCGTCCCAACGGCGGTGGCAGCCCAGACGTCCTCCCGGCCACCGCGGCGGCCCCACTCCTGCGGGCCTCCATAAAGAAGAGGATCGATCCTGACTCCATCCCTCACAAAGAGGATGCCGCCACGGCCACCGCCGAGCTTGGGGCCGCTGAAAGAGATGAGGTCCGCTCCATCTGGGATGGGGATCCATCGCGGGCCTGCGCACGCATCGACGTGGACGAGGGCGCCGACCTCATGCGCTCGCGCGATGATCGCGGCTACAGGCTGGATGGTGCCGACTTCGTTGTTGGCGAGCCCGATCGAGACCAGCGCGGCGGAATCTGGAATGTCGTCTGGGCTCGCCTGTCCAGTGCGGTCGACATTCGCCACCTGGACGGTGTGGCCTTCCGACTGGAGGTGCCTGACAGCGCCCAGCACCGACTGATGCTCGGCGGCCCAGGTCACGATGGCTCCGCGTTTCGAGCGGCGCGCGGCGCCCAAAAGGCGGCGTGCCGCCCCAAACAGTGCGAGGTTCACAGCCTCGGTGCCGGAGGCGGTGAATGAGATCTCGGTGCGGTCGGCGCCCAGTGCCTGGGCGGCCATGTCACGGGCCGTGTCGAGCGCGGCGCGGGCGCCGCGCCCTTCGGCGTGCGGGCTGGATGGATTGCCTTCTGGGAGGTCGCGCAGCGCTTCGCGAACTTCGGGGAGCAACGGCGCCGAACCGGCGTCGTCGAGGTAGATGCGGTTAGCCGCGGCTTGGGTCCGGCTGCTGGATGAGCTCCAGGAGCGTGCCCTGGAAGCTCTTGAGATAAAGGTGAAGGTCGAGGATCTCGTCGACGGTGATCGGCTCTGCTATCGCGACCGTCTCGACCTCGCGCTCGGGGATCACCTTCTCGATCTCCTCCGCGGCGCCACCCGCGATGGCGAGCACGACGATGAAGGTCACCTGGCACTGGGCACACGTGACCTGCAGGTGGAAACGCTCCTCCTCGTGGCTGAGGACCTGGACCTCGCAGCCTTTGAGGCTGCGTCCGCAGACCGGGCAGTTGTAGAACCGAGCTCGGTCGCGGATGAACTCGATGATGCTCATCGCAGGCCCATATTACGCCGCCACCTTCATCTCTTTCCTTCTATACAGGTGCAGCCGGAGGCGCCGACAACGGCGGAGTGAATCGTGCCCGCGGGCAGCACCATGCGGTCTCCCGCCTCGAGCTCGAGCTTGCGACCTTCCGCCTCGAGCACGAACGTGATCGACCCGTCCACGCAGTACAGGACCTTCTCGTAGTTATGGCTGTGCGGCGCATACCGATCACCGGGCCCATTCGACCACGAGTAGCAGCCGGTCGCCTCGCCGCGCAGCCGGGCCATCAGGTCTGTCACTTTCAGTGACCCGCTCCGGAAGTTCCTTGCATCTTCATCGCCCTAGACGGCCGGGTGCCTGCGGCGCTGAAGCCGGCGTCAAGGGGCCCGGCGTCGCGTTGTCACGCATCTAGCGATGCGCTCCTAGCGGCGCCACCCTTTCCTTGGCTCCGGCCGTCGAGGGCGCGAATATGCGGCGGACCTCCGGAGCGGGTCACTACTCGATTCTAAGATTGCAACAGTGAAGCCTCGGTTCCTCGCCGACTGCAACGTGGGGCGGCTCGCGCGCTGGCTGCGCGCGCTCGGGTACGACGCGTCCTATCACGCGCGAATCGGCGACGCGGAGCTCGTCCGCGAGGCGGCCGCGGAGAGCCGGGTGCTGCTCACCCGTGATCGCGACCTGACCAAGCGGCGCGTCATCCAGACCGGGACGGTGCACGCCATCCTCATCCGCGACGACGATGTCACCAAGCAGCTTCGCCAGGTCTTCTCAGAGCTCGGCCTCGAGCTCAAGGAGGCCTTGACCCGGTGCATCGTCTGCAACTCCGAGCTCGAGTCTCGCGTCCCGGCGACGGTGGCGGAACGGGTCCCGCCTTACGTGCGGCGCACGCAGTCGCGCTACTCGGAGTGCCCCGACTGCGGGCGGATCTACTGGGCGGGAACGCACTGGCAGCGGATGCGAGAGGTGCTCGCCGGACTTTGAGGGACATACTGCGCCGCCTGGTCGCCGGCAGCATCAGCGAGGAGCAGGCGGTCGCCGAGCTGCGCCGGCTGCAGCTCGACGAGCTCGGCGGGCGGGCGAAGCTCGACCTGGGCAGGTTCATGCGCCGCGGGATCCCCGAGGTCGTCCTGGCGACCGGCAAGGCGCCCGCGGACGCCGCCCGCCTGGCCATCGCGATGGCCGAGCGACAGGGACAGGGCCTGATCAGCCGGATGAGCGACTCGCACAAATTCGCCCTGCAAGACGCGGCCACGGCCGCCGGCATGCAGGTGATCGGCTACGCCTCGTCGGCGCGAGTGCTCCGCTCGGGATTCGTGCCTGAGGCCCTCGAGTGCAGGGTGGGAATCCTCACCGCGGGAACCTCCGACCTGCCCGCGGCCGAGGAAGCGAAGATGGTCGTGGAAGCGTGCGGCATCGGGGTGAGGCTCGACGCCGACCTGGGTGTCGCGGGCCTGCATCGATTCGTCGGTCCTCTCGCCGCAACCCTCGAATGGGGCGCCGAGGTCATCATCGTCGCCGCAGGCATGGACGGCGTGCTGCCCGGACTGGTGGCGGGCCTCGTCGACGTGCCGGTGATCGGCCTGCCCGTGTCGACGGGTTACGGGCGCGGAGGTGCGGGCGAAGCGGCGCTGACGACGATGCTCCAGTCGTGCTCGACGGGACTCGTGGTGGTGAACATCGACAACGGCGTCGGCGCCGGTGCGGCCGCGGTGCTCATGGCTCAGCGCCGCCTTCGGGGAAGCAGCGAAGCCACGATCGCAAAGACCAGCGCCGCCAGCAGCAGCGCACCAACGACGAATGGAAAGACCGCGCGCCACATGTCGACGCCACCCGGAACGACGAAGGTGAGCGCGAGCACGAAGACCACCAGGAAAACCACAACGAGCAGCCACGGGAAGCCGCGCCGCCGGCGGCCGTAGAACAGGAGCCAGAGGGCGCCGGGCTTCTTCTGTTTTTTGTTTTGGGGCGTGCTCACAGCAGGCCCGGCAGTTCGCTGAGCGATGCAATCGTCGGAACGCCGTCGGGCGGCGGTCCCTCCGCGTGCGCGGTGAAGAGGACGGCTGGCATCCCGATCGCGCGCGGCCCTTCGTAGTCTTCGCGCATACGGTCGCCCACGAAGAGGGCGTGGCGCGGTTCGACGCCGATGGCGTTCAGCGCGGCCTGGTACACCTCGGGGGCGGGCTTGCGCCGGCCGACCTCGCTCGAAAACACCACCGCGTCGACCATCTCGCTGATGCCGTTCGTGTCCACCTGGCGCCGCATCATCTCAGGCGGGAAAGGGGCGTTGGAGCACAGCGCGCGTTTGATCCCGTGCGCGCCCAACCAGGAGAGCACTTGCAGCGCGTCGGGGTCGAGCTTGACAGCGCGGTCCCAGCACATCTGCTCGGCGTCGAGGAGGTCATATAGGAGATCGTCGGGGAGGTTCATGCCGGCTGCTGCCCAGGTGTGCCGGTAGACGCTCATGTAATCGACCTCGTCCTCGCTGGCGTTCCCGACGAATTTCTCCATCGGGAGGAGGACGTTTTCCATGATCGCCTCGGCCTGGGGCGGTTCAACTCCGAGGGCTGATGCGATGCGCGGCCGAAACTCGCGCATCACGCGGAGCAGCTCCTCAGTGGGATAGTCGAAGGTGACCAGCGTGCGTCCGTAGTCGAACAACACACCTCGTGTACCGGGCATCCGCATATCCTGATCCCCGTGGCAAAAGGCCTCACGCACCTGGATGACAAAGGCGCGGCGCGGATGGTCGACGTGTCGGCGAAGGCCACGACCGCGCGCGAGGCTCTCGCCGAGTGCGTCGTGCGCATGGCGCCCGCCACGCTGCGCGCGGTGCGCGAGGGAACTTCGAAAGGCGACGCGATCCAGGTCGCACGGGTCGCGGGCATCATGGCGGCCAAGCGAACGTCGGAGCTGATCCCGCTCTGCCATCCCCTTCCGCTGACCAGCGTCACGGTGGATTTCGAGTTCGTTCGTGGTGGGGTGCGCGTCCTGGCGCGCGCGCGCGTCACCGGACAGACCGGGGTCGAGATGGAGGCGCTCACCGCGGCCGCGGTGGCTGGGCTGACGCTGATCGACATGACGAAGGGAGTTGAGAAGGGGGTCTACCTCGAATCGGTTCGGCTGCTTGAGAAATCGGGCGGGCGGTCCGGGACGTGGAAGCGTTCGACGTGAACAAGGCTCACGTGATCACGGTCAGCGACCGGGCCTCCACGAAGACGATGCAGGACGAAAGCGGACCGGCGCTGGTGCGGATCTTGAAGCAGGGTCATTTCGACGTGTCAGGGCCGGATGTCGTTCCCGACCATCAAAAGAAGATCACCGACGCCATCGTCGCGGCCGTCGCCGGGGGCGCTGACGTCGTGGTTACGACAGGCGGCACGGGCCTGGGTCCTCGCGACGTGACGCCGCAGGCCACGGCCACCGTGATCGACTTCGAGGTGCCGGGGATCGCCGAGGCGATGAGAAGCGCGGGCGCCGCCAGCACTCCGATGGCGGCGCTGTCGCGCGCGATGGCGGGAGTGAGCGGCCGCACTTTGATCATCAACGTGCCGGGCAGCGTCAAGGGCGCGACCGAGTCTCTGGAGGCGGTGATGCCCATCCTCGGCCACGCGGTCCGGCTGCTGCGCGGCGACACCTCACACGATTGAACCTCAACTCGGACCTCGGTGAGGGCGCAGGCGAGGAAGAGGAGATTGTTTCGCACATCGACAGCGCGAACGTGGCGTGCGGAGTCCACGCCGGCTCGGTGTCAATATGCATCGCGACCACGTCGCGATGCCTCAAATTAGGCGTCGAGGTCGGCGCGCATCCAGGGTTTGACGACCGCGCCAGCTTCGGCCGGGTCGAGCTGCCCTTGCCGGTGGAGGAGATCGAGGCGCTCGTCGCGTTCCAGGTCGCGGGGCTGGCGGCCATCGCGCCCATCGCGTACGTGAAGCCGCATGGGGCGCTGTACCACCGCTGCCAGAAGGATCCCGACGCGGCCGACGTGGTCGCGCGTGTCGCGAAGGCGCACGGGGTTGGGTTGATGGGGCAGCCTGGTTTCGAGCTGATCGCGGCGGCCAAACGCGCCATGATTCCCGGCTATCGCGAGGGGTTTGCCGACCGCCGCATGCTGCCGGATGGCCGCCTGGCGCCTCGCTCAGAGCCCGGTTCTCTGCTCGATTCCGCGCACGCGGCGGAGCAGGCGGTGCGCCTTGCCCAGTCCGGCGATTACGACACGATCTGCGTCCACGGCGACAGCCCTGGTGCGGGCCTGGTCGCGGCGGCGGTGCGGCGGGCACTCGACGACGCCGGGATCGTGACAACGCGGCTGGCCTCGTGACGGCCTTCTCGATCGCCGAGATGACGGAGATCGAGGACCTGCGTAAGCTGGCCGACCTCTTCGCCGAGGTTTGGGGACGCCCCGGTGAGCCCTCCCTCAGCTCGGACGTCATGAAGGCGCTCGCCCACTCAGGGAACTATGTGTGCGGCGCTTATGCGGGTACGCGGCTCGTCGGGGGTCTGGTCGGGTGGTTCGGCGGCGTGCCCCCACACGACCTGCACCTGCATTCGCACATCCTCGGCGTCGTCGCCGGCAGCGAGGCGCATGGCCTCGGCTTCGAGCTCAAGCAGCATCAGCGCCGGTGGTGCCTGGAGCGTGACGTCAAGGTGATCGAATGGACGACCGATCCGCTCGTGAGGCGCAACGCGTACTTCAACCTGACCAAGCTGGGCGCCGAGGCACACAGATATCTCGTCAACGTGTACGGGGAGATGACGGACGGGATCAACGCGGGCGAGGAGTCGGACCGCCTGTTGATCAGCTGGCGCCTCGACTCACAAGCGGCCGAGGCGGCCGCCGCCGGTCGCGGTCCCGAGCCGCGAATGAACCAGCTGCGCCACGACGGCGCCGCGGAGGTGCTGGTGGTGGGCCGTGACGGTGAGCCGGTGGCGACCACTAATCCTTCCTTTTCTTCCGCGCGCGTCCTTCTGTGTGAGGTGCCGGAGGACATCGTTTCGCTGCGCCGCTCCGACCCTTTACTCGCCCGCGAGTGGCGCCTCGCGCAGCGCAAGGCCTTCACCGAGGCGATCGAATCCGGCTACGAGGTGAGCGGAGCGACGCGATCCGGCTGGTACGTGCTTGAAATCGGAGCCAACTAGACTCTCCTCGTGCTGCAGGTTGGGGACAAAGCGCCCGAGTTCAACCTCCCGACGACCGGAGGTTCCGACCTCACGCTCGCGGAGGCGCTCAAGAAGCACAAGGCGCTCGTCTTTCTCTTCTACGTGCTCGACTTCACGGGTGGTTGAAGGACAGAGTTGGCCGAGTTTCGGTCCAGGAACGAGGCGGCGGTCGCGGATGGCATCGGCATCTACGGCATCAGCGTCGACTCGGTGTTCGCGCATAAGGCGTTCGCCCAAGAAATGGGAGGGTTGCCCTTCGAGCTGATCGCGGACTTCGAGCGCAAGCTGGTCAATGCCTTTGGGGTCGCGCGGGATGACGTGGCCGGGTACTCGGGCATGGCACGAAGGACCGTGTTCGTGATCGACGGCAACGGCGTCATCACGTGGACGTGGATCACCTCGCGCGAGAAGCCCCAGCCCGATTACGACCTCGTGATCGAAGAGGCGCGCAAGGCGGCGGGGGCTACTGCAAAGTCGTGACCCGGGCGCTCGTCGCTCTCATTGGTCGGATCGAGGCGTCGTGGAACGATCTCTTCGATTACTTCCGCGACTCGCACGCAGCGCTGATGGCCGCGCTCGGTAAATTGAGCGACTCCGACCTTGAGAAGCCATACAGCCACTTTCAGCCGAGCGCTCCCGATGAAAAGCGGCCGGTGATCGGCTGGATCAATCAGCTTGTCAAGGAGTCGAGCGCCGCGCGCTGAGTCTTGCGCATCCGAAGCGCGCCTTCGATGCTGACCTCCGCGAAGCTGAGCTCGTCGCCCGGCAGCAGCTGCGCCGCGACCGGCATCGCGGCGCCGGCCACGGTCGCGACCACCGGGTAGCCTCCGGCGGTCTGGTGATCGGCCATCAGGAGGATCGGCTGGCCGCTTCGCGGCACCTGGATCGCGCCGGCCGCGAGGCCGAACGAGAGCAGCTCGTCGCCTGAGGCGTCGAGTCCAGGGCCTTCCAGCCGGTAGCCCATGCGGTCGGCGTCGCGGCTGACCTTGAATGCCGAGCCGAACAGGTCCTTGCGGCCGGCGGCGCCGAGCCGCCTGATGTGTGGGCCCGCAATCGCTTGAAGCGTGTGGACGGCATAGTCAGGCAGAAGGTTGCGCGAGAGCTGGCGGCCTGAGATCGCGGGCGCCGACGGCGAGCCGGCGGTGCCGATGACGTCCCCCGCCATCAGCTGGCGGCCGTGCATCCCGCCGCGCGCGGCAAGCATGTAGGTCGCCATCGAGCCAAGCCAGCGATCCCCTGCAATCCCCCCCGCCACCGCGATGTACGCGCGAGCTCCCGAACGGCGGCCGGCGAAGGTGAGCTCGTCGCCTTCGTGGAGGAGCATGCCCTCCCACATCTGCACCGGCACGCCGTTGACGCGAGGATCGAAATCGGCGCCCGTGATCGCGACCAGGCATGACTCCAGCGCGACCAGCTCCGGCCCATTCAGCGTGCATTCGAGAGTGGCCGCGCCCTCGTCGTTGCCGGCGAGCAGGTTGGCCGCCCTGTGCGCGAAGCGATCCATGGCGCCGCCGGGAGGGACGCCGGCCATGATCGCGTTCGGGCGGCCTAGGTCCTGCACCGTCGTGAAGAGGCCGGGCTTCCTGACTCTCAGCTTTTCACTCATTGAGCGAAGAACTTGACGCGGTCGCCAGCGCGGAAGAGGCACGGCGGGTCGGAGTCCGGGAGGAAGAGCTTGACCGGCGTCCGTCCGATGAGGTGCCATCCGCCGGGCGAGGGCAGCGGGTAGATCCCGGTCTGGCGCCCGGCGATGGCGACCGAACCGGCGGGCACCTGTGTCCGCGGCACGTGGCGGCGGGGCAGCTCGAGCTCCTCGGGCAGGGGACCGAGATAGGCCCAGCCGGGCACGAAGCCGACAAGGAAGACGTGGTAGATGGGACGGGTGTGGAGCTCGACGATCTCTGCTGGTGTCAGGTGCAGCTGCGCGGCGACGGGTTCCATGTCGGGCCCGTCGTAGCTGACGGGGATCCGGTGGAGGCGGCCGGGTTCTGCCATCGGGGGGCGCTTGGAGGCGAGGCGCTTGATCGCGTTGGTCAGCGCGTCGTAGGTGGTCTGGTCGGGGTCGAAGTGGACGGTCACGCTCGCGTAGCCGGCGATGGCCTGGCGCACGTCGCGCCGCTTCTTCAGCGCGGCGGCAAGCGCGATGGCTCGCGTGTTGAGGGCGGTGTCGAGGCGCGTTCCCAGCTCCGCGAGGAGCGCGGAGTCACCGAGCGCGTGGGTTCTTACTCTTGGGGTGGAGGACGGCGCAGGCATGTGCGCTCACAAGAATGGCGTAGAAGATGCCCGGCACGAGGCCGACGCAGAGCAGCCCCACGCATGCGAGTCCGATCGCCCACCCGGTGACCATGGCGGCGGCGACGAGGTTCCAGGTCGCGAAGTCGCGTCCGAATGCGAGTTCGACCGACCTTCGAAAGTAGAAGAGGTCCTGCGGGTCGCCGGTGTGCGCGAAGCGGGCCGTCGCGTGCGGCAGGAAAAGCAGAAGCACAAGTCCCCATACCAGGGCGAGGACGAACACAGTCACGACGTGCGCGTAGAGATGAGACAGAGCGATGTCGCTCACGTGCCACAGGCGCGCTTCGAAGAGCCTTGCGGCGAAAGGGTTGATTGCCAACAAGAACGGCACGGTCAAGACGGCGACGGCGATCGAGGTCCAGAAGCCGTCGGTGAGGAGGCGGGTCGAGAGGGCCCATCTGGGTGGGCCATTCGTGGGATCCGTTTCCGCCGCGCGTGTGGCCGCGATGGCGTAGCCGAGGAGGGGGATGAAGGCGATGGGTAGCAGCAGCACCGCGAGGAGGCCGGGGATCCATGTCGATTTCCAGTCCCCTCGAAAGGGCCACGAGAAGGAGTCGGCGATGACTTTCATTGAGGGATTGCCGACAAGGGTAGGGATGAGGACCGCATTGCACAGTGAGATGCGAGTTTTTCAGGGCGGTTCAGGCGCTAAATTTTTCTCTCGCACGCTAGAGAAGCGATTCGACAGCTTCGACGAGAGTCGGGTCTTCGGGAGTGACCTTCGAGCGGAAGCGCCGCACCACGCGGCCGTCGCGGCCGACGAGGAACTTCTCGAAGTTCCACTTGACGTCGCCTGCCTTGCCGGCGTCGTCGGGAGCCTCGGTGAGGATCGCGTACAGCGGGTGCTGGTGGTCGCCCTTGACGTCGAGCTTGGTGAACAGCGGAAAGGTGACCCCGTAGTTCACGGTGCAGAATTCCTGGATCTTTTCGGCAGAGCCTGGCTCCTGGTCGAAGAACTGGTTGCACGGAAAGCCGAGGACCGTGAAGCCCTGCACCGAATATTTTTCGTAGAGACGCTCGAGGCCTGCGTACTGTGGCGTGAAGCTGCATTTCGACGCGACGTTGACCGCGAGCACTACCTTGCCGGAATACTCGGAGAGCTTGGCGGGCTTGCCGTCGAGCCGGGGTAGGTCGATCTCGTAAATCGTGCGCGCCTGTGCTTGAGCCATAGGTGCAGTAAGTCTCCTGGGACCAGCGCTATTCCCGGACAGGCGAAGACATCAGGCGGTAGCGGTGCTCCGGCCGGCCCGGCCCGCCGTAGCGCATGGTCAGCTCGGCCTTCCCGAGCTGGCACAGGTGGTCGAGATACCGGCGGGCGGTGACGCGGCTCACGCCCGCCGCGTCGGCGACAGCTGCCGCGGCGAGCCCGGACTGGGATCGGCCCAGCGCCTGGACCACGAGCTCCAGCGTGCCGTCGGAAAGCCCCTTCGGTAGCGGTTCATTGCGGGCGGTGCGCAGGGCGCCGAAGATCCTGTCCACGTCTCCCTGCTCGGCCTGACCGATCCGCGTCATGCGCGCGTGCGCGGCGGCGTAGGAAAGGAGCTTCTCCTCGAAGGTGGCAAAGAGAAAGGGCTTGATCAGGTAGTGGACGACTCCGCCGCGCATCGCCGCGCGAAGGCTCTCGACCTCGCGCGCTGCGGTGATCGAGATCACGTCCACAGGCGGATGGTCTTCCTCGCGCAGCTTCTGTAGAACCTCCAGGCCTGACATGTCGGGCAGGTAGACGTCCAGCAGCACGAGGTCGGGGTGGAGCTGGTCGACGGCCTCCAGCGCACCGGCGCCAGTGTGGACGCGCCCAGCGACCTCGAAGCCGGCGACCCGCTCGACGTATGCGCAGTGGAGGTCCGCGACGCGGTAGTCATCGTCGACGACGAGGGTGCGGATCATTGCGCTGCCGTAACTCGAACCGGGAGCCGGACCGTGAACATCGCGCCGCCGTCGTTGACCACGGTGACGTCGCCGCCGTGGCGGCGCGCGACCTGTCGGACCAGGGCAAGGCCGAAGCCGCGCCGCTTGCGGCCGGGCTTGGTGCTGAATCCCTCTTGGAAGATCTGGCCGTCGAGGTTCTCCGGCACGCCGGGGCCTGAGTCGTGGACCTTGATGACGAGCTCGTTCTGCTCCTCGGTGACGGAAAGGCTCACCCAACGGTCCTTGTGAGTCTCTTGGCTCGACGCCGCAGCGTCGAGGGCGTTGTCGACGAGGTTGCCGAGCAATGTGATGAGGTCCTCACTGTCGAGGGCACTCTTCGTCATCACGGTGTCGTCGCTCACGCGAAGCTCGATGCCACGCTCGGAGGCGACGGCGGCCTTCGCCAGCAGCAGCGCGCCAAGCACAGGGTCGCCAACCCTGTCGAGCAGCGCCTCGGTGAGCTCCTGGTGGACGCCTGAGGTCTGCGCGATGAGCTTCATCGCGTCATCGCCCCGCCCGATCTGGACCAGGCCCGCGATGGTGTGCAGGCGGTTGGCGAACTCGTGGGCCTGCGCGCGCAGCGCGTCGGTCAGGCTGTCCACACCAAGGCCGGTGGCAAGTCCCGCCAGCTCGGTCGAGTCGCGGACCGTGGCGACGTGGCCGATCTCCCGGCCGCGGACGCGAATCGCGCGGCGGCTTGCGAGCAGCACGCGGTCGCCGGCGAGCAGGACCTCGTCCTCGTCGTTCAACCCGCCGGAAAGAAACTTCAGCAGGCGCCCCTGCGGCAGGACCTGCGAGACCTTGCGGCCGACGCAGTCGGCCGGCAGGACCAGGAGGCGGCGGGCTTCGTCGTTGGCCAGCGTGATCGTGCCGTTCCCATCGGTGGCGATCGCTCCCTCGTGGATCCCCTGCAGGCTCGCCTCGCGCTCCTCGAGCAATCCCGCGATCTCGTACGGCTCGAGGCCGAAGGTCTGGCGCTTGAGTCGTGAGGCCAGAAGCATCGAACCCGCCACCCCCAGCCCCAGCGCGAGCAGGATTGTCGCGGCGAACCCCGGAAGGTCCGAGAGCAGCTGGTCGAACACCTTGGTTTCGAGGAAGCCGACGGAAACCAGGCCGATCACGCTGCCCTGGTTGAAGATGGGCGCCTTGCCGCGAGCCGACACGCCCAGCGTGCCGCGCTGCACCCCGACCCAGGTGTGACCGGCGAGCACGGAGGCAGGGTTTTCGTCCACCGGCTTGCCGATCAAGGCCGGGTTCGGGTGTGAGTAGCGGATGCCGTCGCGGTTGGTGACGACCACGTAGGAGGCTCCGGTCGACTTGCGAACCTGCTCCGCCGTCTTCTCGATGAGACCGGTCGGGTCGCCGTTGAGCAGGGCATCCTGGATCGCGCTGTTGGCGGCGACCGACTGCGCGATCGCGAGCGAGCGCTGCTCGTACTGCCGGTCCAGCCCCTGGCCCGCCTGCCACACGGCAGCGCCGGCGCCCATCAATGCGGACAGCAAAATGATGGCCACCTGGAAAACCAGGATCTGATAGGCGAGGGGAAGCCGTGTTTTCACGAGGACAGTCCCTCGTGATCCTAGTCCCTGGGCCGCCGGCAACGCCGCGACCAAAACGACCAAAACGGCCACAACGACCGTATCCGTTGCGGGGAAGGCCGCCGGCATCCAGAGTCTGGCTGGTGGCTCCGGCGATCGAGCTTCGTGGTGTCACGAAGCGATTCCTCACCCCCTCTGGCGCAGTCTTCACCGCGTTGCACGACCTCGACATGGTGGTCCAGCCCGGTGAGTTCTGCGCCGTGGTCGGCCCGACCGGGTGCGGGAAGTCCACCACCCTGGCCCTGATCTCGGGCCTCGAGCCGGTCAGCGAGGGCGAGGTGAAGGTTTTTGGCAAGCCGGTGACCGGGATCGCGGACGGGATCGGCTACGTGTTCCAGACCGACGCCGTCTTCCCGTGGAAGACCGTCCTGGACAACGTCGCCGCCGGCCCGCGCTACCACGGACGGACGCATCGCGACGCTCGGGAGAAGGCGCGCGAATGGATCGCGCGTGTTGGGCTCGCCGGCTTCGAAGACCGCTATCCGTACCAGCTGTCAGGCGGTATGCGAAAGCGCGTCGCCCTCGCGCAGAGCTTGATCAACGAGCCGCGGATCCTGTTGATGGACGAGCCGTTCAGCGCCCTCGACGTGCAGACACGTGCGTTGATGGAAAACGAGCTGCTCTCGCTGTGGGCGAACTCCCAATCGTCGGTGGTGTTCGTCACGCACGACCTCGAGGAAGCGATCGCGCTGGCCGACCGCGTGTTCGTCATCAGCGCCGGGCCGGGCACGGTGAAGGCCAACTATCCAGTGCCGCTGTCGCGGCCGCGCAACGTGACCGAGATTCGCATGCAGCCGCAATTCAGCGAGATCTACGGCGAGATCTGGAACGACCTGAAGGACGAGGTCCTGGTGAGCTATGAGCGGCAGAAGCGCAGCGGCGCGGCTTGACGTGGTGACGCCGCCGGCCGGCGCACCGCAAGCGGCAGCCCCTGTGACCGACCTCTCGGCGCGGCGCATCCGTGCGCGCCGCCGGTACCAGGTCAACGTCTATGGGCTGCGCGTCCTGACGGCGGTGATAGTGCTCGGCGCGTGGGAGCTCTCCACCCGGTACGCGCCGACGATCGTCGATCCCTTCTTCTGGGGACAGCCGTCCGGAATCTGGCATCAGCTGGTGGTGTGGGTCACCGACGAGACCGCGCTGGGTCCGCTGTGGGAGCAGGTGCTGGTGACCATGGAGGAGACCGTCGGAGGATTCATCGTGGGCACCATCTCGGGGGTGGTGGTCGGCGTGCTGATGGGTCGCAACCGGCTCCTCTCCGACGTCTTCTCGATCTACATCAAAGCCGCTAACGCGATCCCGCGTGTTGTTCTGGGGGCTCTCTTCGCCATCTCACTCGGACTGGACATCCGCTCGAAGATCGCGACCGCGGCGGTCCTCGTGTTCTTCGTCGTGTTCTTCAACGCGTTTCAGGGCGTGCGTGAGGTCGAGCGCAACCTCATCGCCAACGCGCGAATCCTGGGCGCGGACGACCGGCGGCTGACCACCGAGGTGATCATCCCGTCGGCCCTCAGCTGGATCGTCGCCAGCCTCCACATCAGCTTCGGCCTGGCGTTGGTCGGAGCTGTCGTCGGCGAGCTCTTCGGGGCGACCCAGGGAGTGGGAGAGCTGATCTACAGCGCCGAGCACAACTTCAACGCCAACGGAGTTTTCGCGGGGATGCTCTTGCTTGCCGCCATGGCGCTGGTGGCGGAAGCGATCATCACCGCGCTTGAAAACCGCCTGATCAAATGGCGGCCGCCAGCTGTGGGCAGCGAAGTCCACATTTAGAAGGAGAGGTGCTTATGCGTTTATTGATGCGTCCGTTGTTGGTCGTTCTCACCGCCGTCTTTGTCGTGACCGCCTGCGGTGGCAGCACTGCCGCCCCGGCTGTCGACAACTCGCCGGCCGACGTGAAGATCATGGTCGGCGGAATCAACAAGCAGATCTACATTCCGAACAAGTTGACCGAGATCCTTGGCTACTTCAAGGAGCAGAACCTCAACGTCACGCTGATCGACGAGGGTTCAGGCCAGGCGTCGGAGGAAGAGGTCATCGCCGGCAACGTCGACGGCGGCTCGGGCTCGTTCAGCCACGTGCTCGAGCTGCAGCCCAAGGGCAAGTTCATGACGCAGGTAGTCCAGTTCCAGATCGCACCTGGTGAGGCGGAGATGGTCGACGCCAAGAAGGCGGACTCGATCAAGACGGCCGCCGACCTCAAGGGCAAGAACCTGGGAGTGACCTCGCTCGGCTCCGGCACCCACACGATCACCCTCGCTCTCTTGGGGCGCGCAGGGTTGTCCGGCACGGACGCGAAGTTCGTGGCGGTGGGCGCGGGCAACACGTTCATCGCTGCCATTCAGCAGCAGCGGATCGACGCGGGCATGACGACCGAGCCGACCATCTCGCGCTTGATCAAGACAGGCGCCGGCAAGGTCCTGATCGACCTGCGCACGCCGGAAGCCACACGCGCCGCGCTGGGCGCGGACTACCCGTTCATCGGGATTTTCATGATGACCGCCTATGTCAACGCTCACAAGAACGTCGTGCAGCGGCTGGTCAACGCTTACGTCAAGACGCTCAAGTGGATGAAGTCCCACAGCGCCCAGGAAATCTCGGACAAGATGCCGGCCGACTACTACGCGGGTGACAAGGACATGTACGTCACCGCGCTGGCCGGACAGAAGGATTCGTTCACGGCGGATGGCATCATGCCGTCTGCCGGTGCACAGAACGCCCTACAGATCGAGCTCAACTATGTGAAGGACATGAAGGGCGCGACAGTCGACCTTTCGAAGACTTACACCAACGACTTCGCGAAAGCCGCCAAGTAACTCGTAGCGAGAAGGGCCGGGCCGCGTGTGGCCCGGTCCTTTCTATTTCTTTGCCAGCTGGACCTCGAAGCCGTTTTTGGTCGGGTTGACCTCGACGTCGCCGGCCCTCACGCGTATTCCCTCGCCGGCGCGGGTGGCGATGATCGAACCCTCGAAGACGAGCTCTTCGAATTTCCACGGCTCGTTTTGTTTCTTGCCCTGCTTGCGCATCTTGACGATCACCCCACCGGGGCTGCGCCACACGCCTTCGCCGGAGGGTCTGAAACCCCTGGTGACCAGCTCGCCCAGCTCGTCGGGGATGACCTCGGGCGGCGGCTTGGGCGCGGGCCAGGCGACGGGCCTGTCGGGGGCCGCCGGGGTTGGCGGCGTGGTGGATGGCCTGCGCAGGCGGGCCTGCTCGAGGGAGAGCTTGAGCAGCTCGGAGCCTTCGTCCTGGGCGAAGAACGCGCCCGAGATGCGGCCCTGGTCCTGCGAGCGGCGGATGCAGTTCGTGCAGTCGGCAGGGGTTTCGACGGCGGCGAAGGTGCCAGCGGCCAGGGTCTGGCCGCACAGGGTCGTGACCTGGCCGCTTTTGGGGACTCGAGGCGTGAGGTGGATGCGCCCGCCGGTCTTGCGCCGAACCGACTCGAGCTTGACCTGCTGGACGCCCATCGCGTCAATGATGAGGGAGCTAGCTCGGTTTGGCCTCGGCCGCCTGACGTCTCAGGTTGGGGAGTGGTGTGAGGTTGGCCTCCACCTGGGCGCGAAGGTGCTCGAAGTCAGGCGGCAGCGAGAGCCGCTCGCCGAGGTGCTCCTTCGGTTCGTCCGAGGTGAATCCCGGTCCCTTGGTCGCGATCTCGAAGAGGACGCCGCTTGGCTCCCGGAAATAGATGGAGCGGAAGTAGAAGCGGTCGATCACGGGCGTCGGGTTGGCGCCCGCGGCGACCACACGGTTCCGCCAGCCTTCGTGGTCGGCAATCGTCGAGGACCACGCGACGTGGTGCACGGTGCCCGACCCGCTGAGGCCGCGAGCGTCGGGGGCTTCGTCGTAGATGTAGTAAGAGCCGCGTGATTCGCCGCGCGATTCGTATGAGCTCGCGTCGCCGGTGCTGGTGAAGCCGAGCGTGTCGGAGAGGAGCTGGCGGCTCGCTTCGGGCCGGCGCGAATAGGCGCGCACGCCGGCGAAACCCTGAAGGGCGTGCTGCTTGGGGATCTCGGGGTGCTCGGCCACGAGGGGCTTGTCGGTGGTTGGTTGCGCGGTGAGCTCGAGGCCCAGGCCCTCGGGGTCCTCGAAGCGGAGGCGATCGCCGTCTCGGGTGGATTCGATCCCGGCTGCCTTCAGGCGCTTGGCCCAAAAGTCGAGCGCCTCCGGCGCGGCGACCCGCATCGCGATCCGGTGGATCATCCCCGCGCCGGCCCGCCCGCGTGGGAGGTCGGGGTACTCGAAGAAGGTGAGGTCGGCGCCCGGGCTGCCGTCCTCGTCCGCGTAGAAGAGGTGGTAGACGCTCGGGTTGTCCTGGTTCACGGTCTTCTTGACCAAGCGCAGGCCCATCACGCCCTCGTAGAAGAGGAGGTTCTGGGTTGCGTCCGCTGTGATCGCGCTGATGTGGTGGATTCCGTCCAGCTTGTCCATGTCCTATCTCTACCCGGAATTGGACGACTTTTGTTCCGCAGGCGGTTGGGGGTTGGCGTCCCGGGATAATCGGGCGCATGGCGATCAGGGTCGTGGGGTTGGACGGGGACGACACGCTGTGGCACAACGAGACGCGTTTCGTCCTCACCCAGGCCGCGCTGAAAGACCTGGTGCGCCGGCATGTTCCAGACGCCGACGTCGACGCGCACCTCGACGAGGTCGAGATGAAGAACCTCGGAATGTACGGATACGGCATCAAGGCATTCACGCTTTCGATGATCGAGACGGCGATCCAGGTGACTGGAGGGAAGATTCCGGCCTCGGACCTCGAGGTGATCCTCGGCTGGGGCAAGCGGATGCTGATGGAGCCGACCGAGCTCCTCGATGGAGTCGAGGCCGCGCTGCGGGAGCTGAATGGGCGCTACGACCTGCTGCTGATCACGAAGGGTGATCTGTTCGACCAGGAGAGCAAGCTCGCGCGGTCGAGGCTCGCGGAGCTGTTCGCGGGGGTCGAGATCCTGAGCGAGAAGAATGTGGAGTCGTATCGCACGATCCTGGCGCGGCGGGGGATCAAGGCGGAGGAGTTCGTCATGGTCGGGAACTCGTTGAAGTCCGACATCGCCCCGGTCCTGGCGTTGGGGGCGCGGGCGGTGCACATCCCGTATCACGTGACGTGGCACCGCGAGGTGGTGCCGGAGGAGTCGCTGCCCAAGTCCCGCTGGCACAAGCTCGCGAGCATCGGTGAGCTGAGTCGGTTGGTGGGTGAGATGTAGGTCGGGGGAAGGACTGGGAAAGGGAGTCGGCGTGGGCTTGGGCGGTGCGGATGCGGGTCCGCAGAAATTGTTTTGCGTGGCGAGATTTTCCGTGTAAAGTATTGATCTCCAAACAGATGTTTGGTACCATGGGAATCATGTTGGGGGAGGGGGGAACACCCCTCGAAAAACTACTGGCGGCGATTCGCGAGTTTCAGGCGCGCGAGCTCGACCCAGGTGAAGACGACCTCAAGCGTTTGCGCACCGGGATCGATGGGCTGGAGAGTGAGTTCTCAGCAATGGCCCGTCGGCGGCAGCAGCGTGGCGATCACCTGGTCGCCGGCAGCATCACCGCCGCCTCGTGGATCGGCCGGACGTGCGGCATGTCGGTCAGCTCGGCAGCGGATCGGATCTGCGTCGGTGAGCAGCTGGAGTCGCTGCCCAAGGTCGCCGCGGCGTTGAGCGCAGGCGAGATCGGGTACCAGTCGGCCTCTCTGCTCTGTCATCTACGCGACTGGCTCGGTGACAAGCGAGAGCTCTTCGATGAAGAAGAGATGCTCGGTTACTCTCGCGAGCACTCGGTTTTCAACCTGCGCAAGCTCTGCCGGACGGCGATGCATGTCGCTGACCCGGATCGCTTCTTCAACGAAGCGGAGGCTGACTACACGCGGCGCCGGCTGCACATAAGTCAGATGCCAGATGGAATGTACGCGCTCGACGGCATCCTCGACCCTGAGTGCGGCGCTGCATGGAAGACTGCGCTGGATCCGCTGGCCAAGCGGCGAGGGCAGGAAGACGATCGGTCGCATTCGCAGCGGATGCACGACGCCCACGCCGAGTTGGTCAATCACGCGATGGATCAGGGCACGCTGCCCAGGCGCAATGGAGTCAGGCCCCACGTCACTGTGACGACCACCCTTGAAGCGCTCAGGGGTGAGGTCGGGGTGCCGCCGGCAGAGCTCGAGTTTGGGCTGCCCATCTCGTCACGCACGATGCAGCGCATCGCGTGCGACTCCACCATCTCGCGCGTGCTGCTCGCCGACTCGATGGTGATCGACGTCGGGCGGGCGACGCGGGTGATCTCGGCGCAGACGCGCCGGGCGCTGCGAGTGAGAGACAAGGGCTGCCGGTTCCCCGGCTGCGACCGGCCGGTCAACTGGACCAGTCCGCATCACATCCACTTCTGGGGGAGAGGCGGTCCTTCCAACCTGCCTAATGAGATCCTTCTCTGCCACTTCCACCATGGGCCTGTTGCCGAATGGCTTCGATGGGCTGGATTCAGTAGGCCAGTAGCCAAAACCCGGGCTTTCGCTCGCCATCCTGGCGTAGGAGCACTGTCGCGGCTCGAATCGCAGCAGCGAG
>DATCPI010000042.1:0-2757 GCA_036570165.1 Candidatus Dormiibacterota bacterium | reverse complement strand
GGAGATCCCCATCGCGGCAACCTGCTGATAAGCGGATCGGGGTGCTTGATGATCGACTTCGAGTCTGTTTGCTCGGGGCCGCTGGAGTGGGACCTGAGCGCGCTGCCCGGCGTAGGCGACGGCGGTTTCTCCGTGAATGCGGAATTGCTCACGCTGTTGCGGCGGTTGAGGAGCCTTTGCGTCGCCGTCTGGTGCTGGACCAGGTCGAGGAGCTCGGCCGCGCTCGAACGCGCAGCCCTGATGCACTCAGGCCTGCTGCGGCTGGGGGCGCCGGCCTACAGGCTGGAGCCGGCCCTCATCGCCTAGCCCTAGCTCGAGGTCACCTGGAAGCTCGCGAATGCGCATCCATTGACGTCGCAAGCGCGGATCGACGCCGGGCCGACCACGGCCGTGGACGGGACGGTGTAGGGGAGCAGAAATGTTCCGTCGTTGCCCACCGTCGGCGTGCCGAGGGTTTTGCTCGTAGTTCCTGACTGAATGAAGGTCACCGATGCGACTTTGCCCGGCGTGAAGTTGAATCCCTTGACGGTCATCGTGCCGGTCTTGACCACGATGTGGCTGGAGGACAGGGCGAGGCTGCGCGGCGCCGGGCTCGGGGTTGGACGCGCGGTCGGCGAGGCGGTTGGGGAGGGGGACGAGGTAGGGGACGGGCTGGTGGGTATCGGATCGATGACGTGCAGGGTGGCTGTTGCGTAACACTGGCCGGCCCAGCAGATCTGCACCGTGTGGTCACCCGTGCCGATGTTTTTCGGGATCAGGATCGGGTCGCTCAACTCGCCGTTGCCGTCGGCCTGGAAGGGAAAAGTGTGAAGCGTGCTGCGCACCTGGATGTCGCCGGCCTGGTTGGGCGGTACGTGGCTGGCCGTGACGACTACCGTGTCACCCGCCCTGACCGTTGACTCCGACAGCGAGACGGTCGGCTTCTGGTGCGTGACGAGATACCCGACGCCACCGATGAGGACGAGCAAGACGATGACCGCCGCGGCGCCGGCGGCAATCAGTCCCTTGCGGGATTTGTGCTTTGCCACCGGCGGAGCGGACATCGGGTGGATGGGGTCCATGAGCTCCGCGTTTTCCGCCGCCTGGGCCGCTGCCGCAGCGGCCATTGCGGCGAGCGGCACGGTTGGGGCGAGGGCTGGATCCGCGATCACCATCGTCCGAGCGGCGGCTTGTTTGACCGGCTTCCTTCCGTCGACTGCCGCCCCGAGAGCGTCGACGAACGCGGTACAGCTCTCCCATCGCAAGGCAGGGTCCTTGGCCAGGCCGCGCAGGATGACCTCGTCGACATGCGGGCTGAGAGAGCTGTTGCGCGTGCTGGGAGCCGGCGGCTCCCTGTGCACCTGCGCGTAGAGAATCTCCATCAAGCCTTCGCCGTCGAACGGGATCACCCCGGTCAACATCTCGTACGCCATCGTCGCGAGTGAATAGCGATCCGCCGCGGGCCCGACGTGGCTGCCGGTGACCTGCTCGGGAGCCATGTAGGCCGGCGTTCCGGTGGTCACGCCCGTCATCGACTTGAGCGAGGAGCCCTGCATCAGCTTGGCCAGGCCGAAGTCGGCGATCACGGGCGTGTCGTCCTGCTCCAGGAGGACATTGGCCGGCTTCACGTCCCGGTGGACGATCCCGTGGCTGTGCGCGTGGTCGAGACCGGCGGCGATGCCGCGGAGATATTTCAGTGTCGTGGGCATGTCCAGCTGCCCTTTGCTAAGCCGGCCGCCGAGGCTTCCACCCGGGACGTACTCCACGATCATGTAGGGCGTCCCCTCGTACTCGCCGAAGTCGTAGACGTTGAGGATGTTGGGGTGCCGCAGCTGCGCGATCGCCTGCGCCTCGTGGCGGAACCGCGCCGTGGTGTCAGGGTCCGGCGCGATCGCCTGCAGGACTTTCACCGCACCGGTGCGCTCGAGCTGCGAGTGATAAGCGCGGTAAACGAAGCCCATGGCGCCCTGGCCGATGAAGTCCTGGACCTCGTACTGGCCCAGCTTGGTCCCCGGTGCGATCGACACGGTTGCTGATTATGAGGTTCGCCTGCTGGGACCCGGCCTGAGTTAATCGAACGTTGATGTCAGGTGGACTAGGGCGACGGCGATGCAGACGGCGAGCGTGATGACGATGCGACCGGAGCCGGCGCGGGGTTGACCGCCCCGCCGAGTTTTAGGTGTCGCGCTTGCGGATTCGGCTCTCTCGCCTGATCGCCACGATGCCGGCCAGGATCGAGAGGGCGATCTCGCCGGGGGTCTGCGCACCGATGTCGAGGCCGACCGGGCTCTGGATCCTGGCGATCACGTCTTCGGCGACGCCCTTGGCGCGCAGCGACTCGAGGTGATGACCTGTGTGTCGCCGGCTGCCGACCAGCCCGATGAATCGAGGCTGTCGGGGCAGCACCGCTTCGAGGGCGGAAACAAGGTCCTCGGCGTCGTGGTCCGTGTGCACCACGTAGACCTCGGGGCCGAGGGCGGCGGGCACGTCGGCAAGCGAGGTGATCGCCGCCGGCCAGCTCGCGTCTTTCAGCCGGTCCTGGCGCGTTTCCACCAGCAGGGTCCGGAATCCGAGCTCCGGCGCCCAGCGAAGAAGGGAAGCGGCGACGGGCGTCGCGGCGAAGACGACCAGGGTCGGCGCCGCGGGGTACGGCTCCAGGTAGACCTCGATCGACCCGAGGTCGTGGCGGTAGGTCCGAAGTTGAGGTGCGCCCGCGTCCGCGATCCGCGCGGCGTCGGCGAGCGCCGCGGAGTCGAACTCGCTGCAGCCGAGCGTGCC
>DATCPI010000041.1:0-31566 GCA_036570165.1 Candidatus Dormiibacterota bacterium | reverse complement strand
CATGCTGTTCTCGTGGGCTCGCTGCTGCGATTCGAGCCGCGACAGTGCTCCTACGCCAGGATGGCGAGCGAAAGCCCGGGTTTTGGCTACTGGCCTACTGAATCCAGCCCATCGAAGCCATTCGGCAACAGGCCCCCATCGGCTCGTGCATGAGGGCGGATGGCAGGTGATCAAAGCCGGCCGGGAGTTTCGATTCCTTCCACCTGAACAGGTGGTCATGAGAAGGGCGCGCGCACCCGGAATGCGCTGGGCGGCCTAACCTTTCGTGAACTTCCAGGAGAACATGAGCGGCTGGCTCTCGACGTCTCCGCCCGCCTTGCGATAGGTGGCCGCCGCCGCGGCGTTGTCGTCGTCGGCGAGGACCCACATTCCGTAACACCCTTTCTCGCGCGCCAGGTCACCGAGCCCCTTCACCAGCGCGGTGCCGATGCCGTGATGTCGATGGCCATGGTCCACCGCGAGCTCGTACAGGAACATCTCGGTCCCCTTGTCGGGGTGGGTCACCTCCACGCCGGAGACGAATCCGACAGGGACGCCGTGCGAGTACGCGATCAATAGATGGTGATTCGGGTCGGCCAGGAACTTGACCACTGCGTCCTTCTTCGGCGGGTTGTCGAAAAGTTCCGCAGCCTCCATGACCCGGTCCTCATCGCCAGTCTCCATCGGCTTGAGGTCGAGTGAGTGTTTGGGGTTAGGCGGCCAGGTTGATTCCAATCGCTCGCAGTCGCTTGTTCAGGGAGTCAAACGCAAACTGGAGAATCTCGTTCTCCGTGTGACCGAACTCCGTGATGTATCGCGGATCAGGCGGGTCAAGCGTGCCGGCCACCAGCGGCAGGCATTCGACCAGCGTCTTCTGGATCAGCGGTGCGAAACGCTCGGGGTTTTCGTGGACGGCCTCCTGCAGCACCTTGATCCCGAAGCTCACGTGTCGCGACTCGTCACGCGCCACGGCTGTGAATCCGCGGTAGAAGCCTCGATCGGTAGTCCCGAACTCACGCATCGACTCGAGCTCGAAGCGTTGGCCGGTCAACGCGATGGTGGCCTCGATGATGATGTGGTAGATCGTGATGCCCTCGATGAACGCGTCAAAGTCCTTCGGGTTGCTCGCCAGTCGCTGGGCGGTGGCGGGGAGGCGGTCGTAAAAGAGCGTGTTGTAACCCTCGTTCGTCTCGGGCCGGATTTCGGCCAGCAGCTCTCCCAGGTTCTTCGCGTCGGTGCCGACCACCTCCTGCCACCAACGCTGGAAGAACACGGTGTGGCGAGCCTCGTCGACCATTTGCGTGGCGAGGAAGATCTCGATCTCGGGGGTGGGCGCCGCCCACACGAACGGCGCCAGAGTGGAGGTGACGCGCTCCTCTCCATTGAAGAAAAGCCGGTGCGACCACAGTGTCGATTTTCGCTCGAGGTCGCTCGCTTTCAGCCAGTCCTCGCGGTCGAGCGTGAAGTCGAGGTCACCGACGGACCACTGCTGGGACTCCCACCGCCGATACAGGTCCATGTAGCTCGGCATGTTCTCGATGCCGCGGTCGATGAACGCGAGGACGTCGTCGATCCGGATGTCGCCGAGCTGCTTGAGGTCCGCCCGAGCGATCCTCTCCATGTCTGGGTCCAGCCGCTCCCGCTTCTGTGTGACCGCCATCGGATGCCGTCCATTAGACCA
Source organism: Candidatus Dormiibacterota bacterium (assembly GCA_036570165.1). Lineage (GTDB taxonomy): Bacteria > Chloroflexota > Dormibacteria > Dormibacterales > Dormibacteraceae > Palsa-870. The sequence goes on along the minus strand of DATCPI010000041.1, from coordinate 29,906 downwards.
GAGCGCACGGTGTGGGATGACGGCCCTATGGGTAGAATCAGAGAGCAACCAAGGTTCAGCTTCGTGGGGGTGTCTAGTCTCGACGGGGCAGTTGAGCTTCGGGATTGCGAGCCGAGGGCGCGAGCGTTACAGCGCAGCGTTTACAAACGCCAACAACAGATCCGCTTTCGCGCTCGCTGCGTAAGCAGTAGAGACGTAAGCCCCGGGACTTAGATCCCGGGTGCTGCCCCCGGTCAATCCGGCGGACTGGGGAGCGGTATCACATAGACCGGATCGCTGCTTCAGGGGCGCCGCGGCCCTGAGGTAGGACAAGTTCCGTGGCTGGCAGAAGCGGATCCCGTCGGGAGGAGCCGCCAAGCGAGATCAAAATCCCTGAACACGCTCGTAGAGATCCCGGGGGAAGCTGCTTCGGACGCGGGTGCAATTCCCGCCACCTCCACCAGGCCGCGCCTTGGTGTAGCTACTTGATGGCTGCTTCGATCGAGCCCTGGTGCTGCTGCATGTGGCCGATCAGGACCCTCTCGACGCGCTGGGCCGCGGACATCGGGCCGGCAGGTGTCTCGCGCTGGACGTCGAGCTGGTTGTCCGGTATGGCGCGCACCGCCTCGGCGACGCGGGGCTTGCTCGCCCGCAGGAGCCGCAACACCTCATCCTTCGTCACGTCGGCGTGCGTCCTTGCGTGCTCGGAGTTGACGGCACGCGTGTTGACCGGGGCCAGGGGGCCACCCGCGAGCATCGTCTGGATCCGCTGCATGATCCAGTCGCCATTCGTGGCGACGTGATGGGCAATGACGCCCAGCGGCCGGCCTTCGTCCTCGTCGTTAAGACGCTGAGGAAAGTTCTTGCCCGCGAGGTGCCACTGCTCTTCGTTCAGTGACTCCACCAGACGGATGAATGCGTCGTGGGCGGATTCGAACTGCTCCGCGAGCTGAGCCGACCGGTTGTTGCTCATAGGCCTCCCGACTATAAGGCCAGAGAGTGGGCGTTCCACGTCGATGGTATGAACCTCCAATGAGCTTTGAAGATTTCAACCGGAACCTGATCAAGGACCTGCGCGCCGATGGCGGCACCGCAAAAAAGACCACGCGCCAGATCCCGGTGATCGTCCTGGAGCGCGTCAAGCCCGCCTAACGGCACGACTGCGGCGGCCGGCAACAAAAGCCCACTTAAGACTGCTTGGGAGGACTCTGGAGCCACTAAGATTTCGACTTCCGCACCTGCGGAAAAGACACGACGCAACGTGTCTCGGGGGGCGTTTTCGAAGGGAGAAGGGTGGCCATGCACGCCAGACGTAGCTGGTTTTCGTTCGCGGCAATCCTGAGCGCGGGCGCGACCCTGCTCCTCGCGAGCGGCCCGGTCGGGGCTCAAATCACTGTCTGGCCATCCGACAGCGAAGGCTCGGCGATGGAGGCCTTTGTCCCCGGGGACGGCTTCACGCCGGCGAACAAGCCACACGCCGCCAACCCCGATGCCACCGTGACCGTCATTTTGAAGATGGCGGGCGAGTCCGTCGCGGAGGCGCAGAAAAAGTCGGGTACGAAGCTCGACGACGCCCAGCGGGACCAGGTCCGCGGCGACCTCAAGAGCCGCCAGGACGCGATCGAAGGTGACATCCAGGCCAACGGCGGAACAGTCCTGGCCAAATACCAGGACGCCTACAACGGCATCAAGGTGCAGGCGCCGGCGAGCAAAGTGGCGGCACTTTCCTCTCTGCGCAACGTCGTCGCGGTGAAAGGGGTCACGGTGCACCAGCTGGAGAACACGCAGAGCGTGCCCTTCATCGACGCTCCCGCGGCCTGGGCAGCTCCGGAAGGAGGGCGCGGCGAAGGGGTCAAGGTCGGCATCATCGACACCGGCATCGACTATACCCACGCCAACTTCGGCGGCCCCGGCACCGAAGCCGCCTTCGCCGCCGCGTATGCCGCCAAGCAGGCCAACCAGCTGCCCGACCCAACCTGGTACGGCCCCAACTCGCCCAAGGTCAAGGGTGGAATCGACCTGGTGGGCGACGCTTACGACGGCTCCCCGGGCTCCGTCCCTCACCAAGGAGTCAACCCGCTCGACTGCTACGGACACGGCAGTCACGTGGCCGGGACCACGGCCGGTTTCGGCGTGACCAGCACCGGCGCCACGTACCAGGGTGCCTACAGCCCGTCGACCTACACGAGCACCAGCTTCCGGATCGGCCCCGGTGTCGCTCCGAAGGCCGACCTCTACGCGATCCGCGTCTTTGGCTGCGCCGGCTCGACCAATGTCGTCGTCGACGCTCTCAACTGGGCGGTCGCCAACCGGATGGACGTTGTCAACATGAGCCTCGGATCCGCCTACGGCGACCCGTCGGACCCTGAAGTGGAAGCCACCAACAACGCCGCCGACGCCGGCATCATCGTCGTCGCGTCGGCCGGCAACAGCGGCTCGGCCCCGTACATCACGGGCTCGCCCGCGATCGCCGAGCGCGCGATCAGCGTGGCCGCGGCGGACACGATCAAGTCGTTCCCGGGTTACAACCTCACCCTGCACCCCAGCGGGTCGGCCATTGTGGCGATGAACGCCAATGACAGCAGCATGGCCCCGGTGGCGGGCCTCCAGACGTACATCATGCCCCTCAACGGCTCCTTCTCCGGATGCGACGAGACGCAGTACGACCCGGCGAAGATCACGGGCAAGCTGGTCGTGACGGTGCGCGGGTCCTGCGCCCGCGTCGACCGCGCCATCTTCGGCGCCAGGCACGGCGCCGCCGCGGTGGCGATGATCAACAGCAGCCCCGCCTACCCTGTCTATGAGGGGCCAATCCAGGACCCGGTGACCCACCAGGTCATCACGATGCCGTTTCTCGGCATCCGCGGGGCGGACGGCACCAAGCTGAACGCCGCCACGACAGCGGACCTCGGCTCCGCCACCACGATCAGCAACAGCGGCTACACCGGTTTCGCCAGCTTCACGTCTGGTGGTCCCCGCCGGGATGACAGCATGCTCAAGCCGGACGTCACCGGCCCGGGCGTGAGCATCATGTCGACGCTCATCGGGTCAGGCACCCAGGGTACGCGCATGTCTGGCACCTCGATGGCCGCTCCGCACGTGAGCGGCGTGGCCGCGCTCGTCCGCCAGGCCCACCCGGACTGGGACCCGGAGGAGCAGCGGGCGGCGATCGTCAACACCGCGACCATCTCGGCGACCAAGGTCAAGAACTACAAGGTCAGCCGCGGCGGCGCCGGCGAGGTCTCTGCGGTCTCCGCCGTCCGCACGCAGGCCACCGCCACCGGCGAGGATGCCGCAACCGCGCTCAGCTTCGGTTTCAACGAGATGACCGGCGACTTCAATGGCACGCAGATGTTCCGGGTCGCCAACCACGGCTCCGCGCCGGTCACGTTCAATGTCTCCGCCATTCCTGACGGCGGCGCAACGCACACGGTCGTGCTCAGCGATCTCAGCGTCACGGTCGCACCAGACGATTCGGCAAGCGTGAAGGTCACGCTTTCGGTCAAGGCCTCCGACGTGGGCAGCGCTTTCGGATTCCGCGAGGTGTCGGGTGCAATCCAGCTGACGCCGGCAGCTCCAGGCATGAACGGCGACGTCTCGCTGCGCGTGCCGTACTACATGGTCCCCCGCGCACGCTCCAACGTGGCCACCGAGCTCTCCAAGGGATTCGGCAAGGACTCGCTAACCGGCACCGCGACGATCACCAATGCAAACGGCGCACGCTCTGGCGTCGCCGACCTCTACGCCTGGGGCCTTGAGGGCAAGAACCGCAAGCTCGGCGAGCTCGGCATCCGGGCGGTCGGCGCCCGCAGCAACCCTGCCGGTGGCACCCTGACCTTCGCCGTGAACCTGTTCGGCCGCTTCGTCACCCCCAACGTCAACGAGTACGACATCCTGATCGACACCAGCGGCACCGGCACCCCGAACTGGGTGCTCGCTGCAGTCGACCTCGGAAAGTTCAGCGCCAACAGCTACGACGGCAACTACGTCACGGCGCTCTGCGACCTTCCGAAGGCCGCCCACTGCGTGCTCGAATATTTGGCCACGGCTCCCTTCAACGGCAGCACGATCCTGATGCAGGTGAACCTGGCCCACCTCGGCCTCACCGCCGCCAGCCCGCGGTTCACCTACACCGCCGCCAGCTTCGACGTCCGCGGCGATCGCGAATTCGCGAGCGACAGTGTCGGCGGTCCCGCCAAGTTCAACGCCTTCACGCCGGCGATCAGCAGCGGCCAGTTCAACTACAGCGTCCTTGTTGACGCCACCGTCACCGCCACGATCTCCATCAATGGCGGCGAATGGGACCAGACGCCCGCACTCGGCCTGATGATCGTCACCGCGGACAACCGGTCCGGCGGCGATCAGGCGCAGCTGGTCCCAGTCCGCCCAGGGCACGGAGAAGGCTCCGGGTAAGTTCCATCAAGGCTTGACAACACACCCGGGCGCCTCACCTCGAGGCGCCCGGTTCACAAACCTGGATGCAAGGTCACGCAAACCGGGTAACCTTCGGCCGGTGCCCGATCTGACTCACCTCTGGCAGCGGTTTCTCCTCGCCAGCTCACTCCTGGTGGGCCTCTTCATCGGTGTCGTGGCGTCGGTTTTCGGCTACAGCAACAACACGGCGGTTGACGTCCGCTGGTCGATCTTCCACATCGACGGCGTGCCGCTCTGGACGGTCGCCGTGATCCCGCTCGCCCTGGTGCTGGTCGCCGGAACCGTCTACCACTGGATGGACGGGCTTCACCACTTCACCGAGCACATGAGGCATCGCCGTCGCGTCCACGAGCTCGAGGCTGAGGTCGCGTCGCTGAGGGCTCACCTCGACCAGGTGCTGGATATGCCGGACGACTCGACCTCGAAGCTTCCGCGGAAACCCGCCACGGTCGAGGTTCTGCCGACGGTCGAAACACCGGCGCCGGCGCTGATTCCGGCCGAGTCGGTCATCGAGTCAGAGTCGGCATCCGACCCGGCGCCTGAAACACACCGCAGGTTCTCGCGGCCCAAACGGGTCGCCCTCAGCGCGATGGCCGAGCCCGCGTCCGGCGCTGCTGCGACGACCAACGGTGGCCACGAGACCGTGCCCACCGAACTCGCGCCCACCGAACCCGCGCCCTAGGCTTAGGCGCATGTCCGAGCGCCGCCGAGCAGGCCGCCTTGTGGTTCCGTCCGAGCAGGCCCCCGCCGACAAGGCGCTGCTCGAGCGCAACGCGATCGAGGAGCTGAGCCACCACACCGATCCATGGCGCGTGCTGCGCATGCTCTCCGAGTTCGTCGAGGGCTTCGACGCCCTCGGCGAGGTCGGGCCTGCGGTGACGGTGTTCGGTTCCGCGCGCTCCAAACCAAACGACCCCTACTACAAGGACGGGGTCAAGCTGGGGGCGGCGCTCGCCCGGCGCGGGTTCGCCGTCATCACCGGCGGCGGCCCGGGAATCATGGAAGCGGTCAACAAGGGCTGCCACGAGGCGGGCGGGCTTTCGGTCGGCTGCAACATCGAGCTGCCCCACGAGCAGTCGCTCAACCGGTACGTCGACCTCGGCGTCGAGTTCCGCTACTTCTTCGTCCGCAAGAACATGTTCGTGAAGTACGCGCGCGGGTTCGTCATCTTTCCTGGCGGCATCGGCACGCTCGATGAGCTGTTCGAGTCGCTGACCCTTGCCCAGACCGGCAAGATCGAACACTTTCCGATCGTGCTCTTCGGCACGTCCTACTGGGCCGGGCTGATCGACTGGCTGAAGGAGGTCGTGCTGTCCGCCGGCGCCATCGCGGCCGAGGACCTCGACCTGCTCAGCTTCACGGACGACCCGGAAGAGGCAGCCGAGATGGCGACGCGGCCGCTGCCGGTCAAGGTCCAGGTGCCTCGAGAGCAGACCGGCGAACCGAAGAGGGACGTCTGATCGCCGCGACACCTCCACTCGACTTCTACTTCCTCACGGATGGCGGCCAGACCGCGGATGTGGTCGCTCAGAGGATCGCGTCGTTCCTCGACGGCGCGACCAAGACTCTGGAAATCGCCACCTACGACCTTCGTCTTATCGGCTCTCCTTCTACAACGTTGTTCGGCGCCTTCCAGGCGGCCGTCAAGCGGGGGGTGGCGGTGCGCCTTGTCTTCAACCAGGATCACGACCAGCCGATCCCGGTCCCGCCGCCGCCGGAGATCGACACGACTTTCATCGAGCGGCTCAAGTCGATCGGGGTTCAGGTCAAGCCTGTGCCTGGAATCCCGGACCTGATGCATCACAAATACGTGGTGCGCGACGCGGCCTCGGTGCTGACAGGGTCGACCAACTGGACCAACGACTCGTGGACGCGCGAGGAGAACGTTGTCGTCACCAGTGCATCGGCAGAGGTCGCCGCGGACTACAGGACGAACTTCGAAGAGCTCTGGCAGAACCCCGTGGTCGCTGTCTCAGGGCGCATCTCGTCGCCGTGGTACGCGCTGGCGGACGGCACTCGCGTCCGACCTTACTTCTGCCCGGGGCGGGCCATGAAGCTGGTCCACGCGATGTCCAGGTCGCTCGCCTCCGCGCAAAAGCGCATCCGCATCTGCTCCCCGGTGATCACCTCCGGCCCAATCCTCGGCACGCTCGCGGAGCTCGTCGAGCACCCAACCGGCGTCGACATTGCCGGTGTGTACGATGCGACACAGATGGACGAGGTGCACCACCAGTGGGCGACGCAGACCGGGGCGGCGTGGAAGATCGCGGCGTTCCAGACCGTCGTAGGCGCTATCAGGTTCGGGGCCAAGCGCTCCACCCCGTACGGCGTCGGCACCGTACATGACTTCATGCACGCCAAGATCCTGGTCGCGGACGACTACGTCTACACGGGCAGCTTCAATCTCTCGCACAGCGGCGAGGAGAACGCCGAGAACGTGATCCAGATCGAGAGCGCCGCGGTGGCGGACATGTGCGCGGCCTTCATCGACCGCGTGGCCGCCAGGTACGGCGGGACCACCCCGCGCACCAAGAGCGCGGGGACCCCCTAAGGCGGCGTAGAGCTGCCGAGTCCCCGGGTCCTGTGGGTCGGCGCCGCGAGCGTTGTAGTTCTGGGGGTGCTGCTCGTTATGGTGCTGCCTCGAATCCAGCCGCCAACCGGGACCCTGCTGGTCGCCGTCTCCGGACGCAGCGCGGGGTCGTTCCAGGCGTCGCCCCTGATGATCCACGGCGGCGGGCAGTGGGTGGCCCTCGGCGATGTGTCAGGCGCGGTGCCGGCGGCTCCCCAGGAACGCGACCTGAAGGTTGTTTCGGTGAGGGTCGGCACCTACGATGGCGTGCGCCTCGGCAGCGACTTGCAGAGCATCTCGATCACCGTCACCGCCGGCCAGGTGGAGCCCCTTCTGCTCGGGATCGAGGACGGCCATCTGATCCCGGGTGCCGTCTACGCCGGCAACGACGAGCTCAACCTCGGCCTGGGCGAGCTGGGCGGCAAGTTTGTCCCGCTGCCCGCCTTCGACCTGGTGGACCAGGCCGGTCACTCATTCAACGCGTCGACCACCGTGGGCAAAGACCTCGTCATCGCGGCCTTCCACACCACCTGTCACGAGACATGTCCGATCTACACGGCGCTCTTCTTTCAAATCTCCAACCACATGCCCTCAGGCGTTGCATTGGCCGAGGTAACCACCGATCCGGCCACCGACACGCCGGCCGTGCTCAGCGACTACGCCCAACGGGTTGGTACGAAATGGACTCTTGCGACGGGCAGCGCCGACGCGCTGGCCGCGTTCTGGAAACCGTTCGGTGTGCAGCTCGCCACCGGCGACTCGCATGTCTCGACGCTCACGATCGTCGACCGCCACGGATACGTGCGCCTCGTGTACCGCGGGGTGCCCGACGTGGGCAACGCAATGCCGCCCGCGCTGGTCACGGGCTTGAGCGCGAGTGGCTTGGAGCAGCTTGCCTCTCACGGTGACGGATGGGGTGCTCCCGACGTGCTCAAAGCGCTGCTCACGATCGCCGCGCCTCGGCAGCCAACGCCCAGCCCAGGAGGCAACGCTCCCTCGTTCACTCTCACGGGCACCGACGGGCGGCACGTGAGCCTGGCCGGCCTTGCGGGCAAGCCGGCGGTGATCAACTTCTGGGCCACGTACTGCCCGCCGTGCCGCGCCGAGATGCCGCTGCTGCAGCAGCAGGTGGGATCGCAATCGGGCGCGCAGCTGGTGCTCGTCAACGAGGGCGACAGCAGCCGCGCGGCACGCGACTTCCTGGATTCAATTGGTATCCGACAGGCGGCGCTGCTGGACTCCGACCTGCGAGTTGGTCATGCGTACGGCGCTGTCGCACTGCCCATGACTTTGTTCATCCGCGCCGACGGCACCATCGCCGCCCGCCACATCGGGCAGCTGGACGCCGCGGTGCTCGCGTCCTACCTCTCGAATCTGGTGGCTCAGTAGACTTCCCAGAGTGTCACGCCCTGGAGGTCCGCAGCATATTCGCGGCATGGACGGCCGGAGCCAAGGAAAGGGTGGCGCTGCTAGGAGCGCATCAATGATGCGCGACGACGCAGCGACGGGCCCCTTGACGCCGGCTTCAGCGCCGACAGGCGCCCGGCCGTCCAGGACGATGAAGATCCAAGGAACTTCCGGGGCGGGACACTAAGGGTGTTTGTGGCTCTGTTCCGGCGGCTCGCAGTGGTTACCGCCGTCTTCGCGTACCTCCAGATCGCGCTTGGCGGCGTGGTGCGCGTCTCGGGCTCGGGGCTTGGCTGTCCCGACTGGCCTTTGTGCCACGGACGTCCCTACCCGCCCGCGGATGCGCACGCGATCGTCGAGTACTCCCACCGCGCCGTCGGCAGCGTGACCGGGGTCCTGATCATTGCGACGGGGGTCCTCGCCTGGGTGGTCTGGCGCGCTCGGAGGCCAATCGTCGCCTGGCTGGCGACGGCCTCCCTGGTCGGTGTCGTGGGGGAGGGCCTGCTTGGGGCCGAGGTTGTGAGGAACGAGCTCGCCTCGTGGCTTGTGCTGGTACACCTCGCGCTGGCCATGATCATCCTCGGCTTCCTCGTCGCCACCGCCGTGATGGCGATGGCGACCTCGACCGGAGTCGCCGATCCGGGTTACCGCCGCCTCGCCGCCATCGCAGTGGGCGCGACATACCTGCTTCTGCTGAGCGGCTCGACAGTCGTTGCGAGCGGCGCGGACAACGCCTGTAGGTCATGGCCGCTGTGCGGAGCAGGCTTCACGCCCGACTTCGCCGGCGTGAACGCCTACACGATGCTTCATCGCGGCGCGGTGCTGGTCATCGGAGCGCTCTTGGTGTTCGCGCTCGTGCGCGGCATCAGGCAACCGGGGCTCGCGGCGGTGTCGATCGCGACGCTGGTGATCCTTGGCCTCCAGGTCGCGGTCGGCGCCGGCGCGGCGATCAGCGACAGCCAGCTGTTCAACGGTCTCCATGTCGCCCTGGCCACGCTGGTGTGGGCGGGCGTGCTGACCACCGCGGTCCTCACGCTTCCGCGTACGGACCGAGCCCCGCAGCTGTCACGCTTGGCGGTCGAACCAGGATTCAAATGAGTATCGAATGAGCGTGATCACCGCGACCAGCCCGCGCAGCCTCATCGCCGTCGTACGCGATTACGGGAGCCTCTTCAAGCTGCGCATCGTCCTGCTGCTGGACGCGACAGCGGTCGGCGTCATGATCCCCGCCGCGCAGGGGCACCCGCGCGTGGGCGCGGTTGTGGCCGTCCTCGCCGGCGGCACACTGGCCGCAGGCGGCGCGCACGCCATCAACTGCTGGTTCGATCGCGACATCGACGCGGAGATGACACGGACGCGCCGGCGCCCGCTTCCCGCGGGCCGGATCCCGCCGTGGCACGCCCTGGTGATCGGAATCCTCATGAACGTGCTCGCATTCGCAGTCCTCTGGGCCGGCGCCAATCTGCTCGCGGCCGCCCTCGCCCTGGCAGGCACGATGATCTACGTCTTCGTCTACACGATCTTGCTCAAGCGCAATACTCCGCACAACATCGTGATCGGAGGCGCGGCAGGAGCAGTGCCACCACTCGTCGGCTGGGCCGCGGCGACGGGCCACCTCGATGCGACCGCGCTAGCCCTGTTTGGGGTGATCTTCTTCTGGACGCCGCCGCATTTCTGGGCGCTGGCGCAGATGATCAAGACCGATTACGCGCGCGCGAACGTTCCCATGCTGCCGGTCGTCGCGGGTGGCACCCGTTCGGCGAAGCGCCAGAGCATCGTCTACGCCGTGCTCACGGCCGCCGTCAGCGTCGTCCCGTTCTTCACCGGAAAGGCCGGCGCCATCTACCTTGCCGGAGCTGTCGTGCTCGGCCTTGGTCTGGTGGCGATCACAGTGCTCGACCTGCTTTATGGGGTCCCCGCGAACTCAAGGCGAAGCCTCGGAGTTCGTGGGGTAAAAAAGCGGGGATGGACGCGGCGTGTATTCACGTACTCGATCACCTACGTGGCGCTGCTCTTCATTCTGTTTGCCTTCTCCCCTTTCGTGCCGTAGCCCTGTTGATGGAGATAGTCAGGCTTCACCTGGCTCGAATCGAGGCCCTCAACAACATCCCGGTGCACGGCTTCGTGATCAAGCATCCGAAAGAGGGCGCGATCCTGGTCGACACCGGCGTGGGCTGGCCGACTGAGCTGGTGAAGGAATGGAAGGTGGTTAACCGCCACGCCGCCGACGCGCTGGCCGAGCACGACTTGAGCCCTGCCGATGTGCGCATCGTCATCAACAGCCACCTACATTTCGACCACTGCGGCCAGAATGCGGTGTTCAAGCACGCGCCGTTTTATGTCCAGCGATTGGAGCTCGAGCGCGCTCGACAACAAAAGAACAAGACATCGGAGTGGTTCGATTTCGCGGGCGCGAAGTTCGAGTTGATCGATGGCGACGCCCAGATCGCGGACGGCGTGCGCGTGGTGGCGACACCCGGCCACACCGTCGGCCACCAGAGCATCCTTGTCGACACCCCAGATGGTGGGGCGGTGATGATCGGCGACGCCGCGTACACCGCGGACATCTACCGCGAAGCCGACAAGGCCGACCTGTCGGGCTGGAGAGGCCAGTACACCGATCGGAATGCGTGGTCCGATTCGCTGCACAGGCTCCACGGCATGCACCCGCACGCGGTGCACTTCTGTCACGACACGCGCGTGGTTTCGCTGCCATGACCTTCGGTCCTCTGGTCAGCGTCGAGTGGCTGCAGGAGCACCTCCGCGACCCGGATGTGAGAGTGATCGACTTTCGCTGGTATCTCGCCGGGCGCGCGCAGGGCGCAATTTCAGACCGCAAAGGCCGCGACGAGTATCGGCGCGGGCATATCCCGGGCGCCGTTTTCGTCGACCTGGAGGCCGTGACAGGGGCGCAGTCAAAGAGCAACAAAGGCCGCCATCCCCTCCCGGCCAACTGGCAGCTGCAGGACGAGATGCAAAAGGCGGGAGTGGGGGAGGCCACGAAGGTGGTCGTGTACGACGACGCAGGCGGGTCGGGCGCGGCGCGGCTGTGGTTCCTGCTGGGCTGGTTCGGGCATGGTGCCCAGGCGGTGCTGGATGGTGGCCTGCAAGCCTGGACCGGGCCGATTGCGACCGGCGACGAATCAGTCGTGCGCGGCGCCTTTCGCTCGAAGCCACCCGATCGCACGCGCATTGTGGAGTTCGAGGCGGTACAGCAGCTCGAGGGTGTGCCGCTGCTGGACGCGCGGGCCGGTGACCGCTATCGCGGTGAGAGGGAACCCATCGACCCGAAGGCGGGCCACATTCCCGGAGCGCTGAGCGCGCCGTGGAGCGAGAACCTCGGACCCGACGGGCGGTTCAAATCCCCCGAGGAGTTGCGAGCCAGGTTTGCCCAGCTCGGAGCAGACAACGGCGCCGTTGCCTATTGCGGGTCCGGTGTCAACGCGACCCATGACCTGCTGGCCATGGAGATCGCCGGGCTGCCTGGCGGCCGCCTCTACGCCGGCTCCTGGAGCGACTGGTCAAACCGCGACGCACCGGTGGCCACGGGCACAGATCCGGGCTAGGTTTTAGGATCTTGGGCGTGATTCTGAAAGACAAGAAGATTTTGATCGCCGGCATGTCGGATCGACGGAGCATCGGTTACTCGATCGCGGTCGAGGCGCAGAAACAAGGCGCCGAGCTGATCCTCACCAGCTTCGGCCGGATGATGAGCATCACCCAGATGACGGCGAAGAAACTCAACCCGGTGCCCGAAATCTTCGAGATGGACGTGCAAAAACCATCAGACATCGCAGCCGCCGCGAAAGCGATCGGCGAGCGTTGGGGTCGGCTCGATGGAATCGTCCATTCGGTCGCCTACGCTCCGCCGGATGCGTTAGGCGGAAACTTCCTGAACACGCCTTGGGAGAGTGTCGCCACCGCGCTGCAGGTCAGCGCCTTTTCATTTAAAGAGCTCGCTGCAGGATTTCTCCCGCTGATGAAAGAGCACGGCGGTTCGATGGTCACACTGGACTTCGACAACTCGACTCAGGCGTGGCCCAAATACGACTGGATGGGCGTGTCGAAAGCGGCGCTCGAATCGGTGACGCGCTACCTGGCGCGCGATCTCGGCCAATACAAGATTCGGGTCAACGCCATCTGCGCCGGACCGCTGGCGACGCTCGCCGCGAGCGGCATTCCGGGGTTCAAGGACTTCGAAGAGGTGTGGGAGAAGCAGGCCCCGCTCGGTTGGAGCCTGCAGGACAAATCGCCGGTCGGCCGAGCCGCCTGCGCGCTGCTTTCTGACTACCTCGACATGACCACTGGCGAGCTATTGCACGTCGACGGCGGTTACCACGCCATGGGAGCCCAGCTGCCGCCCAAGGACTGAACAGGCGTATTGCCCAACATGTTGTGCCTAATGGCGGACAAGGGCGCAACATCATGCTAGTCTCTGCCTCAAATCTTGGTGGTCTGGTCCGGGAAGCCCTCGCCAACACACGGCCTCGATTCAATAGACGCGCTCTTCCCCGCGAACTCGAAGGCTGCGCCGTGAGTTCGCGGGGGCCCCTAATGGCGTGCGGGTGGTTGCCAGCTTCCCTGATGCCGGCGTCGCCTCTTGGGCGCGCCTTGTCGAGCTAACCCCGGCCAAACCACCTTACTTTGGAGGGACGCAATTTGCGGGAGTGCCTGGTGATCTACGTTGACGCCGCTCTCGACAAGAACGGCCGGGCCGGATGTGGCCTGGCCGTTTTCGTTAGAGGCCGCGCGGTGTATACGGAATCGTTCGGCTTTTCGCATCTGGGAGGGTCTGCTCAGCTCGAGGCACACGTGTGCGCGGGCGCCCTCGATCTCGCCGCTGCGCGGTGGCCACATCACCGCGTGATAGTGCGCACGGATTGCGCGCCGGTGGTTCGCAGTCGCATGCCGTCCAGTGACAGTTTTCGCATCGCCGTGTTCGAAGTTCGCGAGCGGTGCCGGCGCGGGTGGCGCGTCGTTCGTTATGTCAGCCGTAAAGCAAATCCGGCACACGAACTTGCGCGCGAAGGACTGAAGAGCCTGACCAAGCAGCAGGTCCTCGTGGCCGCATAGACTGGTCAACAGATATCTAGTTTTTTGCAATCAGATTCTTAGTCCGCAGGAGTCGACATGTCAGCAGACGACGCAGCGCATGGTGAGAACGCCCCGGCCCGTCGCGGCCGCCGAGCGCGCAAGCCCGCCGCAGCGACCACCACCACCACACGCCCTCGGCGCAAGAAACTCGGCGGCCCCGAGCTCACGCAGCAGCTGAACGAATTGGTCGCGGAGCTCATCAAAGAGAATCGCAAGCTGAAGCGCCAAGTCGTGAAGCTGACGGAACGCGGTACGAAGGTGGCTGCTACCGCCGTGGAGCGCGGGCTTCGCACCATTCAGCGGCGCGTGCAGAAGGCCCTGACCGCGCCGGCGAAGCGGCGGCGCAGAAAGACGGTGACCGCAGCAGCGACTCGCAAGCGAGCCGTGACTAAGAGGCGCAGAAAAACGACTTAGGGGCGATACCCTGCGGCGGCCCTGGCAACTTCCTCTTCGTGCTTGGCCGTCCGGTACGCGTCGACGATGCTGTACATCCAGAGCGCTCCGCCGCCAAGCTCCATCGGCACGCCGAGCGCGGCGCCGACCACCGTGAGGTCGAGGTCGAGTCCGAAGAACTGAAGGCCGCCGATCCCGATCAGGAAGCCGATGCCCTTCTTGTTGTGTCCGAGGTAGAAGTGGCCGCATCCGGGGATGATGGCGAGGGCTGCAGCGGTAAGCGGGTTCTTCGGGCGCTTGATGACGCTGCCCTGGTAGCGCCCTGAGGCGGGCGCCCCGCAGCGCGGGCAAACCGAGCTGGGATTGGCGAGCACGGCACCGCAGGTCCCGCAGAAAACGTCGGCTGCCACCCCTCCAATATGCCCGATTCTTCTGCCTGCAACACCTCGTTGCCAGGCCAGAGTCACCCCCGGCCCATTCCACCCGCTTGGCGCCAACGGTGTGTTTAGGGCGGCGCTGGCGGCGTGCCTGGTTGCCCCTCATAATTTGATTCGTGGATCTGGGCTTCACGTCAGAAGAGGAAGCTTTCCGCGACGAGGTCGGGACGTGGCTCGACAGCAACCTCCCCGCCGAGTGGCGGCACCGCGGGGTGGGGGGCTTCCGCGAGGACGACGAGACCGACCTACAGCGCCAGTGGCAGCACAAACTCCACGAGGGCGGGTGGCTGAAGCTCGCGTGGCCTAGCGAGGCCGGAGGCCGGGCCGCGACGCCGGTCATGCAGGCGATCTACCAGGAGGAGATGGCGAAGGCTGGCGCTCCGATCATCCTCGGCCGCCTCGGCGTCAGCCTGCTCGCGCCCACGCTGTTGGTGCACGGATCGGAATGGCAGAAGAAGACCTACGTCGAAAAGATCCTCAGCGGCGAGCTGATCTTCTGCCAGGGGTTCAGCGAGCCCGATGCAGGGAGCGACCTCGCAGGCCTGCGGACGCGTGCGGAACAGCGCGATGGCAAGTGGATCTTGAACGGGCAGAAGACGTGGTCGAGCGGAGCGCATTACGCGGACAAGAGCTTTCTTCTGGCGCGAACCGACGCCCAGGCTGAGGCGCACCACGGGATCGGCTTTTTCCTCGTCGACATGAAGCAGCCGGGCGTCGAGGTGCGGCGGATCCACCAGATGACCGGTGGCGGCGAGTTCTGCGAGATCTTCCTCACGGGCGCCGAGGTCGAGGAAAAAGACTTGGTCGGCGACCCAGGCGCCGGATGGAAGATCGCGATGACAGTTTTCGGCTTCGAACGAAGCGGCCTGGCCCAGGCGGCCCGATTCGAGCGGGCCGTCGAAGAGCTCGCCAAGCTTGCTCGCGAGCGAGGTGTTGGAGGGGACGTACGCGTGCGCCAGCAGGTCGCGCAGGCGCAAATTGAGGCACACGTCTTCCGGCTCATCGGCCTGCGCAACTTGACCAAGGCGCAGCACGGGCACGCGCCCGGAGCGGAGGCGAGTCTCACCAAGCTCTACTGGAGCGAGATGGACAAGCGCATCCAGGAGACCGCGGTTGGGTTGGAAGGACCCTACGGCGCGCTCGATCCCGACTCCCCGTACGCAGTCGAGGACGGCCGCTGGCAGTACGGCTGGATGTGGGCCCAGGCCGAGACGATCTATGCAGGGTCTTCGGAGATCCAGCGCAACATCATCGCCGAGCGCGTGCTCGGCCTCCCTCGCGGCCGATGAGCGCCACCAGCACAGTCATAGATCGGCTTCGCGCGCGCATCGGACAGGCGGGACCGTCCTCTGAAGCGACGGTCGAAGCGGGCCATCTCAAGCGGTTCGTGGAGGCTATCGGCGATCCCAACCCACGCTGGACCAAAGAGGCGCCGCCCACATTCCTCGTCGCGCTGGCGTCGGTCTCCACGCACCTGGAGGAAGCCGAGGAGTACGGCAAGGGCTGGCTGAACGGCGGCAACCGCTTCGAATACTTCGAGCCGGTGAAGGTCGGCGACCGGATCACAGCCACCGGCCACATCGCCGACGTCTACGAGAAGACGGGCGGCAGTGGCAGCCTCCTTTTCATCATCTTCGAGACCGACTACGTGAACCAGGACGCGCACACCGTCGCGAAGCTGCGCGGGACGATGATCAGGCGATGAGCGTGAAGGTCGGTCAAGAGCTGCCCGAGCTGGTCAAGCATCCGACGACGCGACAGCTGGTCCAGTACGCCGGGGCGTCGGGCGATTTCTACGAGATCCATTACGACCAGGCTTTCGCCAAGAGCGTCGCGCTGCCGGGCGTGATCCTGCACGGGCTGCTCAAGGCGGCATTTCTCGGCCAGCTCGTCACGGACTGGCTCGGCGACCGCGGCACGCTCAAGACCTTCGAGGTGAGCTATCGAGGCCTCGACGTCCCAGGCAAGGCGTACCGCTGTCGCGGCCGCATCACCAAGGTCGAGGGCGATCAGGTCGAGCTGGAGGTCTGGGGCGAAGATCCCGCCGGCCAGCGCACGACGCTGGGCAACGCGACCGTCGCAATGCGCAGCTAACGGATGGAGGGAGAGGCGTAGATGCTCGTCACGATCATCAAGTACACACCGACGCTGCGGAATCAGGTCAAGCTCGCGGAGGCCGGTGACACTACGTCGGCCGAGTTCACCCGTCTGGCCAAGCGTGGCCAGCTCCCTGGTCAGGTCCTGGCGGTGATAGTGCTGCTGATACTCGCCATGATGGTCTTTAAGCCAACTCTGTAACTAAGCTACGGGCATCGTGCCCGAAGAGCGGCGACTGTTGACGGTCGTCTTTGCCGATGTGGTTGAGTCGACGGCGCTGGGCGAGCAGCTTGACGCTGAGGACTTGCGAGCGATGCTTGCCGGCTACTACGCGATCGCGAGGGACGTCTTCGCGTCGCATGACGGAACGCTCGAAAAATTCATCGGTGACGCGGTGATGGGCGTGTTTGGGATGCCGCACGCGCATGGCGATGATGCGGAGCGGGCTCTTTCCGCATCGCTCGAGCTTAGGGACCGCGTGCGGGCCGATCCCAACCTGTCGGACCTGAAGCTGCGCTTCGGCGTCTGCACAGGCGAGGTGGTGGCGACGCGCGAGCCGGGTGCGGATTTCCTCGTCACCGGTGACGCCGTCAATATTGCGGCGCGGCTGCAGCAATCCGCCGAGCCCTGGGCCATCCTCGCCGCAGAACGAACTTTGGCCTCGGTGGCCGGCTCCTTCGATATCGGTCCGGCCCTCGAGATCGAGGCCAAGGGCAAGAGTTCAGCCATCGCGGCGCATGAGGTCCGATCGAAGCACCCGCGCCGACTTGGGATCCGCGTCCCCAAAGCCTCGATGCGAGGCCGTAAGGATGAGCTCGACCAGCTGAGCCTGGCCGGCCGCCGAGCCTTTCGAGACAAGCGTCCGGCCTTCGTCACGATCATCGCGCCGGCCGGCACGGGCAAAACGAGGCTCCTCGAAGAGTTCCTCAGCCAGGAGCTGCCGGCCATTGCCCCGAACGCTCTCATTGCTTATGCGCAGTGCCTCCCTTATGGAAGTCAGCTCACCTACTGGCCCCTCCGGCAGATGCTGTTCAGCCTGATTGCGGTTTCGGAAGATGCCGGAGCGGAAGAAATTCGGAAGCGACTTGCCGGTTGGCTGGATGAGCCGAGATATTCGGACCTGATTGCCGCGAGCATCGGCTACGGCGTCGGCGATGCTCCTGACCGGGCCGACGTGTTTGCCGCCTGGCGGTTCGCTCTCGAAAAGGCGTCCAGCGCACAACCGCTCGCGCTCATCTTCGAAGACCTGCACTGGTCCAGTGAGAGCCTGCTCGACCTGGTTGACTTCGTGATGCAAGCACACGGCCAAGCCTCCATCCTCATGCTCGCCCTGTCGCGCCCCGAGCTGCTCGACCGACGGTCGAGCTGGGGAGGCGGTCGCCGCAACTTCTCAAACCTCGTTCTCGAACCGCTCGCCGATCCCGACATGCGAGCCCTGGTGCGCGATCTGGTTGGTGACGCGAGCGATCAGACCGTTGAGGCTGTGGTCTCAAGAGCCGGAGGCAATCCGTTCTATGCGGAAGAGCTGGCGCGGACAGTGAGCGATCGGGGGCCGGCTGGGGCCCTTCCTGACACGGTCCAGGCGAGCATCCAGGCGCGACTCGACCTCCTGCCCGCCGATGAGAGGCGAGTACTCCAGCTTGGCTCGATCTTTGGGCGCACCTTCCGGATCAGCGGAGTCTCCGCGCTGGCTGCCGAACTTGGACCGAGGATCGAGGCGGCGTGCGAGAGCCTGCTGGCGCGCGATGTGGTCAAACGGGACGACACCGACCACCTTTCGTTTGGGCACATCCTCATCCGTGACGTCACCTATCAGGCGATGACGCGCGCGGAACGCGCTCAGCTCCATGCTGCCGCCGCTGGGTGGTTGGAGTCTCGTGCGACGGGCCGCGAGGCCTCAGTCGCTGAGCTCGTGGCATTTCATTACCGAGAGGCCGTGTCACTGCTGGGCCGGCAGCGTGTGCCTGGCGTCGACGCGAGCGATGTCAGGCGGCGAGCCGTCCAGTGGCTCTCGCGGGCCGGCGATGCGTCGGCGGCGGCGGGTGCGGACCTCGAAGCCTCACGCCACTTTCGAGCCGCCATCGAGCTCGCGGCCGCGAATGACCTCCCCGAGCTGTACGAACGACTGGGAGATGTCGAGCAGCTTCGCGTGGGCTCCATTGAGGCGTACTCAAAAGCCCTCGAACACGTCCGCCAGGCAAAGAGGCCGGCAACGAGCGAGCTGCGTGTGCTTGGTGGGCTCCTCATGTGCGTGCAGCGGTGGACGGAAGGCGCTGGGCGGTATCCGCTCGATGCGATCGATCGGATGCGAGCTGACGGTAGGGCGCTCGCAGGCGAGGTGAGTGATGCTCGCACGCTAGCGAAGTTCTTTGCCGCCGACGCCTTTCACCCGTGGCACGTCGGCCGCGAGGGCGGCGAAGTCACGTCAGAACTTGTTTCCCATGCCGAAGCCTCGGGCCGCCGAGCAGCGAAGCTGGCCGAGAGCGTGGAAGACTGGAATACCTGGAGCGCGGCGCTCGACGGAATCGCGAGCTGTCTCATCGAGCGACATGATTGGGCTGCGGCACGCGAGTTTGAACAACTGCGCGTCAACCGGCAGAACAACCTCAGCGTCCTCGAGCGAATGGATGCGTATCACATGGTCTCGGAAATATCGGTCTTCATGGGTGACCTGGACCAGGCCGACCGTTCAGTTCACGAATCGACCGCAATCCTGGACTACACGCAGAATCCATCGGTGATCCTGGGTCTGCTTGGCGATCGGATGCATGTGTTGCTCCTGATGGGCAGCTGGGACGAGGTTCTCGTGCATGGAGACCACGTCCTTCGCGTCTGGACCGAGTCGCACGAGGCGATTGGGCCGGCGAGAAAAGGATTCATCGCAGGTCTGGATGTCTCCCGCGCGCGCCGAGACACGACGCGCGCAAGCCAATTTAAGGAGGCCCTTCTCAAGCTCGCCCCGAACGTGACAAGCGGCCCGGTTCTGAGGGCTCACGCTGAATCTGATGCGGCAGACATGGAACGTGCAGTGCTCGACGCCGCGAATTTCGCATACGGGCGAATAGACCTGATCGAACGGCTGCTCTCGGCCCTCGCCGATCGAAAGTGGTCCGTCAGCCGGCCAACCGTCGAACGGGTGACTCAATACTCAGATCGGTGGCGTGTTCCGCTTCTGAAGGCGCAGTTGATGCGCTTGGTTGGCGACTTCGCGGGCGCCGCCGAAATCTTCAACGCGTGCGGGGCAATCCCGTACCTGGCACGGGCCCGGGTCGAGCTTGCGGAGTCAAGAGGCGATCAGCCTGACCCGGAATCAGTGGCGGTGCTTCAGCGCCTGGGCGACATCGAATATCTGGAAGCCCACCAGTTGGGCGGGTAGGGATTTACGCGGGTAGTAGACGCAAACGTCGAGCGATCACCGGCCCGTGCTCGCGCATCGCTGTCATTCCACGCATCGCCAGCAGCACCGACGCGTCGATCACGCAGTAGCCACCCGCGATCACCGACGGTGGGTTGCCGGAAGCGATGTGCGTCCACGGCGCGACCGGCAGCCAGAACCAGTTGCCAAATGAGGTGCCGAAGATCTCGAGCTCGCCCGTGGCGATGAAGATCGCCGAGAAGAGCGCCCATCGCGGCGATCGCAGCACAAAATAGGCGAAGACCGGAAGGCAAAGCGCGCCCTGGAGGTCGACCCGTCCGGTGATCAAGGGCAGCAGCGTCATCGCTGCCACCGCCCAGGTCGTGGCGCCCGTGAGGATGAAGTACGCGACGCGCTTCCCATGACGGATGACGACGGGCGTGCTCGCGGCGAGCAGCCCGAACAGGTACACCATGCCGTGACCCGGCGGCACGAAGAGCGGCACGTTGTGAAGGCGGTAGACGTAAAGGCCCCAGATCAGGGAGCCGAAGATCTCGAAGCCGGTGGCGACGACGACGCAGGTCCATACCTGAAGGCGCTGCTGCTTCGGTGCCTTGAGCGCGGCCAGGTACAGCGCCGCGAAGGTGAGCAGGCCCAGCAGCCACTGCTGCCACAGCGCGGTGATCCTGCTGTCGGCGAGCAGCAGGAATGGCGTGTAGGTGAGCAGGTAGAGATGCAGCCAGTAGGGCCTGAGGCGTTGGACCAAGCGGGCCCCATCGTAAACAAAAAGGGGCCGGATCAAAATCCGGCCCCTTCGGTTAAAAGCTGAGTGTTAGCCGGGGCGGCCGTCCTGGATGGAGCCGAACGGCTCCCAGTGGTCGGTCGTCCACTTGATCGTCTGCAGCTGCGAGATGGGGAAGCGGTGAGTCTTGGAGGTGCGCACAATGATCCCCGGCAGGAGCAGGAAGTTGTCCGTCTCGTTCAGCTGTTCAGCCGCGATCTTGACCACGTTCGCGCGGGTCAAGTTGCTGCCGGCCTTCTTCAGCACGTCGACGACGGAGAAGGCAAAGGCCATGCCGGCCACGCAGAAGTTGTCGGCGAACTGGCAGCCGTTGCCGTACTTGTCCAGGATCGTCTTGTACAGGGCGATCCCGGCGTCGCTGGTGAACTCGGAGCTGTTGGGGTCCTTCAGGTAGCGGGCCGAGATCATGCCATCGACCGGAGCGGAGTTGCCGACGTTCTTGGTTACAGCCCGCCACGTCGTGGTGCTGGCCGCGACCTGGTTCATGTAGATCTTCGGCTTCCAGCCGCTGATGTAAGCGTTGGTGACGGCGCTTGCCGCATAGCCAGGGGTGGCGATGACGAAGAAGGTGTCAGCGCCGCTGGCCTTCATCACGTTGACCTGGGAGCGCATGTCGGTGGGGTCGCCCGCGTTGTACTTCGTCTCGCTGACGATCATCGAGACCTTGTCACCGAGCGCGGTCCTGAACCCCTGCCAGCCGTCTTGCCCGTAGGCGTCGTTCTGGTAGAGGATCGCGATCTTCGAGTTCGGTGCGGTCGCCAGGATGTTCTTGGCGTAGATGATGGCTTCGGTCACGTAGTCCGGCTGCCACCCGAGGGTGTACGGGTACTTGTCGTACTCGGAGCCCCAGATGCTGGCACCGGTGAACACGAACAGCTGCGGCACCTTCTGAGTGTTGTAGTAGTCCCGCACGGCCTTGTTGTTCGGAGTGCCCAGCGTGCCGAAGGCGGCGAAGATCTTCTGGTCCTGGACCAGCTCGCGCGCCTTGTCGGGCGTCTTGGCGGGGTCGTAGCCGTCATCGAGGACGACGTAGTTGATCTTGCGTCCGTTGACGCCCCCCTTCTCCTGGTTGATGTATGCGAAGTAGGCGAGAGTGCCCTTGGCGACCGCGTAGTAGAAGGACGCGGTGCCGCTCTGCGGGTAGGTCGACCCGATCTTGATCTCGTCCTTCGTTATGCCCGGGTCCGTTGCGGTGGTCGCGGTTTGCTGGCTTCCGCAGGCGGCGACGAAGACGACAAAGGCTGCAATGGCAGCGACGCGAGACCCCATTCGTTGCATAAAACTTCCTCCCACTTTTATGGCTTTGTATTTAAGCACCCTTCTGGATGGATCAAACGATCCATTTTGGGTGCTTCAGACAGTCTGCGCTTCGGCGGGATATGTCCAATTTTCCGATCGACGGCCCCTACCTTCGGCCCGCTATCTGCCGGCGACCGGGCCGGGCGATGGCAATCGGGTCGCGGTGCGCAAGGAGAGATACCACCGCCACCCGCGGAGAATGAGGCCGGCGGAACCGTTGCGCGCGAAGTACATGATCAGGATCAGTACCGCCCCGAAGAAAATGTCGGGCTTGCCGGCGAAGGACAGGCTTCCGATCTGCACGCCCGAAGCCTTCTCGGCCAAGTACGGGAGCCAGACCACCAACAGGCTCCCCGGCACGGCGCCGAAGTTGATGCCCAGTCCGCCGATCACCACCCCGACCAGCAGCGTAAGAGAGAGGCTGAGGCCGAAGCTGTCGGGATTGATGAAGCTGGTCGCGATGGCGAGCAGCGAGCCGGCCACCCCTGCGTACGAGGCCGAAAGTCCGAAGGCGAGCGTCTTGTAATAGGCGAGGCTGATGCCGCTCGCGGTTGCCGCCGTCTCGCTGTCGCGGATGGCCATGAACGCGCGGCCGGTGCGGCTGCGGATCACGCCCGACGCGAAGGCGAAGAGCAAGATGGCGATCCCCGTGCACAGGTAGTACAGCCACTGCTCCTGGCTGAGGTCGAGGCCAAAAGGCGCAGTGACCGGCGGCATCACGATGCCGCCGTGGCCGCCCGTGAAAGTGTCGAAGTGGTTCAGGATCGGCGGAACCGAGAGGGCGAGCGCGAAGGTTGCCAGCGCGAGATAAACGCCTGAGAGGCGCAGCGCGGGAATGCCGATGAAGACGCCCGCCGCCCCCGCCACGACGGCCGCTGCCGGAATGGTCACCCAGTACGGCACGCCCGTCGCGTGAACCAGGATCGCGGTTGTGTACCCGCCGACCGCCATGAACGCTCCGTTGCCGAGCGAGATCTGCCCGCTGTAACCGGTGAGCAGGTTGAGACCCAGCAGCGCGCACACGAAGATCGCGACCTTGGCGAACTCGAAGGTGAAGAACTGGTTGGTCACCGTGGGCAGGCCGATCAGGACGACCCCCCCGACCACCGCCAGCACCAGGACCTCGGGTCGGACCCTGGGCAGCCGGCTCACACCCGCCTCGCCGCCGGCCGTCCGAAGAGGCCGGCGGGTCGCACCAGCAGCACGACCACGATCACGATCAGCCCGAATGCCAGGCGAAGGTCCTGGCCGCCCGGGATGTAGGTGCCGACCAGGGCCATGAGGACGCCGATCGTGACGCCACCGACGACCGCGCCGAGCGGACTCTCGATCCCACCCAGGACGGCGGCGGCGAAGGCGAAGAGGAGAATCGACTGCATCATGTTGGGATCCAGGAAGATGATCGGCGCGACGAGCATTCCGGACACCGCGCCCACCGAGGCCGCCAGGCCCCAGCCGAGCGCCAGCATCCAGCCCACGCGCACGCCGAGCAGCTTGCTGCTCTCCGGATACAGCGACGCCGCGCGCATCGCCAGGCCGGCCTTGGTGCGCGAAAAGAACAGGTAGAGGAGCAGCAGCATCACGAGCACGACGCTCAGCACGCCGATGTCTTGAACGTTGATGTACAGGCCGCCGAACCGTACCGGCTCGCTGGGGAAGCCGCCGCGGTAACCCTTGAAGACGTAGCCCCAAATGAGTCCGGTGACGCCGTTGAGGCTGATGAAGAGGCCCAGCGTCACGATCAACAGCGTCAGCGTGGGCCTACCCTCGAACGGCCGGATCAGCAGGCGCTGGATCCCGACCCCGAATGCGAAGGAGATCACTATCGTGATCACGAAGGCGGGCCAGAAGTCGACGTGCCAGTACTCGATGAGCGAGTAGCTGATGAAGGTCGAGAATGTGGCCATCTCGCCC
Organism: Candidatus Dormiibacterota bacterium; assembly: GCA_036570165.1. GTDB lineage: Bacteria > Chloroflexota > Dormibacteria > Dormibacterales > Dormibacteraceae > Palsa-870. The sequence continues at coordinate 6,126 of DATCPI010000041.1, read as the reverse complement.
TGGGCGAAGTTGGCAAGGTCCATGGCCCGGTAGATGAGGACGAGCGCCAGTGCGAGGCTGGCATAGATGCAGCCGGTGGCGACGCCTGAGATGACCTGCTGAAGGAAGGCTGTCATCGTCAGTAACCCAGGTAAGACCGGCGGACTGCTTCGTCTTTCTGCAGATCGGTGCTGTTGCCCGAGACCACAACGCGGCCGACCTCGAGGACATAAGCCTGTCCAGCTGACTGAAGCGCGATGCTCGCGTTCTGCTCGACGACCAGGATGGTCACCTTGTCCTGCTCGTTGATGGCGCGAACAATCCGGAAAATTTCCTGGACCACGATCGGCGCGAGGCCCAGCGAAGGTTCGTCCAGCAGCAGCAGTCGAGGCCGCATCATCAGCGCGCGGCCGATCGCCAGCATCTGCTGCTCGCCACCTGAGAGCGTGGCGGCGACCTGGGTGCGGCGCGCCGGGATCCAGGCGAAGTAGCTGCACACACGGTCGTAGTCGGCCTTGATGCCGGCTTTGTCGCGACGGGTGTAAGCACCCATCTGGAGGTTTTCCCACACCGTCAGCTGACCCAGCGTGCCGCGCCCCTCGGGCACGTGCGCGATGCCGAGTCGCGCGATTCGCTCCGGCGCACTCCTGGAGATGTCGTGACCGTCGAACATGATCTTGCCCGTTTTCTGCACGGTGCCCGAGATGGCGCGCAGCGTCGTGGTCTTGCCGGCTCCGTTGGCTCCCAGCAGGGCGACGACGCCGCCCGTGTCAACCTTGAGGGAGACCCCGTGCAGCGCGGTGATCGGCCCGTAGGCGGCGACCACCTCATTCAGCTCAAGCAGCGCCATTCTGCTGCGTCCCCAAATAGGCCTCGATGACGCGCGGGTTGGTCTGCACCTCGCGTGGGGTGCCCTCGGCGATCAGGCGGCCGAAATTGAGAACCGCGACCCGGTCGCTGACCTTCATGACGAGGTTCATGTGGTGCTCGACGATCAGCAGGGTGACGTTGAAGTCGGAGTGGAGGCGGCGAAGCTGCTGCGCTAGGCGCTCGACCTCCTCGTGCGTCAGGCCCCCCGCCGGCTCGTCCAGCAAAAGGAGGCTGGGCGCCGAGACCAGCGCACGCGCCAGCTCGATCTTCTTGAGGACGCCGAAGGGATGGCCTCGAGCAGGGTGATTGGCCAGTCTCTCGAGGTCGAGATAGCGCAAGACCTCGAGCGCCTTTTCCTTCGCGTCGCGCTCGATGCCGCGGGTGCCGGGTAGCTGGAGGCCCGCCCGCAGGAAGTGGAGATAGTCGGTCTTGAAGCGGGAGTGGTAGCCGGTCAAGACGTTGTCGAGCACTGTCATGTTCGGCCAGAGCTCGACGTTCTGGAATGTCCGCGCGATGCCTTTTCGGATCACGTTGTGAGGGGCCTGGCCGGCGATGCTCTGGCCTCGGAAGACCAGATGACCGCTGTCCATGCGGTAGAGGCCGCTGACGATGTTGAAGAGCGTCGTCTTGCCCGCGCCGTTGGGTCCGATGAGGCCGACGATGGCGCCTTCCGGCACGTCGAAGGAAACCGAGTCGAGTGCCACGATGCCGCCAAAGCGGACGCTGACGTCGCGCACTTCGAGCAGTGGCATCAGCGCGCAAGTCTATAAGGAGACCGGCCGGCGCGCGAGTCGCGAGTGAGCTCCCTCGAGGCGCGGCCGAAAACCCTCGGCTAGTCTCCTGGCTCGGGGAAGTCGAGCGGGTCGTCCTCGGCGATGCCTTCCCCCGTCCAATCGGGCGCCGGCGGCGGGGGCAGCCCAGCCTCTTCGGCTGTCGCGTCAGAAGGCGCGGCTACGGTCGTATGCGGAACGTCCGCCCACGCCGACGGCGGAGGTTCCACGGCTGCGGGAGCGACCGGTGGCGCGCCGAAAGCCGCCGAGTAATCCGGCCGCGAGGCCAGGTGTCCGACAGTGACCGATTTCAACGTCTGCTCTCGAGGTCGCATGACGGTGCTGAGGATCCAGTACATCAGCGCGATCGCGAGGCCCACCCCGCCGATGATCGGGAGGATGACGAACGGTGGCTTGAGGATGACTTCGAGGCCATTGAGTTTGGAATTGATTCGCGCAGGCGTGGCCGCTTCCGGAGTGGTCGAGGGTGATGGTTCTGGCGAGGGCGATGCTTCGGGCGAAGGAGTCACGGCAACCGCTTGCAAGGTGAAGGTGGCGCAGGGGTTGGGCGCCACACTGGCGCACAGCTTGTGGAGACCCGGAGGATCGCCCGGGAAAGACTTGAGCTGCGTCGTGAAGTTGCCGCTGGCATCCGCGTTGGCCGCCCCGGAAACCCTGTTCGGCTGGTCCCAGTAAAGCGACACGGCCTGGTTGGGTTGAAAAAGTGAGCCGGTGACGGTGATCAAGGTGTTGGGCGTGCCGGCGGTCACGTCGAGGGCCAGGAAAGCATTGGGATTTGGGCTTGGCGACGACGGCGGGGTAGGCGATGGGGATGGGGGCGGTGTGGTCGGCGGCGGGGTGCACAAGGCTGCGGTCGAGGGGACAGTGCAATAAGCCATGCGTATGTGGGCGTGCGCAGTCGGAGAGACGGCGACGAGGACGGCGGCTGCTGCGACGGCGCCTGTAATGACGAGGGCGGAGCTCAGCCAAGCATTGGACCCGAGACTGCGCATGAGAACCCGACGAAGGCTAGCACGTACTAAATCGGTGGCCATGGCACCGACCAGCCCGAGGTCGGTTCCGGGTATCGCCACGAGGGGTCGAGCACGCCGCGGAGCCGGCGCTTCAGCACTCGGACCTCGCCCGGGCGCAGGAGGCCGGCCAATTTCTCCGCCAGCCCCCCTTTCTCCACGTCGATAAGTGCCCTCTCGACGTCGCCGCACAGCTCGGGCGGCATCGGCTCGCCGGCGAAGTCCCAGATGACCGTTCGCAGCTTCTGGTCGACGTGGAAGGTCAGGCCGTGGTCGATGACCCACACGTGGTCGTCGGGATCAAACAGGCAGTGGCCGGACTTACGGTCCGCGTTGTTCGCGATGACGTCGAACAGCGCGACCCGCGCCCAGGTCTCCGGTCGCGACGACTGCTCTTCGAGGAAGTGGCGGCGGTCGGCGTCGATGAACAGCTGCACCGCTCCGACTCCGTGCGGCCCTTGCCGGCGCACCACTGTCGGCGGGATGCTCGGCCAGCCCAGCACCTTGCTCAGCTCGTAGGCCGCGACCTCGCGCCGATAGAGCGTCCCGGCTTCGAAGTCCCACAGCGGAGACTCGCCGCGAGCGGGCTTGTACACGGCCATCAGGCCCGCCGGCGGGTGGGGGTCCAGGCGGGCAAGGAAGGTGTAGTTCGAGGCTCCGTGCAGGAGGCCGAGCACCTTCAGGTCGGGAAGGTCGGCGAGCAGACGCTCGGAAGGGTCAGAAGATCGGTCGCGCGCCATTCGAAACCGGGCAAGGGTGACCTGCCGGGTCCATGGGCAGCCCGCAGCGCGGGCACAGCGGCCGCCCGGCGGTCAGCACCGTCTCGGCCTGCTTCGAGAACGCGCCAACCTGCTCGTGGCTGAGCCAGAAGCGCACGCTGGGGGCGTCGTCGGACTGCCCTTCTTCTCCTCCAGAGCCCTGGCTCGCGACCAGGACGAACATCCGGCGATCCTCGTGGTAGCCGAGGCCCATCTCACCCACCTGCCACTCGGGTTCGCCCGGGACGAGCGCCACCTCGGTCGCCTTTTCGGCGGGCGGGATGCCCTGCGCCTCCATCATCTGCTTGAGCCGGACGATCAGGGCCTGGACCTGCGACTTCTCGCAGGCGAGGGTTAGCTGGCGTCCGGAGCCGGTGGCCAGGAGGAAGAACTGGCGCTCCCCCGGCTTACCGAGCGCGGCCACGGCAATCCGGTCGACGGGGTCGAGCTCGAAGATCGGCACGGTGACTAGCCTAGATGAGGCCCGGCCTCCTGTTTTGATGCTGCCGCCCAGGGGAAAGACTCTCCTATAGAAATTCAAATTCGCGCCGAGCTGCGCACCTGGAGGAGAAAACACATATGCCGAAGACCGTAGGAATCGATTTGGGGACGACCAACTCCGTCATCGCCGTCATGGAAGGCGGCGAGCCGGTGGTCATCCCTAACGCAGAAGGTTCCCGGACCACGCCCTCTGTTGTCGCCTTCACGAAGTCCGGCGAGCGGTTGGTCGGCAACCTCGCTCGCAGGCAGGCGGCGGTCAACCCCGAGAACACCGTCTACTCGATCAAGCGCTTCATGGGCCGCAAATTCTCCGAGGTCGTCGAGGAGAGAAGGATCGTGCCCTACGAGGTCAAGCCGGGCAAGGACGACCGGGTAGTGGTCAAGATCCCCAACGCCAACAAGGAGTTCACGCCGGAAGAGATCTCGGCGATGATCCTGCAGAAGCTCAAGGCCGACGCCGAGGCGTACCTTGGCGAAAAGGTGACCGACGCGGTCATCACAGTGCCCGCTTACTTCAACGACTCGCAGCGCCAGGCGACCAAGAACGCCGGGCAGATCGCGGGCCTGAACGTCGTCCGCATCATCAACGAGCCGACGGCCGCTTCACTGGCGTACGGCCTCGACAAGAAGGCGAACGAGACCATCCTGGTCTTCGACCTGGGCGGCGGCACCTTCGACGTGTCCGTCCTCGACGTCGGCGACGGCGTCTTCGAGGTCAAGTCCACCAACGGCGACACGCACCTCGGTGGCGACGACTACGACCGGCGCATCGTGGACTGGCTGGCGGAGGAGTTCAAGAAGCAGAACGGCATCGACCTGAAGACCGACCGCCAGGCTTTGCAGCGCCTCACCGAGGCGGCGGAGCGGGCCAAGATCGAGCTCTCGAGCCGGCTCGAGACGAGCATCAACCTGCCCTTCATCACGGCCGACCAGACGGGTCCCAAGCACCTCGAGATGACGCTGACCCGTGCCAAGTTCGAGTCGCTGACGGGCGACCTGACCGAGCGTTGCCGCGGTCCATTCCTGGCTGCGCTGAAGGACGCCAACCTGACCCCGCAGCAGATCGACGAGGTGGTGCTGGTGGGCGGCTCCACCCGCATGCCGGTGATCCAGCAGCTTGTCAAGGACCTGCTCGGCGGCAAGGAGCCTCACAAAGGCGTCAACCCGGACGAGGTGGTCGCCATCGGGGCGGCAATCCAGGCCGGCGTGCTCAAGGGTGAGGTCAAGGACATCCTTCTTCTCGACGTCACGCCGCTGTCGCTCGGGGTCGAAACCCTCGGCGGCGTCATGACGAAGCTCATCGAGCGCAACACGACCATCCCGACGTCTCGCTCGCAGGTCTTCTCGACCGCGGCGGACAACCAGACCTCGGTTGAGGTCCACGTTCTGCAGGGCGAACGCGAAATGGCGCGCGACAACCGCACGCTGGGTCGGTTCCACCTGGACGGAATCCCACCCGCGCCGCGCGGCATGCCTCAGATCGAGGTCACGTACGACCTCGACGCCAACGGCATCCTCCAGGTCAAAGCGCAGGACAAGGGCACGGGCCGCGAGCAGTCAGTCACGATCACCGCGTCCTCGACGCTGGGCAAGGAAGAGGTCGAGCGGATGGTCAAGGAGGCGGAGGCGCACTCTGCCGAGGACCGCGCGAAGCGCGAGGAGGTCGAGCTCCGCAACCAGGCCGACCACATGATCCACCAGGCCGAAAAGGTCATGAAGGACAACGCGGACAAGATTCCCGCCGATGTCAAGACCGAGGTCGAAGGCAAGCTCGAGGCTCTGAAGGCAGCGGCCAAGGGCTCGGACTCCAACCTGCTGCGCCGCGAGATCGACGAGTTCAACGAAGCGCTCCAGAAGATCGGGACGCACATCTACCAGCAGGGCGGCGAGACGGCGGCGGCCGCACCGCACGACGGGTCTCCGGACGGCGGGCAGAAGCCCGACGGCGGCAAGAAACCTGCCGAAGACGTGGTCGACGCGGAGTACCGCGAGGTCAACTAACCAGCCCACATAAATCGCAAAAGAGGCTCGGGCAGGCGCCCGAGCCTCATCTCTTTCCGGGACATTCGGCGCGTCTGGCGGGTGGTCTCATGCGGTGGGCGCAACACCTGCTGCTGACGATTCTTCCAGGAATTGGGCCAGCCTCTTGGCCGGCGACTTCCAGCCGAGGGTTTCCCGAGGTCGGTCATTGAGCTGAGCGGCAACCATGTCCAGGTC
>DATCPI010000040.1:0-10720 GCA_036570165.1 Candidatus Dormiibacterota bacterium | reverse complement strand
CCTTGCGGTGACGCGCTCGATGTCATCGCGGAGCACCCGCTCGCGTGAGACCAGTTGGTAGTGCTCGTAAAGGAGCTGGGCCGGCTTCATTACTCGAGGATCACGAGGACCTGGCCCTCTTTGACCACTTCCCCCTCTTTCACGCGGATCTCTTTCACTGTGCCCGCGCGTGGGGCGGTCACAGGAATTTCCATCTTCATCGACTCCAGGATCAGGAACACGTCGTCCTCGGCCACCTTGTCGCCGGGCTTCGAGGTGATCTTCCACACGCTCCCGACGAGCTCTGCTTTCACCTCCGTCATGGCGCCGGCCGGGGTGTGGCGTCGAGTCCGAGGTGAGCTCTGGCTTCGGCAGGTGTCGCCACCTCGCGGCCGAGGTCGTGCGCGAGCCGGCACGCTTTCTCGACCAGGTCCCCGTTGCTCTTCGCCATCTTTTCCGCCTCCAAGTAAAAGTTGTCCTCCAGGCCGACGCGTACGTTGCCGCCCATCGTTATCGCCGCCGCCACCAGCGGCCACTGGTTGAGTCCGATTCCGATCACCTGCCAGTGCGAGCCCGGCGGCAGCGAATCGATCTGGTCGATCAGGTGGCGCGTCGTGCCGGGGATCCCACCGAGGACCCCCATGATGAGGCTGAACTGGTACGGGGGTGTGAGCACGCCCATGTCGATGAGAGGTCGGGTGTTGCCGATGTGGCCCGCGTCGAAGCATTCCATCTCGGGCCTGATCCCCGCGTCCTTCATGGTCTGCAGGAAGAACTGAATATCCATGAACGGGTTCGCGAAGACATGGTCGTGATAGAAGGCCTTCTTCTTTTCCGAGTAGATCGCGTAGTTCATTGAGCCCATGTTCAGCGCGGCCATCTCGGGCCGCAGGTCGCGGATGTGCGCCACCCGCTCATTCGCCGGGATGCCCACCGCGCCCGTCGAGAAGTTGACGATCACGTCGCTTCGCGCGCGCACCTCGTTGAAGATCTCGGCGAACGTCTCGACACTCCAATCCGCGCCCCCCTCCGGTGTACGCGCGTGGATGTGAACGATCGCCGCGCCTGCGTCGGCAGCGCGCTTCGCCTCCTGGCCGATCTCCTTCGGCGTGTACGGGATGGCGGGACACTGAGCCCGCGTCGCCAGCACGCCGGTCAGGGCGGCGGTGACGATGACCTTATTCATACAAAGGGGCCCCCGCGAAATCACGGCGAAGCCTCCGATTTCGTGGGGCTCTCAAACGGGGATGTTTCCGTGCTTCCGCCACGGGCGGTCGACAGTCTTCTCGCTCGCCTGCTCGAGGCCCCGGATGATGACTCGCCGGGTTTCCGCCGGATCGATGACGTCGTCGATCATCGCCCAGCCAGCGGCCAGGTAGGGATTGATCTGCGCGCGGATCGACTCGATCATCTGCGCGCGTGTGGCCTCGGGATCGGCCGCAGCTTCGATCTGCTTGTTGAAGATGATGTTGACCGCGCCCTCGGGCCCCATGACCGAGATCTCGGCCAGCGGCCACGCGACGAGCACGTCGGGCCCGTAGCCCTTGCCGCACATCACGTAGTAGCCGGCGCCGTAGGCCTTGCGCATGATGACGGTGATCTTGGGCACCGTCGCCTCCGCGGTCGCGTACAGCATCTTGGCGCCGTGGCGGATGATCCCCTCCTTCTCGACCTGCGACCCGACGATGAACCCCGGCACATCCATCAGGTAGACCAGCGGCACGTTGAACGCGTCGCACATGCGGATGAAGCGCGCGGCCTTGTCCGCCGCGTCCGAGTCGAGGACGCCGCCCTTCTGCATCGGCTGGTTCGCGACCACGCCCACCGGATGGCCGCCGGCCCGCGCGAAGCCGATAACCAGGTTCTTGGCCCACGACGGCTTGATCTCCAGCCAGCTCTCGTGGTCGAACACCGCCTTGATCACACGCCTGACGTCGTAGGCGGCGCGCGGGCTGACCGGCACGATCTTCTCCAGGCCTTCGACCAGGCGGTCCGCCGGATCGTCCGTTTCGCGGAAAGGTGCGGGCTCGGTGTTGCTCGACGGCAGGTAGGACAGGAACTTTCGCACCAGCTCGATGCACTCGCGGTCGTCGGCGACCTCGTTGTCGCCCACGCCGGATTCGTAGCAGTGGACCTGCGAGCCGCCCATGTCGTGGTCTGTGACGTCCTCGCCTGTCGCCGCCTTGACCAACCGTGCGCCACCGAGCGACATCGACGAGGTCTCCTTGACCATCGGCACGAAATCGGCGAGTCCGGGGATGTACGCGGTGCCGGCCGAGCACGGACCGAGCATCGCGGCGACCTGGGGCACCACGCCCGACATCACGACCTGGTCGGCGAACAAGTATCCAGTGCCGGCAAAGGTCGAGCCGGCGGCCTCCTGGATGCGCGCCCCGGCGGAGTCGAGCAGCCACACGATCGGCTTGCGGTAGCGAAGGGCCAGCTCGCGCACCCTGGCCGCCTTGAACTGCTCCCCCACCGCGCCCATCGAGCCGGCCATCACCGTGAAGTCGTAGGCGATGACCCACACCTGGCGTCCTTCGACCAGTCCGTGACCGGTGACGACGCCGTCGGCCGGGGTCCCGTCGGAGTCGGCCTCTCCCCCACGCACCGGCTGCTGGCTGGCGAGGAGGCCGAACTCTACGAACGTGTCCGTGTCGAAAAGCAGGTCGAGCCGCTCACGGACGGTCAGCTTGCCGCGCTCGTGCTGCTTCTTGATCCTGTCCTCGCCGCCCATCGCGCGGTTCTTTACGCGCTTGGCCTTTAGCTCAGAGACCCGGGCCGAGTAGTCGTCGCCCACCGGGGGAATTCTATTTACCCACGAGCAGGTCGGGCCGCTTGCCCCAGCGATCGAGGAAGCGGTAGAGGTTGCGCTTCGACAGCCGGTCGCGTTCTTCGGGTTCGGTCGCCTCCCAGAGACGGTGCTCGTGCTTCGCGATTGGGAGTCCCGATAAGGCCACGGCCCGGCCGCCTCGGTCCCTGAGCCGGAAGCTGAACTCGATGTCAGCGATCCGGTAGTAGCGAAACTTGGGATCGAAGCCCTCCAGGGCCTGCGCGTCGGCGCGACGGAAGGCCATGCAGTACCCCTCGATCGCATCCACCTCAGGTCCGGTGTTCTCCGCGAACTCCTTCAATGTGTCGCTCCCGCGGAGGCCGTACGGGCCGGCCACTACCACCGACGGGTCGGCCAGCGCTTCGATAAGCGGCGAGATCGCATCGCCCGTCAGCTCGACTCCCGGATCGAAAAGGACTACCACCTCGCCCGCCGCCGCCTCGATGCCGGCATTGACGGCGCCCGCAAACCCCAGCGGCGGATCGAGCCTGATCGAGCGCAGCCGCTCGGCGGCGCGGCTGTGCAGCCACGCGGCGATTCGCTCGTCGCCGGAGTTGTCGATGATGAGCGCTTCGAAGTCCGCCTTGCAGTGCGTGAAGACCGAGAGCAGCCACCGCTCGGCGTCGGGCTTCCAGCCGTGAACGACGGTGAGCAGGGTGACGGCGCGCGCGGGCGGAGCCGGTGCGGTGCCGGGCGGCGCCTTCAGCGCCTGGAGCTCGCTCCCGTTGTGGCTGTCCACGACGTCCCATCCGCCTTCACGCAATCGCTTGCGGATGGCGTCGGCCTCCGCAAAATTCTTCTCTCGCCGGCGCACTCGTCGCTCAGCAGCTAAGCGCTCCGCCTCGTCTCGATTCACAAGCCTTCGCGCACTGCGGCACGGTACGTGAAAGCATCAAGCGCAGGCGGCTCTATGCCGTGTGTGCCGAGCACCGTGCAGACATGCGCTCGATGCTCAGTGGCATGGTTCACGACTTGAACGAGCAAGGTGCCCGCCATCTGCGGGCCTTGCCGCGTCTGGACCTCGAGGTCCGCATTGATGCCCGCCTGCAGCAGGTGCTCCCATTCCTCGCCCAGCGACCTCGCCTGATCCGCAAGCTCCGCCATGTCCACTTTCGAGTCTCGCGGTCTGGGGACAGGGGTTCCCCCTTTGAGGCGCGTCATGTAGGCGCGCTCGGCGCTGAGGATGTGCGCCAGAGTTGGGCCGATCGGGCCAAACGTGCCCGGTGCCGACAGGTCGAGGGTTTCCGGTGGCATGGACTGAACGTGCTCGACCAAGTGCGCGGTCGCCCAACTGTTGTGCCGGATGATTTCGTTGATGGCGTCCATTGCGATTGCCCCCTTCGGGCACCGGGCTCTTAGCCTTTTTTCGCTTTGACGGCGGCGGTGAGCGCGGGGACGATCTTCAGCGCGTCGCCCACCACACCGAGGTCCGCCATCTTCATGATCGGAGCCTCGGCGTCCTTGTTGATGGCGATGATCACCTTGGAAGCTTTCATACCGACCGTGTGCTGCATCGCGCCGGAGATTCCCACCGCGATATAGACGCCCGGGCGCACCGACTTCCCCGTCTGCCCGACCTGCATCGAATACGGCACCCAACCTGCGTCAACCACGGCCCGGCTCGCTCCCACCGCGCCACCCAGCGCGTTGGCGAGGTCCTCGAGCAGCGGGAAGTTGTCCGGACCGCCCATGCCACGACCGCCGCTGATCACGACCTTCGCCTCCTCGAGCTTCACCTTTTCCGAGGCTTCGACCACCCGCTCCGTGACGTGCGCACGCTTCGAGCCGGCGTCGATCGAGACGGCGAGGTCTTTGACCTCCGCGGTTCCACCTGCCTCAGATGCTTCGAAGGACTTGGGCCGGATGAGGATGATGGCGGGCTTCGTGTTGACTTTCATCGCGGCGAGCTTGGCGCCGCCGAAGTACGGCACCTTGGCAACGAATCCACCGTCTTTCGCGGACACATCGGCGGCGTTGGAGATGAGCCCGACGCCCAGCCGCGCCGCGAACCGCCCCGCCACTTCGCGCGAGTCGGGCGTGAAGCCGAACAGGATGAGGTCGGGCGCGCTCTGTTTGTGGAGGGCCTCCAGCGCGGCGGTCGCCGGCTCGGCGACGAAATCGTCGAAGGCGGCGTCCTCGTTGACATGGACGACCTTCGCTCCGTGCTTGCCCAGTATTGCGGCAGCCGCTTTGGCGCCGCCGCCGAGCGCGATCGCCTCGACGTCGCCGAGCGTGCGGGCCTTTGCCATCAGCTCGAGCGAGGTCGCGGCCAGCTTGCCCGCGTTGAGCTCAGCGTAGACCCAGACCTTACCCAACTAAACCACCTTGGCCTCGGCCAGGACCTGCATGATCCGCTCGATCGCGGTGCCGTCGAATTCGATGACCGCGCCGGCCTTGCGTGTCTCGGCGTCGGCGAATCCCTCGATCGTCTCAGCCGGTTCGCCGACTTCGATCCCGAGGTCACCCAGACCGATCTGCTTGATCTCCTTCGAGCGCGCGGCCATGATGCCTTTCAGCGAGGCGTAGCGCGGTTCCGCGATGCCGGCGGTGACCGTGATGAGTGCCGGAGTGGCCGCCTCGACGACCTGGTATCCGTCGGCGGTCTGCCGGTGGACCTTGATGTTGGAGCCATTGACCTCGACCTTCTTGGCGAAGGTGAGCTGGGGCACGCCGAGCAGCTCGGCGAGCATCGGCGGCACCATCCCGGTGCTTCCGTCGTACGACTCGGTGCTGCAGATCACGACGTCCGCGTTCTCGGCCTTGATCGCCGCGGCGAGCGCGCGGGCTGTGAGCAGGGCGTCGGCTCCGGCCAGCTTGGAATCGGTGATGAGGATGCCGCGGTCGGCTCCCATCGAAAGGCCCTTGCGGATGGCGTCCTTCGCGCGCTCGGGGCCCATCGACACCAGGACCACCTCGCCGCCGTGCGCTTCCTTGAGCTGCAGCCCTTCCTCGACTCCACACTCGTCACCAGGGTCGAGGACCACCTCCTTCTCACGCGAAAGCGTGTTGTCCGCCTCCAGGGTGAGACTGGAATTGGGATCCGGAACTTGCTTGACGGTGACGACGATTTTCAAAGCGCCTGTCCATTATCGCTGTGACGCAAATTCGACATGAAACCGCTCGAGATCGTCTGTGGTGTTCAGGCTCCGGAAGAGCTTCGGGTCGAGGCCCTCCAGCCAGGTGACGTCGAGATCGTTGGCGATGTCCGCCGCCTTGAGTCGGCCTGTGTTTAGCGCGCCGGTGATAAAGGGCAGCGCGGACCGTCTGTAGGCGCCGCAAAGGGGTTCGGGGCGGCCGTCGATCCGCGGGAGCGCCGCGTCGCAACGCCGCGCAGCGGCGATCGCCATGTAGGCGACCTCCAGCGTCACGTACGGCATGTCGCAGGCGACGGCGAACGTCACCTCGTTGCGGGCGGCCAGGAGCCCGGCCTCGAGGCCGGCGAGCGGTCCCGCGGAATGCTTACGGTCGAATACGATCCGGTACGGGACCGGCTCCTCGAGCTGCTCGGGCTCGGCGAACGAAACCAAGACCTCGGAAAAGGCGGGAGCGAGGTTGTCGATCACGTGCCGCAGCAGGAACGTGTCCCCCACCTCCAACCAGGCCTTCGGGCGGCCCATGCGGCGGCTGTCGCCACCGGCGAGCACGAGCAATGAGGCTTGCATCAAGCTTTAGTTTCCCGATCCCCGAAGTTCCTTGCATCTTCGCGCCCTAGGCGGCCAGGCGCCTTGGGCGCTGAAGGCTACGTCAAGGGGCCCGGCCCTGCGTCGGCGCACATCAACGGATCCGCTCCTCCTGGCGCCACCCTTTCCTTGCCTCCGGCCGCCGATGTCGCGAAATATGCTGCGGACCTCGGGGCCGGGAAACTACGATCGCCTAGTGAAAGCGATCGACTTCCACGTCCACCTGCCAACGCCTGAGTGGCTCGACGTCTCGATGAAGGGATACGTCGAGGGGGCGGAGTCCTACTTCCGGTCGAAGGTGGCGCGCCGCTCGCTGGACGAGCTCGCTCACGACTACGAAGAGCTCGAGATGCTTGCCGTCCTGCTCGCGTGGGACGCGGAGACGGCGACTGGCAGGCCGCGCGTGCCCAACGAGCTGGTCGCCCAAGCGTGTCGGGACCATCCGGACGCGTTCGTGGGCTTCGGCAGCGTCGACCCGCTGAAAGACAAGAAGGCGGTCGAGGAGCTGGAGCGGATCGAGCAGCTTGGCCTGAAGGGAGTGAAGCTGCATCCGTCGCTTCAGGCCTTCGCGCCCGACGACGAGCGGCACTGGCCGCTGTACGAAAAGTGCGAAGAGATGGGCCTGGTGCTGCTGTTCCATACCGGGACTAGCGGGATCGGCGCGGGCCAGCCGGGCGGCCAGGGGATCCGGCTCGATTACGCACGACCGATCCGGCTGGACGCGGTCGCGGCATCCTTCCCCGACCTCCAGATCATCGCTGCGCACTTCGGCTATCCCTGGCACCTCGAGCTGCTGGCGATGGCCTTGCACAAGACGAATATCCACATCGACATCTCCGGCTGGGCGCCTCGCTACATCCCGACCGAGGTGATTCGCGAAATGAAGGGCCGGCTCCAGGACCAGTTCCTGTTTGGGAGCGACTACCCGTTCATCCAGCCGAAGCGGTGCTTCGAAGAGTTGAGTGGGCTCGGCCTTCCGGAGGAGGTGCTGCAGAAAGTCCTGCTCGACAACGGGAAGCGGCTGCTCCTTCTGGAGTAGCCGATTGCGAGGGGATCGAATGCCGCGAGTGCCGGCTCCCGCGGTATTCAGCGTCCTTGGGTTCAAGGAGTCGAGTGCCGACTCCCGCGGGTTATTTGGGAACGCTCAACGACCTTATGAGTCGTTCGACTTCTCGCAGCGGGATGATGCAGAGAAACTCGCCCCGCAGCGCCTCGACCTGACCGGTTGCGATCATCGCCTCCAGCTCTTTCTGTCGCAAGCCAAGGCGCTTGGCCGCGTCGGACAGCTCGAGCATCACCTGAGGAGAGGGTCTCATGTCCCGACCTTATTACCGATGCGGCGCGGTCACAAGCCTGCCTGTTAACCAGTTCTAGCTGTAAACCTATACTTGACAAATTGCCTGCAGCGTTTATGGTGCTGCTCATGGCGGCCGCGACGATCCTGGCCCAGTCAGAGGACGCTACCGAGGCGCGGCGCAAGTCCCTGCTCGCCGAATCCGATGTCCTGCTCGACGACGTCGAAACACTTTGCCTAGACGATCAAACCCAAGCTCCACTTCGCCTCCGTGAGGCGATCCACGCCCTGCAGCTCCGGCTCGGGCGGCGCAATCCACCGCTGCCGCCCGCAACTCTCAACGCCGCACACGACCTCGTGTTCGCGGTCCAGCAGCGCTTGATGGCCACCAACCCCAAACTCCCTCGCCCCAATCGACACCAGGGAAGGCCCACCGGCCAGCCGCTCGTGACAGTGGTGCGCGACGACCGGACGTGGAAGGTGCTGACCCTGCCGTCCCCGCCGGCCGCCGGAGACGACACCGAATGGCAGGAGATGATCGACTCGACAGTCGAGCGGGCGTGGGATCGGTGGTGCTACGCCCAGCAGCACGCCGTGCGATCTGCGCGGGACCATTTCAAAGCGCAGGTCGCAGTCGCAGTGGCGCGCGCGGCCTGGGCGAACTACTGGGAGCTGCTGCAGGAGGCGGAGAGAATCAGTGAGCGCTTGCGCGGCCGGCCACGCGCAAGAAACCGTGCAGCTCTTCGTATCTGACCGGGGCTCCTGACGCCCGGATCCTGGCGGCGAACAGCTCGAGGAAACGGCGCAGCCCGTCGTCGTCGAGCAGGGTTGCGGCCTCGATCACGCCGGCCGCCGCTTCCCTGTGACCAGGCGCGAGCACCGTGGCAAGCGTCTCCGCGAAGTCGTCCGGCAGGCCGCTCATCGGTCGAGTGTAAGAGGGGGCATCTAGAATCGGTTCGTTATGCAGCCGGTCGTGATCGGGGACGTGATCTGGGAACCAAGTCCCGAGGTGATCGCGCGGAGCCGGTTGAAGCGCTTCATGGACCAGCACGGCATCGAGACCTTCGCGGACCTTTTGAAGCGCGCCGACGAGGATATCGAGTGGTTCTGGGACGCGGCGATCAAGGATATCGACATCGCGTTCTACCGCCACTACGACAAGGTGGTCGATCTGTCGAAGGGCAAGCCGTGGGCGAAGTGGTGGATCGGCGGGCGGATGAACATCGTCCAGAGCTGTCTCGATCGCTATCGCGACGATAAGACCCACAACAAGCTCGCGATCATCTGGGAGGGCGAGCCGGGCGACGTGCGCAAGCTCACGTATGCCGAGCTCGATCGCCAGGTGTGCAAGCTCGCGGGCGCGCTGCGCCGATTGGGCGTGCGTCCTGGCGACCGCGTCGGCATCTTCATGCCGATGTGCCCCGAGGTCGCGATCTCAGTCCTGGCGACGGCGAAGATCGGGGCAGTCATCATCCCGCTGTTCTCGGGATACGGCGCCGAGGCGATCGCCAACCGGCTGCGCGACGGCGAGGCAAAGCTGCTGATCTGCGCCGACGGGTTCTACCGTCGCGGGCAGGTCATTCCGATGAAAGAGACCGCCGACAAGGCGCTCGTCTCCTGCCCGACGGTGACGCGCGTGATCATGCACCGGCGCGTGGTGCGCGAGGTGCCATGGACGCACGGTCGCGACTACGTGTGGGAGGTGCTGCTCGAAGACGAACCGGACCACGCACCAACCCACGAGCTGGACCCCGAAGACCCGATGATGATCATCTACACGTCAGGCACGACAGGCAAGCCCAAGGGCACGCTGCACGTGCACGGCGGGTTTCCCGTCAAGACGGCGCAGGACATGGCGCACGGATTCGACGTCGGCGCCGACGACACGATCTTCTGGTACACGGACATCGGCTGGATGATGGGTCCGTGGCTCATCTTCGGGTCTCTGATCCTCGGCGCGACGATGGTGCTGTACGAGGGCACGCCCGACTTTCCAGCAGCGGACCGCCTGTGGCGCATGGTCGCCCATCATGGCGTCACGGTGCTGGGCGTCTCCCCCACGCTCGTGCGCGGGCTGATGACGCATGGAGACGAGGTTCCGGCGCACCACGACCTCTCGAGCCTGAGGATCCTGGGCGGCACCGGAGAGCCGTGGAACCCGGAACCGTTTCACTGGTTCTTCAAGTACATCGGCGGCGGGCGGATCCCGGTCATCAACTACACGGGCGGGACGGAGATCTCGGGCGGCATCCTGTGCGGCAACGTGATCACGCACTTGCGGCCGTGCTCGTTCGCGGGTCCACTGCCGGGCATCGCCGCGGATGTGGTCGATGCCGAGGGCCGGTCGGTGCGCGGCGAGGTCGGCGAGCTGGTGATTCGCAATCCCTGGCCAGGCATGACGCGCGGGTTTTGGGGCGACACGCAGCGCTACATCGACACGTACTGGAGCCGGTTCGAGGGCGTGTGGGTGCATGGCGACTGGGCCTACGTTGACCCGGAGGATTCGCTCTGGTACGTCCTCGGGCGATCGGACGACACGATCAAGGTGGCGGGCAAACGGCTCGGTCCCGCCGAGGTCGAGTCGGTGCTGGTGGGCCATCCATGGGTCGCGGAGGCGGCAGCGATCGGAGTCCCGGACGAGTTGAAAGGCGAGGCGTTGGTGTGCTTCGTGATCCTGGGTCCGAATCGCCAGGCCAGCGACGAGCTGGCGATCGAGCTCTCCGACCTTGTCGCGGTTGCGCTCGGCAAGCCCCTTCGGCCGAAGGCCGTCCACTTTGTCACCGACCTGCCACGGACGCGAAACGCGAAGATCCTGCGCAGGGTGGTTAAATCCGTCTACATCGGAAAGGATCCGGGCGACCTGTCGTCTTTGGAAAACCCCAGCGCGCTCGCCGCCATCGGCGCAACGCGGTCGTAATTCTTAAGAGTGACCCG
>DATCPI010000039.1:0-10336 GCA_036570165.1 Candidatus Dormiibacterota bacterium | reverse complement strand
GGCCCGCGCCTGGCCGGCCCGACAACCTTTCTCTCAGTCCATCCTTTTTTCGACACCAGGCCGGCGGCGGTTGACACCTCGGAGCCGGCGATGGAACCGGTCATGCGCGCGGGACCGCGCGTGCCGCGGCTGCTGACGAGCTTGAGGTCGATGGAGATGCTGTCGCCCTCGAAGGCCCTTTTTGCCGGGCGCGCGTTGAGCACCGCCTCGGGCAGCTCCTCCGTCGGCGAGCCCTTGGCGAACTCGTAGCCGCGGACGAATATCTCGCCGCGCAGCCCTCGGTTCCAGACCTTGTAGAGGTACGACGCGGCGATGAGCGCGGCGACCCAGTAGGCGAGTAGGTAGAGCCATGCCACCTCCGAGGTGCCCGCGTAGTAGAACACCACGACCGCCACCGCGACGGCGCCGTAGAACCTTGCCCTGGGCATTTACGTTCGGCTAGTGCTGCCTCAGAGGCGGCAGGGGCACCGCCGCGACGACCTCGCCAAGCACGTCCGCCGCTTTCGCGCGGCCGCGCATCCCCAGCCGGTGCGCGAGCACCGGAAGGGCGAGGTGCTTGATGTCATCGGGGAGCACGAAGTCGCGGCTGTTGAAGAGGGCCCAGGCCTGGGCGGCGCGCTGCAGGTACAGCCCGGCGCGCATGCTCGCCGGGAGCTGCACCTCCGATCGAGCCCGGATCGCGGTGAGCAGCGACACGATGTAGGTGCGGATCGCCGGCGCCGCGACGACCCGGAGGGACGCCTCCTGGAGCTCGACCAGCTCCTGGAGGCTGATCACAGGCTTGAGGTCGGCGATGGGGTCGCCGTGCTCGCGGGTGGCGAGCACCTCCATGGCCTCCTCGTCGGTCGGCGGTCCCATCTCGGCCGCCAGAATGAAGCGATCGAGCTGCGACTCCGGCAGCGGATAGGTGCCATGAAACTCGCCGGGGTTCTGCGTCGCGACGACGAAGAAGGGGCGCTCCAGCTTGCGCGTGACACCCTCGATGGTGACCTGGCCCTCCCCCATCGCCTCGAGCAGCGCCGACTGCGTTCGCGGGGTGGCGCGGTTGACCTCGTCGGTCAGCACCATGTTGGCGAAGATCGGGCCGGGTATGAAATCGAAGGACAGGTCCTTCTGATTGAAGATGCTGGAGCCGGTGATGTCGGAAGGGAGCAGGTCGGGCGTGCACTGGATCCTGCGGAAGGTGCCGCCGACCGACATCGCGAGCGCCCGCGCGAGCATTGTCTTGCCCGTACCCGGCAGGTCCTGCAGCAGGACGTGGCCGCCGGCGATGAGGCCGGTGGCGGTCAGGCGGACGACGTGCTGCTTGCCGACGATGACGCGGTGGACATTCTCCTCGATGCGGCCGAGGAGCTCCGCCGCGCGCCGGGGGATCAGCTCACTTTCTTCGGAAGCCATGTGTGGGGCCAGTCTAGGGCGCCGTCAGGCGGCTGCAGCCCTCCAAACGTACGGCTGACGCCACACGTGCGGTAGTCGGGTGCGCGGATTGACCCCGTTTGCGCAAAGGGGGCGGAATCTACGCGCGCATTGACCC
Source organism: Candidatus Dormiibacterota bacterium (assembly GCA_036570165.1). Classification (GTDB taxonomy): domain Bacteria; phylum Chloroflexota; class Dormibacteria; order Dormibacterales; family Dormibacteraceae; genus Palsa-870. The sequence goes on along the minus strand of DATCPI010000039.1, from coordinate 8,802 downwards.
CTTTTGCGCGAAAGGGGTGGAATTCGGGAGCGCATGAGCAAAGGCTTCGATGGTCTTTTGGGTCGAGACGCTCAAGCCTGCCCGACCATGCGGGCGATCACCTCGCCCAGGTTCGGGCCACCCTTGCCGAACGGCACCGAGTGCACGCGGTGCGCGAACACCATCTCGGCCACGTCGGCCACGTTTTTCACCACGACCTGCTCGGTGCTGTCGTAGGCGGCCTTGGCCTGCGCCGCACGTGCACACACGAGGTCGGAGCGGTGCCCGTCCACCTCGAGCGCGATCGAGATCTGCGCGATCAAACGCAAAATCTCGCGCGGCAGCTGCACCTCGGGGAAGGTCTGGATCGCTTCGGCGATCTGCGAGCGCACGCCCTGTTCGGACTCGGCGTGCTGCTGGTAGAAGAGGTTGGGATCGTCCTCCCACACCGCGCGCTTCTCCACGATCGCGACGCGTTGGTCGAGGTCGCGGATGCCCTCCACGTCGACGCAGAGCCCGAAGCGGTCGAGGAGCTGCGGCCTGAGCTCGCCCTCCTCAGGGTTCATCGTGCCGACGAGGATGAAGCGGGACGGGTGCGAAATCGACACGCCCTCGCGCTCAACTGTGTTGATGCCCATCGCGGCCGCATCCAACAGCACGTCGACGATGTGGTCGTCGAGCAGGTTGACCTCGTCGACATAAAGGATGTTGCGGTTGGCCTCCGCGAGCACGCCGGGCTCGAAGCGCCGCGAGCCCTCCTTGAGCGCCGCCTCGAGGTCGATCGTGCCCACGACGCGGTCCTCCGATGCGTTGATCGGCAGCTCGACGACGCGCATGCGTCGCGTGGTCACCGGCAGCTCTCCGGAGCGCGCACGCTCGCGGCAGTCGAGACAAAAGTCCTCGGGATCGTCCGGGTGGCAGCCGAAGTGACAGCCCTCCACGACCTTTTGCTCAGGCAGCAGCTTGGCCAGCGCGCGGACGGCGGTGGACTTGCCGGTTCCCTTTTCGCCGCGGATGAGCACCCCGCCGATGGACGGGTTGATCGCGTTGAGGACCAGGGCCAGCTTCATCTGCTCCTGGCCAACGATCGCTGTGAATGGATATGAGTAGCGGTCGATTGCCATTGCTTCTGAGATGTTACCGGGCCCTGCCCAGCTCCCTTTCGACCGCGGATGCGATCTCGTCACGCGACAGGTCGTACAGGCCGTAGTAGCGCGCGCCCATCCGCTCGGCCAGGTCCGCGCACGCGTTGATCGCGTACGTCTGGTACATCGGCGCGACCCTTGCGAGGTGCTGCACCGACGGCAGATGGCTGTAGTCGCGCGCCGAGTCGATGACCAGCGCGTCGATGTCCTCCGAGTCGATCAGGGCCGCGACCTTCTGCGCCTCGACCAGCGGCTCCTCCTTGAACATGGAGATGTTGCCGCGGCCGTCGCTGATGAGCACGAGCAGCGGACGGATCGTCGGGTCGCGCAGCAGCTCCGTCTTCACGACCTTGTAGCCGGCCATCAAGCCATGCGTCAGCGGAGTCGTGCCGCCGACCGACAGCTTCTCGAGCCGGCGCCGGGCGAGCGAAACGCTGGAGGTCGGGCGCAGCACGACTTCCGCGGTGCGGTTCTTGAAGATAACCACGGCGACGCGGTCGCGTCGCACGTATGCGTCCTGCAGAAGCGAGAGGATCGCGCCCTTCGTCGCGGCCATGCGCTGCTCGGCGTCCATCGACGCCGACGCGTCGACGACGAACACGATCAGGTTGCCGACCTTCCGCTCGCGGACCTTCTGCCGCAGGTCTTCGCGCTCGAGCTTCAGTCGTTCGCCTTCGAGCCGGCCGCGATCCCTCTGCATCGGCGCCGCCGCGCGCACCGTCGCATCGATGGCCAGGTCGTTGACCTTCGCTTTCGGTTCGGCGCGGACATAGCGGCCCCGGCGATCGGCGGTCTGGCTCGCCGAGCGCTTGCCGCCCTGCTTGCGCACGCGGCGCTGGCGAGGTAGGTCGATCCTTCGCAGGTTGAACGTCTCCAGCGCGTCGGGTGAGGACTCGTGGCCGCTCGCGCCGCCGGTCGTCATGCCCTGGTCGCTGCCGGCCGACTGCTCGCCGCTGTTGGTTGCGCTGGCGGTTGCCTCAGCTGAAGACTCCGCCGCCGACTCGCTTTCGGAGGCCTGTGGATCGCCGGATTCCGATTCGGACGGCTTGGATCCTTCCTGCTCGTCGCCGCTCTCGGGCGAGCTGGTCTCGTCCTGGTCCCTGCGCAGCGGCTGCCGCGCGCGGTGCGCGAGCGCCAGCGCCGCGGCGTCGTAGATGTCGTCACGATTCGGCGACGCGTGACGCCGATAAGCGGCCAGGGCTCGCGACGCGTGGTCGATGACGACGTCCGCGCGGTGGCCGAGCACCTCGGCCTCGACGCAGATCGAAGAGATCAAGCGCGCGTGGCCCGGTGAGACACGGACGTTCTTCACCGCGGCGATCGCCTCCGCGAGCGCGCGCGAGAGGTTGTGGTCGGCGGCGGCGAACTCGTTGGCAAACTCGTGGTCGCCGCGTTTGAAATCCGCATCTCGCTCGGCGATGAGCACGCGCTGGTCGGGGTCGCGGATGCCCTCCACGTCCACGCACAGCCCGAAACGGTCGAGCAGCTGCGGCCGCAGCTCGCCCTCCTCGGGGTTCATGGTGCCGACGAGGATGAAGCGGGACGGGTGGGCGAACGAGATACCCTCGCGCTCGATCACGTTGACGCCCATCGCCGCGGCGTCGAGCAGCACGTCGACGATGTGGTCGTCGAGGAGGTTGACCTCGTCGACGTAGAGGATGTTCCGGTTCGCCTCGGCGAGGACGCCCGGTTCGAAGCGCTTTGTCCCCGCGCGCAGCGCCGCCTCGATGTCGATGGTGCCGACCACGCGGTCCTCCGATGCGTTGATGGGGAGCTCGACCACGCGCATGCGGCGCTTGTGCGACGGCAGTATGCCTGCGGCATTGAGACGGATCCGGCAGTCGGCGCACAGCGCCTCCTTGTCGGCAGGGTCGCAGCCGAAGTGGCAGCCCTCGACCACCTCGTGCTCGGGGAGAAGCCTCGCGAGGGCACGCACCGCGGTGGATTTGCCGGTCCCCTTCTCGCCGCGGATGAGGACGCCGCCGATGGTCGGCACGATGGCGTTCAGGATCAAAGCCAGCTTCATCGACTCCTGGCCGACGATCGCGGTGAAGGGGAAGCTGTGGCGGTCGAGCGTGATGCTCACTCGCTCAGATTAGATTGCCCGGTCGCCTTGAATTCCGCCCCGTTCGATCAAAAGGGACCGAATTTTTAGCTAGCCGACGCCCCATTTGGTCAAAAGGGACGGAATCGCTAGCTCGGGACCAGCTCCTTGACGAGGTCCCGCTCCTGCAGGAGCTCCTCGGTGGTTTTCTTGATCCGCTCCTTGGCGTCGTCGTCGTGCTGCAACCCGGGCACGACCTCCCAGTTGGTGCCGTCGGAGCGCACCGGGAAGCCAAACTGGAGCCACTCCGGCACCCCGTACTCGCCGTGGCTGACCACAGCCAGCGAGTGCCAGTCGCCCCACGGGGTGGCGGACCGGATGCTGTTCACCGAGTCGATCACCGCGTTGGCCGCCGACGCCGCCGAAGACATGCCGCGGGCCTCGATCACCTTCGCGCCACGGTTCTGCACGATCTTGATGAACTCGTTCTTCAACCAACCGTGGTCCGTGATCACGTCGAACACACCCATGCCGGCAATCCGGGCGTTCCTCGCGTCTGGGTACTGGGTCGCTGAGTGGTTGCCCCAGATCGCCATGTTCGAGACGACCCCAACCGGCAATTTCGCCTTTTTGGCCAGCTGGGTCTTGGCCCGGTTCTCGTCCAGTCGGGTCATGGCAAACCATCGCTCGGCCGGGATATCCGGCGCGTTCATCCTTGCGATGTAGCAGTTCGTGTTGCACGGGTTGCCGACGACCAGGATCCGGACATCCCTCGCCGCGACTTTGGCGATGGCCTTGCCCTGCGGCGCGAAGATGCCTCCATTGACGGCGAGCAGGTCTCCGCGCTCCATCCCGGCCTTTCGCGGCACGGAGCCGACCAGGAGTGCCCACGAGGCGCCCTCAAACGCCTCTTCCGTCTTGTGCGTCAGCACCATGTCATGCAGGAGCGGGAAGGCGCAGTCGTCGAGCTCCATCGCGACGCCCTCCAGGGCCTTCATGGCGGGCTCGATCTCGAGCATGCGCAGGACGATCGGCTGGTCGGGACCCAGCAGCTGGCCCGAGGCTATGCGGAACAGCAGGGCGTAGCCGATCTGGCCGGCGGCCCCGGTGACCGTGACTTGGACCGGCCGGCGCGCTCCTTCGGCGGGGAACAGGGATGCCATCGGCACCCAATCCTATCCCGTCACAGAAGGGCAAATGAGGCGCCGATGGCGAGGACGAGTACTGCGACGACCACCAGGGCCAATTGCGCGGCGCGGCGCCTCACGAGAACTAAAACGGAGCGCCAGTCGCCTAGGTTTCGTTGAGAGCGCGCTCGCCGTGGACGGCCCATCTCACCGGAACCCCTCCCCCTCCGGCTCGAACAGCTCGTCCTCGGCCAGGCGCCGGGCGAAGCACAAGAAGCCCGTGTGGGCGACCATGCGGTGGGAAGGTCGGAGGCTGCGGCCGCGGACAGTCCAGCCTCGCTGCAGGACCTCAAACACCTCGAGCATTCCGAAGCCGCGGACCTCGCGCAGACAGTCGAAGAACCGCTGCACCTGGCTCACGTTCGGGCAGTGCGCGAATACGATCCCGCCCGGCCGGAGCGCCGCCTTGACCACCGGCACCGCCTGCCAGGGCTCGGGGAGGTCGAGCAGCACGCGGTCCATTTCCCGCTCCTCGGCCCCGAGATAGATGTCGCCCAGCTTGAGGGTAAGGTTGGGAGGCACGCCGCCCATGGTGTCGGCGATCGCCTTTTTGGCTGCTTCCAGGAACTCGTCGCGCTGCTCGTAGCTCACCACCTGGCCCTCGGGGCCGACGGCGCGCAGCACCGCGATGGTCAGAGCTCCTGTTCCGGTACCCGCCTCAAGTACCTTCGCGCCCGGGTGGATGTCCGCCGCGATCAGGATCGCCCCGAGATCCTTCGGGTAGATGGGCTGGGCCCGGCGCACGCGGCCGGTCACCTGCTCGGCGAACGTCGGCCGCACCGCCAGGAGCCGCGCGCCGAGCTGGGTGGTGACGATCACGCCCTCGGAGCGGCCGATGAGCTCGTCGAGGTTGATCACACCCGAGTGAAGCGAGTGGCGCTCGCCGGCCTTGAGGCGGACACGGTGGCGGCGCCCGACCTTATCGACCAGCAGGATGAGTTCGCCCTCCGCGAGGGGACGCCCAGTCACTCCGGTTTGTGGGCGCGGATCAGGCAGTGCCAGTAAGCGTGTCGCAGCTTTCCCTCGCGCCGCTCCGGGTGCAGCTGGGCTCGCGCCTCGCCCTGCGCCGACTCGATCAATCGCGCCAGCTCTTCGGCGAGCTCCGGAGCAACCGCCTGGTTTTGCATCCACCCGTCGTAGTCCCAATCCAGCTCGCGCTCGCTGGCAACATCGATCTCAAAGCCCGCGCGCTCAACCCGCTCCACCCATTCGTCGACGGTCAGCGATCTGACGTGCGAGGGATCGCGCCGGATCTCCACCTCATGCAGGAAGTCGCGCGCGGCCGCCGGGGCGGCGCAGTCGATGAACGCGGCGTCACGGTCGGGCTTGAGGACTCGAAAAGCCTCGTTCAGGAACGCATCGATGTCGGGGAAGTGGTGGGGCGCCGCGCGCACCGTGTAGAGGTCGAACCTCTCGTCCTCGAACGGCAGGCGGGCAACGTCACCGAGCACCCAGTCCACGTTCTTGATGTCCTTGTCCGCCGCGACGCGGCGGGCCTCGTCGAGCATCTCACGCGTCAGGTCGAGGCCGATCACCCGGCGGACGTAAGGCGCCAGGGCAAACGCCGTGTTGCCCGTGCCGGTCGCCACGTCGAGGGCCAGGTCGCCCAGTTTGGGGCGGGCCAGCTCGAGTACCTCCCGCATCCGCTCGGGAGCGGTGTGGAAGTGCGATCGCGAGTAGTTGCCGGCCACCGAAGCGAAGCGGGAGCGGACGTCGTCGGGCATGGCGAGAGTCTAGTTACGGGCGGAAGAAATCGTATGGTTCGGGCGTGAAGACAGCCACTGCGCGATGGTCGGGGGAAAAGGTCAAGTTCGACATCGAATCCGGATCGGGTCATTCCGTGGCCATCGACGAACCGCCGATTTTCGGCGACGACCTGGCGATGCGCCCGACCGAGATGCTGCTGGGAGCGCTGGGCGGCTGCACCGGGCTCAACGCGGTGCTGCTGCTGAAGAAGTACAAGCAGCCGGTCAAGTCGCTCGAGGTCGAGGTGGAGGGCGAGCAGGACGAGGAATAGCCCCGCGCCTTCAACAAGATCGACGTCACGTTCCACATCGCCTGGGACGGGAAGTACGACAAGAAGCTGGTCGATGAGGCCCTGGACATGGCTTGCAATCGCTACTGCCCAATCCACGCAACGCTGTCGCACGGAACCAAGATCGAACACCACCGCAAGGACGCCTGAGCAGCGGGCCCTGAACGGAGTTTCTCAAGGCCCATCTAGAATTAACCCGTACCCAAAAGCCCCCTGATCGTGTGAGGCCGCTCCGGAAACTTGCTCGAGACCTACGTCCCAGTCCTGATCTTCGTCCTCATCGTGCTTGGCTTACTTGGAGCATTGGTCACTTTGAGCTTCGTGCTCGGACCCTCGAAGCCGCACAAGACGAAGCTCGCACCTTACGAGTCGGGAATCATCCCCGACACACCGGCGCAGCGCCGCCTCACTGTGCGCTTCTATCTGACCGCGATGCTGTTCATCATCTTCGACGTCGAGGCCATCTTCTTCTACCCGTGGGCGGTGCTCATGCGCCAGCTCGGATGGTTCGGCCTGATCGAGATGGGAGTCTTCATGGGCATCCTGCTGATCGCGCTGGCGCACATCTGGCGCAAGGGAGGGCTGGATTGGGAATAGAGGAGCTCGTCGAGTCGCTTGGCAACCAGGTGCTCACGACCACGCTCGGCAAGGTGGTCGGCTGGGGACGCGGCAACTCAGTGTGGCCCGCCCAGTTCGGCCTCGCCTGCTGCGCCATCGAGATGATCGCGACCGCGACAGCTGGAGTCGACATCGCCCGCTTTGGTTCGGAGGCGATGCGTGCGTCGCCCCGGCAGGCCGACCTCATGATCGTCTCCGGTCGCGTCTCGCAGAAGATGGCGCCAATCCTCCGCACGGTCTACGACCAGATGCCGGAGCCCAAATGGGTGATCTCGATGGGCGCTTGCGCATCGACCGGAGGGGTGTTCAACAACTACGCATTGCTGCAGGGCGTGGACAAGATCGTGCCGGTCGACGTGTACATCCCAGGCTGCCCGCCCCGGCCGGAGGATCTGCTTAACGCGCTGATGATCCTGCAGGAGAGGATCAAGGCCCAGGGGATCTCGTCGCCGCAGTGATCGCCGAGAACCTGGTGGTCGAACGGGGCGTCAGCGCTGGTGACGCATGGGTCACCGTCCAGCCCGAGAACATCAGGGCCGCCCTTCAGTCCCTGAAGGACGGCGGCTTCCGGCTCCTCGTGTTCCTCACCTGCGTGGACCATCTCGTCGACACCTCTCGCCAATGGCCCGCCCGCTACGAGGTGGTCTACCAGCTGCGCAACCTCGACACGAAGGAGCTGCTGCGGGTGCGGGCGTTTGTGGACGGCGACCCACCGTACATCGACTCCGTGCACGACCTGTTTCCGCCGGCCAACTGGGATGAGCGAGAGACGTATGACCTGTTCGGCATCGTCTTCAACGATCACCCCGAGCTCACTCGCATCCTGATGCCCGACGACTGGGTCGGCCACCCGCTCCGCCGCGACTACCCGGTCGGCGGCGAGGTCGTGGAGTTCTCCGAAGAGCACGCGATGTGGCAGACCGCCCCGGAAAAACAATGAGCACCGAGGGGCTGACGATCACCAAGACCGGCGAGCAGGGCGCCTTCGGCGGTGAGCTGCTCACCGTCAACTTCGGACCCCATCACCCGTCGACCCACGGAGTGCTGCGGCTGATCGTAGACCTCGACGGCGAGCAGATCCGGCGCGTGAAGCCTGTGATCGGCTACCTGCACACCGGGATCGAAAAGCAGATGGAGGCGCTGCGCTGGCAGCAGGGCGTCGTCGTCACTGACCGCCACGACTACCTATCGCCGCCCATCAACAACCTCGCCTACGCATTGGCGGTGGAGAAGCTGATGGGGGTCGACGTCCCTCCGCGCGCGAACGCGCTGCGCGTGATCATGTCCGAGCTCACACGCCTTTCCTCACACCTGGTGTGGCTGGGAACCAGCGGTCTCGAGCTCGGCGCCATGTCGATGCTCATGTACTGCTTCCGCGAGCGCGACACGATCCTCGACATGAATGAGGAGATCTCAGGTTTCCGGATGCACACGTCCTACATCCGGCCGGGAGGTGTGTTCGCGGACGCGACGCCTCGCTTCTTCGAGATGCTCGATGCGTTCATAAGCGCGATGCCCGGGCACATCGACGAGTACGAGGGCCTCTTGACCATGAACCCGATCTGGCGCTCACGCACGATCGGCGTCGGCCGGCTGTCCCCGGAGGACGCCAAGGTGCTGGGCGCGAGCGGTCCGATGCTCCGCGGTTCCGGAGTCGAGTGGGACCTCCGCAAGTCGATGCCGTATTCGGGATACGAGAACTACGACTTCGAGATCGCGACCTCGAACGACTGTGACTGCTACGGCCGCTACCTGGTCCGGATCAAGGAGATGCGCGAGGCGGTCAAGATCCTC
>DATCPI010000038.1:0-26299 GCA_036570165.1 Candidatus Dormiibacterota bacterium | reverse complement strand
GATCGTCAGCATCCGGCCGTCATCGCCGCGCACGATCTGCCAGTTGCCCTCGTGAACCAGCCAGTGATGCCGATAGCAGAGAAGTGTGAGGTTGGGCGGCTCATTCGTCCCGCCGTGGATCCAGTGTTTCAAGTGGTGTCCCGAGGTCCAGCTCGCCGGCCGCTCGCAGCCCGGCCAGGTGCAGCCCCGGTCGCGCGCGTTTAGCGCCTTTCGCGCCGGACCCGAGATCGTCCGCTTCGCCCGACCGACGTCGATGACCGTGGACTCCGAGCCGAGCACGATGCGCGTGATCGAGGCGTCACATGCCAGCCGTTCGACAGTCCTGGCGGAGATCGGTACAGAGGAGAATTCCAGGTCGGCCGCCGAAGCGCCGGGCAACCCCTGAAGAGTCTCGAGCGAGGCGGTGACATTGAGGTGAGTCCGCTGCGACCCCTGCTGCGGGATCAAGCCGGTGTCCAATGAATGCATGGCGAGCTCGACGGTCGCATCCGCCACTCGCTTCTCCCGACTGCGGTCGTCGTGAGCGCCTGACCTACGGGCGAGCGGCTCTATCGCGGTGAGCAGGACAGCGCCGCCTTCGGGGTCGAAGTTTCCACTGACCAGGACGCTTCCGTCGTCGCATTTGGTGATCCAGAGCCTGCGGTTCTCCACCAGATCTGCCTGCTCGACCTCAAAGCCTTTGCGGTTGGCGGCGTGCCGGTAGTGGTTGCAGATGTAATAGAACTTGCCCGGCGAGTTCTCACGCGCTTTTTCGAGCAGCGGCGTTTCGTCGAACTCAGGCCCCACGAAGGCCGCCGTCCTCGCCATAGCTTTGGCATGGCCGAATCCGATCTCGCCCTGGATGACGCCCCCGACGGTTGCAGGCATTCGCTGGAGGTTCAAGCCGACCGCGATCAGGTCGGCCGCGCCGTTGCTAGTCATGTTGCAGTTGAATCGGATCCAGTCGATCGCGCTGCCCGAACCATCCTCATCCCAGGCGTCGCTCTTGGCAAATTCCGCCGCCTCCTGGGCGAAGGAAAGCATCTGCGCGTCGATGATGTGAGCCTTCTGACGCAGCCGCTCCCGCCGCTCCTCATTGGTGAGGTAGGCGGTGCAGGAGGGCCAGACGTCTTGCGTCGCGAGCATAGAAGTATGCTACCAAACATCTGTTCGTTTGTCAACGATTTCAGCCCTGCAAATTCGCCTCCAGAACCAGCCCGCACCCACACCCCGTCGCAAATTTCAAACCCAGACAAGACCCCAACACCCTCTTCACAGTCCTTCCCGCTTGTCGATGCCCGGGCCCGCTAATTTCGCCCTCCATACTTGTTCCTTCAGGCACCAGGTCTGTCCATGGGGAGGGAGGAGCCAGATGTCAGCTGTCGCTGCTACCGCCGCCGCCGACTAGGTCGAGCGCGCCAACGCGACCGGCCGCACACCGGTCGTTTTCATCCACGGCCTGTGGCTGCTCCCAAGTAGCTGGGACCGCTGGGCCACGGTTTTCGAGCAGGCAGGCTACGCTCCGGTTGCGCCGGGATGGCCCGATGACCCCGCGACCGTCGCGGAGGCGAGTGCGCACCCCGAGGTGTTCGCCAAGAAGTCCGTCGGCCAGGTGGCCGACCATCTCGCCGGGGTGATCGGCAAGCTAAAGAAGAAGCCGGCCGTGATCGGACATTCCTTCGGCGGGCTGTTCACGCAGATCATGGCCGGGCGCGCCCTCTCGGCAGCATCGGTGGCCGTCGACCCGGCGCCTTTCCGCGGCGTGCTGCCGCTGCCCTTCTCAGTGCTGAAAGCGGCATTTCCGGTGCTCGGCAACCCGGCCAACCGCAACCGCGCGGTCAGGCTCACCTTCGAGCAGTTTCGCTTTGGGTTCGCCAATGCGGTCAGCGAGGACGAGGCCCGGGAGCTGCACAAGACTTTTCATGTGCCGGCCGCTGGCCTGCCACTTTTTCAAGCGGCTTTCGCCAACCTCAACCCGTGGGCCGAGACGAAGGGTCGACACCAGAAATCCCGACCGCGGCCCGCTGCTGATCATCTCCGGCGAGAAGGACCACATCGTCCCGTGGGCGATCGCCAACGCGTCTTTCAAGAAGCAGAAGCGCAACCAGGGCGTGACGGAAATCGTGGAGTTACCCAACCGCGGGCACTCGCTGGTCATCGACAGCGGCTGGCGCGAGGTTGCCGACAAAGCACTGGCGTTCGTGAAGCGCTTCACGTAGCGAGCTCTCAGCGCTTTTGAAACCTGACTGAGACTGTCTCTGAGACGGTCTTCGGTTCACGGTGCGTCCATGGTTGAGCGACTGCTGCTGCTGGTGAACCGGAGCTCCGGAACAGGACACGGTCCGGCTCTTGCCGTCCAGCTGTCGAACCAGCTGCGGAAGACTGAACCCACGGCCGAAATGGACGTCGAGGTGGTTGACGACCACCCGTCCGCACGCCGGGTGGCCCGCTCGTTCGTGGGGGCGTCGCAGCGGCCTGCCGCTCTGATCGTCGCCGGCGGCGGCGGCACCTTGCGGGCGGTCGTGGAGGGCGTGTGCGATGACGCCGGCCGCGTGCTGCCGGACGCCAGCCGCATTCGCCTCGCCGCACTGCGGATGGGTTCGGGCAATGTGGTTGCGCGGCGCCTGGGCGTGGCGCTAGACGCGCTGGAGGGAATTCACGGCATCGCTGCATCTCTGCGCAGCGGCCGCACTACTGCCTGCTCGGTGATCCGCTGCCGTTTTGGCACCGCAACCGGCGCCGAGCAAGTCCGCTACGCGGTCACCATGTGCGGGGTCGGCCAGTTCGGGCGCACCCCGGGCGACCTGGCACGGTGGCACCGAAGGTTCGAGGAGGCACGACGTGCGCTCGCACCGCTGCTCGGGATCGAGAAGCTGAACAACGTCGAGTACATGTTGTCGGCCGGAGGCCGCATGTTCGCTGCCACGCTCCATCCGCCGCTCTGCGAGAGGCTCGAGGTGACGATCAGGGGCCACAAGGAGCGTTTCCGGCTCCTGGCCGGCGCGGTGATGAACCTGCCCGTCAACGGCATGCCCTTTGGTGCTGGAGTCCGCATGGAAGAGGCCGCGGTGGGAGTGCGACTCCTGCCATGGGGCGGCAGGCTGCGCGCCTGGCGACTGGGTCTCGGGGAAAGGCTGGACCTGACCCTGCTCGACCGAGAGTCGGTCGAGTTCTTCCTCGACGAAGACCCCGAGCTCGCCTTCGGCCGGCTGAGCCTCGAGGTGGCCGGAACATTGGCGTTCGTCCGTGGATCTGTTGAGGAGGTAATCGCATGACGCTGCAGGTGGCGGTTCTCGGAATCGACGGGAGCGGCAAGAGCACGCTCGCCCAGGCGCTGCCGATGGTCATGGCCGCCGAGATGAACCTCGTGGCGGGCGCCGCCGGCACAGAGTTCTGGGTCTTCGCCCCGGAGCAGGACCACATGGCGCCGGGGTTTTACCCGAAAGGATTGCCGCTGGCCGCTCGCCTTGCGCGCGCATGCCGGTGGCTCGCCAAACGATTCGTAGACAAGCCTGGCCTCTACCCCTATTTCAAGCTGGCGAACATGATGTTCCAGGACGACGCCGCCGTTTCGATCGGGCGCAGGCATCAATGCGACGTCGTGGTCAGCGACTGCAACCTGATCATGTCCGCCATCGGCCGCGCGAGCAACTACAAACGCGGCATGTCCAGGAACGGGGCGCAGGCAGTGTCCAACGCGAATGACCTCGCGGCTGCCTTCGCGTTGCTCACCGAGGGCAAATCGCTGCCGCCAGAGACCGCCGGCCGCCTGCCATCAATGACCGCTCCTGCATTCATCGCCAGGCTGGCCCGTATGCTCGGCTTCGACGGCGTCTGGATCCCGGACGTGGTGATCTTTCTCGATATCGAGCCGGCCACCGCGCTGGCGCGAATCAGGGACCGCGGGCTCAAGCTCGACCGGCACGAGAACGAGGCCGACATGACCCGAGCGCGCGAGACGTATCTCGAGGCGCTGAAGGCGCTCGAAGCCTACACCGGCAAACCATGCACGCAAGTCATCGACGTCACTCATGCCGAACCACGAGAGGTGATCAAGCGCGCGGTTGCCGCTCTGGGGCCGCGCATCGAGATGCATCGGATCGCGCAACCGGCGAAGGTCCTCGGCACGCCGGCCGGCTCAACCGCGCGCAATGTTTTCAATTTCCACTACCTCGTGCGGTATCTGTTCGGCAAGTGGTTCCAGGGCGCGTGGCGCGAACCCTTCTTCCCACTCTCGTCGATGGGACGGCAGCTCATGAGGGAGGGCTACTCGGCCGGCGTCATGCGCGTCATCTATGAGCAGGACAAGGTTTCGCTCGGGCCAGTCCAACACATTTTCTTGCGCGTCTTCACCGGCTACCCGCTGCATCGTGCTGTGTACGACCGGCTGCAGATCCTTTCTCGCGATCTCGAGGCGGAGCTGACCGACCGGCTGCACCACCAGGCAAAGGTGCGCATCTTCACTGCGCCGAGCGGGTTTGCGTACGACCTGTTTCGACCTCTGGAGGCCATCGCCTCGAGGCAGCCGGAGCTGATGGAAAAGGTTGAATTGGTCGCCGGCGACCTCGACCCGCATGGCGTGCTGGCCGGGGAGCTGGAGCGACGGGCAGAGCGTCTTGGCATCCGCTTCCGATTTGTGGTCGGCGACATCACCAACCCCACCGCGCAGCGCGAGCTCGCCCGCTCCGGCCCCTACGACATTGCCCTGTTTGTGGGCCTGTCGAGCTGGTTGCCGAAGCCGCAGGCGCTGCTACATCTGCGCTGGCTGCATGAGCACCTGAACGCCGATGGCGTCCTGGTCACGGATTGCTTCATGGCGGCGGCCTATGCGCTGGGCGGGCGTTACATCGGATATCGGGCGAACTACTACTCGCCCGCGCTTTACCGATGCATGGTCGACTATTGCGGTTTCGACGGCATGGGCGCCAGAGTGGAAAGCGGCTCCAACAGGATCAACCACGTGCTCATGGCCAGGTCAGGGATTCGCGAGGAATTCTCGAACCAGGTCACCAATGGTTGTGGTTGGATTCGGAATGCTTCTTGCGGGCGCGAGCTACTTGAGTGATCGACGCGTCGCGGTGGGAGCCTCGCAGCCCGCGAGCTAGCCTAGGCCGTGGCTTTCTCCAGGAGCCTGATCGGCATTACGAGGCAGGTCAACGTCCCGTCGTCGGCCGAGCGGATGGCGACCGGATCGAGGGGACTGCCCAGTTGGAGGATGGTTTCGGGCCCTATCCCCGCCTCCAGTGCGTCCGCCAAAAAGGCGGGATTGAAGCCGATAGTCAGCTCGTCCCCTTCGTATTTCGCCGGAAACTCGATGCTGTCAGCGAATATTTCGGACGCAGTCAGCTTCAGGACAACCAGCTCACTGGCTCGGTTGAGACGAGCGGCAAGGTCAGCCGTTTCGACGAGCAAGCGCGCATTGCCGCAGCGGGCCAGCACGGCCTCGTAGTCGGGATAGTGATCGCTGGCCGCCGCGATGCTGACCGTCTCGTTGCTCGTGCGCACGGCGAGCTCGGCGCCTGCGGTCTCAGTGACCGGGCCGCCGTCCTCGACTATCGACGCGACCCGTCGCGCGTCCGCGGCTGAGATCGCGGTTTGTCCCAGGTCGACTGTCGACGCAGGTATGTCGCGCACGATGAGCCGGTGACCGTCGGTGGCGACAAGTCGAACGCCATCCTCCCTGAGGTCGACGAGAACCGCGGCCGGGTATCGACGGTCCTGACCAATGGGACCGGCGGCCGGCAAGACCTGGCGCAGCCCACGGGCGAGCTCACTGCCGTCAAGAGTCGTGGTCGCAGGCACGAGTTCCTCCTTGCTGCCAAGCAGCGTTTGAACCGCCGCGAAGGCGCGCCGGCTGCCATCGAAGCGCCGTTCGAGGCGCGTCCAATGCAAGTCGAGCATCGCTTGTGCGTCGGAGCGTTCACTGGTGAGGAATGGCTGAATCTCTGAGATCGGCATCTCGAGTCCGCGCAAATGTCTGAGTAGCGCCGCCTCGCGGAGCTGTCCTGGCGCGTAGTACCTGTAGCCGGTCGCGCTGTCAATCCGGGCAGGCACCAACAGGCCGCAGTCAGCGTAGAAGCGGAGTGCGGTCACCGAAAGCGCGGAGCGCTTTGCGAACTCGCCGATCGAGAGCAGGCCGGCCGGTTCCCCGTTCACCCTGGTCATGCTGGGACCTCGAGTTGGTGGAGAGTCAAGAGGGCTGTCTGTCTGGCTCCAGGCCCACCTGCAGCGAGCCCAGGATGACCGCGCACAGGTGATACCAACCTGTGGTCACCACCAGCTCCACGATCTGCTCCGTCGAGAACAGGCTCTTCATGCGCTGGAACATGGCGTCATCGCATGAGCGCGTGTGCGCCACCTGTCGGGCGAACTCGACCGCGCAGCGCTCGGCCGGCGTAAGCGCGTCGAGCGAGCCGCCCGGCGCGACCGCCACAACCTTGTCCGCGGTAACACCAACCAGCGCGGCCGCCGCCGTGTGATGACTCACCTCATAGGGCTGCTCCAGCTCATAAGCTGTGGCCAGGATCGCGAGCTCGCGCAGCCCGGCGTCGAGGCTCGACCCTCCTCGCACATAGCGCGACATCTCCAGGAAGGCCGCGAGCGCCGGTGGCTGGTTCGCGAGCACCCGGTAAAGGTTGAGCACGGGCCGGCCCATGCCGGCGATCTCCTGGAAGAGCTCGTCGACCGCCTGCGACGTCCCCGGCTTGACGTACGGAACCCTTGCCATTTACATCAACTCAGCCTCGGATCGAGGGCGTCGCGCAAGCCATCGCCGACGAGGTTGAAAGCGAGCACGGCGCCAAAGATGGCGAGTCCTGGGATGGTGGCCAGGTTGGGGTCGGAGAAGATGTAGTTGCGGGCCTCGCCGAGCATCTGGCCCCACTCTGGTGTCGGAAATTGGACGCCGAGGCCGAAAAAACCGAGGCTCGCGGCGAGCAGGATCGCGAAGCCCATCGATAACGTCGCCTGCACGATGACAGGGGCCAGCGCGTTGGGGATCACGTGCCGGGCCAGGATCAGCCAGGACGGTACGCCCAGGGCCACTGCCGCCTCGACGAACGGCATTTCGCGCAGGCGCAAAGAGTCCGCGCGGACGAGCCGGATGAAAGAAGGCACCGAGCTGAGCCCGACCGCGATCACCACGTTGCCGAGCCCGACTCCGAGGCCTGCGATCAGGCCCAAGGCAAGGACGATCGGAGGAAAGGCGAGAAGGATGTCGGTCAGACGTTGGATCACGATGTCGATCCAGCCGCCGAAGTAACCGGAGATCGCGCCAAGCGGGACGCCGACGACCAGACCGAGGGCGACGGCCATCAGACCCAGACCCAACGTGTAGCGCGAGCCGTAGACCAGCATCAGGATCTCGTCCCGCCCAAGGTTGTCGGTCCCCAGCAGATGGCCCTGCCGGCCGGGGGAGATAAAGACATCGATGAGGTGGCTCTGCCCGGGATTGAAGGCCAAGACCATGGGCCCAAAAATCGCAGCCACGGCGTAGATCGCCATCAACGCCAGCCCGACCACGGCGCTGCGATGCGTGACCAGTCGACGCCACGCCGTTGCGGGGCGGACGCTCGACGCGATCTCTGGCGCGAGGGCTGGCGCCCCCAGCGCCTCAGGTGTAGTGAATGCGGGGATCGACATAGGCATAGAGGAGGTCAACGAGAAGGTTGATGACGACGAAGGTGGTGCCGAACATCAACACGAGCCCCTGCACGACGGGGTAGTCGCGGAAAAAGATCGAGTCGATCAGCAGGCGGCCGACTCCCGGCCAAGCGAAGACCGTCTCCGTCACCACCGCGCCGCCCAGCAGCGCGCCGAACTGCAAACCGATCACCGTCATGATCGGAAGGAGAGCATTGCGGAGCGCGTGCCGGAAGACCACGGAGCGCAGCGGCGCCCCCTTGGCCCGGGCGGTGCGGACATAGTCCTGGCCGAGCACCTCCAGCATCGATGACCGCGTCATGCGCGCGATCAAGCCGAGCGAGAAGAGCGCAAGCGTCACAGCAGGCATCACGATCGAGGCCGGCTCGTCCGCGCCCGCGGCCGGAAGAAGATGGAGGTAGATCGCGAAGACGATGATCATCATCAAGCCGAGCCAGTAGACGGGCATCGACACCCCGAATACCGAAAAGCTGGAGATGAGCAGGTCCAGCATCGTGTTGCGCCGCATAGCAGCAGCAACCCCGGCCAGAAGACCTACGGTCACGGCGATCACGAGCGCGACCACGGCGAGCTCGACCGTGTACGGAAGGCGGCTCCCAATCTCTTCGATGACCGGCGCGTTGGTGTGGGCGGACGTGCCCAGATTGAGCCGGAGCAGCGAGCCCAGGAAATTGCCGTACTGCACCCACAGCGGCTTGTCGAGGCCCATCGACTGGCGGATGCGCTCCACGTCCTCAGGCGACGCGAGCACTCCGGCGATGACCCGAGCAGGGTCACCGGGGAGCAGCCTCGCCATGACGAAAACCACAGTTGCCACTCCCCACAGAGTGGGAACACTCGAGACGACGCGCCGCGCGACGTATGTGATCACCGGCGTGGGAGCCGGCCGCTCATCTCGCTAGGCCGGGGAGGCGTACACGGTGTAGAAGGATTCGTTTGGAATCGTCTGGACGCCGGTGACCTTGGCGGTGGTCACCATCGGGAACCTCTGCACCCACAGAAAGATCCACGGGGCGTCGTTCCAGATGATCTTGGACGCGGTGCAGTAGTCCGCCTGGCGAGCCGCCTGGTCGGACTCGGAGTTCGCCTTGGCCAGCAGCGCGTCGACCTCGGCGTTCTTGTAGTAAGACGTGGCGAGCCCGGCCGACGGCCACTGGCTCGACTGGAACTGCGTCATCGCCTGGGACGCGTCGAGGAAGCCGGGCGCCCACCCGAGCAGATGCAGGTCGACCGAGGCCTTGGCCGGCGGCACGTTGATGGTGCCGAGGTAGCTCGGCCAGTCCATGGTCTTGGGGCCGTCGACCTTGACGCCGGCCGCCGAAAGATCGTTGGCGATCGCCTGCGCGGCCTGGAAGTCCTGGATGTAGCGGCCGGTCGGGGAGATGAACTTGATCGAGAGGTTGCTCGCGCCGGCGTCGGCGAGCATCTGCTTGGCCTTGTTGACGTCGTAGCCGTAGGAGCCTACCTTGCAGTAGCCGAAGAGGCTCGAAGCCATGGGCGCATCCATCGGGGTGGCCGCTCCGAAGAGGATGCTCCTGACGATCAGGTCCTTGTTCACCGCGTAGTTGAGCGCCCGGCGGACCTCCGGTTTCTGGAGCAGGGGATTCCCCGTGGCAGATTGGTTGAAGGCCAGGAAGATCGTCCTGTCGCCCGGCGCCAGGATCACCTTCAAGGTCTTGTCCGTCTGCATGGCGGGAATGTCCGAAGCAGGCGGCAGGAGAATCACGTCGGCCTGGCCGGCGCGGACGAGCGCCTCGCGGCTGGCCGCCTCAGGCACGATCTTGAACATCTGAGTCTTGTAGCTGGGCTTCGCGCCCCAGTACTGGTCGTTGCGGGTCAGCGTGACGTGATCGCCCTTGACCCGGTCCGTGAGCAGGTACGGGCCCGTGCCGACCGGCTTCTCCTGGTCCTTGAAGTTGTCGGTGCCCTTGACGATCGTGGTCGGCGCGAGGAAGCCGAAGGTGACCTCGGTCATCAGACCCAGCAGCGGCGCGATCGGCTGCTTCAGGTTCAGCTTGACGTGCGCGTCATCGACCGCGTCGATCGACTGCACGCCGCGGAACGCTCCGCACAGAGGACAGGTGTTGCCTGGGGTGAGGACACGGTCGAAGTTCGCTTTCGCGACGGCCGCGGTGAATGGCGTGCCGTCGCTGAACTTCACGCCTGAGCGGAGTGTGAACGTCCAGTTCATTCCGTCGGAAGCGGTCTGCCAAGAGGTGGCGAGGAGTGGCTTGTACTTGCCCTCCGCGTCGACGAAGACGAGCGTCTCGACGACCATCGAAACGATGTTTTGAACGGTCGTCGTCGTCTGCCGCATCGGGTCAAGCGTGTCGGGGTCGGGTCCGATGGCGATGGTGAGCTTGTCACCCTGTTTCGTGCCACCGCCTGTTCCGCCGCCACACGCGGACAGCACCATCAGCGCTACGAGCAGTACCAGGAACCGTTTGCTCATATGGATCCGCTCCTCCCCAGGATTTGAATGGGAGTATAGGGTCTGCAGCAGATGACCGATCTCGTCGTCGAGAACCTACGCACCCACTTTCACACGCGCGCGGGCCTCGTGCGCGCCGTGGACGGTGTCGACCTCGACGTGAGCGCGGGCCGGACGCTGGGCGTGGTCGGGGAGTCGGGCTCCGGCAAGAGCGTGACCGCCCTCTCGATCATGGGGCTCATCGACCCTCCCGGCAGGATCGAGCCCGGCAGCCGGATCCGGTTCGGAGGGCGCGACCTCGTCCAGCTCGACGAGGAGGAGCTGCGCGAGCTCCGGGGCAACGAGATCTCGATGATCTTCCAGGAGCCGATGACGTCGCTGAATCCGGTGTTCACGATCGGCAACCAGATCGTCGAGGCCGTGAGGCTGCACCGCTCGGTCAGCTCGGCGGCGGCGAAAGAGCGCGCCCTCGAGATGTTGAACCTGGTCGGAATACCGTCCCCGCAGCGGCGCTTCGCCGACTACCCGCACCAGATGTCCGGCGGAATGCGTCAGCGGGTCATGATCGCGATGGCGCTCGCCTGCGAGCCCAAGCTGCTCATCGCCGACGAGCCGACCACCGCGCTTGACGTCACCATCCAGGCCCAGATCCTCGAGCTGATGCGCGACCTGCGCGAGCGGCTCGGGATGGCGATCCTGCTCATCACTCACGACCTGGGGGTGGTGGCCGAGATGTGCGACGACGTGGCGGTGATGTACGCGGGTCGGGTCGTCGAGCGTGGAAGGGCCGAAGCCGTCTTCCGGACCCCGCAGCACCCGTACACCGAGGCGCTCCTGCACTCCATCCCGGTGCTTGGCTCCACGCAGGCGGAGCCCCTGAAGGTGATACGCGGGATGGTGCCGAGCCCTCTCGAGTGGCCGCTTGGATGCCGTTTCGCCGCGCGCTGCGACTACACCTTCGACCGCTGCCTGCGCGACGACCCGCCGCTGATGCAGGCGGGCGTCCAGCGGGCAGCGTGCTGGCTCTGCGAAGACGGCGCTCGCGCGTCGGCCGGCGTGCTGCCAGGGTGAGTCCGGTCGAGCCGCTGATGCGGGCTCGCGGCGTGGTGAAGCATTTCCCGATCAGGCGCGGCGTGCTGCAGCGCATCTCGGGCCACGTGCGGGCGGTGGACGGTGTCGACCTCGAGGTGCTCCCTGGCCAGACCGTCGGGCTTGTGGGCGAGTCCGGCTGCGGAAAATCGACGCTCGGTCGCACGTTGCTCCGGCTGCTGGAGCCGACGAGCGGCGAGATATCGTTCGACGGCCGGGACATCACCCGATTACATGGCCGCGACCTGAAAAGCACGCGGCGCGACATGCAGATCGTCTTTCAAGACCCGGTGGGCTCGCTCGATCCGCGGATGCGGGTGCGCGACATCATCGCCGAAGGGTTGAAGACGCACGGACTCGCCGGGGGCCGAGAGGGCTACCGGCGCGTCGGCGAGATGCTCGAGCGCGTCGGGCTCCGCCCCGAGGCGGCGGATCGCTATCCGCATGAGTTCTCTGGTGGACAGCGGCAGCGGATCGGCATCGCCCGCGCCCTGGTCATCAAGCCCAAGCTGGTTGTCGCGGACGAGCCGGTCTCCGCGCTCGACGTGTCGATCCAGTCGCAGGTGCTCAACCTTCTGGTCGAGCTCAAGCAGGATCTCCAGCTCACGTACATCTTCATCGCCCACAATCTCGCGGTCGTCGGCTACATCAGCGATCGGATCGCTGTGATGTACCTCGGCAAGATCGTCGAGATCGCCGACGCCGGCGAGCTGTACCGGAAGCCGCTTCACCCATACACACAGGCTCTGCTGTCGGCGATCCCCCAGCTCGTGCCCGGCCAGCGCCGCCAGCGGATCGTGCTGCGGGGAGACGTGCCGAGCCCGATCAACCCGCCGTCGGGCTGTCGCTTCCGGACGCGGTGCCCGCTGGCGCAGGACATCTGTGCCGAGATGGAGCCGCCGTTGGAGGCGAAAGCTGGGTCCCCGGCTGACCACCTGGCCGCCTGCCACTTCGCCGGCAAGCCCGTGCCGGCCGACTTCGGCTAGCGGAGCGCGAGCAGAACCTCCGCTACCGCTTCGGCCGGGCTGCGGCCCCCGATCGTGATCCGCAGCGCCGCCGACTCATATGTCGCCTGCCGCTGCAGGTAGAGCTGGTGGATTTCGGCCAGCGTCTTGCCGCGCATGAGGGGACGCGTCGCGATTAGCGAAGGAACGCGTTTGCGCAGCTCCTTCCACGGCACGTGAAGGTGGACGAGCAGCGATCGCTCGCGAAGCATCGACCGCGAGCCGTCGTTCAAGAGGGCACCCCCGCCCAGCGCGATCACGACCGGGCCTTTCGCCACAAGTTCTCGAACGGCGCCGGCCTCACGCTGCCTGAACTCGGCCTCTTGATCGCTCAGAAAAAAATCGTCGACCGTGCGGCCGGCTGCAGCTTCGACGTAGCTGTCGGTGTCGTAGAACGGCCTATCGAGTGCCTCGGCGAGCAAACGGCCGACGGTCGTCTTACCGACGCCCATGAAACCGGCGAGGGCGATCGGACGGCCGGACAGGTCGGATCGGATGGAGGCGATCGAGGCAGTTTACTTGTGCGCAGCAGCCACGAGCTCGGCGTGAAGCGCATGCTCGACTTTGTCGAGCAAGACAGGCTCGGTGAATGGTTTCTCGATCAAGAGAACTCCGTCGTCGAGAGTGCCGCCATTGTCCACCATGGGTTGCGCGTACCCGGACATGTACAGGACGCGAATCTCCGGCCGGGATGCAGCAATGCGCTCCACCAGCTCTGGGCCATGCATGTGCGGCATCACGACGTCTGTCAACAGCAGGTCGATCGTTCCGGCATGGTTCTTGGCCGCTTCCAAGGCCTCAGGCCCATTGGCCGCGGTGATCACTCGATAGCCGTTCCTGGCGAGGATCAGCTCCGTGATCTCCCGCAGGTCGTCAGCGTCTTCCACGACCAGGATGGTTGCTGATCCCTCGGCGCGAGGCTGAACCGCTTCGTCCTCGGACGGTTTGGGTGCTTCGTCGGCGGCGGGTAGCAGGACGTGCACTCGGGTTCCTCGGCCCACCTCCGAGTAGATCGAGATATCGCCGCCCGCCTGGTTGACGATGCCGTAAACGGTGGCGAGTCCAAGCCCGGTGCCCTGACCCTTGGGCTTGGTCGTGAAAAACGGCTCGAAGACGCGCTGGAGGGTCATCGCATCCATTCCGGTCCCCGTGTCGGTAACACGGATCCTGACGTAGCGGCCGGGCTTCAACCCCGAACGGCCCGCCGCGTATGCCTGGTCGACGTAGACGTTTTCGCAGTCGATAGTCAACTTGCCCCCTTTGGGCATGGCATCCCGTGCATTGACGGCCAGATTTGTCAGCACCTGCTCGAGCTGCCCTGGGTCCATCAGTGCGGGCCACAGGTCTTTGCCTGGAGAAGTCACGAACTCGATGTGCTCTCCAATGGTGCGACCCAGCAGGGGCTCGAGGTCCGCCACCACGGAGTTCACGTCGAGTGATTGCGGTCGTATCAGCTCACGCCGAGCAAAAGCCAGGAGCTGATGCGTTAGCCGAGCGGCGCTCTCGGCGGCACGCTCGACCCGCTCCATGTCTTTGACCGCCTGCTTCAGGTCAGCACCAGCCGACCCCTCCTCTGCCGCCACAACCTTCTCCTTGGCGAAAAGCGCGAAGTTCAAGATGACCCCAAGCAGGTTGTTGAAGTCGTGGGCGACTCCGCCGGCGAGCTGGCCGAGGCTCTCCAGGCGCTGAGCCTGATTCAGCTGGCGCTCCAGCCGTTCGTTTGCAGTCACGTCCTCCACCATTGCGGCGCGCGCCGACCGGCCTCCGTAGGTGACCTCATAGCTGGTGGAAATGATTCGCATCAAGGTGCCGTCCTTCTTGCGCACAGTCAGCGGACCGTACTTGACCAGGTTCTTCGCCAACCCCGCCTGGCGCGCTGATTCCATCTGCGCTACCTCCTGCTCATCCTTGGGTGCAAGAACAGCGAGAGCCGACAGGTCCGCAAACTCCTCCTTTGAATAACCAAAGGCGGTTGCGGCAGCGTCGTTGACCTCGAGAAACTCGCCGGTGGTCGGGTCGATGAACATGATCGGCAGCGGGCTACCCTCGAACAGCCGCAAGTAATTCCGCTCCGCGCTTTCACGATCTGTCCATTCACCCTGGACCGAAGCGATCAGGCGATTGAAGTCCTCACCCAGATCGGCCACCTGCGCAGGTCCGCCGACCGGCACCAGGATCGGTGCATCGAGGCCGCGTGAGGACCGCACCGACTGGCTCAGCAGCTGGATCGGTTTGGCGATCCGGCGATAGACGATGAAAACGGCGAGCAGGACCGCCATGACACCAGCCCCGGTGATCGCGAGCTGTTCGTTCTGAAGCCCCGCGGCATCCGCGAGGGCGGCGGCCTGGTCGGCGCCGACATACACCTTCCATCCGGCGCCACCGACGTTAGCCACGGCATACCACCGAGGCTTGCCCTCCACATCGCTTCGGTCGACCGGATCGGTGGCACTCGCGAAGGGGGTCCCGGCAAGCTTCACGCCGGTCCACCTGGCCGAGTCCACGGAGCGGGCGATGACCGCCGAACCATCGCCGCTGGTGATGAGGAACTCGAGCTGGTGACTTCCGCTCCCGTACTCATACGCAAGCTTGGGTCCAAGCGGCTTCAGGTCGACAAACCAGGCGAAGAATCCCAGCCCGGGAATCGGGTATGCGTACACAGCGACCTGGTTGCCATTGGCCGCGTCAACGGTTGGCGCTGAGAAGATGGGCGTTGAGGACTTCAGCCAGGCCTGGCCGGCGTATGTGGTTGTGGATCCCTTGCCGAGCGACGAGCACACGACCGAGCCGTCCAGACGAATGATGTCCACGTGCCCGGTGTCAAAAGAGGCGATGGGGGCATAGCTGATGCCGCACAGGGTCGGGTCGGCGAAGACCTGTTTCCAGATCGAGCTTTTGGCCAGCGGAACGGTGATGGACTCGTACGTGTCAAAGCCGAATTTGATCTGCCTGGCCGCCCTGTCGGCCGCGAAGCTGGCGTCCAACACTGCCGACTTCTTGGCGTCTGCCTCCGACCGCAGGTGCACGAAAGCGCCGGCCGCCACACCCACCAGGAGAACCAGGAGGGCAATCACGGCAAAGTCTGCCTGCAACGGCCAGCCCCGCTTTGCTGCAGGCCGCGCGTCCACCTCTGTCCCCATTGGTACGGTCTACGCTCGCCCACCGGCAAAGTCGCCCTTCATAAGCACGGCCTGATGCCCTGCATAGAGAGGGCCCGCGCCGAACGAGGTCAGCCTTCTTGGTTGCCCGCGGAGACGGCGGGCAGCAGCCCGGTGACGGAGAGGATCTGCTCCTCGCCCAAAGAGTCGTCTTTCAACAAAGCCTTTGTCAGTGCTTCCAGCTGGGATCGGTGCTCGGTCAAGAGTCGAATGGCTTCGGCAAAAGACTCGTCGGCGATGCGCTTCACCTCGGTGTCGACCTCCCGCGCTGTGGCCTCGCTGTAAGGCCGCGTCAGGCCGAGCCCGTTGCCTGAGCCGTCTTCCCGGAACGCCAGCGGGCCGATCTTCGGGCTCATGCCCCACGTGACCACCATCTCGTGAGCGATCGCCGTGACCTGCTGCAGGTCGCTGGCGGCACCGGTGGAAACGACGCCGTAGACCAGCTGCTCGGCCGCCCGCCCGCCGAGGGCGCCGACAATTCTGGCCCGCAGGTAATCCTCCCCGTAGTTGAACCGATCGTCGATGGGGCGCTGGATCGTCACTCCCAATGCACCGCCGTGCGGAATGATCGTCACCTTGCGCACGGGGTCCGCGCCGGGCACGAGCAGTCCGAGCAAAGCGTGCCCCGACTCGTGATAAGCAACGCGTTCGCGGTCGCCAGGCGTCATCACCAGGTGTCGCTCGGTGCCGAGCAGCACGCGATCGATGGCCGAGAAGAAATCCTGAGACGAAACAGTGGTCTTGCCCTGCCGGGCCGCGCCTAACGCAGCCTCGTTGGCGAGGTTGCGGAGGTCGGCGCCCACCAGGCCCGGAGTTGCGGCGGCGATCTCGTCGAGGTCGACGTCCGGCGCCAGGGGCACTTTCGCGGTGTGAATCTTGAGGATCGCGGCGCGGCCGCGCCGGTCCGGGGGCTGAAGCGTCACGCGCCTGTCGAACCGGCCCGGTCTGAGAAGGGCCTGGTCCAGCACATCGGCCCGGTTCGTGGCCGCCAGGACGATGACCCCCTTGCCTGGCTCGAACCCATCCATTTCCGTGAGGATCTGGTTCAGCGTCTGTTCCTGCTCATCATTGCTGCCAAGGCGAATCCCGGAGGAGCGGCTGCGCCCGACCGCATCGAGCTCGTCGATGAAAATGATCGCAGGAGCCGCTTGTCTTGCTTTCGTGAACAGGTCGCGTACGCGGGACGCGCCAACGCCGACAATCGCCTCGACGAACTCCGATGCGGATTGGCTGAAGAAGGGCACCTTGGCCTCACCCGCCACCGCGCGAGCCAGCAACGTCTTGCCGGTGCCCGGCGGCCCGATCAGGAGAACGCCCTTCGGGACCATGCCGCCGAGCCGCTCGTATTTCTGGGGCTCGCGCAAGAAGTCGACCAGCTCCTCGAGCTCTTGCTTGACCTCGTCGATGCCGGCGACGTCGGCGAAGGTGGTACCCACGCGCTCGGGGTCGTAGAGCCGCGCGCGGCTCTGGCCGAACGCGCCGAGCAAGCCGCCCGTGCCGCCGGCGGCGGCAGCGCGGCGAATGAGGTACAGAACGGCCAGGACGATCAAGAGTGTCGGCCCGAAGCTCAGGAGCAGCGTCAGCCACAAGGGAGGCGGTGGATTTTCCGGCTTGGCGTTGATGACCACGCCATTCGACTCGAGCATCGCCTCCAGACCATCGTTCGCAAACGACGGTCGTTGCGTCGTGAAGTGAGTGGCGCTAGCGGTGCTGGGAGCCGACTCCTTGACCGGAGCCTTGGTGACGCCCGCGATTGCGTCTCCGGTGGTGGTCACGCTGACCACGTTGCCGGCGGAAACCTGCTGCTTGAAAACGTCGTACGACAGCGTCACGGTCGCCGGCTGCGCGGGGGCGAACAGCACGTTGGTGACGAAGACGTTGACCAGCAGGATGATGCCAAGGGTTATCCACAGCCGGGCCGAGAGCATCGGGTTCGGCACCGGGGGAGTGCGTTTCGGCGGAGCGGGCGGCGGGGGCGGCGTGGGCGGCGGGCTAGACATCAGACTTCATGAACGTTTTCAGCCTAGCCTTTATTCGCTCAGATGATCCGGCGGCGAATCACCGCCGATGAGTAGTCGATGGCGCTGGTCATGAGGATGACGACGATGAGCAGCATCGCCAGCTTTGGGTACTCGAAGAGCCCGATGTACTCCTGGAGCAGGAGGCCGATGCCACCGGCGCCGACGACGCCCAGGATCGTCGAAGAGTGGACGTTGACCTCGAACGAATAGAGGATGTTGGCGATCATGTACGGCATCACCTGGGGGATCACGCCGTGGACCACGACCTGGATCGGGTTGGCGCCGGTCGCGGTCAGAGCTTCGATCGGACCCCAGTCGGTCGCCTCGATCGCCTCCGAGAAGAGCTTGGAGATGAGCCCGACGCTGAAGGTGGCCGTCGCCAGGACTCCGGGAAAAGGTCCGATCCCGATGACGATCACCCAGAGGATCCCCCAGAAAAGCGTCGGGATCGAACGGATGATGGCCATCAGGAAGCGCACCACAAAGTAGGCGACGGTCCCTACCGGGTTGCGGCGCATCAGGTTGCGCGCGCCAAAGAAGCTGAGGGGAACCGCGAGCACGGCGCCGATGGTGGTCCCCAGAACTGCGATGTAGAGGGTCTCGAGCGTCAGCTTGATGATCACCGGCAGCTCCGTCGTGTCCGGGTGCGAGAACCCGAGGATGACCCTGCCCATGTTGTCGGCGTGGAGGATCAGCGCGCCGACGTCGAACTCCGTCTTTCTGTAGGTGAAGGCGACGATCGCGATGAAGACGACCGCGATGATCAGATTCCTTCCCCGCTGGACTCGAGCCATCCGCGCGGACTCGGCCATCAGCTCGTCGAGCGTCCGCCTGCGGGCGGGGTCAGTCGTAGCCGAGGCGGCCATAGATCCTGCTGTAGGCGGCGTCGTCGAGAGCACCGGGCTCGCCGTCGTAGACGATCCTTCCGAGCCGCATGGCGATCACTCGATTGGCGTATCGCTTCGCCAGCTCGAGGTGGTGGATGGAGCAGAGCACTGTGATGCCGTCTCGCCTGTTCATGTCACGCAAGTAGTCCAGGACTACCAGCGCCGTTTCAGGGTCGAGGCTTGCCACTGGTTCGTCGGCGAGAAGGATCTCGGGATCCTGGGCGAGCGCTCGGGCGAGGGCGACCCGCTGCTGCTGGCCGCCGGAGAGGGTGTCGGCCCTGACGTTGGCCTTCTCCGCGATCTCTAGGCGCTCGAGGCTCTTCCACGCCAGGTCCTGGTGCTCTTTCGAGAAGGAGGGCAGGTAGGTCCGCCATCCCTCCTGGTACCCAAGCCGGCCGGTCAGAACGTTGCGGATGACGGTTGAGCGGCGGACAAGGTTGAACTGCTGAAAGACCATCGCCATGCGCCGGCGCGCCAGGCGAAGCTCGGCTCCGCCCATGGCGGTGATGTCCTGGCCGCCGAGCAGTATGCGGCCCGATGTCGGCTCGACCAGCCGATTGAGGCAGC
This sequence comes from Candidatus Dormiibacterota bacterium, assembly GCA_036570165.1. Lineage (GTDB taxonomy): Bacteria > Chloroflexota > Dormibacteria > Dormibacterales > Dormibacteraceae > Palsa-870. Next base: position 7,501 of record DATCPI010000038.1, on the reverse strand, counting down.
GGAGGAGCGTCGACTTGCCAGAGCCGCTGGGCCCGATGATGGAGACGAACTCACCCTTCGCGACGTCGAGCGTGACCGAGTCGAGCGCCCTGGTCCCCCCGGGGAAGACCTTGGTCAGGCCCTCGACTCTGACCAGGGGCTCGCTCAGTGGTGTTACTACCTCGTTACTTCTTGGGGGTGGGCAGCAGCTCGGGCTTGGCCTGGGCGACGATGTCGCGGATCACGTCGTAGTCCGAGTCCTGCGCGGGCACCAGCGAGTCGATGGTGTAAAGCGCTTTCAGGGCTGGCTGGATTGTCGGGTCCGTGCCCATCGCGATCATCGCGTCCTTCAGCTTCTTCTTCTGCGCCGAATTCAGGTTGTGGCGAATCATCTGCGGGTCGCCCGGGATCGGGTCGCTGGTGGCAAGGATCTTGGTCTTGGTCAAGATCCCGGGGCATGACGTGTTCGCGCCCGCGTTTTTGCGGGCGTCGTCGTAAATCGCGCCCGCGTCGACAGATCCCTGGCAGACCGTGACCGCGATCTGAGTCTGGTTGGAGATGTTGACGCCCTTCACGTCGCTGTCGGGGTTGAGCCCGTTCTTTTTCATGAGGTAGCGCGGGTAGAGGTTGCTGGAGGTGGATAGCGGGTCGCCGAAAGCGAATTTCTTGCCCTTGAGGTCGGCGATGGAGTTGATGTTCGAGTTGACGTTGACGATGATGAATGCCTTGTAGCTGGGCAGCCCGTTGCGGACCGACTTGGTCACGGCCTCGGCGCCGTTGATCTGGTGGGCGATGACGTAGTCGAGCGGGCCGACCCAACCGATATCGACGTTGTTCGAGGTCATGCCCTCGGTCACCGCCGCGTAGCTGGTGAGGACTCGAGGGGTGATGTTGTAGCCGGTCTTCTTCGAGAGGTACTGGCCGAGGAGGTCCGCATTGGTCTGGACGATCGAGCTCGTCTGGGAGGGAACGAAGCCCATCACCAGGTCCTGCTTGACGGGCGCCTCGGCGGGTGCCGGGGTCCCTCCACAAGCCACGCTCAGGAGCGCGACGACAGCGGCGGAGACGAGAAAACGTTTCTTCATTGAACTCCCCTTCCCCAGAAAATGGCTGCCCGAATTGGCGCGGCTACAATCCTAACGGCATGGGCCTGAGACAGGCGTGAAAAGAATCCTCGTCACGAACGACGACGGGATCACGTCGCCGGGCCTCCACGCCCTTTACCTTGCGATGGCGGAGCTGGGCGAGGTGACCATCGTCGCCCCCGACGCGGAACAGTCCGCGGTCGGACACGCGATCACGACGATGACGCCGCTGCGGATCAAGAAGGTCGTACTCGAAGGTGCTATCTCCGGGTACGCCGTGAACGGCACGCCGGCCGACTCGGTCAGGCTGGCCATCCTCACCATCTGTCAGACGCCGCCCGACCTGGTGGTTTCCGGGATCAATCTCGGGCCCAACACCGCTGAGAACGTCATCTACTCGGGGACAGTCTCCGCCGCCACCGAGGCCCGAATCCTGGGTGTCCCATCGGTCGCGGTCTCGCTCGCGACGTTCAAAGACCCCATCTGGGAGACGCCCGCGAACTTCGCTCGACAGTTCGCCGCCGACGTGCTCGCCCACGGCCTGCCGGACAAGGTGCTCCTGAACATCAACGTCCCCAACCTCCCCCTGGACAAGGTGAAAGGCATCCGCGTCACCCGGCAAGGAAATTCGGGCTACAACGAGAGGTATGAGATGCGTTCGGATCCGCGAGCGGTGCCCTACTACTGGCAGGCCGGCACGTATCGGATGACCGACGTTGACGAGGAGACCGACGCGCTGGCCGTCGACCAGGGCTACGTCAGCGTCACGCCGGTGTCGTTTGACCTCACCGCCCATGATTTCCTGCCCGCTCTGACACGGCGGCTTTCCCGGGACTGACCGCGAGAAACTCTCCAGAGCGCCGTTAAAACGGATAGCCCGATGAGTGCTCGCAACTCACAGGTCCAACCGATCGCCGCAGCGCGCAACGTCAACGTGCTTCGCACGCTGCTGCAACTGGTCGTGGTCGCACTTGCTTACTGGCTCGCTGCTGGGGCGAGCTTGCGACTCGCCCTTGTTCACGGCCAGGTGACACCCATCTGGCCGCCCACCGGGATTGCCCTGGTTGCGATTCTCGTCTTTGGCCGGCGGGTCTGGCCATCCATATTCCTGGCAGCCCTGGCGGTCAACCTGCCCATCGGCCCCTCCCCGCTGGGCGTCGCCGCCATCGCGGCAGGCAACACTCTTGCTCCGCTGACCGCCGCAGCTTTCCTCAAGCGAGCCGGATTCCGGATCGAGCTGGACCGCTTGCGTGATGCCGCGGCCCTCATCGTGCTTGGCGCGCTGGTTGCCATGACGGTCAGCGCGACGGTGGGAAGCTCCGTCCTGGTGCTGTCCGGCGCTGTGCCAGCCGGCAGCTTCTGGTCGACCTGGGCGGTCTGGTGGACCGGAGACGCGATGGGTGTGCTCCTGGTGGCGCCGTTCCTCCTAAGCCTGCTGCCCAGCGTGCGCTCTCGCGCGCGGACGCTGCGTGGGGCGGCCGAGCTCGTCGGACTGCTGCTCGGTGTCGGCGTCCTGACGTTCGTGCTCTTCCAGAACCGCCTACGTCTCGAATACCTCGTGTTTCCCCTGATCATGCTGGCGGCCTGGCGGTTCCGCCTGCGTGGTTCCGCCCCTGCCGCGCTGGCAGCCTCGGGGGTCGCGATCTGGGCTGCCGTGCAGGGAACGGGCCCATTCGGAACCGAGACGCTGATCGAGAAGATGATCACCCTGCAGGTCTTCAATGTCTGCGTCGCCCTCACCTCGCTCGTGCTCACGGCATTCGTCGAAGCCCACGAGCGCGCAGAAGAGATGACGCGACTCTACGTTTCCGCCAACGCGGCCAGCCAGACCAAGAGTGCGTTTTTGAACATGGCTGCGCACGAGCTGCTGACCCCACTGACGGTGCTGGATGGATACCTGTCGCTGCTGTCGGGCGGTACGGTCGGATCCGCACCAGAGTCCTGGAAGGCGCCGCTAGGCATCCTCATGGCGAAGACGCGTGAGCTCGAGAGAATCGTGGACGACCTCTTGACGGCTTCCAGCGTCGAGGTCATTCCTCCGCGCCTGCAACGCGAGGTGCTCGATTTGCGAAGGGTCGTCGAAGACGCTGTTGAACGTGTTCGCCCGCGAGCCGATCTGCTCGGTGCCGACGTCACCGTCAAGCTGCCGCGTATCCCGGTGCCGGTGGAGGCAGACACGGACAAGCTCGGTCGTGTGCTGGACGACCTCATCAACAACGCCCTGACGTACACGATTCGGCCGCCCCGTCTCCGGATCGGGTTGTCCGTTCGGTCTCGACGCGCGATCGTCCGGGTCGAGGACAACGGGGTTGGCATCTCCCAAGACGAGCGCGAGCGGGTTTTCAGCCGGCTCTATCGGGTCGACGACCCGGAGGTCGTCGTTCCGGGTATCGGCCTCGGTCTCTACATATCTCGCCAGCTGGCGGAAAGCTACGGCGGCAGCCTTGCGGTCGAGCGCAGCACGCCCGGGGTGGGCAGCGTTTTTGCGCTGACCCTCCCGCTCTCGCGGACCATCTCGGCCAAGCAGCTGCAGGAGGCGGAGGCGAGCTGAGGGCCGGGACATTCAGGGCGGCTGATCCAAAACGGCACGTCTGACGCCAGACGACCGCCTGAACCCAAGCGCCTCGAGGCGCACGCGTGACGCCAAACGTGCGGAATCTCAGATCGCACCGACCGTGGCACCGATATGCGCATGGTCGTTGGTTCCCGAGAACGCGGAGGCCGCGCCCATCATGATCTCAGCGGCCCCAATCACGACGATGAAAGCTCTGCGAGTTCCTGGGGCGGAGAGTCAGCGTACTGCCCGGTTGATGATCGACACGTGTGACGGACCCGGGGCGAGAATCCGGCTATCCGCCGCGGATCGCCTGCACGATTCGGTCCACCACTACCAGCAGCGTGAGCAGCACGTAGAGGCGCAGGCCCCACATGACTGCCTGGGTCCCGACACCTAGCCGGCGACGACCATGGTGGTGCTTGAGGAGGACGAGCTGGTCGGGTCGTGGTCGGCCTCGGAGCAGGCCTCGCACTCTGAGTCACTTCTCTGCACGTCGCAGCACGTGGGTAGCCCCACCGCAACTTCGGGTTCAGGATCACAAACCACAAACTGCTCCCCACAGGACTGTTCGCCTGCGCCTGACGGCGCTCCGGGACTTCGCCCGTTTTCAGACCAGCCGATCTAGCGCAATGTGCGCACGGCGGGGTGGAGTTAGGCTATCCTATGCTTCGTGGTAGGCGACCAGATGGGCGACTTTAAGGGAGCCTAGGCCAAAATGGTCGAGGCGCCTCGCCAGAGTGCCTTCACTCGAGCGCAGCAGGACTACCTCAAGGCCCTGTACAACCTGCACGGCGATCTGCGGCCGGTGCCGACCCGAGACCTGGCCCACAAACTCGGAGTGTCTTCCCCCTCCGTTAGCGAAATGGTCACGCGCCTCACCGCCCAAGGCTTGGTCGAGCATGACCGGAACCACGGCCAGCAGCTAACGCGTGAGGGCCGGAAGGCCGCCCTCGAGCTCGTGCGCCACCATCGGCTCCTCGAGATGTTCTTGGTTCAGGTGCTCGGCTACAGCTGGGATGAGGTGCACGAGGAGGCGGAGCGGCTCGAGCACGTCATCTCCGAGCGGATGGAGGAGCGAATCTTCGAGCTGCTTGGACGCCCGGAGCTCGATCCACACGGGCACGCCATCCCTAGTCTGAAGGGAAAAGTCCGCGCGGTCAGTGAGCGCCCCCTCAGCGAAAGCCGCCCGGGCGAAACGGTTGTCGTCCAGGGCGTCTCCGATGACGACCCCGCCAGGCTGCGCGAGTTCGAGCGCCGCGGCCTGCTGCCCGGCACGCGGATCGAAATCGTGGAGGAAAGCAAATTCGAAAGTCCAATCGAAGTACGCATCAAAGGCAGGCGGGTGAGCGTGCCGTTGGGTCTGGCGCGCGCGATGTTCGTCGAAGGGGTTCGTGAAGGTGGCCGTTAAAGTCGTAAAGACGCTACTCCCCCCCGCCGAGCGGCAAGTGCTCGGCGTCGAGAATGCGCTTCCAGGCGAAGCGCGCGTCCTCTGGGCCGCTGAGCGTTCTCTCAGCGGCGAGCGTCACGGACTCCGCGCTGTCCTGCCTTTCCTGGGCCCGGCCTTCATCGCCGCGGTAGCCTACATCGACCCCGGTAACTTCGCCACCAACATGGCGGGCGGCTCGCAGTTCGGCTACATGCTGCTGTGGGTCGTCCTGGCGGCCAATCTGATGGCCATGCTCATCCAGTCGATGAGCGCCAAGCTCGGCATCGCGACCGGCAGCAGCTTGCCCGAGGTCTGCCGCGACCGCTTTCCACGCCCAGTCGTCATCTTCCTGTGGATACAAGCGGAGCTGATGGCGATGGCGACCGACCTCGCCGAGTTCGTCGGCGCGGCGCTCGGCATCAACCTCGTCTTCGGCATTCCCCTTTTCGTTGCCGGACTGCTGACCGGCGTCCTCGCGTTCGGGATCCTCGGCCTGCAGGCTTGGGGTTTTCGGCGCTTGGAAGCGGCGATCGCCGGCCTTGTAGGCGTGATCGTCATCGCCTTCGGCCTCGAGGTCTTGCGCGGCAACCCTTCATGGTCCGGGATCCTGGGCGGCACATTCGTCCCGCGGCTCGACGGCAACGCCTCGATTCTGCTGGCGGTCGGCATCCTCGGCGCCACCGTGATGCCGCACGTCATTTACCTCCACTCCGCGCTCACCCAAAAGCGCATCGTCGGCGCTAACCCGGCCGCGAAACGCAAGATCTTCAAGTTCGAGCTGATCGACTGCATGATCGCGATGGGGATCGCGGGTGTCATCAACATGGCGATGCTGACGATGGCGGCCTCAGTCTTCCACGCTCGCGGCCTTTTCAATGTCGGCACCGACCTGTACCAGGTCTTCGCCGGACTCGACCACTACGTCGGCGCGCATAGCGGCCTCGTTTTCGGCATCGCCCTGCTCGCCTCCGGAGTTTCGTCCTCGTCGGTGGGCACCCTCGCCGGACAGGTGGTGATGCAGGGCTTCATCCACCGTAAGATCTCGATCTTCCTGCGCCGGGCGATCACGATGGTGCCGGCCATGATCGTGATTGGGATCCACCTCGACCCGTCGCGGACCCTCGTCCTGAGCCAGGTCGTCCTTTCGTTCGGAATCCCATTCGCGCTCATCCCGCTTGTCATGTTCTGTCGCAACCCGAAGCTGATGGGCAACCTGGTCAACCATCGCGTCACGAGCTGGGCCGCCTATGGCGTCGCGGGAGTGATCATCGTGCTCAACATATTTCTGCTCTACCAGACCTTCTTCCCGACCGCCTAAGATCCGTTCCGTTTCGCTCGGGTCGGCGTCTTCCCGCCGTCACCGGTGATGCCGGCCATACTCCACGACCGGAAGTCGCTTCGGTCGGGAATGTACCGGCTATGGCGCGACGCCGCTACGTTGCTGTAGTGGGCGACCCTTTGCTCGCCTCCGTGGCTTCTTTGGCCTCACCTCGGATCCACCACACCAAGGCCAATGCTGCCAGCGGGTCCGCCCACCATAGCCCGAAGAACTGGTTCAGCAGTAGACCCGCCAGCGCCACCGCAGCCATGTACAGACAGACCATTGAGCAAGCCGCGTCTCCCCGAAGGGCAGGGCTTCCCAGGCGATCGGCGAGAGCCAACCGCCAACGCCAAAGCACGGCCATGATCAGAAGCGACACGATCGTCAGCCCGATACCGAGAGGCGAGGCCGCTGGCTCGAAGCGGAATACCAAGGCGACCCCGGCCGAAAGCACGATGTAGGCGATCAGGCCGTACAAGGCGAGGCCGACGAGCTTAGTCGCGCCGAGCTCCCCCCCGGTCAGCGAGCCTCGTTCATCACTTTCTGTTCGCTGGAGGAGCCGGCGAAGGACAACCACCGACGAGAACAATTCGATGCCACTGTCTGCACCAAATGCAGTGAGCGCCACCGAACGTGCCGCGATCCCCGCCCCGATGGCTACAGCCCCCTCTATGACCATCCAACTAACCGTGATCCACTGGGCCGCGCGGGCCCGTTGGAGGAGAGTTCGCGTTGGGCGAACCTGCACAGGCATGCGCTGAAGGTAGCATCCCCGCTCGAGCGGCCTTGTCTAATAGGCAACCTTCGCAAGAGGTCCCAAGCCGCCTGTGTCGGAGCCAGTCGGGCCCAACCACGGACGTGTGGGGTTCGAAAAGTCCATCGGAAGCACTCCAACCTCCTCCTGCCTATGACCGGAAGCCCAGCCGCGAACACATCGGCGCCGTGATCGTTCCGATCTCGACCCGGCCGCGCTGAGCCAGGTCACCGCCGCCTGCCCCGTATTTCCTTAAGGTGTACGGACTTACCGCCTGTCCCAGCTGCCCGACAACTCGGGCTAGCCGCCGATTCTGATCGTCCCCAGGCTGAGGCGGCAAAAGCCCGCAGCGGGCCGGAGCGAGTTTTGCCCTCTTACA
>DATCPI010000037.1:0-26478 GCA_036570165.1 Candidatus Dormiibacterota bacterium | reverse complement strand
TTCGATGACATTGACCGCCCAGCGATGGTGTTGGTCGCCGCGGTTGAGGGCGGCAATCAAAAGCCCGGTGTCGGCGAGTGAACTCAGCCGCCGTACACCGATTCGTCAATCGTTTCGGAAAGGTCGGGCGGTCCATGAATGACACCCACGAAGCTGCGTAGTCGGTCGATCTGGTTGGCCTCCGCAGCCAAACCAGTCTCCACGAGATGGACGATGAGCCCACTCTGAGTCGTGCCGCGCTTGCGCGCTGCCTTGCGAAGCCGTTCATCAAGAGAGCGGGGAAGAGTGATGTTCTTTCTCACGTGTGTCGCCATGTCGCGATTATACACACTCACCTGACCACGCTACACACCGCTGCCTGTTTTTGAGGGTGGACCGTGGCTCCGTCCCGATGCGGTAGATCAATTCAACACGGTGATTTGGTACTCGGGGCGTTGGATCCCGTCTCCCGCTCCACCATCTCCTCGTCTGAGAACGATGGTCTAGGCTGACGTGCGCCGATGCACGAGCCCATTTCTTTGGCGGAGATCAAGGCTGCCAAGGAGCGCATTGCCGGCAGCGCGGTGCGCACGCCCCTGATCCGCCTGAACCTGGACGAAGCCCGTGCGGAGATCTATCTCAAGCTCGAAAACTTGCAACCGTTCGGCTCGTTCAAGATCCGCGGGGCGGTGAACCTGCTCGCCCAACTGGACCCTGCCGAACTCGCCGATGGGGTGTGGACCGCGAGCGCCGGGAACATGGCACAGGCCCTAGCCTGGTGCGCGCGCCAGCGTGGCATCTCGTGCACGGTAGTCGTGCCCGATATCGCGCCGGAAGCTAAGCTGAGCCCGGTCCGTCGCCTCGGTGCCGGCATCGTGACGGTCTCGGTGGAGGAGTTCTTCGAGACCTTTAGCACCCGCCACAAAGAAGGCGTGCGCGGCACCTTCGTGCACGCCTTCAGCGATGCGCGGATGATGGCCGGCAACGCCACCATCGCGCTCGAGATCCTGGAGGATCTGCCGCAAGTGGACGCGATACTCGTTCCATATGGCGGCGGCGGCCTCACCTGCGGGATCGCATCCGCAGCCCAAGCGATTGCTCCGCACGTGAAAGTGTTCGCCTGCGAGCCCGAATCGGCGGCACCGCTGAACCACTCGCTCGCCGCCGGGAGGCCTGTCGTGCCGCCGTCCCGGCGGACCTTCATCGACGGAGCGGGAGGACAGCGCGTGTACCCGGAGATGTTCGAGTTGGTCCAGCGGCTTCAAGTCGGTTCGATCGCGGTGCCGGTCGAGAAGGTTGTCGAGGCGGTCCGCCTTCTCGTCGAGAGAAACCACGTCGTCGCCGAGGGAGCGGGTGCTCTTTCCGTTGCGGCGGCACTTTCGGGCGGCGCGGGCACCGGACGAGTCTGCTGCGTGGTCTCAGGCGGGAACATCGACACCCACGTGCTCACCTCGATCCTGCGAGGCGAGGTTCTGGAGTCGTCTTAGGCCATTTCTCGTTTGGCTTGCGGTCGATCGGCGATTCTGTCGTCGCTGGTTCTGGGTCGGCTTTTGTAACTCGGTAGACGCCCAACGGTCGTTGTCGGGGCCAACCCGGTTTAACCTAGCCGGATTCCGCCTCTGTATGGCAATATGGAAATATGGGAAAGGTGAAGACGACGCTTTCTATCGACGAGGGGCTCATGCGCCAGGTGCGTGTCCGGGCTGCTCGGATGGGGCGGCGCGACTCCGAAGTGCTGGAAGCTGCCCTACGCGAAGGCCTGGCGATCATCGAACGCATCAGGGCAAAGGCTGGACTTGGCGAGGAGGAGGCTCATGATTTGGCGCATCGTGTCGTCCACGAGGGCAGACTGAGCCGCCGATCCAGGCGATCACCGTCCCGATCGACACGGTCCTGATCCCAGGTTGCGGGCCGTCGTCGATGCAGATTGTCTGATCGCCGGAACCCTGGCGCCATCCGGCGCAGCATCACGGATCCTCGACCTGTGGCGCGATGGTGTCTTCGAAATGATCGCCTGCCCCCAGCTTTTGGGCGAAGTGCGCAAGGCGCTCCTGGACAGGAGGATCGCAAGCCGGTACAGAATCACCCCGGATGAGGTTGATGAATTCTGCCGTCGCATCGAAGAGGAGTCGATCTGGCTCCCCGATCCAATCGACGCGCCGAGGATGGTGCCGGCCGATCGCGGTGACGACTACCTGATCCAGCTCGCCAAGGACGGTGGTGCTGACACCTTGGTCACACGCGACCACCATTTTGATGGCATCGCAGTGCCGGGTCTTGAAATCGTTCCGCCGCGCGTAATCGTTCCTCGGTTGGGCTCATGAGCTGATGTTCCGCCGAGGACCCTCGGGTGAGGTGAGTCAAGCCAGCCGATAAACGAATTCGACTTGGTGTTTGGTACCAGGGAGGTCAAACCCTGTCTCCCGCTCCACCTGCGCCCCCGCCAGCACCTCCGGCCAAACCTAAAGCTGCAAGCGAATCGCGCCCTAGAGACCATACTCAGCCTGCCGAACCGGATGAAGGTAGCCAAGCACGCCCACGCCAAGACCCGGGCTTCGGCTCAGCCGGTCGCGAATCGCATCGACGCGTCGATCCTTGTCGTCGACGACGAGGCGATGATCCGCAAGGTTGTCGGTCGTGGACTGACCGCTGCAGGGTGCACCGTCGTTTACGCAGCGGACGGCGAGGAAGCGCTGGCCAGGCTGACCGAGGCACTCCCGGACCTCGTGATCAGCGACGTGACCATGCCGCGGATGGATGGGTTCGAGCTTGTCAAGCGCATCCGCTCCCAGGCCGCCACCAAAGCATTGCCCGTGATCCTGCTGACAGGTCGAGGCGACACCGAAGACCTCGTCGCCGGGATGGGCCTCGGCGCCGACGACTATCTGGTGAAGCCCTTCGCCCTCCGCGAGCTCCTGGCGCGCGTGCGCGCGAAGATCGAACGCCCTCCGGTGCCGGCGTCGAGCCTGATGCACGAACGGCCGGCGGGCGTGCTGTCCGAAGAGCAGTTCGCGTTGGAGCTCGAACGGGAGGTCTCGCGCGCCAAGAAGACAAACCGCCGTGGAGTCCTCGCTCACATCGGATTGCACGAGCTCGTACGGCTGCGCACGCGATTCTCCTCGCGGGTGCAGGATCAGATCGAGCTGCAAGCGGTGGCCCTGATGACGAACGGGGCCACTCCCTCGCCTCAGAGCATCCCCGACGCGTATACGATTACCACGAGAAGTGGCCGAGCCAAAAAGCCAGGAGACCGAGACCGGTCCGCCGCTCCCGGGTGAGCGCCAAACGCGGCTGAGTGGAGCGTGGACGGCACTCGTTGTCGGCATCGTCATCCTGGTCGTGATCCTCATCTTCATCCTGCAAAACCTCCAGAGCGTCGAGGTCCACTTCCTGTTCTTCCAGGGGCAGCTTCCGCTGGCGGTGGCGCTGCTCTTCGCCATGGTCCTCGGGGCGGTGGTGGTGCTGGCTTTCGGGGTAGGCAGGATCCTTCAGCTGCGTCTCGTGGCGAGGCGGACACGGCGCCAGGACAAGCAGGCGAGCCCGCCGGTCGAATAACCACCAGGGCAAAGAGAAGGCCTCGCGAGGGGTAGCTCGGCGAGGCCTAGCGGACGAGTTGAATGCTATCTACGAATCATTCCGCGGGCCGTCACCGCTCTGAAGATGACCAGAAGGATGACTGCGCCGACGAAAGCCGCAATGAGTCCGGGGACTGTGAAGCTGCCGGTGTCCACATGGATGCCGACAAGGCCCGCCAGAAAGCCGCCCAGGAACGCTCCCAGGATGCCGCAGACGATGTCCCACAGCAGCCCCATGCCTTTGCCGGTCAGGACCTTGCTGGCCACGAACCCGGCAATCGCGCCGACGATGATGAAGATCAGAATTCCCAATTGCGTTAAACCTCTGCTGCCGCTTTGCGGCGGTGGTTCGAGCGGGTTGCGGTTAGTGGCCGTTCCGTTTCATCTGTCGCCATGTCGGCCAGCTCGTCTCCCATCCTGTGGGCGTAGGCCGCCAGGCGCTTCATTTGCGACCGCTGGGACACGGCGTAGCCACCGATGGCAACTCCGGCCACCACCCCGAGGGCCAACATGCCCAGCATGGGCCACGGCCGGGGCGACGGAGAAAACTCAGGCAGCGTGGCGAACTGCCTCAGCGAGGCGTCGTTCCACTTCTTCGGCCAGGACCTGATGTCCATCACGACGAGGCCGGTTTGGTGCCGTGCGGGGCGGTGATGATCCTGATCAGGACCACGAGGCCCCAACCGATCACCGCGTACACGACCAAAGCCACGAGCGAGGCGGTCTCAAAGGTGTTGGTCCTTGATCCGGTGTCGCCGAAGATACCTGTGAACGGGGCCACCATGGGCGCGCTCACCTGGTAGATGAAGTTGACGAAGGCCGATTGCGATGACGCGCCGAACAACTTGCCCAGGAAGCGAGCCGCGATGAAGATGTCGACAACGCCCACGATGAATCCGACGAAAGCCGCCGCGCGAAAGTTGTAGCGGCCCACCTCAGTTACCGAGACGCGCTCGATTGGAGCGGGAGCGGGAGCGGGAGCGGGAGCGGGTTGCTGATATGCCATTTAGTCATTCACCTCTTGCGGTCACGATGGCTCACCAGCCGTAACAAAGTCAGCAACTATGCCTCTCGAGGGGCTACGGTTTCCCGACCTCAGACGATGCCCGCGTAGCTCGCTTCGACCACCAGGCGTTTTGAGTAGAACTTCTGTACCGCGTCGAAACGGCCTGCGCAGGTGATGAGCGTCAGCCGCGGCTGTCCGTAGGGCTCCCCCATGCCCGCCGGGGCCGACCCGATGGGCAGAACCGCCATCGATTCAACCAGGAAGAGGCGCTGGCTCCCGTCCGCGAGCACGACGATGATCTGGTCGCCCTGCCGCAGCGTAGCCAGCTTGCCGAAGAGCATTGGCTGGTCCGGGTAGCCGGCGTGGCCCTCGATGACCGCGTCGCCTGGGGCTCCGGGCGTTGGTCCGCTCTTGTACCAGCCCGCGTTCCAGCCGTTCACCGGCAGATCCATCATCCCCCAGCGATTGACGCCGACCCCCTCGACTGGACGGTGGACGTTCAGAGAGGGGATGAGCAGCTGCGCCGGCGGCGCCGATGGTACCTGGGCCTGACTGATGAAAGTCGCACCCGCCGCCCGCGCCCGTGCCGAGATGTTGCTCACTCCAGGAAGAGCCGGCCCGAATGAAGGTTGCTCGGGGGCGGACGCTGCGAGGCGAGTGGCCGTTCCGGTTGGCCAGACGAAGTTGTCGTCCACCGGGACTCCGTCCCGCGGCGAAAAAGCAAGCGCAGCCAGGAGTAGCGCTCCAAGCATCAGTTCACCGAGCAACTGGCCCGACATGCGTGAGCGCACTGCCGACGGCCAGGTTCCCAGGTTCACGGCCTGCGGTGATACGCGAGCGTGGATCGTTGCCGACCACTCTCTCACTCTCATGGCCTGTGCCGACACGCGGGCAGAAGCCCACGAGGGCCAGGTCCTCAACACTGCCCTAACCTACCTGCGCACCTACGAGGTGCGGCGGCGGCGCCTTCGAGTGCTCACGACCATTACAGATGCGCCGAGAAGTGCGCCCACTCCGATCACGAGCAGCCAGGGGAATGACCCGAGCAGCTCCCAGGGCACACCCGTACTGGGCGGCAATATGTTCCCCGCCGGCGGGGGGACGAACGCCGGTGCGGCAAAGCCGCATCCGGTGGGCTGGATGATGCGGTTGGTGTCCAGCGTAACCGCGCCGTTCCGCGCGAGTGCTCTGCCGTTGAGTAATGCTCCAGTCTGCATGGCGATTGACTGCAAAGCCATGATGGTGCCCACAAAAGAGGTTGACGTGGCAAGCGTTGCCGAGCTGCCGACCACCCAGAAGACCTGGCATGGCTGAGCGCCACCTATGAGGCTGACACTGGCACCGGACGCCGTGACCAGCGTGGTGGCTGGGTCGATCTGGAAGATATAGACGCCTGAGCCGTTCAGGGTCAATGTCCCGGTCAGCGTCGGCGCCAGGGTCTGGCAGTACACGCCCGGAACCAGGGTCAGGCCGCCAAGATTCACACCGGTCTTGTTGTTCGCTGCGGGGCATGGTTGGGCAGCTGCGTTGATGTACGCGGCGGTCAGATCCGTCTGGGCCGTCGTGGCTACCGCGTCGCCTTTATGTTGCACGCCGGACGTCCCGGGAGGGAAACCGGTCACCGCACTGCCGGGGGCCACCCCGAGTTGGCCGGTGATCCAGCTGGGCCCGGTGTTCGTGACGGTGGTTCCGGCCAGCACCGCGAAATTCCCAGCTGAACCCAGCCCGGGGTCGGTGGCCGCCAGCGCCGTTGCCGGCCAGATCAGGACGAAGAGTGCCGCGAGGCCGATCGAAATAAGGGAACGGCGCATGGTTATCACCCCTTCATCCTGTCTATTACGCATAACAAAGTCCGCAAGAGTGTGCCATAACGGCTCCGCGGCGTCCACCTAATGTTTGTGGTTAGAGGTCCCGTCGAGCTTCTTGTGCTCGTGGTTTGAGGACCCGCCGAGCTCCATTACACGCTCATCCCAATACCCAAGACGCTGCCGAAACCTCTCGGCCTGGGCGACGACGACCGGGACATTGGTCAGCTCGACCTCGCGCTCGCCCTCGTTTGACTGCATGGTCATCAGCTGGCGGATGCGAGCCAGCACCTTCTCCTCCATGGCCAGGATCTCGACGTAGATCTGGCGCCAATAGAGTGCGTGCTCGAGGGTCGCGTCAGCCGGCGCGCCCTCGCCATCCATGGCCTGACTCCAGTCCCCGCCGCGCACCGCCGCATCGACATCGGGGCGCGCGCGCTTGGGTTTGACCTTTTCCACAGCCTAGGCTTACAGAGTCGGCCGTAAAAAGTTCAGCAATATTTCGCCCCGAATCTTGGGGCTGATTTCCCGTCACGGGCGAAAGATCAGCGAATAGCCTCGGCCCGGTTTGTTCACCAGGTCGACCGGGATCGCCAGATCGGAGAGGATCTTTCGCAACCGCCGCACGTAATTCCGCACCTCCTCGGGAAAGAGGGCGGGGTCCGCCCAGGCCTGGCCCAGGATCTGTGAAGTCGTGAAATACCGATGGGGGTGGCTGAGCAGGAACTGCAGGAGCTGGAACTCGCGCTTGGTCAAGGCCATTTCGTGGCCCTGGTGCCGGACCATCCGGCCGGCGGGGTCCAGCCACAACCCCTGCAGATCCCACAGCCGCTGGTACCAGAGATCGAGGCGCTCCTGGTATCCCAGCATCTGGGTCTCGATAATCTCCAGATCCGTTGCGGCGGCCTTCTTGGCGGGAGGTTGCAAGTTGGCGATGTCTTTCCGGATCCGGGCGAGAATTCCTCGTTTGAACTCGAGGAGGTCGGCGTAGATGCTCATCCAGTGGCGCGCGTCTTCCCAGCGTTTGGTCTCGAGATCCTCTCCCTCGAGCGGTCGGGACGCTCCCCTCGCCTTGGTGACCCGAGCGGTAGGCACAGTTTTTTTACCCTTCCCCACTTGCTGCTACAGCATCTCAAAATCACGGGCCGATCGGCAGAGTTAGCCGGAATTGGGTGCCCGAACCGGCTTTGCTTTCGATATCGACCTTTCCTCCGTGCGCGGTGACGATGTCGTGAACGATTGTCAGGCCCAACCCGGAGCCAGGTGAGCCGGCGCCTTTGACGAATAGTTCGAAAACGTGCGGCAGCAGCTCCGGCGGGATCCCTTCGCCGCTGTCGGCGACCGTGATGACGACGCCAGCGCCAGGCGCATTCACGCCAACCGTGACGAAACCGCCTGCAGGGGTGTGCCGGATCGCGTTCGAGAGGAGATTCCCGATCACGCCGCGGATGCGTGCTGGGTCGATTTCGAGTGGCGGCAGATTGTCCGAGATGTCGGTCTTGAGCGAGAGGCCGGCCGCCTCCGCCTGAGCCTCGAATGCGCCCACCGTTTCGCGGACCAGCGCCCCGATGTCGGTGGGCTCCTTTTGAAGGACAAGGTTGCCCGCGTCGGTGAGGACCAACGTTCGCAGGTCCTCGACCAGCCGGTCGAGCGCCTGGGTCGCGGCCAGGATCGGGGCCAGGTGGGCGGCGTCGCCCGGGTAGACGCCGTCCGCGATCGCCTCCGCTTGCCCTTGGATCACCGTCAAGGGGGTCCGCATCTCGTGCGCCACATCGGCCAGGAAGCTCCGGCGCTGCTCGTCGTTGGCCTTGAGGCGCGCGGACATCGCGTTGAAAGCGCGCGCCACCGAGCGCAGGTCTCGTGGCCCGGACTCAGGCACTTGCGCCGAGTAGTCGCCGGCCTCGATCCGGCCCGCCGCCTCGACGAGGCTGCCCATCGGTCGGGTCATGCGCCGCAGGCCGCCAAAGCCGGCCACGACGACGAGGAACACGAACACAAACGCCGCCAGCGCGACGGGCCAAGGTCCTAGCTGGGCGACCAGGCCTCCCACCACGACACCGGTCAGAGCGGCGGCCGCGAGCACCGCCACGAAAAAGCACCCGATGCGGCGGATGAAAGCCGGTGGTCCGCGACGGCCCCAGCGGCGCGCGGGAGGAAACGGTTCGCCGTCCGGCCACCATGGCGGCCGGCGCCGCGGCGGAGGTCCCCAGCGGCTCCTCATCGGCCGGATGGATCAGCGAACCGGTAGCCGACGCCGAAGACCGTCAGAACAAATCGCGGCGAGCGCGGATCCGGCTCGACCTTCTTCCTGATGTTCTTGATGTGTGCGTCGATCGCCCTCTCGTACGACTCGAACGCCACGCCTTTCACCGTGTCCAGGAGCTGGGCCCGCGTGAACACCCGGCCGGGCTGCCGCGCCATGGCGGCCAGCAGCTGGAACTCGGTCTTGGTCAGATCGATGTAGTGGTCGCCGAACCGGGTCTCCATTCGCGACACGTCGAGCTCCACGTCTGAGCCGACTCGGATCACGTCCGACGGTGAGCGCATGCTCTCCGCCCGGCGCAGCACCGCCCGGACCCGCGCGACCAGCTCCTTGGGGCTGAACGGCTTGGTCAGATAGTCGTCAGCGCCCAGTTCCAGGCCGACCAGCTTGTCGGTCTCTTCCGTCCGCGCCGTGAGCATGATGATCGGCACCTCACCGTCCCGCCGGAGGGCGCGCGCGACGTCGAGCCCATCCAGGCCGGGCAGCCCAAGGTCGAGGACGACGAGGTCGGGCCGGCCGGTGCGCGCCGAACGGAGCGCCTCCTTGCCATCCGACGCGACGAGCACAGTGAACCCACCGTGCTCCAGGTAGTCGCGGACGAGCTGCACGATGCGGGGCTCGTCATCGACGACAAGGATGGTTAGCCCCACGAACTCGGAGGCAATGCCTTGAGTTCGTGGGGACCCCTAGTACAGGCCACGGCGACCATCCTAGTTTCAGCCAACGCCCTAAACGGATCTTTGGTCAGGCGGCGGCGGTGTACCTGAGCCGGACGGCTGCTCGCCGTGCGCCCGTTTGTGCCACTCCTGCATCCGCTCGTCGATTCCTGGCGGCATGCCGTAGCCGTGCCCGCCCTTGTAGCCCCATCCGCCGCCCCAGTGCCTGCGTCCGAAGAAAGCGATCCGGAACAGCCAGAGCAGGCCGAACACGACGAACAGCAACCAGAAGAAGCCGAAGATGCCGAAGCCCCAGCCGAACATGTGCGGCCCGTAGCCGTAGTAGTAGGGCGGCGGCGCCGCGGCAGTACCGGCCGGAACCTGGGTCGCCAGGCCGTCCGACCATCCGACGTTGTAGGCGATGACTCCAACGATCGCGAGCAGGATCGCTGTCACCACCAGCCCGATCAAACCGAAACCGCGTCTCATGAAAACTTCTCCTTGAATGAGATTGACGACTGCGGATCTCATCCTTCCGGCGAGTTGTGAACGCGATGTGAAGAGCTCGCGAGTTTCCGTACTTGCCTCACAACCGAATCGGGGGCTTCGTACACATCCACTGCTGTGAAGCGCAGCAACCGACGGTCAGCGCCGACCAGATCGTTCTGGCGACGGTCGTCGTGTACTAGCCGATCACGGTGGTTGCCGCCGTCATACTCAATCGCTAAGCGCTGCTCGGGATAAAAGAGGTCTGGACGTCCTAAGAAACGGCCTTGATCGTCATAGATGGGAACTTGAAGCTCCGGCCGCGGAAGTCCGGCGAGCACTAGCAGCACACGGAGCCGGGTCTCCATGGGGGATTCGGCCTGAGGTTCGGCCAGATCAACAACCCGCCGAAACCGTGCGATGCCTCTGGCTCGGGGATGCTTGCTGATGTAAGCGCGCAGTTTGCTGACCGTAACCAGCTTGGCGTGAAGGAACATGTCGACGGCAACGACTCCTTCGGTCAATGAATTTCTGCATCCGAGGTCAGCTACCGAACGAAGTGCTGATGTGGTGGGTAGACCTCGCCGAATCACGATCTCGTCTTTAGCGATCGCGGCGCGATGGACTGAAATGCCAACCAGGTGACCTCTGCCGATTGCTTTTGGGATGGTGACTTCGATCGGTCTGCACAGCAATGCATCCAGTCCGTGCAGCCACGCCGCCGTGCGGCCGGAGAAGGCAGCTCCTGCCGGCAATCGGTGAGCGACAGCCACGAGCATGAGGCGCGGGCTTTCTTCCAGACCCACCCAGCGGAATAAACCGGGGCCCACCCGTCGGTATCCGGGTCCCCGCAACTGGCCGCGCGTGACACCCACGGCACTGGCTTCCGCAGGGGTGAACAGCCCGGTCTTGAGCGCGGGGGGCACCGATCGTCTTACTGGCACGGAACCAGGATCGCAACCGCGACTATAAGGGACAACGCAGGTCGTTAACGACGGCGAGTGACCGGAATTTGCTGTATCCAAGGCCGGGATACGACCCGCTGTGGACACTCGACCAAAACCTCCGAACGGCCGCAACTTAGAAGCCGCCGATCTCCAGCTCCACGAGCTCAGCGGTTCGGCGCCATAAGGCGGCCTGAACCCCCTCGTCACCGGCCGACTTCGGAGGATCGATCCGCCGCGTGCCTTTGAAGAACCAGCCGGTGGTGCCGGCATGCGCTGGAGAGATGGCGAGCTCGGCCAGGTCCTGAGCCGCCCGTTCCGGGGATTTTGAGACGAGGCGCGAAAGGACGCGCACAGCCCGCGGCGCTTCACGCATCAGCTCCGAGCGGACCAGCCCGGGGTGGAACGCGTTGGCCCGAACGTCCCACCGCATCGCGCGCCGCGCCAGCTCGAAGGTGACCATCAGGTCTAGCGCCTTTGTCGCCCCGAAGGTGTGGAGCGCATCGAAACTCTCCTTCGAGAAAAGTCGCTCCATGTCGACCCGCGTGGTCGAAGGCGCCGTGACCGTGATCACCCTACCGCCGCTGAGGAGCCGGTCGCGAAGAAGATTGGTGAGCAGGAAAGGGCCGAAGTAGTTTGTCGCGAGCATCAGCTCGAACCCATCGGCGGTCTTCTGCCATCTCCGCACGAAGACGGCGGCCATGTTGATCAGCGCATCCACACGACCGCCCTCTCGATTGATCGCGCGTGCCGCCGAGCGCACCGATGACATCGACGACAGGTCGACCGGGACGCTCGAGATCCGGTTGTCGGTGCCGCCAAGCCGTTCGACCAGCGCGTCCAGGCGCTCGGATGGACGAGCGATCAAGACGACCCGTGCTCCGCGATGCGCGAGCACGGAGGCGGTCGCTGATCCAATCGCCCCCGTCGCACCACTGATGACTACGGTCGGGTGCAGCGCGATCACTGGCGGGTCACTAGGTGATCTTGAGGTTGGTCTCGCAGCAGAACGGGCCGAGGTCGGGCGTCCAGTGGAGGATGTACGGCCGCGTGGTATTGGTCACGCGGAAGCAGATGTCGATCGGGCCGAAGGTCGCGCCATTGTGGAACTCTTGGCGAGTCCAGGTCTTGCAGCCGGGCAGGTCGGTGATCGGGATCGAGACGTGTCGGCTCGCATCGATCAGCTGCAAGTCTTCAGGCGACGCGTGAGTCGCCGTGCTCGAATTGCGGAACTTGACCGTCATGCTCACGAGGTCGCCATCGAACTTGATGTCGGAAACCCACAGCGTGAAGCCCTTCAGATCCGCGCAAGGGCCTGGCGAGCAGTTCTCCGGCGTGAGATTGCTGTTGTCGGTCACGTGCACGGGGGCGCGCAGCGCCTGGTACGCGGCCGCGCCCACGAAGGCAGCCACGACCAGGCCGCCGACGACCGCGCCCACCAGGAGGAAGCGGCGGATCACAGCTCGCGCATCCTGGTCAACACAGTAGGTGACCGCCTAGGCTACTGGAACTCCCGTGACGGCGCCGTTGGAATGGACCCTTTCATCGGTCAGGACCGGTAAAGGATCACTGAAAGCCCATTTCTCCCAGGTGCAGACCACTCGCGCGCGCCATCGCTCTCCATGGAGAAGAGCTCGCCCTTGGCGCGGAAGGAGATGACGGGGTCGGATTTCAGGACATTGAAGCGCTCGTTGCCGGGGTTGCAGTGGTTGCTCCACATGGTGCCGAACAGGGCGTGCGCAGTGAGCGCGGCGACGCAGATGAAGATCATTCCGATCGCCACGCTTGCGCGACCTCTCAACACGCGGCACCGATATACCAGACAATTCCACGACCCTCGGGCTCGGCGCCGGCGCGGGTCTCGTCAAGCCGGGCGCGCTCGTCATCGGCGTGCTCCTGGGGTCGGCGGCGTGGTGGTGCCTGTTGGCCGTCGCCGCGTCGTCGCTGCGTGGACGCCTGATGCCGGCGGTCATCCGCCGGATCAGCGTGTTCAGCGGCCTCACGATCGCAACACTTGGAATGCTTGCGATCTACTCGGCCTTTTCATGAGTGTGAGCCAGCGGTCTCGCGCCTACAGCTGGGAGGACCCCATCGCACTGCGTGACGCAAGCTCAGCGATGAGCGGGCTCGAGTTCATCAAGGCTGTCTTCGAGCGCAAGCTGCCGCCGCCGCCGATTGCCGCGACCATGGACTTCACGGGCGCCGAGGCCGAGGAGGGGAAAGTAGTCTTCATCGGTGAGCCGGCCGAGTTCCACTACAACCCGATCGGCGTGGTGCACGGCGGCTTCGCGATGACCCTGCTGGATTCGGCGCTTGGCTGTGCAGTGCACACGACGCTCGCTCAAGCCGAGGGCTACACGTCACTCGAGACGAGCGTCAACTTCGTCCGGCCGATCACGGCTGAAACCGGCCGTGTCCGCTGCGAGGCCTCGATCCTGCACCGGGGCGGGAGGGTTGCCACCGCTGAAGGGAGGCTGGTCGCCGAGAAGACGGGAAAGCTGCTGGCGCACGGCACCACGACCTGCTTGATCTTTCGACCGTGATCGTCGACAGCTTCAAGTTCCTGCCGCGGACCTTTCGCCCGTTCTACGAAGGGCGCGGTCCATTCCCAGGCGGGGAGGAACCTGTCTGGGCGCCGTTCGAGAAGCGCCTGGCGGAATCGCGGATCGCGCTCCTCACCTCAGCCGGCATGTACGTGAAGGCTTCGCAGCCATCGTTCGACGTTGAGCGCGAGCAGACGCACCCTGAATGGGGCGACCCCACCTGGCGTGCGATTCCCTCCTCCGCCACCGCCGCGGACATCGGCGTCGCCCACCTACATATAAATGAAGAGGACCTGTTGGCCGACCCCGAGATCGCGCTGCCGATGCATCTGCTCGGCGAGCTCGAGCGCGAAGGCGTGGTCGGCGGCGCCACCGCTGAACACCTGTCTGTGATGGGATTCCAGGAGCGCAGCCTTCTTGACTGGAGGCAGACTGCAGCGCCAGAGCTGATCGCTCACCTTCGCGAGCAGGGAGCCGACGGCCTCATCCTCGCCCCGGCTTGACCCGACTGCTGCGCAAACGTGCCCGTGCTGGCACGGTGGATCGAAGCGGCAGGAATCCCGACGGTGGTCGTGACCATGATGCCCTCGGTCGCTGAGGACCGCCGGGCGCCGCGGATCGTCGGGGTCGAGTTTCCGTTCGGCCACGCGTTCGGGATGCCGCACGACCGCGTGATGCAGCGGCGCACGCTCGAGCTTGCGCTGCGCGTCCTTGCTGGCGCAACGAAGTTCGGGACTCGCGTCGACCTGGACATCGTGTGGCCTGTCCCGATCCGTGAGGCCTACCGAGCCTGGCAGCCTAAGGTGGCAAGCCCGATTGTCAGGAAGATGTTGGAGGCACAGGGCTCAAGACCAATTTGAGACTCGGTCGGGACTGAAACTGATACCTGTATGCGCCGAAGGTGTGGCTCATGCTCACCCTTCAATCTCGCCATCGGCTGGACATCCGCTTCCGTGATCTCGCTTACGCGCTTGCGGCCTGCGCCTGGGCGCACAGCGCCGAGCGGCTGACCACCGGACTAGAGGCCGCCTGGTCGCCGGGCGGCCAGGGTCTCGCTTGCCGGTCCGTTCGCTCGGGATTTCACCTGCTGCTTTCCGCGCTCGACCTTCCCGCGGGCTCGGAGGTCCTGGTTTCGGCGATCACGCACCCGGACATGATCCGCATCCTGGAAGCGCACCGGCTGGTGGCAGTGCCGGTGGACCGGCCAGAGTCCGAAGCGAGGGCGGCTGCACGAATGATGGGCGGCCTGGTTTTCCTGCCGGCCTACCCCGAGCTTTCAGGTCGCTCGTTTGCCCGCCTGGTGGCGGCACTCGAACGCTCGGGCTTTAAGCCATCGGCGTGGCCTGAGACCGCGTCCCGCCGTCTGAGACAGGCATGAAAACGCGAGCGGAGGCGTGGGATCGCCTCGGCAAGAGCTCGTTCCATCTCTTGGTCATCGGCGCAGGCATCATCGGCAGCCGCATCGCGTTCGAGGCGGCGCGCGCCGGCCTATCGGTGGCGCTTGTCGACGCCGGAGACTTCGGCGGAGCGACGTCCAGCAGCTCTTCCAAGCTCATCCACGGTGGCTTCAGGTATCTGCCCATGGGTGACCTCTCGCTCGTCTGGGAGTCGCAGCGCGAGCGGCGTGCGCTCATGGACCATGTCGCGCCGAACCTGGTCCGCCGAATGCCGATCGTGCTGGCGGCATACCTGGGAAGGCCCAGGGGCCCGATGACCGCGGCGGCCGGAGTTCTCGCGTACGGGGCGATGTGCGGGTTCCGCGGGACGGGGGTGGGACTCGTTGGCGCGCGAGCCGCCGAGCATCTCGTCCCATCGTTGCGGACGGATGGGCTCAGCGTCTGCGGGATGTTCGATGAGGGCCAGACCAACGACGCTCGACTCGTCCTCGCCACCGTGGCGGCCGCCGGAGATCTCGGGGCGACGGTCGTCAACCACGCCCGCGTCGTCGGACTTGACCGGCCGAGCGGCCGGCTCGCCGCGGCCTTCGTTCAGGGGCGCGATGGCGAACCTGCGGTCGAGGTCAGATTCAGGTTCGTCGTCAACGCGGCCGGTCCCTGGGTCGACAGGATCCGGCAGCTCGAGGACCCGGTCTGCGAGCCGATGGCTCGCCTCAGCAAGGGAGTCCACCTGCTCATCGATCCGCAACGGGAGTGGAAGGCCGGCGTGGTCGTGCCAATGGAAGGCGGCCGCGTCGCGATGGCGCTTCCATGGCAGGGAATGCTCATGCTCGGCACCACCGACACCGATTTCGAGGGAGACCCCTCCGGCTGCGCGGTGAATGCATCCGACATCGCCCAAGTGCTGGAGGAGGCGTCGGTGGGGCTGCCCAGAGAGATGCTCCGCTCCGAAGCGGTTCGCTACTCGTTCGCGGGTCTGCGGGTCCTGCCGCTGGGCGCCGATGCGAGTGCCAGCGCACATCGAGAGCACCTCGTTCGCACCGGCCGTTTCGGCATGGTATCGATCGCGGGCGGCAAGCTGACGACCCATCGCCGGATCGCCGTGGAAGCGCTGAGGCGCCTTGCGGATCCGCGGCTGTCGAACCTGCAGCTCGCCGACGTGCCTCTGCCCCAGGCCGAGCGCGCGATTCGTGAGCCGTCTGACCTGGACGTCGATCCAGGCGTTGTCAAGCACCTCTCCGATGCCTATGGCCGCGACTCGACCGCCGTGATGCGGCAACGCCTCCTTCACCCCGATGCGCTGGAGCGGATCCATCCCAAGGGTCCCGACGTGTGGGCGCAGGTGTTTCATGCCGTCGAGAACGAGTGGGCGATCACGGTTGAGGACGTCGTCCGGCGCAGAACCACACTCGCAGTTCGAGGCCTGGCATCACCGGCCGTGCGAGACGACCTGGGGCGAGTCCTCGCCCGTCCTTACTCGCCGGTTTTGGGTTCGAGCTTGCGATCCAGCTTAATGGACGCCGAGTTGATGCAGTAGCGGAGTCCCGTCGGCCGAGGCCCGTCGTCGAAGACGTGGCCCAGGTGGCCTCCGCAGCTGGCGCAGGTAACCTCCGTTCGGGTCATGAAGAGGCTCTTGTCGGCGTGCTCCTCGATGGGGGCGTCATCCGCCGGCGCGAAAAAGCTCGGCCATCCGCAGTGCGCGTCGAACTTCGTCTCCGACTCAAAGAGCTTGGCGCCGCAGCCGGCACACAGGTACGCGCCCGGCGTTTTGGTGTCCCAGTACTCGCCGGTGAAAGGCCGCTCCGTGCCTTTCTCGCGCAGGACATGGAACTGCATTGGGGTTAGGTCGCGCTTCCACTCCGCCTCGCTCTTCTTGGTCTGTTCCAGCTTCTTCACACCTCTACTTTGCCACGATCCCGGCCCTGCCAAACTGATCTAGTGCCCAGCAAGCACGCGCAGTCACGCCTCATGAAGGACCACGTGATCTGGCTCGCCACCTGCGGCCGGGACGGCAGGCCGCACGCGACGCCCGTCTGGTTCTGGTGGGACGGAAAGTCCTTTCTCATCTACTCGGTGCCGGGCCAGAAGGTGCGCGACATCGAGGCCAACCCGATGGTGAACCTTCACCTCAACACCGATCCGGAAGGAAACGATGTGGTGCGCGTCGACGGCACGGCAAAGATCGCCGCGCGAGAGGCGCCCGCCTACAAGGTCCCCGCCTATGTACGCAAGTACCGGGAGCTGATCAAAGGCTTCGACTGGACCCCAATGGTGTTTTCCGACCAGTACCGCGTGCCCATCCGGGTCACGCCGACGCGCTTCCACGAGTAAGTTTGTTTTCGTGACACATCCGCTCCGTTTCGGACTGAAGCTCTCCGGCCAGGACACGACCATCGAGGCGCTGCGCGCCGTGTGGCGGATCGCCGACCAATCCGGTTTCGACCATGTGTGGGACTTCGACCACCTCGCATCGATCGGTGACGGCGGGCCGGATCGCCCGATCTATGAAGGCTGGACGCTCCAGGCGGCGATGGCGGAGGCGACCAAGCGCGTGCGGATAGGCTGCCTTGTCACCGGCAACACGTACCGCAACCCGGCCCTGCTCGCCAAGTCGGCGGTCACTGTCGACCACCTTTCCAACGGCCGGTTGGAGTTCGGCATCGGAGCCGCGTGGGCAGAGATCGAGCACCAGATGTATGGGTTCGGCGGGCTCGATCACCGCGTCGGCATGCTGAGCGAATCGCTGCGCATCATCCGGTCTCTGTGGACCGAGGAGCGAACCAACTTCGAGGGCCGCTACTACCATTTCAAAGACGCTATCGGCAATCCAAAGCCGATCCAGAAGCCCTATCCGCCGATGTGGATCGGCGCCTCGGGGCCGACCACATTGCGCCTGGTCGCGCGCTACGCCGACGTGTGGAACATCGCGGCGGGAGACGCGGCCCGCGTCAAGGAGCTCACGCCCATGTTCGAGGAGGCATGCGGCGCGGTCGGCCGCGATCCATCGGAGATCCGGCGGTCGATCCAGTTTGGCTGGAGCGGCGAAGATCGGCACCAGCTGGTCGAGCTATGTGCCCAGTACCTCGAGCTGGGCGTCACGGAGCAGGTCATCTACCTGCGCGGCGGCCGGCCCGAGGCTCTCGCTGAGAAGGTCGCCGAGGCGCTGCCCGACCTGCGCAAGCTCGACATGGTTGCAAAATAGATGGTTAGCTGACTCAGGCAAGTAGCGAGGAGGGTTCAAATGGCCGACAGCGTCTATCGCGTGACCGAGCTGGTGGGGACCAGCAGCCAATCCTGGGAGGCCGCCGCGAAAGGCGCCATCGAGACCGCGTCGAAGACGCTGCGCGACCTTCGAGTCGCCGAAGTGGTGAGGCAGGACCTGACGATCGAAAACGGCAAGGTCACGACCTACCGGATCCGGCTGAACGTCTCCTTCAAATACGACGGCTCACCGGTCAAGAAAGCAGGAACCAGGGCTCGGAAGTAGAGCCTTAAGGCGCGGTGGCTGCCTGCAGCTGGCAGCCCGCCGCCTTCATCTCCTCCAGGGCTTGTAGGCCGGTGGCTTCGTTCACCGCTGCGCAGAGGTTGACCAGGACGCGCACCTGGAAGGCATTTCTGCGCGCGTCAAGGGCTGTTTGTCGCACGCAATAGTCGGTCGCGATGCCGCAGACGTCGATGTGGTCAATGCGGGCCTCTTTCAACACGTTGAGCAGGTCGTGGCCCCGCGCGTCGAGTCCCTCGAAAGCGGAGTAGGCGGCTGCGTGACGGCCCTTGCTGACGATGGTGTGAATCAGCTTCTCGCGGACGAGGTTGGCGATGGGAGGCACGAACGCGGCGCCCGGGGTGCCGATGACGCAGTGCGGTGGCCAGGTGTTCACGAAGTCGGGCGTTGCTGAGAAGTGGTCTGACGGGTCCTCGTGGTAGTCGCGCGAGGCGACGACGAACTGGTACTCGGTCTTGAAGTGGCGGATGTGCCGGGCGATCATCGCGCAGACGGGCATCCCATTCGGCACGGGTAGGCTTCCGCCGACGACGAAATCGGCCTGGAGATCCACCGCGAGCAGCGCGTTTCTCATGACCGGACGAGTCCCTCCTTAGACTGGCTTTGTGGCCTCAGTGATAGTAGCGGGCGCGCACGCACCTTTCGGCCTCATAGTTCGACGATCGCGGTCGTGACCACACGCAAGGTAGCCCCGTACGGGTCGTGGGCTTCGCCCATCACGGTCGATCTTTTGCTCAAAGGCACCGCGCGCATGCGCAACCAGATGGTCCGCTGGGATGGCGACGACCTCTACTGGTCGGAGCTGCGGCCGTCCGAAGCGGGACGCATCGTTGTGTGCCGGCGTTCACCGGACGGGGCGATCACCGATGTCACTCCGGCGGGCTTCAACGCGCGAACTCGTGTCCACGAATATGGCGGCGGCCATTTCGCTGTAAGCGGCGGCACTGTCTGGTTCATCAATTTCGCCGACCAGCGCCTGTACCGGCAGGATCGCGGCGGGACGCCGCAGCCGATCACCCAGGGGGTGGACGTGCGTCACGCCGACATGGCCGTCGACGACCGCCGCGCTCGCCTGTACGCAGTGCGCGAGGACCACGCGACTGCAGGGCAAGAGCCGGTCAACTCCATCGTCTCGATCGACTGGAACGGCGAAGGCGATGCCATCACGATCGCCGCGGGCAACGACTTCTATTCGTCACCGAAGCTGAGCTCCGACGGTGGCCGCCTCGCGTGGACGACCTGGAATCACCCCAACATGCCGTGGGACGGCACGGAGCTGTGGGTGAGCGAGCTGGATCGCGAAGGACGCGTCATTTCGTCGCGAAAGATGGCCGGCGGCGAGAGCGAATCAATTCTGCAGCCCGAGTGGTCGCCATCCGGCGAGCTGTATTTCATCTCCGACCGAAGCGACTCGTGGAACCTTTACCGCGAGTGGGGCGATGGTGATGAGCCGGTGTGCTCGCGGGCGGCCGAGTTCGGGGCGCCGCAGTGGTACTTCGGAATGCGGTTCTACGCCTTTGCGGGTCCGGACGAGATCGTTTGTCTGTACTCGGAGCGGGGCGGCACCAGGCTTGGTCGGATCGATCTGAAAGGCGGCGGGCTGCAGCCTGTCGAGCTCCTATACACCGGGCTCAACAGCCTCCAGACGAACGGCCGAAAGGCGGCGATGTTCGCCGCCTCGCCGGCATTGGCCGAGAGGGTGCTGACGATCGACCTGGAGACAGGCGCCCAGGAGGTCGTCAAGGTTTCAAACCCGGCGCATATCGACCCGGGCTACCTCAGCCTTCCGCAGTCGATCGAGTTTCCGACTGAGGGTGGGCTGACGGCGCACGCCGCCTACTACCCGCCAAAGAGCCGGGACAGCGGAGGGCCGCCCGACGAAAAGCCGCCGCTCGTTGTGCGATGTCACGGAGGACCTACCGGTTCGGCGGGTCCTGGATACACGTTCGAATATCAGTACTGGACCAGCCGAGGATTCGCCGTCGTCGACGTCGACTACGGCGGCTCGGCCGGTTACGGCCGTGCGTATCGAATGCGGTTGAACGGAAACTGGGGCGTGGTCGACGTGGACGACTGCATCAACGCCGCGCGGTTCCTGGTCGCGCAAGGGCTGGCGGACAAAAATCGTGTTTGGATCACGGGTGGGTCCGCGGGCGGGTTCACAGCTCTGCTTTCTCTGACCAAGCGCGATTTCTACAACTCGGGTGCCAGCCACTATGGCATCGGGGACCTCGAGCTGTTCGTCAAGGAGACGCACAAGTTCGAGTCTCATTACATGGAGACGCTCGTCGGTCAGTATCCGGAGCGGGCGGACGTGTACAGGGATCGTTCTGCGATCCGGTTCGCGGACAACCTCAATTGCCCGGTGATCCTCTTTCAGGGCCTTGAAGACAAGATCGTGCCACCGAGCCAGGCGGAGGAATTCGTCGCCGTGTGCAGGAAGAAGAGGCTGCCGTACGCCTACGTCGCGTTCGAGGGCGAACAGCACGGATTCCGCCAGGAAAAGAACATCCGGCGTTCGATCGAGGCCGAGCTGTATTTCGTTTCGCGGATCTTCGGGTTCGCCATCGCCGACTCCATCGAGCCAGTCGAAATCGAGAACTTCGAGGGACGCGCTCCCGGGCCGCTCGCCTATCGTTTCGATCGGTAAGTCGGCGTGGCGGAATGGCAGACGCGCCAGCCTTAGGAGCTGGTGCCCGAAAGGGCGTGGAGGTTCGACTCCTCTCGCCGACACCTGAGGTCTGGGAACCTAAAATCCTGCCTGGGACACCCGTTCGGTGCCGAACCCAGCTCACGTGGCCTAAAGTTTAGGTTTCGTGGGAGAAGAAAGCCCGCACGGGAACGGCTCCCGACCCAAGGGTGCGAGCAATGGGCACCACCACGTGGGCGGGTACCGCGTGGTCCGTGAGCTCGAGACCGACAGCCTCGGATCAGTTTATGAGGCTGAGCATCCGCGCCTGCAGCGACGTGTCGCGGTGCGGACCATCGGTGCAAACGTTGCGCGCGACGTCAGCTTCTCGCGGCGCTTCCTGCTCGAGCTCCGCTCTTACGTCGCGCTCGAGCACGAGGCGATCCCCCGCCTGTACGAGCTGGCCTATGAGGGCGAGTCCCCATACCTGGTCACGGAGATGGTTGCCGGCAAGACCCTCGACGACGTGTTCGAAGCAGGCGAGCGCTATGAACCCCTCGGCGTCATCGCATTGCTGCGACCGATCGCCAGCGCACTGGACTATGCGCATTCACGGGCGACGATCCACCGGGACGTCAAGCCCGCGAACATCCTCCTGGCCGATGACGGGCGAACGCTGCTGACCGGCTTCGGACTCGGCACTGTCGCGTCCTTCAACAGCAGTCCAAGCGCCGGCGGGGCGGTTGCGCCCGACTACGTCGCGCCGGAGCGGCTGGTCGGGCGCGAGGTCGACGGGCACGCTGACGTGTACTCGCTGGCAGCCGTCATCTTCGAGGCCGTGACTGGACGCCGGCCTTTCTTTTCCAAGAGCTGGATCGAAACGCTCAGCCGCCGCCTTTACGAGACGCCGCCCAGTGTGCGCGATATCGTTCCCGACCTGCCGGCCTCATTCGCGACGGTCCTGCAGCAAGGCATGGATCGCGACCCCCACCGCCGGCCGGCGACCGCGGGCGAGCTGCTCGACCTCCTGGAGTCGGCGCTCATCTCACCGAAAGGTGGTGCAGAGGGCGGCCATTGGCTGCAGCCCGCGGTGCGTCGCGGAACCATCGGCCTGAGTGGCGTCCTGGTCCTCCTGGTGGGACTGGCCGAAGTAGCTTGGCTGCTGCAGGGTTCCGGCCTGACGCTGCTGTATCACTTCGCGCAGCGAGTCTTCGGCCTGCGCTAAACGGTTAGGCGTGGCGCCCGTCGATCATTACGACACTGTTGCACGCGAACAGTCGGTCGACCGTGTAGCCAGGGCTGAGGTTGGTCGGGTCCTGGCCGATGGCGGACCCGATCTGCTGCACGATCTGCTGGGCGGGCACGTTGATTCCCAACACAGTCCCGCCCACCGGGATGATCTCGATCCCGCCGCCGTGCGCCACCAACAAGACCGAACCCGTCCAGCCCACTCCGGTGTATGTCCCGGTACCGGTGACGATCGCACCCGCAGGTGAGGTGGGCGCGATGGTGACGTTCAGGTTGGAAAGACCGGAGACCTGTATAGCCGCAGCAAGATCCTTCGCTGAGTAGCCGCGCCGCACGGCGCGGTTCAGGTCGATGTCGGAGCTGACGCAAGGTTCGACTGACGCCACGGCAAGGAAGGGCTCTTCACCGATGGTGCCCAGGCCGCTGACGCCGATCACGAACATCTGGTAGATGCCGGCAGGCCCGTTGGGGACCTCCACAACGATGGGCGAGGGGCCGGTCTTGGTATAGACCGATCCATCGGGAGCCTGCACCCTGAGCCGCATCGTGCTGCCGGCGTAGCCGAGCGCCGCCTTGACCAAGCTGCCGCCTGCGTAGCTGTAGGTGTACTGCTGCTGCTCCCCGTTGTGAAGGGGCGCACCGATGAAGTCCTGCTCGGTGCCCGGCGTGGTGCCGTTGCTCGCCTCGGCGGAAGCAACGAGTGCCGGGCCGAACGGGTCGTTGGGGTCCGGCTGGATGGGACCCACCGGACCGATGTTGCCCTGCGCGTCAACAGTCACCTGCACGCCCGGCGGTGCATTGAGGTGGGCCTTGGCCCCGGTCTTGCTGGTGAGGTCCAGAGAGCCGTCGAAGAGCTTGACGATCATCGTGCCGTCGGCCTTGGTGTACACCTCGAACTTCGTGCCGCGTACCGACGCGACGGCGGATTGCCCGGCGACGTCAAATCTCGCTCCCGAGACGAGATGCTGGACGCTCGTGAGCGTGCGGCCGATCTTCTGCGTGATCTTGGCGTCGTGCAGGTTTCCACTCTTCGTGAAATGGGCTGCGTCGAGCGTGATCTCGGTATCGCTCGCGAGCCGGGTGAGTGTTCCATCGGGCAGCTGGATCGAGGCTCGGCCCTTGGTGTCGGTCTTCACCGAGTCGCCGGCGCGTACGTTGGCTCCGGTCAAGGCTGCCGCGTAGGCCCCTCCCCCCTGGGCGACCGACGCGGTTGGCTGGTAGACCGTCAGCGTCGCCGCGACGTTGACGGCAGCCTGGGCGGACCGGTTGAGCCAGTAGATCCCACCGCCTCCGATCACGACGAGGATCAACAGCACCACGAGCAGGCGGCGCCAACCCCTGCGTCGAGGTGGGGTGCGGGCGGCTACTGCTGACATGTTGCCCGGGAAAGATAGCTCAACGACTGTTTAACGGAGCCGCTTGAGGACCCTTGCCGTGCGTATCAGGCGCCGGATTCCAGCCTTTTGGCGCCAAACGTGCGCGTCGCGGGCTCCTAGCGATGTCCCTCGATCACCATCAGCCCGTCGCCTCCCGGCCCACTGCACGAATACACACGATCGACGCTGAATCCGGTGGGCATCGAGGTGATCGAGCTGCCGCCGAACGAGCCGAGCCTGGAGATCAGTTGGGTGGTCACGTTGATTCCCTGGACCGTCACCTGCGTGATCACCGCTCCGAGGTTGGGCGTCGCCGCGTAAAAGTCGATCGTCCAGGAAAGCGGCAGCCCGCCGAGGTTGGAGTAGTAGAAGATTCGCGCCGAGGTGGGGGAGGTCCCTCGCACTTGCAGGGTGATGCCCGTCGAGCCCGAGTTGGCGAGCGCTTGTGCGATCTGCGAGTTGCTCAGAGTCTGGCGCACTACGGTGCCTGTGTCGACGTTGCCGGAAGCGCACGCGGCATCGGTGGCAAAAGTCAGGGCGTATGCCTCGCCTGACGGCGGTACATCGAGTGCGGTTACGACTGCTTTGTAGACGCCGGCAGGGCCGTTGGCGATTTTGATGATGAGAGGCGCGGCGCCCTGCCTCGGGTAGGTGCGCCCGGCGGGGTCTGTCACGGTCACGCGCATCAAGCTGCCCGGGTAACAGAAGGCAAGCGTCAGGTTGCCGCCGGCAGAGTCATACGTGCTCTCTGCTGTCTGGCCGTTCGTCAAGCTCTCACCGCTCGACGACTGCACGGTGCCTGAGTTGTTGCCGTTCGAGGCCGCCTTCGAACACTGCGATGTCAACGGGAACGGATCCTGGACATCGGGCTGGATGGGACGCTGGTTGGAGAGTCGGCCGTTTGCATCCCCGTCGATCTGCTCGCCGGCCCTGAGGGTGGCAGTAGTGGCGCCGCTGACGGCGACCGTCCCGTCGAAGACCTTGATCAGGTTCGTGCCGTTGCCGCGGACCAGGACCTCGAACTCGGTGCCCCGAACCTGCGCGCTGACCGAGTGGCCGCCGACCTTAAAGCTCGCACCGCTCGCCAGGTGCTGGACGGAGCTGAAGGTCCGCCCGATCTTCTGGACGATGCTGGCCGATTGCAAGGTGCCGTCCTTTTGCAGCTGCGCCGATGTGACAGTCACCGTGGTGTCCGGTGACATGCGCACAAACGAGCCATCCGGAAAATGGATGCCCGCGTGGCCGCCGGCACCGGTGTGGACTGTGTTGCCCGGATTAAGCGCTTCGCCGGCAATTCCCGGCCGCTGGTCGACGTCCACCGGCTGGTTGATCACCGTCAGCGAGGCTGGTGCCGCCACCGCCGCTTGAGCCTGGACGACGAAGAAGTAGTAGCCGCCGGCCAGAGGGAGCAAGACCACAAGCAGCGCCACCACGAGGCAGCCCCCGCACCCACAGCCGAAGCAGCCGCCTCTCTTGGGCGAGGCGGGGGGCGCTGGTTGCTGAAGCTGGGTCTGGACTGGAGGAGGCTGGACGGCCATTGGCCGTGGAGATTAACTGTTGGCGGTGCTGAAATCCACGACCAGGCGAGCTGGATCGGTGAGCGTGAATGTGCGCATGCAGGCTAGCTTGCTCAGTCCGAGCGCCCAACCGACATAACCCTCGAAGTCCTCCGTCTGGCGGACCTCTTTGAGAATCTGGTACTCGGGGTGGGAGATATCGATCGAGCCGCTGAAGGTGTTGGCACCGGTGGCCGAGTGCACCCGCACCATCGCACCCGCGCTCCCGCTCACCGTGATGGGCTGCCCGGTGGCCCCGACTGGAAAAACTGCCGACGACTGGCGCTTCACCGTGTAGCTGGGCACTGCCGAGTCGAACTGGAGCACGAACCGCTCATAGCCAGGCTGCGTCCCCACGCGGGCGGTGACCAGGCCTGCGACGCCTGTTTTGCCGCCGCTCGCGTCGGCGCACGTAAAGGCGGGCAGGTTGGTGCCCGGCGGCACTGGCGGCGACACGGGAGGCTGCTCGATCCTGGGACCGGACGCCGGGCCTTGCGCGGCGCCCGGAGTGATCGCTACGGCGGGCGCCAGCACCGGCCCGCAGGCGGCGATCAGGATGCTCATGCACAGGATCAGGGCGGCTCGCATTGAGCCAATTAGTATGGTCGAGGCTCATCAGAGGAGCGCCGAGGTGGCGGAACAGGCAGACGCGTCGGTCTCAAAAACCGATGTCCGCAAGGACGTGCGGGTTCGACTCCCGCTCTCGGCACCACGCCGGACTTTTTGAGCAGGGCTCTCCAGGCTAGATTGAATTCGGAACCCGGTCCCAAGGGCCGGGTTTCGGCGTCTTCGGGACCTCTGAAAAGTGGTGTCAGGACGCTGTTCAAGGAGGTGTCAGTTTGCCTGGAATTAGCCCAAAACCGCTGCGCTTTTCGAAAACCGATGCGCCTGTTATCCACAGCGGGCGTGGCCTGACCGGCCGGCCGCGGGCGCTGCCCGAGCGCCTGTTCCGGGTCGGACCACCGGCGGCTGAGATGGAGGCACCAGCGCCGGAGCCGCATCCCGACGCCGGCTTGGCCAGCCGCTACCGAATTGAGCCGCTGGTCCGGGAATGGCTGCTCGATGTCCAGGTCCGAGGCTGCAGCCAGCGCACGATCGCCTGGTACGCGCACAAGATGGGTTGGTTTGCTCGGCACAGCGACGCCAGAACCCTAGCCGAGCTGACCGCCTTCGAGTTCAAGCGCTATCTGGCCGAGCTGCAGGCGCGCGGCCTCTCCGACTACAGCGTTCGCGGCCACTTCCAGGTCTTGAAGGCGTTCGGCAACTGGGCTTGCCGCGAGGGCTATCCGGTCGAGCCGGCGATGCTTCGGGTCCGGGCGCCCAAGGTGGCGCAGAAAGAGATGGAGAGCTTCGCGCCGCAGCAGATCGAGACCGTTCTGCGCGAGGCGGACGCGGGTTGGCCGCGGATCGCAGTCGAAATCTTGCTCGGGACTGGAATGCGGGTCGGTGAGCTCTGCGCCCTCGCCCTGGAGGACGTCGAGGACGACGGCGATGCCACCTTCCTCAAGATCAA
>DATCPI010000036.1:0-22721 GCA_036570165.1 Candidatus Dormiibacterota bacterium | reverse complement strand
CTGCCGGCCGGAAGCCTGGCGTACCTCGTGGCCATCTACTTGATCAGGGCGATCGAACCCGAGGAGTGGCGGCTGGCGAGCCAGGGATTGCTGGGCCGGTTGAGGCCCAAACCGAGCCGCGTAACCTAGTCCCCCCCACAGCCGTTGGTGGGAGTGGGAAACCGTAGAATCAACGGGCCTCCAAACATGTCTCGAAACGTTCCTGAGAAGATCACCACCAAGGCGGGGCATCGCCCTCGAGCCCGGATCCACGCGGCGTGGTCGCCGATCGGGCAGAAGATGCGCCGCACTGCGATGGTTCGCGGCCTGGGCGCGATGCTGGCGGTGCTGCTCGTCATCGGCTTTGCAGCCGACGCTTACGCGCAGTCGTTCTTTGACAGTCTGCCCTCGATCCAGGGTCTGGACAGCGCCGGGTTCGCCGGCGACACGGTCATCACGGACCGCAATGGAGTCCAGCTCGCCGACGTGGGTCACCAGGGCGATCACCGCGTCGCCGTGAAGCTCAAGGACGTGGCGCCGATCATGATCCAGGCCACGGTCGCGATCGAAGACAAGGGCTTTTACACCAACCCTGGAATCGACTTCGGCGGCGTGCTCCGTGCCCTCTACGACAACATTCGCGCGGGCCGGGTCGTCGGCGGCGGCAGCACCATCACGCAGCAGCTCGCCAAGCAGCAGTTCCTCACGCCCGACCGGACCTACAGCCGAAAGATCAGGGAGCTCGCGCTCGCCTACGAGCTGGCGCAGACGTACACCAAAGACCAGATCATGGAGCTCTACCTCAACAAGAGCTTCTACGGCTCGCAGTCGTATGGGGTCGAGGCCGCCTCCCTGAGCTACTTCCACATCCCCGCCTCCAAGCTGAGCCTCGCCCAGTCGGCGATGCTCGCGGGTTTGCCACAGGCGCCCACCGAATGGAACCCGGTTCTCCATCCCGACGCGGGCAAGCTGCGCCAGACCGAGGTGCTGCGGGCGATGGTGCGTTCGAACTTCATCTCGCAGGACGACATGGACAAGGCGGTGGCCGAGAAGCTCGCGTACATGGCGCCGATCAACAGCTTCACCGCGCCGCACTTCGTGGACTACGTGCTGGCCGAGCTTCGCCAGCTTGGATTCCAACCTGGAGTTCAGCAGTTGAACGTGAAGAGCACGCTCGACCTGCACATGCAGCAGATCGGCGAGAGCATCGTGAGCAGCAACCTGGCGAGCAACACCTGGCGCGATCGCAATGGCCAGCTGTCATCAGGGCTCGTCGCGGAGGATCCGAAAACGGGCGAGATCCTGTCCATGGTCGGCTCGCCCAACTACAACTCCGTCGGCGGCCAGATCAACTTCACGACCACAGTTCGCAACATGGGCTCTTCGATGAAGCCGTACACGTATGGGTCAGTGATCAACGCTCGGGCGGCGACGGTCGACACGCCGGTTTATGACGGCCCAAGCCCGCTGGTCTACAAGGACGCGTTCAGCACGACGAACATCTACAACTACGACGGGAAGACGCATGGCGTGCTGCCGCTGAAGCAGGCGATGGGCAACTCGCTGAACATAGCGTCGGTCAAGGTCGAGCTCTCGATCGGTGTGCCCGCCGTCCTTTCTTATATGCGCAACCTTGGGGTTAACCCGATGATCCCGATCCCGGACCAAAACGGCCAGTACCGAGTCGGCAACCTGGACGAGTACGGTCCCTCGCTGACCCTCGGCGGCTATCCGATCACCCTGCTAGAGCACGTCAGTGGCATCTCGGTTTACGCGGACATGGGCGTCTACCACTCACCGGAATCGGTTCTGTCCGTGACGGACTCGCATGGCGTGAACCTTTACAAGTCGCGCGCCGAGCTGCGGGCCCGGCCAGCCCTGTCGCCGGCGGTCGCTTTCATCATGGCCCAGATCATGTCCGACGACTCGAACCGATGCATGATCTTCGGCTGCAACAGCGCGCTCCACTGGAGGGACCGCATCGTAGCCGCCAAGACGGGGACCACGGACAACTTCAAGGACGCCGTGACCATCGCCTTCACGCCCGACCTGGCGGTCGGTCTGTGGGTCGGCGACATCCTGAGCAACAAATACACCATGGTCAACAACTCCGACGGCATCTTCGTCGCCTCTCCCGCGGTGCATTCATTCGTGTCGCAGGCGCTTGCCGGCGTGGATGGAAACCGCTGGTACACGCCGCCGCCGGGAGTCGTCGCGGGCGCCAACAACAGCTGGTTCCTCGCCGACACCACGAGCGTCCCCAAGCTTCCTGGCGACAACCCGCCGAGCCCGACTCCCGCGCCGGTCAACTACACGGTCCCACCCGACCCCGGCACGGGTCCGGTGCTGGCGAGTCCGAGTCCGAGTCCGAGCCCCAGTCCGAGCCCGTGTCCGTCACCGGCACCGGCCGTGAAGCCAACACCCTGTCCGTAGCCGGCATTCGGTAGGTCGCGTGCCGGGCTCAGTAGAATCGGCCTGATGCCAGACGCGCTCTCCGTCGTGACCGAGCAACTTCCCAAGAGCCAGGTCGGCATGACCATCGAGGTTCCGACCGAGACTGTCGACGCGACCTACGAGCGCGTTCTCAACCGCCTGGTCTCGCGGGCAAAAATCGAAGGCTTCCGTCCCGGGCGCGCGCCGCGCGCCCTGGTCGAATCGCGCCTGGGCCCGGCCGTGGTGCGCGAAGAGGTCGTCGAGGCAATGGTCCCTGACGTGATGCGGCAGGCTCTCGCAGAGAAATCGATCGATCCCATCGACAATCCGGACGTCGAGGTTTTGGTGCTGGAGCGCGGCAGCCCCGCGAAGCTCAAGGCGACCATCACCGTCATGCCGGAGGTGACGCTCGCGGACATAAGGACTCTTCATCCTGACCTTCACGGTCACGAGGTCACAGAGGAGATGCTCACGCGCCGCCTCGAAGACGTTCGCCAGCCGATGGCGGAGATCACGCCGGTGGAGCGCGAGGTGAGGTCGGGCGACGTCGCGATCATCGACGTCGAGGTCGAGGTGGACGGTGAGCTGGTCGAGTCGGAGTCGCGCAACGCGATGGAGGCCGAGCTCAAGGAGGGGGTCCTTCTTCCCGAGCTACTCGCCGTCTTGCCTGGAACATTCGTCGACGAGACTCGCGAGGCCAAGGTCACTTTTCCGGAGACCTACGAGGATCCAAAGCTTGCGGGCAAGGAGGGGACGATTCGGGTCACGGTGCGTGGCGTCAAAGAGAAAATCCTCCCCCCGCTTGACGACGCCCTGGCCAAGATCCTCAGCAATGGCGCGCATGAGACGGTCGAGTCGTATCGCGAGTCGGTTCGCCAGGAGCTGGAGGAGTCGGTTCGAGCGATGGAGAAGGTCGAGCGCGAGCAGGAGGTCGTTCGCGCGTTGGTCGATGCGTCATCGGTTGACGTGCCCCAGACCCTGGTCGACCGCGAGCTGACCAGCCAGCTCGAGTCGATGGAGCGAAGCCTGAACCGCCAGGGGCTGAAGCTCGACCGCTACCTCGAGTACCTTGGCCAAACGCTTGACCTGTGGATGGCCGAGCAGAGGCCGGACGCCGAGGCGCGGCTGAAGATCGATCTCGTCCTCGGGGAGTTTGCCAGGCGTGAGAACCTGGAGCCTTCCGATGAGGACACGATCACGTTCCTCGAGGAGCAGGCGGCCAAGGACGATGAGTTGAACGGCCAGGTGGCGGAGCTCAAGAAGAGCCCAAGTGCCCGGCGCTACTTCGCTTCCACCCTTCGGCGCCGGCGAGTGCTGGACCGCCTGGTCGAGGTTGCGGAATCGCGGACTTGACGGAACCCGCGTACGTGCTGTCTAGAATGACGTTGTGCGGGATATGAGACAGATACAGCGGCCGGCCGGATACCTCGTCCCGATGGTGGTCGAGAACACAGGCCGCGGTGAGCGGGCCTTCGACATCTACTCGCGACTCCTGAAGGAGCGCATCGTCTTTATTGGCACGCCGATCGACGACCAGGTCGCCAACCTCGTCGTGGCTCAGCTGCTCTTCCTCCAGTCCGAGGACCCCGAGAAGGAGATCGCCCTGTACATCAACAGTCCTGGCGGCCAGGTGACCGCGGGACTGGCCATCTACGACACGATGCAGTACATCCGTCCGCCGGTCTCGACGATCTGCATCGGCATGGCCTACTCCATGGCCGCGGTGCTGCTCGCCGGTGGCGCGCACGGACAGCGCTTTGCGCTGCCTCACGCCAACATCCTCATCCACCAGCCGTGGGGCGGCATGCAGGGGCAGGCCACCGACATCCAGATCCATGCGAAGGAGATCCTGCGCACCCGTGAACAGCTGAACCAGATCCTGGCGAAGCACACCGGGCAGAAGATCGAGAGGGTCACGCAGGATACTGAGCGCGACTACTTCCTGACCTCCGAGGCGGCGAAGGAGTACGGGCTGATCGACGACATCATCCTCAGCGCGAACAAGCCGACGGCCGACAAAGAGAAGACAAAAGACAAAGAGGCGGAGAAGGAGAAAGTCGCCGCAGGATGATCTTCCGACGCAAGAGCAAGACCGGCGAGGTCAAAAGGCATCGGCCCAAGTGCTCGTTCTGCGGCAAGTTGCAGGGTGAGCGCGGCGTCAGGCTTGTTGCCGGCTCGGGCGTTTTCATCTGCAGTGAATGCATCAGCCTTGCCAACGAGATTCTGTGGGGCCATAATCCCCCGGCGCCGGCGTCTTCATGATGGACACAGGTAGAGGGCTATGAACGAAAGGGAAGACCGCCGCCGCTACACGCGCTGCTCGTTCTGCGGGAAGGGCCAGGACCAGGTTCGCAAGCTGGTTGCCGGCCCCGGCGTCTTCATCTGCGACCAGTGCATCGATCTCTGCCAGGAGGTCCTCGAAGACGACAACCGCTCAGCGGGCACGAAGAAGCAGAAGACCGGCTTCATCCCCAACCCCAAGACGATCTGCGCTGCTCTCGATCAGTACGTGATCGGCCAGGAGCGCGCGAAGAAGGTCCTCTCGGTTCAGGTCTACAACCACTACAAGCGAATCTCCGCCTCGAAGTCCGTGGGCGACGTCGAGCTGACCAAGTCGAACGTGCTGCTCGTCGGACCCACAGGGTGCGGCAAGACCTACCTCGCGCAGACGCTCGCGAAGATCCTCGACGTGCCGTTCGCGATCGCCGACGCGACGAGCCTCACTGAGGCGGGGTACGTGGGCGAGGACGTGGAGAACATCCTGCTCCGCTTGATCCAGGCCGCCGACTTCGACATCAGCCGCGCCGAGCGGGGAATCATCTACATCGACGAGATCGACAAGATCGCGCGCAAGTCGGACAACCCTTCGATCACGCGCGATGTCAGCGGCGAGGGCGTCCAGCAGGCGCTGCTCAAGATCCTGGAAGGTACTGTCGCCAACGTTCCGCCGCAGGGCGGGCGCAAGCACCCGCACCAGGATTTCATCCAGATCAACACCACCAATATCCTGTTCGTCTGCGGCGGCGCGTTCGACGGGCTGGAGAAGGTCGTCGAGCAGCGCATCGGCAAGCGGGCGATCGGGTTCGGGGCGCCGCACAACAAAATCGAGCGCAAGGCGGTGTCCGAGACGCTCAAGCAGCTGCAGCCCCAGGATCTCTTGAAGTACGGGTTCATCCCGGAGTTCATAGGCCGCCTGCCGATCATCGTCACCCTGCACCACCTGGATCAGCAGGACATCGTGCGCATCCTCACCGAGCCCAAGAACGCGCTGGTCAAGCAGTACCAGAAGTTCTTCTCGCTCGACAACGTCGAGCTGGTGTTCCAAAAAGGCTCGCTCGATGCGATCGCTGAGCTGGCGCTGCTTCGTGGCACCGGTGCGCGCGCTTTGAAGTCGATCATCGAAGAGGCGCTCCTTAACTCGATGTTCGAGATCCCGTCCCGGCCCGACATCAAGCGCTGCCTGATCTCAGAGCGCGCGATTCGCGAGGCGCTCGAACCGGAGTTCGAGCTGGGAGAGGAAGGCGAGGGGCCGGCGAGACTCGTGGGAGAGTCGGCCTAGACCTCAGCAGGCGCTGGGATACCACCAACTGGGCCCGAATGGGGCAATCAATGGCCCCGGGATGCCCCCATCTGTGCCCGAACGGCGGAATGCCGGAGTGGGTCCAGTACGCCGCGACTGCGCCCGCGAGTTGAGTGACAGGGGCCTCTCATAATTAGCTCGTGGAAGACCTTCGCGGAAAGACCGTCCTGCTGACAGGCGCGTCGACCGGCCTTGGACCTCACATCGCTCGACGGTTGCATCGCGCCGGCGCGAAATTCGTCCTGTCAGCCCGCAACGCAGAAGCGCTGAAGCGCCTGGCCGAGGAGCTGGGCGACGCCCGGGTCGTCGTGGCCGACCTCTCCCGGCTGGGTGAGGCCGAGCGGCTGGTGCGAGAAGCCGGGGAAGTGGACGTGCTGGTCTCCAACGCGGGTGTGCCGGCCAGCGGGCGGCTCGCCACCTTCAAAGTTACGGAGTTGGACCGCGCTATCGCGGTGAACCTGCGCGCAAGCATGGTGCTCGCGCATCAGGTCGTGCCGGCGATGCTGAACCGAAAAGGCGGCCACCTGGTGTTCATGTCGTCGATCGCTGGGATCGTGCCCCAGGCCGGCAACAGCGTCTACAACGCCACCAAGTTCGCCCTCCGCGGATTTGCCCTTGCGCTGCGCGAGGAGTTGTTTGACACGCGGGTCGGCGTCTCGGTGATCTGTCCGACGTTCGTCAGCGAAGCCGGGATGTGGGCGGAGACCGGACTAAAAGCGAACCCGATGGCGGGGGAGGTCTCGCCCGCGGAAGTGGCTGACGCAGTCTGGTACGCGATCACCCGAAACCGGGCCGAGATCGACGTCGCGCCACCGCAGCTGAAGGCAAGCCTGAAGTTCCAGGCCCTTGCTCCCGGCCTGTTCGCGACGATCGCGCGCGCGGCCGGCGCCACAAAGCCAAGCGAAGAGATGGGCGAGCGCCAGCGGAATAAACGGTAAGATTTCACGCACCATGAGCCCCAACCAGCGCATTAAGGGGTCCCCGCGAAATCGCGGCGAAGCCTCTGATTTCGTGGGGTCTGTATCCGTACCCTCGCCGGCTCAGTCGCGCTAAAGCGACCTTCGCGCCGGCGCCCTTGATTCCCAGCGAGAGATCAAACACGCCCCCATGAACATGAACCCGAGCGAGATGCCCAAAGCGTTTGACCCACAGGCCATCGAGGCCGGCTGGTACGCGCGCTGGGAAGCCGACGGCCTTTTCATCGCCGATGCGCACAGCAAGAAGCCCAAGTACACGATCTGCCTGCCGCCACCGAACATCACCGGCGCGCTGCACATGGGCCACGCGCTCAACCACACGATGCAGGACATCTGCGCTCGCTACCGGCGGATGGCGGGTTACGAGGTGCTTTACCTTCCGGGCACTGACCACGCGGCAATCGCCACACAGAACGTGATCGAGAAACAGCTCACCGCGGAAGGCACGACGAAAGAGCAGCTTGGGCGAGAAGCGTTCGTCGAACGGGTCGACAAGTGGTATCGAGAAGTCGGCGATACGATCGTCGCCCAGGACAAGATCCTCGGCATCTCGCTGGACTGGACGCGTCTTCGTTTCACGATGGATGAGAGATACGTCCGGTCGGTCATGACCGCTTTCGTCGCGTTCTACGAACGTGGATGGATCTATCGCGCTCCGCGAATCGTCAACTGGTGCCCGCACGACCAGTCCGCCATCTCAGATCTCGAGGTCGACTGGCAGGAGCACCACGACACGCTTTACTACATCAGGTATCCGGTCGAGGGCGGGGGCGAGGTGGTCATCGCCACAGTGCGCCCCGAGACGATGCTGGCCGACACCGGCGTCGCAGTGAACCCGACAGACGAACGCTATCGCTCGCTGGCCGGTAAGACCGCGATCTTGCCGTTGGTAGGGCGCAAGCTGCCCATCGTCGCCGACGCCGCGGTCGAGAAGGACTTCGGGACCGGTGCGCTCAAGGTGACGCCGGGGCACGACTCGATGGACTACGAGATCGGGCAGCGCCATTCTCTCGAGGTGATCAACGGAATGCATCCGGATGGCCGGATGGACGTGCCGGGGCTTCCGTACGACGGCCTGCCTGCACTGGAGGCGCGCGAGAGGGTGGTCGCGGATCTGAAGGCGGAGGGATTCCTTGTGAAAGAGGAGCCATATACGCACGAGGTCGGCCACTGCGACCGCTGCCACGCGGTCATCGAGCCGCTGGTCAGCGAGCAGTGGTGGCTGCGCATGGAGACGATGCGTGACAAGGCCCTTGCCGCGTCGGCTGCGGGCAAGGTTCGGTGGCATCCGGAGCGATACGAGCGCACGTACCTCGACTGGCTGCGCGGCCTGCGCGACTGGAACATCGGCCGCCAGCTGTGGCTCGGCCACCGCGTCCCCGTCTACAACTGCGACAACGGCCACCAGATCGTCGCCGTCGAGCGCCCGAACAGATGCACCGAGTGCGGGAGCTCGCGGCTGACGCAGGACCCTGACGTGCTCGACACGTGGTTCTCAGCCGCGCTGTGGCCCTTCGCGACCTTGGGGTGGCCCGAAGAGACCGACGACCTCAAGGCTTTCTACCCGAACAGCATGAACAGCACTGCTCGGGAGATCATCAATCTCTGGGTGAGCCGGATGATCATGACGGGCCTCGAGTTCATGGGCGAGGTTCCGTTCTCCGACGTCGCCATACATTGCGTGGTGCAGACCCCCGAGGGCCAGCGGCAGTCGAAGTCATTGGGTACGGGCATGGACCCGCGCCAGCTGATCGCCAAGTACGGCGCCGATGCCGTGCGTGCCTGGGCTGCTTCAGTCGCGATGTCAAGCCAGGACGTTCGGTTCGACGAGAGCAGGATCGAGGGCTACCGGCGATTCTGCAACAAGCTCTGGAACGCGACACGCCTGGTGCTCAGCTCGCCGGGAAGTCCCTCGGCTGAGGCGCGACTGGGCGTCCTCGAGGCGCAAGAGCACCTGGAGGACCGATGGGTTCTCTCGCGGCTTGCGAACGCGAGCACGGCAGCGACCGCGGGAATCGAAGGCTTCGAGTTTCAGGACGCGATCGGTGCCGCGTATGCGTTTGCCTGGAACGAGTTCTGCGATTGGTATCTCGAAGCGGCGAAGGAGCGGCTGCGGGCAGGTGACGCCGTGGCCCAAGACGTCGCCTACTTCTGCCTCGACAAGGTCCTCCGGCTGCTGCATCCCTTCATGCCCTTCGTGACCGAGGAGCTGTGGTCTCGGCTGCCCGGGCATCCTGACTATGTCATGCGCGCGGAATGGCCGCAGCAGCAGGACAAGTTCGTGGACCCCGCGGCGGAGGAGTCGTTCGCCCAGGTGATGCGGATCGTCGAGGAGGTGCGCGCGCACCGGCAGGCGGCGGGCGCTCCGCCACGTGGCGGCAGTCTGAAGCTCGAGCACCCCATCGATCGCGTGGTCGCCACTCTGTCGGCCCGCCTCGCGTGGGTTGAACTGGTCGATGACATCGAGGGTGGCATTCCGCTGGCGGCCACTCCGGGGCGCGTCACGTTTCCCTCCGGAGGTGAAGGAGACGCCCGTCGCAAGGCGGAGCTCAAGCGCCTGAAAGAAGAGCTCGAAAGGACCGGCGCCAAGCTGGCGAACCCGGAGTTTCGAGCCAAGGCGCCACCCGAGATCGTCAGGAAGTTGGAGGAGCGGGCCGCCGAGCTTCGCGCCGCAATCGACCGCCTAGAGTAAGCAGGCAGTTGGAAGCGGCCGACGAGAGATTCGGTGACCAGGTGGCTGCAGTGCTAGGCGCCGCCGAGCACCGCAACAAACGTATTCGTCGATACGTGTCGTGAGGAGCGCAGGCGGCAACAACGCAATGCGGCCGCATGGGCGCCGAAGATCCGTCGGCATGCTTCCGACGGCCTGCTGGTAGGGCTTTTTATGCCCTCGATTGCGTTGCTGGCGCCGGTGCTCCTGCCGCTCGTCGCGGCCGGGGTCATCACAGCTTTCGGGCTCAGCGAATTCAACCTGGGTCCAATCGTGGTCGGCGCGGGCGCGTGGGCGGCGGTGCTGGCACTCCTCGTCATCTGGCTGCCGCTGCGCGCGACCCAGGAGCTCAACCTCGGGCCTCTCGGCTACGGTTCCAACTTCCAGCTGCGCATCGACGCCGTCGCGTTCGGCTTCGGCCTGATGGTCCTGCTACCGGCCGCACTGGTACTGACGCTGCAGCCGCGCACCTGGCAGGCGGCGACTCTGGGTTTGCTCGGGGTCGCCGCGGCGATGGCTTCGATCGAGGCGGGGGACGTCGTGCTGACCGCGCTCTTCGGGGGCACCGCCGCGACCCTGGCGGTCGTCCAGCTCGACACTGAAGACATTCGCGCGCCGCGGCCGCGCTGGAGCATGCTGCTGGCCGCGTGGCTGGCGCTGAGCTGGGCCGGCGCAATCCTGCAGATCCGCGGCGGGACCGCTGCCTACGCCGCCATGCCGGTGTCCGCCCTCACAGTCCCGGTCTTCTCCTTGATCGCACTCGCGGGGCTGATGGCGTCCGGGCTGGTTCCATGGCGTTCGTGGCCGGCGCAAGTCTGGTCGCGGCCTTCGCTCCGGGCGGCCGGGCTGGTCGTTGCAACCCTCTACCCCCTCGGGCTCTATCTCCTCGTCCGAGCGTATGACATGGGTGGCGGCAGGTACCCGCACGCCGCCTTGAACGCGATCCTGGCGTCATTGGGCGTGGTCGTGGCGCTTGGTGCTGCGGTTCGCGCGCAAGCGGCCGCGACGCGGCGCGATTTTCTCGGGGAGGTAATCCCCGGCATCGGCGGATTCGCCTTGATGTCCGTGGCGCTCGGGACTCCTCTGGGGCTCGTCGCGG
The DNA here is from genome assembly GCA_036570165.1 of Candidatus Dormiibacterota bacterium. Classification (GTDB taxonomy): domain Bacteria; phylum Chloroflexota; class Dormibacteria; order Dormibacterales; family Dormibacteraceae; genus Palsa-870. The sequence continues at coordinate 11,943 of DATCPI010000036.1, read as the reverse complement.
GCCTGATCACGCTTGCCGCGGCCGCCGCCATGACCGCGTGCCTCTCGCTGCTCCCCGACCGCACCGGCCCAGCTTCGCTGGTGGCCGTCGCCGCGGCTGTCGGGCTGCCACCCGGCGTCGTTTTCGGAGCGCGCATCCTCGGCATCGAATCCACCTTCGAGGCAGGAGACTTTTACGGGCTCATCGGCGTTGCGGCGGCGGTGACCTGGGTGCTGTGGATGGTTGCCGGCGCCCGAGCGATCGGACTTCCAGGGGGCCGAGGTCGTCCGATCAATGAGAGCTTCCCGCGGGTGGCGATGACGATCGCGGCGCTGACAGTTGCTGCCGGCCCCGCGTTGGCCGTGTTGCAGTACGTATTTACCCGCGCGCAGGCTGACGTGATGCCCAACGCCCAGGGTGCTTTGAGCGGCGGGTTCACATCGGTGGTGACGGTATCGACGGTGCTGCCGGCGGTCGCGCTGTTCGTGCCGCTGTTGATCATCGGAGTGCTGGCCTTCGGAGCGGCCAACATGGCGGTCATCCGGACGCAGCCTCGACCGCCGCTGTTCACCATCCCAGGAGCCGGCGCGATCGCTCGAGTGCGGAGCGAGCTGGCATCGGCCTCCGTGCCCGAGCAGTACCGGTCCATCGTCAATCTCCCCGCCCTCGAAGCGGCGGCCGCGGCCGGGCGGCCTCTGCTGTGGATCGCCTCGCTCGCCGCCCTCGGCTTCGCGATCAGTAGGTGATCGAGGCAACGGCGGCGGGGCTCGCCTGGCTTGGAGCCTCGCTCGTGGTGCTCGCCGACGGGCGGCGCGGACTTGCGCTTGGGCTTGCGCTGCTCACCATCGGTTTCACCGTCCTCGCCGTCGCAAGCGGACTTCAGATCGGTGGTGCGGCTGTCGCTGTGGGAGGAGGGATCGCCGCCTGGCAGTGCTCGCGGTCGCCGGCGGCGAAATGGGGGATCATGCCGGCAGGCTCCACGCCCCGGCTTGTTCTCTGCATCGGATCGGGCCTGCTTGCGTTGTGGGTCGCGGCTGTGGTGACCATCGGGCCGGGTGCGCCGCTCCGCTTTTCGGTCCTTGTGGTGCTCGCAGTGCTGGGAGCGAGAATGCTCTCGACCAGCGAGCTTCATGTCTTGCTGGCTGGGATCGCCGGCATGGCTCTTGCGTTGGGCGCCGCGCCCGGGTTGGAAGTGCCATCGGCCGGAATCGTTCCCGACATCGCCGGAGGCTTGATCGCCGCAGGCGTCATGGCCCTCCCGCGCGGTGGTCATGTGCACGGAATCTCAGAACCGGACGAACGTGCAACCTGAGCTTCTCGCCGCCGCGGCCGCCACATTGCTCCTGGCGGTCGTCTTCGCGCCACCGCAGGTCCAACGAACCAGCCTGCTGACCTGGGGCCTTGCCGGGTTGGCGGGAATGGCCGCCATCGCGCTGGCGCCAAACCTTGACCTGGTCCTCCTGATCCTTCTCGTCCTCGCGGTGCTGCAGGCGCGGCTCGCGTCTCATCGCGATTTCGCAGCTCGCATTCGCGGTCCGGTCCTTGCGGTCGCCCTGCTGGCCCTCGGCCTGGCTTTTGAGCGCGTCGAGGGTCCTGCCCTCCTCGAGCGAGTCGGCGCGGTCGGCATCGTGGCGGGGCTCGCCGCGGCGATCGGCCTTTTTCCGTACCTGCACGAATTCGATCCCGAAGAATCGGTCGTCGCCTCCCCGATCCCCTGGATCGCATTCATCGGGCCTCTCCTCGCCATCACGGTGATGTCGTGGGCGAAGAAGGTCGTGGGAGTGCAGGCGGGGGACGCGTTTGGCGCGATGCTCATCGGGCTCGGACTGCTCAACGCGGCGTGGGGAAGCCTCGCGTCCTGGCGCACAGAGAGTGACGCGGCGGCCTGGCGCTACTCGTTCATGGCCGACTGGGGACTCGCGCTTTGCGGATTCGGTCTGGTGGTCGCCGACGGCATGGCCGCCGCGCTGGTCCTGCTCCTCGGCATCGTTGCCGGCCGCCTGCCTCTCTACCTCTGGTCACGGCAGGCGCTTCGCGAGAAGAGGCCGGCCGACCGGCCGATCAATCTTCTCGTCGCCGCGCTTCTCGCGGGCTCGGCGCCGTTCGCCGGTTTTGCAGCCCGCGTCCTGCTCCTGCGCGGCGCCACGCAGCTGTACTGGCCGCTCGCGCTTGTCCTGGCGCTGGCGATGCTCTTGGGGCTTCCCGCCTCCCTGCGCCTGGGGCGCAGCATGGGGATACCGCGCGGCCGGCAGGCGGTCGGCGTCGCCATCGTGCTCGCGCTTAACGTACTGCTCGGTCTGTACCCGCAACCTCTGCTGAGGCTGGCCGGCCTATGAGCTCGCTCGAATGACACGGTTGCTGGCGGCGCTTGCCACCCACGCGCTCGCGCTCGTGCTGTACCCAGGCGCATTGACCGCGATCGTCTTCGGCGGCCTGGCGGAGATCGCATGGACGCGGATCACCAGGGGCGGGTGGTCGCGGCCCGACTTTCCTCGGCGGCGACCGACGCCTGTGCTCGCCGCTGTGCTCATCTGCTCGATCCTCGCCGCCGTGCAGCTTGCGGTTCCGTTCAACCCGGTGCCGCCGGAGGAGCGCAGCGTGGTCGTCGCAGCCATCGCGCTCGCGTTCACCGCGTGGGCCGAGCTCGCGTTGACGGTTGAGCTGGTCGCCGAACCACGTCTGCTCCTCATCGTGCAGTTCTGCTGGCTCCTGGCCGTGCTCGGACCCGCGGTGCAGCTCGAGAGCCTGAGGCCGCAGGTCCTCGGTAATGTGCTGGTCCCCGCGCTGCTGCCCTTGAAGGTGGCGTGCGGTGTCCTTTACGTGCTGTGCCTGCCGGCCCTGCTCCGGCTGTGGCCGTTCGTGCCGAAGGGCGATCGGCGTACGCACCCTCGGCTCAATGCCGCCCGAGCTCTCTGCTGGTTTCCGTACTGCGGACTCTTCACGACGCTGTTCTTTCCGCCCTCGGATAACGATGCGCTCGGGTTGCTGCGGTTCTTCGGCATCACCTCGCTCGTGGCCGCCGTGCTGATCGGGGTGGGGGCGGTGATGGAGCGACGCGGCGCGGTGGTGGCGCGCGGTCTGTACACGCGAGTGATCACGCCGTTCGCGCTGGTGGTGCTGGTCATGGTGGTGGCGACGACCTTCTTGACGCGGTAGCACGCAAATCCGGCCACCCCCTCCCCTCCCCTGAAGGGGGATGAGTGGGGAGAGGCACTAGGGCTGGGATAAGCTTGTGGAAAAGACCGCAACGGGGTGTATCATCCAGCCCGCCCCCATCTTGCTAACGCTTTGCTCTCGGGCCGCCCCACCCGGGCGCCGCAAGCGGCGCCCGACCTCCCCACGCGGTGGTGAGGTGAATTGCCTTTGAATCTCCTGACTTCCGTGTTGGGCATGTGGTCGGCCGACGTGGGCATCGACCTCGGAACCGCCAACACGCTCGTGCACGTGCGGGGTCGCGGAATCGTCCTCGACGAGCCGTCTGTCGTCGCAGTCAGCAAGCGCACCGGCCAGGTGCTTGCCGTCGGCACGGAAGCGCGGCGCATGCTCGGGCGCACGCCGGCCGACATCGTCGCCATGCGTCCCCTGCGCAACGGTGTGATCGCCGACTTCGAGCACACCGAGCAGATGCTGCGGCACTTCATCGCTCGTGCCCACAACCGGGCCTGGCACGTCAGCGCCCCGCGCATCGTGATCGGCATCCCGTCGGGCGTCACCGAGGTCGAGAAGCGCGCCGTGACGGATGCCGCCACGATGGCCGGCGCGCGCGAAGCGCACCTGGTCGAGGAGCCGATGGCTGCCGCGATTGGAGCCGGCCTTCCCATCCAGGCCGCCGGGGGCTCGATGATCGTCGACATCGGCGGCGGCACGACGGAGGTGGCCGTCATCTCGCTGGGTGGCGTCGTCGCGGCAACGTCGGCGCGCATCGGGGGCGATGGCATGGACGACGCGATCGTCCAGTACGTGCGGCGCAACATGGGCCTGCTCATCGGCGAGCGGACCGCCGAAGACATCAAGATCGCAATGGGCTCAGCATTTCCAATCCCCGAGGAGAAATCGTTCCTCGTCCGCGGTCGCGACCTGGTGACCGGCCTGCCGAAAACCGTCGAGATGACCACCGCCCACGTGCGCGAAGCGCTTTCGGGCGTGCTGATCGACATCGTGCGAGCCGTCAGATCGACGTTGGACGCCACGCCGCCCGAGCTGGTGGAGGACATCATGGAGCGCGGTCTCGTCGTGTGCGGCGGGGGCGCGCTGCTCGCGGGTCTCGACCAGCTGCTGGCGCACGAGACGCTGATGCCGGTGCGTGTTGCGGAAGACCCGCTCACTTGCGTGGTTCGCGGCACCGGAATCGTGCTCGAAGAGATCGACACCCTGAACCGGGTTCTGCTGCGGACGCGCCGCGTCAGGGCCCTTCGCTACTGAGTAGCCTGCTGTGTACGGGCGAAGGACCCAGTCTCGATCGACCGGCCTCTTCCTGACCCTTTGCGCCGCGATGCTCCTGCTGGCGATGCTGAGCGAGCAGACGTGGGCGGCGGCCGCCCGTGGTGCCGCCAAGAGCACGCTCGCCCCGCTCGAGTCGGCGATGACGCAGGCCAGTCGCAACCTCGATCGGGTCACGTCGGTCCTGGGAGACATCGCCGCCCTCCGCGCTGAGAACCAACGCCTGATGGCGGCCGACACGGCGCTACGCCGCCAGGTGATCGAGCTGGACGCGGCCGCGAAGGAGAACGCGAACCTTCGTCAAGCCCTGGACTTCAAGCGTTCGTTTGGCCACAGCATGGTGGCGGCACAGGTCGTCGGCCGCGGTCCTGACGGATTCAGCCGCACGCTCGAGATCGACCGCGGAACCGCTGACGGCGTCCAGCCGGGAATGATCGTCGCGACCGCGGCTGGCCTGGTTGGCCGCGTCACAGAGGCCGGACCGCACGGCGCGATAGTCCAGACGCTGGCGGATCCGCGGAGCCGAGTGAACGTCTATCTCGCCAAGTCCGGCCTTCAAGGCACCGTCACCGGCGGGCCGACCGCGCTCAACCTCGAGGTCGAGCACTCGCTTGGTGTCAAGGCGTCCAGCGGCGAGTGGGCGCTCACGAGCGGCGTCGGCGGTGGTTATCCGCGCGGGCTTGTCGTCGGCGAGCTGGCCTCGATCACGTATCGACCCGCCTCAACCACCGACCAGGCGCTGCTCGCCTGGGTCAACGAACCCGCGAGCCTCAGCCTGCTGCTCGTAATCACGGATTTCGTACCGTCGTGAAGCGTCTGGCCATCGCAACCGTGCTGCTGGCCGCCGTGCTGGTCCAGGTGACGTGGGCGCCGAGGATCACGGTTGCGGGCGCGTTTCCGAATCTCGCGCTCGTCGCGGTGATCGCGATCACGTGGACAGCCGGCGTAAGGAAAGGGATGGCCTGGGCGTGCGTCGCCGGGTTGATGCTCGACCTGGCAGCGCCTGGGCCTGTTGGTCCGCACGCGGTGGCGCTGCTCGCGGGTGCGTACTTCACGGGTTTCTGGGCCCGCAACCTCGACCGCGAAAGCGTTCTGCAACCCGTGATCGCGGTGGCCGTCAGCACCGCAATCTATTCGCTCGTCCTCGTCGCGGTGGACGAGATGCTCGGCCTTCCGATACCGCCCCTCGGTTTCGCTGTGCAGCTCGTCATCGCGTCGTCCGTCTACAACTCGGTCTCGATGCCGGTCGCGATGTGGCTTGTGCGCAAGCTGCAAGTACTGGCAACCGGCCGGGATCCCAAGGAGCTGGCTTGATCCAGCTGGGTGGGTCCACGCCCAGGGCGCGCTGGTCGACGAGGCTGGTCGCCGCCGCCTCGGTTGCCGTGCTGATCTTCGGCGGGCTCGCCATCAAGCTCGCCTATCTGCAGGTGACCGAGGGCGCGACGCTCGCCGGAATGGCACGTGACAACACGATGCACCGCATCGTCCTCGAGGCGGATCGCGGCATCATCTACGACCGGCACGGCGTGCCGCTCGTCACGAACAGCCCGATCTGGAATCTGGAGCTGGTGCGGGCCGGCCTGCCGACCGAGGCGCGCGCGCGAACGGCGGAGCTGGCCGAGCTGGCGCGGATGACCGGCGAGTCCGAGGAGAAGCTGGCCGCGACTCTCGCCGCGGCCGACCCATACGCCAGCGTGCGATTCGGACCTGACCTCTCCCAGGCGCAGCAGCTGGCGATCAACGAGCGCCTGCCCGTCCTCGCCGGGGCCTCGATCGTGCAGCGCGCGGTCAGGGATTACGTCGATCCGATGGTCTTCGGCCACGTGCTCGGCTACGTGGGGCCGCTGAACGAAACGGACCTCAAGCGGCTGCGTCCCCTCGGCTATCAGCCCGGGGAGGTGGTCGGCAAGGTTGGGATCGAAGCCGGCCTCGAGACCGCGCTTCGCGGCCAGGACGGTTGGGCCGATGTCGAAGTCGACGCGCGGGGCCAGATCGTCAGAACCGTCGGTGTGCAGCCGCCCGTGCCCGGTAATTCCGTCTATCTCAGCCTCGATTCAGACCTGCAGCGTGCGACCGCGGAGGCGCTCGCCGCGGGCCTCGTCCGCGACCATAAGAGGGCAGGCGCCTCAGTCGTGGTCGATCCTCGAACCGGAGAGGTGCTCGCGCTGGTGAGCCTCCCTGGGTATGACACCAACCTCTTCGCCCACGGCATCAGCAAGGTGGACTTCAGCAGGCTGCTCAACGATCCCGACCGTCCGCTCCTGAACCGAGCCATCGCCGGGCAGTACGCGCCCGGGTCGACGTTCAAGATGGTGACGGCGACGGCGGGTCTTCAGGAAGGCAAGATCAACGCGAACACGCTGCTCGCCTGTCCCAGCTACATCAACCTCAACGGCTGGATTTATCACAACTGGGCGAGCTACAGCCTGGGCCAGATGAACGTCGCCAAGGCCCTGGCGACCTCCTGCGACACCTTCTTCTACCAGGTCGCCGCGATGGTCGGGGACGTGACGCTGGCCAGGTACGCGCGAGCGTTCGGTTTCGGTCAGGCGCAGCAAATCGAGATGCCGGGCGTGATGCCGGGATTGGTCCCGGACAGGATCTGGAAGCAGCTGGAATGCGGAGTCAGCGACCTCAACTCCGACGCATGCCGCTGGAGCACCGGCGACACGATCACGTTCGGCATCGGCCAGTCCTACCTGCTCACCACCCCGCTCAACCAGGCGGTTTACGTCGCCGCGCTGGCCAACGGAGGCAAGACGATGCGGCCGACTCTGGTCCATGAGGTGCGCGACGCGTCCGGACGCGCCGTCCAGTCGCTGCATCCGGAGGTCACCGGCAGCGTTCCCGCTTCCGAAGCAAACCTGATGGCGGTCCGCGAGGGCATGCGCCAGGAGATAAACCCGCCTTACAACATGAACTACTGGTTCCGCGCGGCGGGCGTGCCGGCGGATGGCGGCGGAAAGACTGGAACCGCGCAGTGGGGTGGGAGCGGGCGCGATCTCCCGACGCACGCGTGGTTCGTGTTCTTCGCTCCCTACTCGCAGCCGGAGGTCGCGATGTCGGTCTTCGTCGAAAGGGGCGAGCTCTCGGAGGTGCAGGCGGCCCCGATCGCGGTGCAGCTCATGAGGTTCTATCGCGACCACGTCACCGCGATCAGGTCGTGACCTCAACCACCTGGTGGCGAAAGCTCGACCACCTGCAGCCGCTGCTCGCGGGCATGCTCGCGGCGCTGGGTCTGATGACCGTCTTCAGCGCCCGTGCGGACTGGGGGCGCCAGGTGCTTTGGGTGATCCTCGGCGTGGGCGCTTACGCCGCTGTGTCGTCCTTCGACTACCGTCGCTGGCGGTCTCTGGCGGTGGGCCTGTACGCGGGTATGATCCTCACCCTCCTCGCCGTGCACCTGGTGGGCCATTCCGCGCTCGGCGCCCGACGGTGGCTTTCGGTGGCTGGGTTCCCGCTTGAACCTTCGGAGCTCTCCAAGCTATTGCTCGTCGTCGTGCTCGCCGCCTACCTGAGCCGGAGCGACCGACCTTCGCGCCAGATTTCTTGGCGCACCTTCGGCGGCGCACTCCTCCTGGTCGCACCGCCCGCCTGTCTCGTCCTCACCCAGCCTGACCTGGGCACGACGATCGTGTTCATCGGGGTGCTCTTCGGCATGCTGTTTCTCGCCGGCGCAAGCGCGTGGCAGCTTTTCTCAATCGTGTTTGCCGGTGGCGTGGCGCTGCCGCTGCTGCCGTACCTCCTCCACGGCTACCAGCGCAGGCGCCTCGAGGTGTTCCTCGACCCGAACCAGGACCCGCTGGGTGCGGGCTACAACCTGCTGCAGGCCCGAATCGCGGTCGGGTCCGGCGGCATGTTCGGCCAGGGATGGCTGCACGGCCTGCAGGGCCAGCTCGGGTTTGTGCCCGAGCGCGCGACCGACTTCGTCTTCGCGATCTTCGCCGAGGAGTTCGGCTTGCTTGGCAGCCTCGTCCTCCTGGCTCTTTTCGGCACCCTTCTGATCCGGCTTCTGCGCACTGCTGCAGTGTCGCCGGACAGGTTCGGCGAGCTTCTCGCCGGCGGGGTGTCCGTGATGATCCTCGTGCAGGTGGTCGAGAACGTCGGCATGAACATCGGCGTCCTGCCCATCGCGGGCATCCCGCTGCCGCTGATCTCCTACGGCGGATCGGCAACCATCGCCGTGCTGGCGGCGCTGGGGCTCGTCCAGTCGGTGGCCATGCGACGTCGCGCCGTGGACGAGCCTGTCGCTGAGCTTGGTACAATCACTCGCCGTGCCCAAGCCTGATAGTTCGTTGTCGGCCGTCGTCGTCAGCGGTGGAAAGCAGTACAGGGTGGCTCCGGGCGACCGTATCCTGGTCGACCGTTTGGCCGCCGAGCCAGGTTCGTCCCTGAAGCTCGATCGTGTCCTGCTGTTCACCAACGGGGATGAGATCAAGGTCGGTACACCTGCGGTGGACGGCCTCGATGTCGAGGTCAAGGTGCTCGCCCACCGCCGTGGCCCTCGCATCGAGACCATCCGCTACAAGTCGAAGAAGCGTGTCCGCGTGCATCGCGGCGGCCGCGCCGACCTGACCGCGCTCGAGATCATCGCGGTCGGAGGGATCAAGGGCGAGGCCAAGAAGACAGAGGCGAAGGCTGAGGTCAAGACGGAGACGAAGGCCAGGGCCAGGGTCGCGGGCAAGTCGCGGGCGAAGGCAGAGGTGAAGAAGCCAGTCGAGACGGCGAAGGCCGAAGTCGAAACGATCGAAGAAAAAAAGCCGGCGAAGCGCGCGGCTCGCAAGAAGGACACCAAATAGATGGCACATAAGAAAGGAGGCGGCTCGTCTCGCAACGGCCGCGACTCCAACCCCCAGATGCTTGGCGTGAAGATCTACGGCGGCCAGGTGGTGGGCGCCGGGGCCATCCTCGTCCGGCAGCGCGGCACCAAGATCACTCCCGGCACGGGAGTGGGCCTCGGCCGCGACCACACGCTGTTCGCGCTCGTCCCTGGCGAGGTCCGCTACCAGCGCGTTGGCAAGGACCGCCGGCGCGTCAACGTGGACGCAGCGGCGCAGGAGGCACCTTCTACCAAGGGCGCGCAACCTAACGCCAAGAACGACCAGAACTGACGGTCGCCGTCAGTTCATAGATTCGGCGCGCATCATCGTGCGCGGCGGGCACGGTGGAAAAGGGTCGGCTTCGTTTCGGCGCGAGCCGTTCACGCCGCGCGGAGGACCTGACGGAGGAGATGGCGGCCGCGGCGGCTCCGTCATTTTGAGGGCGACGACAGGAGTCTCAGACCTCTCGCTGTACAAGCAGCGTCCGAAGTGGAGCGCGGAGGCTGGAGTTGCCGGCGCCGGCGGTCGCAAGACCGGGCGTGGCGGAGCAGACGTGGTGCTGGACGTGCCGGTGGGCACCGTCGTGCTCGACGAGCAAGGCGACCTGGTCGCGGACCTTGATCGGCCCGGCGCCGACGCGGTGGTGGCCAAGGGCGGCGTGGGCGGGCGCGGCAACGTCCACTTCAAGAGTTCCACCAAGCGCGCTCCCGACTTCGCCGAGCCGGGTTTCAAAGGCGATGAGCGAACGCTGCTCCTGGATCTCAAGCTCATCGCGGAGATCGGGCTCGTCGGCGCGCCGAATGCGGGCAAGTCATCGCTGCTGAGCTCGCTCACGGCGGCGCGGCCGAAGATAGCGGACTATCCGTTCACCACCCTCGACCCGGAGCTCGGCGTGGCCGAATCGAATGGGGGGCGGATCGTCATCGCGGACATCCCGGGGTTGATCGAGGGCGCGGCGCGTGGCGCGGGCCTTGGATTGCGTTTCCTCCGCCATGTTGAGCGGACCAAAGTGCTGGTCTACGTGCTCGACGGCTCCGCGCCCGATCCGTGGGCGGACCTGAAGACGGTCCGGAAAGAGGTGGAGCAGTTTTCAGCTCAGCTTGCGCTGCGGCCCTCGCTGGTCGCCGTGAACAAGGTCGACCTCGAGGCAGCACGACAACTTCGGACGCGGACGCGGCGCAAGGGCGTGCATTTCATCTCCGCGCTGAGCGGAGAAGGCCTGCCCGAGCTGATGGACGCGATGGTGAGCGCGCTCGCCTCGGCCCCGGAGGTGATCGCACAAGGACGAGTCAACAAGATCAAGCTGCCTGTGCGCGACGCGGGCGCCGGGGCGCTCGTCGTCGAGCGCAAGCCGTTCGGCTTTCTAGTGCGCGGCGATCGCGTCGAGTACCTCCTCGAGCGGACCGACCTCGAATCGGAAGGAGCGCTGGATCGCTTCCAGTCGGAGCTGGACAAGCTCGGCGTGAATGCGGCGCTCGAGGCGGAGGGCGTGCAGCCCGGGGACACCGTGCGGATCTCGGGCGTCGAGTTCGAATACCAGCCATGAGCCGCATCGGTGTTCTTGGCGGAACTTTCGATCCGATCCACCTGGGACACCTCGCCGCGGCCAAGGCCGCGATGGAATGCGCACATCTGGATCGCGTGCTGTTCGTTCCGAGCGCGCAGCCGCCGCATCGCGCGGCGGCCCAAGCGGCGGCGGAGGATCGGCTCGCGATGAGCAGGCTCGCGGTTGACGGCGAGTCGCATTTCGAGGTTTCCGATATCGAGGCCAAGCGCGGCGGAAAATCTTTCACCGTGGACACGCTCGAGGAGCTGCAGCGCTCTTTTCCGAATGACCACCTGTTCTTGATCCTGGGGTGGGATGCTGCGCGCCTCTTTCGCTCGTGGCATGAGCCCGACCGAGTGAGCGAGCTTGCATCGATCGTGATCGTGAGCCGGGGCAAGGCGCAGCCGATGCCTTCCGAGATCAAGGGCCTGGCTCCGGAGCGCTTGATCATCTGTCATGTGTCCACTCCGGACATCTCGGGCAGCGAGCTGCGCCGCTCGATCTCGGCCGGCGAATCGGCAGCCGGCAAGGTGTCACCTGCGGTCGAGCGCTACATCGCGGCGCATCACCTTTATGGGGATAATCGATAGGTTGGCCAAGGGTTTGACGCCGCTGCAGCTCGCTCGCCTGCTGCGGGGCGCGGCGACCGAGAAGAAAGCGTGGGACCCGGTTGTCATCGACGTCCGCGACCAGACCGACATCGCGGATTACTTCGTGATCTGCGAGGGCGAGACGGACCGCCAGGTCCGGGCCATCGCCGATGGAATGGTCGATGCGGCAAAAGACAGAGAGCTGAGGCCCCTGGCCGTTGACGGATATGAGGATGCGACGTGGATCCTCCTCGACTTCGACTCGGTGCTGGCGCATGTCTTTCTGCCGGGCGAGCGGTCGTATTACGACCTGGAGAGCCTGTGGGCGCCGGCGGCGAAGCGGCGGAGGAAGGCGGCGGCGGGCTAGCGACCGACGAACGGGTGGTGGGTACACGACCAAGTCGGCGGGAATGGCTGTATTCGCGACGGCGTGACAACCATTCCGGTCGAAATGGCTGGAATCGCGTGGATCTTCTTCCCTGGCTCCTCTCCCTGAGCCTCTCCCCTTCAGGGGATAGGGAACTGCTGCAACTCCTTAGATGATTTGGCTGTACCGGTCGTAGATTTC
>DATCPI010000035.1:0-12327 GCA_036570165.1 Candidatus Dormiibacterota bacterium | reverse complement strand
AGCGCGCGGCCGGCAGGGAGCTCAGAGGGTCGCCAGCGGTCGTCGCTTGCGTAGTCGCCGGTTATGACCAGGTGAGCAGAGCCATCCTGTTGAGGGGGGACGTCCCCCCTCAGGGCGCCGAAACTGGCGGAGCCAGTTCTCGGCGCACCCCCCTCGGTGAACTCGCGCACCTCTGGCTGCGGCGCGATCACGTCGTCGTAGCCCAGCATCCGATGCAGCTTCTGCGAGGAAAAAGGGAGGAACGGGGTGAACATCAGCTTGAGGTTGTCAACGCAGCGCAGCGCGACGTAGAGCACCGTGCCTGCGCGCGCGCGATCCGTCTTGATCACATGCCAGGGTTGCTCCGTTCCGAGGTACACGTTGACCTTTGCCGCCATCGTCATCGCATATTTCAGAGCCGTCTGAAAGCGAGCCTGGCCGAGCTGCATAGCAATCTGGTCCAGCGCGTCCTCGACCTCTTTGATAAGCGCCTGGTCGCCGTCGTTGAGCTGCTGCGGGTCGGGCACGGCTCCGAAGTTGCGATGCGCGTTGACCAGAGTGCGGTGGACGAGGTTGCCCCAGGTCGCGACGAGCTCGTCGTTGTTGCGGCGGATGAACTCGGTCCACGTGAAGTCGGTGTCCTGGTTCTCTGGCCCGGCGATCATCAGGTAGTAGCGCAGGGCATCCGCGTCGTACTGCTCGAGGACGTCGCGCACATAAATAACCTGGCCTCGACTCGTCGAGAACTTCTTCCCGCTCATGTTCAGGTACTCGCTGGCAACGATTTCGTCCGGCAGCTCGAGTTCCCCGACGCCCATCAGGATCGAGGGCCACATCACGGTGTGAAACGTGATGTTGTCCTTGCCCATCACGTAGTAGTGCCACGCGTCTGTGTTCTGCCACCAGTCCTTCCATGCGTCAGGCTCGCCGCGCTGCGCAGCCCATTCGATCGACGCGGACAGGTAGCCGATTACCGCGTCGAACCAGACGTAGATCTTCTTGTGCGGGTTGTCCTCCCAACCGGGGAGCGGCACAGGGACGCCCCAGTCGAGGTCACGCGTGATCGCGCGCGGCTTGAGGTTGCGGACGAACTCGAGCGAGTACTTGCGCACGTTTGGCCGCCAGTTGTCGTGCTCTTCGATCCACTGCTTGAGCTGGTCGCCGAATTGAGGCAGGTCGAAGAAGAAATGCTCCGTCTCCCGGAACTCGACGGGGGCATTGCTGCCCCGCTGGTGTGGATTTATCAAGTCGATCGGGTCGAGCTGATTGCCGCAGTTGTCGCACTGGTCGCCGCGCGCATCGGCGAAACCGCAGATCGGACATTTGCCCTCGATGTAGCGGTCCGGGAGGGTGCGGCCGCTCGCGGGATCGAAGGCCCCCATCTGCGTCTTCTTGACGAGGTAGCCCTTTTCGTACAGCTTGAGGAAGAGGTCCTGGGTGACGCGGTAGTGATTGGCGGTCGTCGTCCTCGTGAAGATGTCGTACGTCATCCCTAGTCGGCGAAGGTCCTCGACGATGAAGGCGTTGTTGCGGTCGACAAACTCGCGGGGCGGCACGCCCAGCCTGTCCGCCTCGTAAGTGATCGGCGTGCCATGTTCGTCGGTGCCGCTCGCCATCAGCACGCGTGAGCCGCGCAAGCGCTCGAAGCGCGCGATCACATCGGCGGGCACGGCAAATCCCGCCACGTGACCGATGTGGCGAGGGCCGTTGGCGTAGGGCCATGCCGGCGCGACGAGGACAGTTCTTCGTGTTGGCTTAGCCACCGGAGATTACAAGCGTAAACTCGCCGCGCGGCGGGTCGCCCAGCGTGGCCAGCACCTCGGTCGCGGTGCCGCGCAGCAGCTGCTCGTGGAGCTTCGTCAGCTCGCGAGCGACAGTGAGCTGACGCTCAGGCATGACCTCCCCGATGATCGCGAGCGATTTTCTGACGCGATACGGCGACTCGAATGCGACCGCCGGACGCGGATCGGCGGCCAGCGTCGCCAGCAGGCGGCGCATCTCGCCTTGCTTGCGCGGCAGGTAGCCGACAAAGGTGAAGCCTGGTCCCCCATACCCAGCGATCGACAGCGCTGCGGTGACCGAGCTGGGCCCCGGTATCGGCACCACGGTGTGCCCAGCCGCCCAGGCAGCAGTCACAAGGGCCTGTCCTGGATCTGAAACAGTCGGCGTGCCTGCGTCACTCACCAGCGCGACGTCGTGCTGGTCGAGCTCCGCCATCACACGCGGCAAGCCGCGCCGCTCCACCGGAGCGCGATAGCTGATCAGCGGCTTGCGGATGCCGTGGCGGGCGAGAAGCCTGGCGGTGATTCGAGTGTCCTCCGCAGCAATCGCTCCGACCTCGCCGAGCACACGAACCGCGCGCGACGTGACGTCCTCGAGATTTCCGATTGGTGTGGCGACCACGTAGAGCTTGCTCACCGCGGGGAGGCGACTTCTAACCAATCGCCTACCTTGCCGGCGATCTCGGCTGCCGGACCGACGAAGCGCGACGCTGGCGGCAAGACCTCCAGGAACGCCTTTCCATAGTCGCGGCCAAGGATCCTGTTGTCGAGGATCACGACGGCGCCACGATCCGTGGAGCGGCGGATCAGCCGGCCGAAGCCCTGCTTCAGCCGCAGCGCGGCCTGGGGGAGCGCGAGCTGGGCGAAACCGTCGCGCACCTGTTCCGCGCGAGCCGCGTAGACGGGTTCTGTCGGCACGGGGAAAGGAAGTCGAACCATGATCACGCAGCTCAGCTTTTCACCGGGCACGTCGATGCCTTCCCAAAAGCTTGCGGTGCCGAGGAGCAGCGGACGCTCCGCCTCCTCGAATGACTTCAGGAGCTGGCGACGCTGGCCGTCGATGCCCTGACCGAGGATCAAGACCTCGTCAAGGTCGGTGCGCTGCTTCAGCGCGGCATGCACGTCACGCAGCTGGCGGTGGGAGGTAAAGAGGACAAGCGTCCGGCCCCCGACCCGGCGAGCCACCGAGGCGACGATCTCCCCGACCTCCTGGTCGAACGCCTCGTGCTCGGGCGAGGGAAGGTCGGTGGGCAGACAGACCAGCGCCTGGTGGAGGAAGTCGAACGGCGAAGGCAGGATGAGCTCCTCGATCCCGGGGCCCAGACCGACGCGCGACCTGAAGTAGTCGAAATTTCCTCCCACGGCCAGCGTCGCCGACGTGAAGACGGTCGATCGCAGGTCGGAGTACACGCGCTCGCGCAGCAGCACGCCGACGTTGATCGGCGCCGCGCGCAGGACCAGGTTCTCGGTGCGCGTGAGCAGCGTGAACCAGTAGACGCGGTTGGAGTCGGGCGTGAGCAGAGCCTCGTCGAGGACACGCGACGCGGCTTCGAGGCGGCCGCGGATGATCTCCAGCTCGCGGATGCCCTGGTCGGGCTCGGTACCGCCCAGCCAGTCGCGCACACCGGCGACCGCGCGTCGCAACCCAGCATCGAGTGCGGTGAGCGAAGTCACGGCGTTCTCCGCGGCGAGACGCACAGCCGGCCAGCCTTCGTCTTCCCGCAGGACCGGCGTGAGTCGGACAGAGTCGTCGCGGCGTTCGGCGTCTCCGAGCCTGGCGCCTACCCATCGGGCGGCAAGGTCGAAAAGCTCTCGCACGCGCTCGCCCGCGGCCACGCTCATCGGTATCGCCTGCCCGAAGGCCTCGTCAGAAGAACCGAGGTGCGGCTGGCGCTGCAGCTCTGAAAGCAAACCAGCCGGCGGGGATGCGAGGCGCTCCAAAAGTGCAAGCAGGCCTGGGCCGTCGACCTCTTGGCGCAGGCCGCGCGTCGCGGCCTCTTCCAGGTGGTGCGCCTCGTCGATCACCAGGTGGTCGAAGTCCGGCAGCAGCCCGCCCCCCACCTCGGCGTCCGCCAGCAGCAGCGCGTGGTTGATGACGACGAGGTTTGCCGACTCGGCCTCGGCGCGAGCGCGATGGACGTAGCAGTCCTCTTTGGTGCAATGAATCCCCACGCAGTCGAGCGGGTCGGAAGCGATCTGCGCCCACATCACCTCCTCTCGGCCGTACAGGCGGAGCTCCGATCGGTCCCCGCTCTCGGTCGTGTGCAGCCAGATCAGGACCTTGAGCTTGAATTTGAGCTCCTCCGGATCCTTGCACGGTTCCGCCAGGTAGCGGCGCCATCGCCGCAGCGAGACGTAGTTGGACCTGCCCTTGAGCAGGCACGCTTTGAAGTCCCAGGGCAGCCACTCGCGCAAACCGGGCAGGTCTTTGCCCATCAGCTGTTCCTGCAGTGTGTGCGTATTGGTCGAGACGACGACGCGCTCATCATGGCGAACGGCGCGAGCGATCGAAGGCACGAGGTAGGCGAGGCTCTTGCCAGTGCCGGTCCCGGCCTCGACGACCAGCGTGCCGCCTCGAGCCTGGATCTGGGCCACCGCGAGCAGCATCTGCAGCTGGGCCTCGCGATGTTCGTAACCGGGAAGCAGACCGGCAAGGGGTCCCTCGGGACCAAGGAGGGCGGCCATGATAGTGGGGTCGTCAGGGGGCGGCTCGGCCGATCTGCCCCTGTCCGAGTCGACAACCTCGGTCGACACGGGGCCGGGATCGGGGTGGGGCGCCGTGAGCGCCTCGGCGAAGAATCGGGCGATCGCCCACTCATACGGCGCGACGAGCGCCAGCATCGACTCCTTTAAAGTCTCGTCAAGGGCAGCGGCCTCATCCCGCAGCCGCAGCAGCAGCTGGCGCGTGGCGTCGGCATCGTCCAGGGCGCGGTGGGGTCGAGGCTGGGTGAACCCCATCTCCAGCGCGAGCAGCGGAAGGCTGTGGCTCGCCGCCGAAGGCAGGAGGATGCGCGCCACGTCCAGGGTGTCGAGGATCTCTGCCGAGGGGTCCCACATGCCCGCCGCCGCCAGGAAGTCGACGTCGAGCCGGGCCCCGTGGCCGACCGGCTGGCGGCCGTGCAGGAAGTCGGCCAGCTCGCGCAGAGCGGACTCGGCGCTGGCCGCGCCCCTGAGCTCCTCGGGCTTGATGCCGGTCAGCCGGAGGACTATCTCGGGGACTGAGCGCCCGGGATCGACCAGGCGCTCGAGCGTCGTGGTGATGCGATCTGGGGTGAAGGCGACCGCACCGACCTCGATCACTCGATCACGGGCCGGATCGAGACCGGTGGTCTCGAGGTCGAGGGCAGCGTATTCCGGCACCGGTAACCGGGATTCTACGTAAGGGTGTCCAAACCGGGCCGTTATGCGAGCGCCGGTTGCTATATTTGCGCCCGTGCAAACCGGAGCCATTGAAGCACCGAAGCAGCTGGAGGACCTTCACGTCCGCCGCGACCTCGTTGCGAGCCTGCTGCTCCGGACGCTTGCCTTCGCGGATCAGCTGAGCGGAGCAGTGATCGAGCAACGCCTCGGTCTTCCGTTCGAGACCCTCGAACCGGTCGTCAAAGAGTTCGCGGATAACCAGCTGATGGACATCAAAGGTCCCTCCAACGAAGTTGGGCTCGAGGGGCGTCCGTACGCGGTCAAGATGAACTACGCCGTATCCGCCAAAGGCCGGGTGCGCGCCGCCGAGATGTCCGCCGTGCAGACGCGATACCTCGGACCCTGCCCCATCAACTTCGAGGACTACCTCCAACTCGCCCGCTCCCAGGTCATCGGCAAGGCGAACGTCACTGACGCGCTGTTGAAGAAGGCCCTCGGCACGCTGGAGCTCGAGCAGCACGTGATCGACCAGATCGGCGGCGCCATGGTCTCGCGCGCGTCGCTGTTCATCTTCGGAGCGCCGGGCAACGGCAAGAGCACGATCACCGAGCGCATGGCGCTCTTGATGGGCGCCCCGATCGAGATCCCGCACGCAGTCGCCGTGGGCGACGAGATCATCCGCGTCATCGACCCGGTCTATCACAAGATCGCCGAAGGCGATCAGCCGATCGATCGCCGGCTCGTGAAGGTGGAGCGCCCGGTCGTGGTGGCGGGCGGTGAGCTCAAGCTCCAGCAGCTGGACCTCACCTACGACCCGTCCAACCGCTATTACGAAGCGCCGCTGCAGTGGAAGGCCAACGCGGGTGTGTTCGTCATCGACGACTTCGGCCGCCAGGAGGTACCGCCGATGCGGCTCCTCAACCGGTTCATCGTCCCGATGGAAAAGAAGATCGACTACCTGGACCTGTCGGCATCTGGTCGCAAGATCGAGCTTCCGTTCTTGTGCCAGGTCGTGTTCTCGACCAACCTCTCGCCGACCGAGCTGGTGGACGAAGCGTTCCTGCGCCGCATGGCGTACAAGATCGGCGTCGGCAACCCGTCGCCTGAGGCGTTCGGCCGCATCCTTCGCTACGAGTGCGACCGCCAGGGCGTCGCGTTCGACGAGAAGGCGATCGGGTACCTCCTCAACAACCTGTACGGGAAGAAGCCACTGCGCGGCTCGCACCCACGAGCGCTGATGGCACGGCTCGTGGATCTGGCCAACTACCGGCAGGAGCCGCCGCGCCTGACGCCGCAGACGTTGAAGGAGGCGTTCGACGCCTGCTTCAACCCCGCGCTGGGCAGCCTGACCGAGGAAGACTGGGCCCGACCCGCGATCGGCTAGTCGTCAGCGCCGGGCTGATAAGTCATCGATAGGGCCATTTGGGCCCCTTTGGTCGTATTCGACCGGCTTGGTTATCCCTGCCAGGCGCCTGCGGTGTGACTCGAGGTCGCTGAAGGCCCCGCGCTGGTCGGGCGGGAGCAGTTCGGCGATCGCGACCATGATCGCGTCGGATGCCTCTTCGTGCGAAATGCGTGAGCCGTCCGCGCGCTTCTGCAGCACGAGGATGGGTTTGCCGAACGTGAGGGTGACCCTTACGCGCCGGGGCCACCATGCACCCTTGGGCAGGCACTCGCGGGTCCCCGTACAGGCAACCGGTAAAACCGGACACGCTGCTTTCTGCGCGATGAAGCCGGCCCCCGGCTCAGGCCGCGCCAGCCCGCCCGACTCGACGCGTGTTCCCTCCAGATAGATCACCAGCACGTGGCCTGCCTTGAGGAGGTCGAACGCTCGTCGCAGCGCAGCCCGATCGGCCGAATGGCGCACGACCGGAAACGCGTGGTAGCTGCGATAGATGAAGGCGATGACCGGGTTCCGGAAGAACTCGGACTTCGCCATGTTCCATGTGTCGCTGCGCGGAACGAAGGCAGGCACCAGTGGCGGATCGATGGTCCCCTGATGGTTGGGACAGATGATCAGCGGACCGGAGCGCGGAACGTTCTCCAGCCCGGCTAGCTCGAACAACCCGACGAGGTAGGTGCGGACGATGAATCGCATCAACCCGCGCAGGAATGCGTAAATCATTTCGCCTTCGAATTCTCAGCCACGTATTTGAGAATCACGTCGACCACCTGCTCGACGTCGAGCCGGTCGGTGTCGATCACCACCGCGTCCGGGGCGGGTCGCAGTGGGGCGATGGCTCGCTGCGTGTCTACGCGATCGCGCTCTTCGACCTCTCTTCGCATCGCCGCCTCGTCCACGCGCTCGCCCCGCCGCTCGAACTGCGCCGCGCGGCGCCGGAACTTTTCGTCCAGGCTCGCGACCAGGAAGAACTTGTAGTCGGCGTACGAGAAGACAACGGTGCCGATGTCGCGACCGGCCATGACGACCCCTCCATCCCCCATCCGCCGCTGCTGTTGGACAAGGGCTTCTCGCACGCCCGGAACGGCCGCCACGAGCGGCAAGGCTTCCGAGTAGTCGGCGTCGTAGATCCTGTCGGTGAGCTCCAGCCCGTCCGCCCACACCCTCTCTCCGTCGATTCTTACATCGGTTGAGTTCGCCAGCTTCGTGAGCGCTTCAGTGTCATGCGGATCGATGCCGCGCTGGGCCGCGATTCTCGTGATCGCGCGGTACATCAGGCCGCTGTCGACGAATGGAAGTCCGAGCGCCTCGGCGACGCGCTTACCGACAGCCGATTTACCTGAGGCCACGCCACCATCGATCGCCACGATCACCTGGCGGCTCTCTCGCTGACGGCGCGCTGAAGTGCTGCGACCTCTGCTTCGCCCAGCACGCGCCAGCCGCCTGCCTTCAACCGCCCGAGCTTCAAAGGTCCGAAGCCGACGCGTTTTAGTGATTGGACCTTGTGGCCGACGGCATGCAGCATCCTGCGGACCTGGCGGTGGCGGCCCTCGCGGATCACGATCCGGACCTCGGCGACCCCTGAGTCGCGGGCTCCCGGCGTGATGCGGAGCACATCGACCTCAGCTGGAGCGGTCACTCCGTCGTCCAGCTTGATGCCCTTGCGCAAACTCTCCACGTCAGTCGAGTTGGGATTCCCCGTGACCACGGCCAGGTATTCCTTTGCGACCTTGTAGCTCGGATGCGTTAGGCGATACGCGAGGTCACCGTCGTCGGTCAGCAGGATCAGGCCTGAGGTGTCGGCATCCAGCCGGCCCACGGGAAACAGCCGGTGCCCGCCTTTGCCTTCGTCGCCGACCACGTCGAGCACTGTGGTCCTCGACACCTCGTCTTTCGCGGTGGTGATGACTCCCAGCGGTTTGTTCAAAACGATGTACCGATGGCGAGTGACCGGCTTGACGGCTCGACCGTCGACCGTGACGCGGTCGTGTTCTGGATCGATGAGCATCCCTGTCGCGGGCGTGGGCTTGCCATTGACACGCACCACGCCCGACGCGATGAGCTCGTCAGCGGCGCGCCGGCTCGCCACTCCCGATCGCGCCAGATAGCGATTCAGTCGTTCTTGGTTTTCTGACTTGTTTTCTGTATTGCGCTCGATTCTGCACCTACGTCGTTAGGCTCGAGTCGTGGCTTGGGCAGGTGATCGAGCGACTCGAGCCCGACCACCTGGAGAAACCTCATCGTGGTGCCGTACAGCTTGGGTTGGCCCGGTCCGGCGCCACGGCCGACCTCGGTGACCAAATCGCGCAGCTCGAGGTTGGTAAGCACGCTGTCGCAGTTGACACCGCGCACCGCCTCAATCCGTGACCGGGCAACCGGCTGCTGGAACGCGACTATCGCGAGTGTCTCGTAGGCCGCGGCTGAAAGTTTCCCCGAAACCTCCGGACGGAGGGCGCGCCGTACGGCAGCCGCGTACTCGGGGCGGGTCGCGAGGTGAATCTCGTCGTGGTGCCGCATGAGCATCACGCCGCGTCCGTCGAGCGACTTGCGAAGCTCCTCTAGCGCCTGCTCGACCGCGGTGCGATCCGTGTCGGTGGCCTGCTGCAGTTCGCGCAGCTTCAACGGCCGGTTGGAGCTGAACAGGATCGCCTCGAGGGCCCCCGAGATCTCACCCACCCGCAGATTCCCTTGCTTCAACGTGGATCGGGCCGAAGCGCTCCTTCTGCTTGATCCGCACCAGCGATCGTCGCAGCAGCTCCAGCACAGCGACGAATGTCACGACTGCTTCGAGGCGGTCCTCCGATTCCAGGATCAGCTCCACGAGCTCGATCGGTCCCTGCCGCAGACGGATGGTGAGCATGTCGAGCTTTTCCTGCAGCGTCCACGTGCGCCCGGTGACGACCAGGGGGCGAGGCGGGATGCGAGCGAGGACGCTGGTGAAAGCGGCGAGCAGCAACCCGACCTCCAGCGGCTCTTCCTGTCCTCCGGCCTCGACGGGTCGCGCGGGCGGTGGGAAGGCGAACGAATCCTGCTTTGCCCGCTCCATCAGCTCGCCTGCCATCTCCTTGTAAACGCGGTACTCCTCCAACCGCTGCCGGACCTCTTCCTCCCACCCGAGGAGGTCGGTCTCCTCGTCGGTCGGTACCTCGCCTGGCAGCAGGCGGATCGACTTGACCAGCAACAGGCGCGCGGCCATCCACAGGAACTCGGCCATCTCTTGAGGGTCCGCGACCTCGCGCGCGGCGATCTCCGCCAGGTAGGCGTCGGTCACCTTGGCCAGCGAGACCTGGAAGACGTCCAGCTCCTCGCGCTCGACAAGGGCCAGGAGGAGCTCGAGCGGCCCTTCGAACACCGGCGTCTTGACGTCGAGGCGCGGGGCAGCGACTGGAGGTTCCACGAGGAGAAGGATAGGGGTCGTAGGAATCTCGGCAAACGCGGCGAGTAGGCCGGATTCACTCCGGCCGTCCCCGGGCATGCTTGTTTCCCGCCGTGCGTGGCGAGGAGAAACTATTTCGGTATCCCATCCCGGGAGGGAGAGCAGGGTCGCTAATCCGGCCGTGAAAGCCCAAGGCGATGAAACAGCCGGACTTCGGCCGTTGAGCGGCCCGATGAGAGGGAACCGACCCGGTTCCCTCTCATACTTCCTATCTCAGGTTCACCTGATGGAACTTCTCGATGCGCGCCGTCGCCCGCCAGCGCCGCAAGAGTGCCGCCGGGCTCGGGGTCTGGCTCGAATGCGCAAGGCGCGCCTCGATCTTCTTGCTCAACACCTCGCTCACATCGATCTCCAGTGTGGGCTGCAGGCCGCCGAAGCACCACGCCTCCGCGGTCTCGTGTGGAGCGCCGGCCTTGGGAAAGGTCAGCGTATCGCGTGCGCTCGGCCACGCGGCGTCGAGCGCGACGCGCCCGACGACCCGGTGGTCGGGATGAAATCGGTAGGGGACGTTGGGATCGAACGTCAGCAGGACATCAGGCTTCGAGGTGCGGATCTCCCGCACGAATTCTTCACGCAAGTCGAGGCCGTCGACCAGCTCTGCATCGGGATGACGCAAGAAAGCGACGCGTTTCACGCCCAGCACGTCCGCAGCCATCTCCTGCTCGCGCTCGCGGATGCGCGCCACCTTCGCCCGCGACTTGCTGGCGTCACGCGCGCCCTTGTCGCCCGAGGTGGCCAGCACGAAATCGACGACCGCGCCATGGCGGGTCATCAGCAGAATGGCGCCGGCGCAGTAGTACTCGATGTCGTCCGGGTGGGCGACGATGCACAGCGCTCGCTTGATGCGCCGATCCTCCGGCCCGCTGAACAGCTTGGGCACTACCGCCTCGACTCCTGCAGCAGCTCGTGGGCTCGTGCCACTGCTTTCGCTGTAACGCCGCCGCTCATCATCCGTGCCAGCTCGCGTGCGCGGTCGTCATCCGAGGTCAGCTCCCGCACCGACACGACGTTGCGCCCATCAGCACCAGGAGATTTCTCCACCAGCAGGTGGTGATCGGCGAAGGCGGCGATCTGCGCGAGATGAGTCACGACCAGCACCTGGTGTCGCGAGCCAAGCGCTTTGAGGCGAAGGCCGACCTGCACCGCGGCCTCACCGCCGATGCCGGCATCGACTTCGTCGAAGACAAGAGTCGGCAGCTTGTCAGCATCAGCGCCGACGGTCTTGATCGCGAGCATCACACGCGCGAGCTCGCCGCCGGAGGCAACGCGGGCCAGCGGCTGCAAGGGTTCGCCTGGGTTCGCCGAGAACATCATCTCCGCCCCCTCGGCACCGGTCGCTCCAATCTCGGCGGCGGGCCTCAGGGCGACCTCGAACCGCGCACCCTCGAGGCGCAGACCGGTGAGCTCGGCCGCGACTGCCTTCTGCATCCGGCGACCACCTCCCGCACGCGCGTCGGTGAGCTTCTTGGCGGCCGCCTCGAGGTCCGAGCGACGCCTGTCGCGTTCGGCCTGCGCGGCGGCGACCGAGCCCTCGAGGTCTTGAGTAGCGCCGAGCTGCATCTCGAGCCGGCGGCGATCCTCGATCGCTGATTCGAGGGTGCCCCCGTACTTGCGCTTGATTCCATCGAGCACCGAGAGGCGGGATTCGATCGTCTCCAGCCGGTTTGGATCGGAGTCCAGCTGCTCGCTGTAGCGCCGCAGCTCGAGGACCACGTCAGACGACTCCTCCGCAAGCAGGTCGAGGCGTGACGCCTGCTCGCCGAGCCGCGGATCGAGCTCCGACGCAGCGCGGATGGAGGCGGCTGCACGCGCCACGCTGTCCTCGTGCAGGGCGTCGATCGCCTGCTGCCCCAACTCCGAGAGGCGAGCCGCATGCCTTGCCGCCGCGCGTTCGGCCGAGAGCTCCTCGTCCTCACGGGGTCGTGGGTCGGCCGACCGCAGCTCCTCGAGCTGCCAGCGCATGTATTCCTGCTCCCGCTCGCCGCGCGACCGCAGCTGCTCGAGGTCGCGCACCTTGTTGCCGGCATCGATCCAGGCCGCGTGGTGCGCGGCGACCGCAGCCCGCAGTTCCATCGCTCCGGCATATCCGTCGAGAAGCTCGGTCTGAGTCTCGCTGTCCAGCAGCGCGTGGTGCTCATGCTGCCCGTGCAGGGCGACGAGACTGCGTCCCAGCTCGCGCAGCGTTTCGGCCGGCGCCGCCCGGCCGTCGATCTTTGCCGCGTTGCGTTTGCCGAGCTCGCGCTGCAGCACCAGTGCCGCGCCGCCTGAATCGAAGACGCCTTCCACAGTGGCGCGCTCGGCTCCATGCCGTACCTGGTCTGCCCCGGCCCTCGCGCCGAGCGTCAGGCTGAGCGCGTCGACGATGAGCG
>DATCPI010000034.1:0-3684 GCA_036570165.1 Candidatus Dormiibacterota bacterium | reverse complement strand
TCGACAGCCTCCAGGGTGGCGAGAAGGTCTCGTTCGAGGTCGAGGCGAGCCCCAAGGGCCCGCGCGCCAAGAGCGTCCGCACCCTCTAAGGGTTAGAAACCAAGAAAGAGCCCCGGACTTCGGTCCGGGGCTTTTTTATTTCAATGCAGACGTGGCGGCTAGGTCGGATTTATTCCGGCCGTCACCCAAGCGTGGTCCAATCCAAACACCACCCATCGTGGCGAGGAGCCCCCCCGCGGTGAGGACGCAGTCCTCACCGCGCTGAAAGTGCGTCCGCACTCTTTAATTAGAGAAACCGACTGAGAACCCCGGGTCGCAAGACCCGGGGTTTCTTTTTTGTCCACCAACATGTGGTCCAAAAAACGCCCGTGATTGGAGCCTACCGTACCAAACCTGAACCGCGATTATGCCTTCAGGCGCTTGACCAGTCCGGGTATGTCGAGCTTCGGCTGCGGATACTGCGGGTCCATCTCCTCCAGGGTCTCGAGGAGAATCCGGCCGACCGCCCAGTTGCGGTAGTCCTTGTTGTTCGCCGGAATGACGTACCAGGGCGCCCAGGGTGTTGAGCAGCGGGTGACGGCCATGCCGTATGCGCTCTGGTATTCGTCCCAGTAAGCCCTCTCGTCTATGTCGTGCACGTTGAACTTCCACCTCTTGTCGGGGTCGGTCAGCCGTTCGAGCAGGCGCTTGCGCTGCTCCTCGTATGAGATGAGGAGGCAGAACTTGATGACCTTGGTCTTACTCCTGATCAGCTCTCGCTCGAACTGGTTGATCAATCCGTAACGCCGTTCGATCACCTCGGGCTCGGCCAGCTGGTGGACGCGCGCGATCAGAACGTCCTCGTAATGCGAGCGATTGAAGATCCCTACCTGGCCCGGAACCGGCAGGTGTTTGCGGATGCGCCACAGGAAGCCGTGGCGCTTCTCCTCCGGAGTCGGAGCTTTGAAGGTGGTGATCCCAACCCCCTCAGGGTTGAGATTGCCGATCACGTGCGTGATGGTCCCGTCCTTGCCGCTGGTGTCCATGCCCTGAAGCACGATCAGCAGCGATCTCTTGTGTTCTGCGTACAGGCGCTCCTGGAGTTGGAACAGGGCCTTCTGATGCTTCTTCTGGTCTTTGAGTGCGCGCTTGGGAGCCTTCAAGCCCGGAGTCGAATCCGGGTCCCAGTCCGCCATCCGGACGGTGCCATCGTGCGGTTCGGCCCGCAGCAGGTCCCGGATCTGCTTCTTGGCCACGAAGGCAGTTTAGGTTCTAGGCGAGCTCCACGGGTACGATGTCGAGCTTGATCAGGTGATCGCCGCGGAGGACGTCGAGCGCAAGTTTCGATCCGATGTGCGCCTCGACCATCAGTCGCTGCAAGTCGCCGGCCTTCGCGACCGCTGTGCCGGCCACCGACACGATGATGTCGCCGCTTCGCAGCGCCGCGCTCGCGGCGGGGCTGCCGCTGACGACCTCTTGCACTTCGACTCCCGCCTTCCGCCCGAGCTTTTGCGCCGAGGCGGGGGGCAATGCACGAGTGCCGCCGGCGATCCCGAGATAGGCGCGGCGCACGCGGCCATTTCGCATCAACGCCGACAGGATGGCTTCGGTGGTCCGGTTCATCGGGACCGCAAGGCCAAGGCCCATCCCGGCGACCGCGGTGTTGACGCCGATGAGGCGAGCCTGCCAGTCGGCGAGTGCGCCACCCGAGTTGCCGGGATTGAGCGCGGCGTCGGTCTGGATCACGTCCTCGATAAACCGCCGGTGCCCGTTGCCGTCGGCGGTCGCCAGCGAGCGGCCTAACCCACTGACGACCCCCGACGTGACGGACCCCGTGAATCCCATCGGGTTGCCGACCGCGACGACCAGCTGGCCGACGCGGAGTTGATCGGCGTTTCCGATGCGCACTGGCTCCAGCGTGGCTCCCCTGGCCCGCGCGACGGCGAGGTCGGAGAGGGGATCCGCACCGACCACGTCGACGTCATATTCCGTGCCATCGAGGAACGAAGCGCTCGCCGAGCCGCCCTGCGCGACGACGTGGGCGGAGGTGACTAGAAAGCCGTCCGGGGTGATGACGACGGCCGAGCCCGCTCCCCCGCGCCCGGCGCGGCCGACGCGCAAGCTCGCGACCGCGGGAAGAACCCGCTCGGCGACCAGGGTGACGATGGACGAATAAGCGTCGAGCGCGGCGATTTCGGCGGGGTTTGCGGTGGCTTGTTCCTGCATGGTGTTACAAGATTACGACGCAACATGACCAAACATTCCATAGGCGCCAGGCCTAGGCCGGATAGACGGAAACCTCGGTCGCCTTGAGGGCGACCCAGACGGAACCCCCCGCGTGCAGCCGCAGCTCGCGCACTGCTGCCGGCGTCACTTCCGCGACCAGCGGCACAGGGCTCTTGACGCGCACGCGCACCCGCTCGCCATGCAGGTCGATGTCCTCGACCTCACCCTGCCAGACGTTGCGGGGAGTTCCTTCTGGACGCGAGAGGTACAGGGCCACGGCTCGGGGGTGGATCACCGCGAAGACGTCGCCCTCGCCGGCATCCGGCGCGGCGATCGACGCGCCCGTGGCAAGCTCGACATGGTCGCCGCGGCCCTTACCGCGCAGCAGGTTGACGCCGGCCAGGTCGGCGACGAACCGTGAGCGGGGCCGGGCGGTGACATCCTCGGGTGTCCCGCTCTGGACCACCTTTCCGTTTTCCAGGACCACCAGCCGATCGGCCAGCGCGATCGCCTCCAACGGGTCGTGGGTGACGATCAACCGCACGCCCTCAAACGAGGCGAGCTGGCGCGAGAGCTCGCGGCGGACCTCAGCGCGAATGGTGACGTCCAGTGCGGAGAGCGGTTCGTCGAGGAGCAGCAATCGCGGCTCGGTGGCGAGCGTTCTGAGGAGCGCGACGCGCTGCGCTTGCCCGCCAGACAGCTCGCGTGGCATCGAGCTCGCCTTGTCGGCGAGGCCGGCGCGCTCCAGCCAGCCGAGCGCGATTTTCTTTGCATTGGGCTGCTTCTGCGCCTGCAGGCCAAACGCGACGTTGTCGAGCACGTTCAGATGCGGGAACAGCACGTGATCCTGGAAGACCAATCCCACGTGGCGCTCCTCGGTCGGAATACGCATTTGAGTTGCCGAGTCCTCGAGGACCTGGCCGGCAAGCTCGACGCGTCCTTCAATTTTGATCAGCCCTGAAAGCGCTCGCAGCAGCGTCGTCTTGCCGGCGCCGTTGGGCCCGAGGATAGCGACGGTCTCTCCCGGGTCCACGTCCAGCGCCACGTCGAGCGCGAAATCGTCATGGCGCACCTTGACTCGAGCTATGAGGCTCATGGCGCACCCAGCCACCGGTCGCGCAGGCCGACGAGGATGGCGAGCGAGACAGCGAGGAGGATGAGGCTGAGCACGATCGCGGAGTCCGGCCGCGTCTCGAGCGCAACGTAAACGGCGACGGGAACCGTCTGGGTACGCCCCGGAAAATTTCCGGCGAACGTGATGGTCGCCCCGAACTCGCCTAGCGCGCGGGCCCAGCAGAGCACGGCGCCCGAGAAGATGGCCGGGCGCAACAACGGCAACGTGACGCGGGCAAACACCATCCAGCCCCGCGCCCCAAGGGCTCGCGCCGCCTCCTCGTAGCGCGGATCGAGGGAGCGCAGGCCGCCCTCGACCGCGATCACGAGAAAAGGCATGGCGACGAATGTCTCGGCCATCACCGC
>DATCPI010000033.1:0-4232 GCA_036570165.1 Candidatus Dormiibacterota bacterium | reverse complement strand
CCCATGTTCTCCGCGTTGATGCGGAAGTAAGCCTGCAGCGGGATGTCCACGCGCACGCCCTTCGGCACGTAGATGAACGACCCGCCTGACCACACCGCGGTGTTCAGCGCGGCGAACTTGTTGTCCGCCGGCGGGATGATGGTGCCGAAGTACTCCCTGAAGAGCTCGGGGTGATCGCGCAGCGCCGAGTCGGTGTCGGTGAAGATGACGCCCTTCTTGGACAGCTCCTCGTGCAGCGAGTGGTAGACGACCTCCGACTCGTACTGCGCGGAAACGCCGGCGAGGAACTTGCGCTCGGCCTCGGGCACGCCCAGGCGGTCGTATGTCTTCTTGATGTCGGGCGGCAGGTCTTCCCACGTGGTCGACTGCTTGTCCGACGCCTTGAGGTAATAGAAGATGTTCTCAAAGTCGATCACGGAGAGGTCCGCGCCCCAGGTGGGCATGGGCT
This sequence comes from Candidatus Dormiibacterota bacterium, assembly GCA_036570165.1. Lineage (GTDB taxonomy): Bacteria > Chloroflexota > Dormibacteria > Dormibacterales > Dormibacteraceae > Palsa-870. The sequence continues at coordinate 3,784 of DATCPI010000033.1, read as the reverse complement.
TCTTGCGGAAGATCTCGAGCGAGCGCAGGCGCATCTTCAGCATCCACTCGGGTTCCTTCTTCATGAACGAGATCTCTTTGACGATCTCGGGGTTCAGGCCGCGCTTGGCCTTGAAGATGTATTCCTCGGGGACGAAGAAGCCGTACTTCTCTTTGTAGTCGGTGCCAACGTCGATTTGCTTGGGTACCGTGGCCATCAGCTCGCCTCCTCCGTCTTCAACACGGCCGGCTCGTCAGCCTCCGCCCATTCCGAATAACCGGTCTTCTCCAGGCGGGCGGCGATCTCGGGGCCGCCCGACAGGACGAACTTTCCGTCCACGAGCACATGCACGAAGTCGGGCTTGATGAATTCGAGCACTCGCGTGTAGTGGGTGATGATCAGCACGCCGAGGTCTGGGCCGCGCATGCGGTTCACCGCTTCGGCGACGAACTTGATCGAGTCGATGTCGAGGCCGGAGTCGGTCTCGTCGAGGATCGCGATCTCGGGCTTCAGCATCGCCATCTGCAGGATCTCGGCTCGCTTCTTCTCGCCGCCGGAAAACCCGTCGTTGATGTACCGCGGCAGGAACGAGTCGTCCATGTGCAGCACCTCGAGCTCACCCTTGAGCATCGAGCGAAACTCCTTGGGGGAGATCTGCTTCGACTTGTCCTTGCCGTCGTACCCGCGCTTGGAGTTGATCGCAGTCCGCAGGAAGTTGGTCATCGAGATGCCGGGCACGACCACCGGGTACTGCAAGGCGAGGAACATGCCGAGGCGGGCCCGCTCATCGACTTCGAGCGCGAGCACATTCTGGCCTTTGAAGATGACCTCGCCGCCGTCGACGGTGTAGCCGGGATGGCCCATCAGGGTGTGGGAGAGAGTCGACTTGCCGGACCCGTTGGGGCCCATCACAGCGTGGACCTCGCCCTTGTTGATGGAGAGCGTGACGCCCTTGAGAATCTCCTTGCCTTCGACGCTGGCCCTAAGGTCTTTGATCTCGAAATCAGCCAACTTTTCCTCCGTTTCCTTTCACTTCATATGTGCAATCGCTTGCCGCCTCGGCCATCCACGTGGACCGTGTAACCGGTGCTCCAAGGAGCCGCTCGTACATCTGCTGCTCGTTCACGCAGGGCAGCCCGGTGCGGGCGGCGACGTCCTGGATGGGGCAGTTGCAGTGGCGGATCGCGAGCCCACCCTCCGCCAGCTCGACCACCTCGGCCATGTGACCGTGTTCCGAGGCGAGCTTGGCCAGCTCGCGGACGCGCGCTTCAAAGTCTAGCCCTGCCAATCGGGGGGCGTACTCGGCTTCGAGCTTCGCCGCGCGGCGCTCGAAGAATCGCTTCAGCTGCTCGTCGGAGACGAATTCGACCAGCTCTCCCGTGAGCTCGCGGTGGCCGTCTGGGAAATGGCTCCCGGCCGCGGGGGTGAGCTGGTAGACGCTTTCGGGACGGCCGCGACCTTGGGGCGCCGCAGAGGCCACGGTGGCCAGGCCTGCCTCCTCCAGAGCCTCCAGGTGGCGCAGCGCGCCCTGCTTAGAGATCTCGAGCTGGGACGCGATCTCGCCCAGGGTGGCGTGGCCGCGCATCTTCAGAAAGGCGAGGATGGTCACGCGACGTGAGTCAGTTGGCGCCCTGCGCGCGCCCGGCGAATCCACTTCCTCATCCTACGAGTTTTTCAACACTCACGTTGAAATACCTCAGCCAGATACAGTCGATGCCGATGGACCGGGTCCTGCTGCTGGCGGCACGGGGGCTGCGGGCGTTCGGCTTCGGCTTTGCCGCGGTGTTGATCGGGGTCCACCTGGAGCGGCGAGGGTTGGGGGCGGGACTGATCGGCTTGACCCTCGGGGTGGGCTTGGCCGCCGCCTCCCTGTCCGGGCTGGCCAGCGCGGGGCTGGCCTCCCGTTTCGGCCGCCGGCGGGTGCTGGCGGCTTCGGGGCTTCTCATGGCGGCGACCGGGCTCGACCTCGCACTCGCGAACCAGTCCGCGCTGCTGGTCCTGGCGGGAATCACGGGGATGCTCGGTGCCGCCAGCGTTGATCTCGGCCCGTTCGCATCCGTTGAGCAAGCGGTGCTCGCGGAGGCCGTTCCCGGCGCCAGGCGGAACGTCGCTTTCGCCCGCTACTCGTTGACCGGCGGCCTGTTCAACGCAGCGGGTGGGCTCGCGGCCACGCTGGCGACGAGCGCCGACGCCACCAGGAGCTTCTTCCTTCTCTATGCGGGGATCGGCGTAGCAACCGCCGCACTGCCCCTGTTCATGAGCGCAAGGGTCGAAGGGCCGGCCGCGGCTCCGGCCTTCGGGTCCTTCCGGCCGGTCGCAGGGCTCGCCGCTCTTTTCGCGCTCGACTCGTTGGGCGGGGGCTTTGTCGCGAACGCGGTGATCGCGTACTGGCTGCACGTCCGGTTCGGGGCGGACGCGGGCACGCTCGGGCCGGTGTTCGCGGGCGTCGCCGTCCTGCAGACGCTCTCGTACGAAGTGTCGGGGCGCCTGTCCACTCGGTTCGGACTTATCAACACGATGGTCTTCACCCACCTGCCGAGCAACGTGCTCCTGTTGGTGGTCCCGTTCAGCCCGACCCTTGGCTGGGCGATCGGCCTGCTGCTCGCGCGATTCGCCCTTTCGCAGATGGACGTGCCGGCGCGGCAGGCATACGTGGTGTCGATCGTGCCTCCGGCTGAACGGGCGGGCGCGGTGGCGATGACGGGCGCGGTCCGCGGCGTCGCTCAGTCGTTCGGCGCTGTCCTCGCGGGGCTTGCGATCGGGGCTGCTGCTTTCGCGCTGCCCTTTTTTGCGGGAGGTTTGCTCAAGATCGCCTACGACGCCGCCCTTTTCGCCGGATTCAGGAATCGCCGTGCCGAGCACGAGATTTAGGCTTTTGCCATGTCCGAGGACCTGAGCCCGCTCGACGGAGCCGAGCTCGAACTGCGGGTGGCCGGCGTCCGAGAGCGGATGAGGCCCCTGGAGCAGGATCTCGCCGCGCTTCGCGTTCAACGCGATGTCCTGCTCACCGAGATCCGGCGGCGCGAGCGAAGCGCGCATCGGGTCTCCCGGTCGGACCTGAAGGCGTCGATGAAGGAAGGCAAGCTTCCGACCGTGGCCGAGCTGGTCGCCGGCAGCGACTCGGGATCGTTCGACGACTACGGATTCAACCTGAAGACAGGAGGGGCGGTGAGGCTCGGTTTTCCCGGGGCGCGGTCGCAGAGCTTGGCCTTCACGGATGGCGTGAAAACCGCGCAGGCGACCGACCTCGCCCGGGCCGCCGAGCTCTACGCCGCGGGCTGGGAGCTGGGGAGCCCGGGCCGGGCCGGCGTGCGGGTGCACTTTCCCGGCACGCGCCAGGAGCGCTTGGTTCCGGCTGACGAGGTGTATGCTCGGGCCGGCGACCGAGATCAAGAGAGAGGGCGTTTGTAGCGATGACTGATATGGGAGCCACCGCCAGATGATTGCCGTCGATCGCCCCGCGTCCGAGACCGAGCCGGCAGCAAACCTGCTGGAGGGACCGGTCCAGGAGCCGGCCCGCCGGCCGAGACTCCTTCCGAAGCCTGCTCGCGGGACCCGGCCGAGGCTGACGAGGCTCGGGAGGAGGATCTCGGCGATCGGGCTGGTGGCGACCCTGCTGTTCGCCCTCGGAGGCAGCGGCGTCCTCTTCAACAGCGGCATCCCTGTCACCCTCCAGGCACGTGCCGTCGCGCTTCACCAGCAGTGGGCGCAGATGCGAGCGGATGGGACACCGGAGCTCGACCTGGCGACACTCGAGCAGGAATGGAGCTATACGCAGGCGACCCAGTTCCTGGGCGTGGCAGCC
>DATCPI010000032.1:0-32435 GCA_036570165.1 Candidatus Dormiibacterota bacterium | reverse complement strand
CCACTGCCCCGCGCGATCCGCTTTCTGCGCGCGCCGTCGATGACCTCGGGGTGCGCGCGCTCGCGCCTGGTCATCGAAAGGATGATGGCCTCCATCTTTTTTACTTCGCCTTCCGTGTTGGCGCCCGCGACCTGGTTCTTGGGCGCGCCTCCACCCGGGATCATCTCGAGCACATCCTCGATCGAACCCATGCTGCGCACCTGGCGAATCTGGGCCAGGAAGTCGTCGAAGCTGAGCTGGCCGGCGCGCAGGTGCCGCTCGACCTCGATCGCCTGCTCCTTGTCGATGGTGCGCTCGACTCGCTCGATGAGGCTGAGCATGTCGCCCATGCCGAGGATCCGCGACGCCATCCGCTCGGCGTGAAAAACCTCGAGGTCCTGCGGCCTTTCGCCGGTGCCGGCAAAACGGATCTGCTGACCGGTCGCCACTCGAAGCGAGAGTGCGGCGCCGCCCCGCGCGTCGCCGTCCAGCTTGGTCAGGATCACGCCGTCGAGCCCGATCTCGGAGGCAAACGCCTCGCCGACCTTCACCGCCTCCTGGCCGGTCATCGAGTCGGCCACCAGCAGGGTCTCCGTCACGGGTGTCGCGGCTTTGAGACGTTTCAGCTCCTGCATCAGCTCACCGTCGATGTGGAGCCGGCCGGCGGTGTCGAGAATCACCACATCGCACACGAGCCGCTGCGCTTCGCGGATCGCGGCGGCGGCGATTGCCTCGAGCTCACCCGGCCCGGAGTAGAAGGCGACCTGCTGCTGGGCCGCGAGCGTCTTCAACTGCTCGACGGCCGCCGGACGCCGCAGGTCGAGCGCGGCGACCAGGGGCTTGTGGCCTTCGCGACGCGCCAGCAGCGCGAGCTTCACGGCGGTGGTGGTCTTGCCCGAGCCCTGGAGCCCGACGAGCATCAGCACCGTCGGAGGCGCCGGGGCGTAGCGCAGGCCCTCGGAGTTGCCGCCGAGGAGCTCGACCAGCTCCTCGTTCACCGCCTTGATCACCTGCTGGGGAGCGGTGAGGCCAGGGGCCGTCTCGACACCCTGAAGGCGGGCGCGGACACGCTCGACGAACTCCTTGACGACCTTGAAGTTGACGTCGGCCTCGAGGAGGGCCAGTCGGACTTCCCTCAATGCGGCGTCAACATCCTCGGGGCGCAGCACGCCGCGGCCCGAGATCTTCTTCATGACGGCTGCCAGGCGCTCGCCGAGGGATTCGAACATTAGTGGACTCCCTCCAGCTTCGCCACGCGGCGCTTCAAACCGTCGAGCTCGCGATCGAGCGCTTCAACGGCACGGCGCCTTCGTGCCGTTTCCGAAAGGAGGCCGAGCCGGCGCTCGTACCCCTGCAGTGCGAGAGTCGAGCGGCGCACGATGTCGTGCACCGCGGCGCGCGACGTGCCCTGGTGCTTGGCGATCTCGGCCAGCGACCAGTCACTCCGAAGGTAGAGGTCGACGACCTCGCGCTGGTGGTCGGTCAGCAGTGCGCCGTACCGCTCGTAGAGGGCCAGTGCGCGGCCGCGTGCCTGGAGGGTGTCAAGGGCCATGCCTTGACAGCTTACCAAGATAGAATCTAGAGCGTTATGGGACCGTGGTGGATCGAAGCGTTCCGATATCACAGGTGGGCCAACATGCACCTGTTGGATGTCTGCGCAAAGCTGAGCGACGAGCAGCTGCAGCTATCGTCTCCCGGCACAATGGGGACGATCGCCGCGACCCTCACGCACCTGGTCGCCGCCGAGCAGCGGTACCTCTGGAGGTTTGATGCAGAAGAACCGCAGCTCAGAGAGAAGGATGGATTCCCCGGTATCGCCGTCCTGAGACAGCACGCTGTCCGCAGTGGCGATGAGTTCATCGAAAGGGTCGGACGCCTGCAAGGCGGGACCGCCGGCATGGCAAAGTTGCGGGAGGGAGAGCGCGAAGCTCCGCTGGCGATGATCCTCGTGCAGGCGCTGCACCATGGCAACGACCACCGCACCCACGTTTGCACGATCCTGGGTCAGCACGACATCTCGTATGGCGACATGGACGTTTGGGCGTACGGCGAGGCAATCGGCGCTTATCAGGCGCCGCCCGAGGCTTAGACTCGGCCAGTGCTCACGGCGTTCATCCTCGTCAAGTCGACTCGTGAAGGGCTGACCCGATTGGGGTCGGAGCTCGCCAGCGTCGAGGGAGTCGCGGAGGTGTACACGGTGACAGGCGAGTGGGATTTCATCGCCATCGTTCGGGTTCGCGAACATGACGACCTGGCGAAGGTCGTGACGCAACACCTCACAAGGCTCGAAGGAATCCAGCGCACGCAGACGATGGTCGCTTTCCAGCAGTTTTCCGCTCACGACCTGGAGGCAATGTTCGGACTCGGTCTCGAGGACAAGAAAGCTCCCTGAACGACCTGCTGCCTGTCGCGCTGCGCGCCGCCCGCGCAGGCGCTCGCGTGCTCACCGATGCCGGACTTCCCAGGCGCGGTGGCGCAACCGAGACGAAGGGGGTCGGTGACTACGTCACCGCTTCGGATCGCCAGTCGGAGGCCGCGATCCTCGAGGTGCTCGCGCGCGAGTCGCCGGGTGTCTCGGTGCTGGCGGAAGAGCGCGGCGGCACACGCGCCAAAACGATGTGGGCAGTCGATCCGCTGGACGGCACCACGAACTTCACCCGCGGATTTCCCGTGGTCGCGGTGTCGGTCGGCCTGCTGGATGGTGGCGTCCCGGTCGCCGGTGTGGTGATCGCGCCATTTCTCGGGCTGGAGTTCGCGGCGTCGCGAGGTCACGGCGCGACCTTGAACGGCGAGAGGCTGCCCGCTCTTCGAGCGGTCGATCCAGCGAAGGCCATCGTCGCGACCGGATTTCCGTTCCGCAAGAAGGAGCTGATGAATCGCTACCGGCCCGTGATGGAAGGCGCGCTGCGGCGTTTTGAAGACTTGAGGCGTGCGGGCGCGGCGGCGCTCGACCTGGCGTGGACCGCGGCCGGGACGTACGACGGCTACTTCGAGCTGAACCTCAGCACGTGGGACGTCGCCGCAGGCGCGGCGCTGGTGCTCGAAGTTGGCGGAAGGGTCACCGACTGGTCAGGCGGTGGCACCTGGGTCGAGGCCGGCAGCGGCATCTTCGCCGCCGCACCGGCCGTGCACGAGGTCCTTCTAGAGCTGGCCGCGGCGCCGCCGCAGAGGTAGGTCGACCAGCGCGACCCACTGCTGGCGGAGCGCCAGCCCGAGAGGAACATGAAATTCCGTGTGGCCGGCCTGCGGGCGCGTCGTGCGGAGCTTCACGGCTGTCCTGAAATCGCCGTCGTATGCAGTGAGCACGCGGCCCATGTCGTGCGCACCGAAGTGGCAGTCGCTTCCGCCGACGGCTGCTCCGAGCCGCTCGCTGTTGCGTGCGTAGAAATCGTCGAGCTGCTGTCGCCGCCGAGCTCCTATGGGCACGGTGAACATCATCTCGATACCGTCCACGTGATGGCGCTCGAGCAGGCGCCGCAGCATGCTGGGCTGGATCGATCCGAAGTAGACCGGCATGAAAGGGTGCGGGATGATCGCGAGCCCGTCCTGGTCATGGATCGCGGCGACCGAATCTTCCAACGACATGCCGCGCTTCACTGGCTTCTCGAGAAACCACCCCATCACGTGCGTCGTGGCGGGGCCTTTGGTGGTGATCTCCTGGCCCGCGACCACGATCAATCCTTTGGCTTCGCCGCGCTGCTGCACCTCTTTCACGGACTTCATCGTGTCGTGGTCGGTGACGGCGATCAGGTCAACGCGTGCTTTGAGTGCCGCGTCGACGAGCTCGGCGGGGGTGACCATGCCGTCCGAGGCGGTGGTGTGGCAGTGGGGGTCGGCGACCGGCATCTACTGAACCTCGAACAGTGATCGAACGAACGCCTCGGGTTCGAATGGCACGAGGTCGTCGATGCCCTCCCCCACTCCCGCGAGCTTCACGGGGACGCCGAGCTCCGACTCGATGGCGATGACAGCGCCGCCCTTGGCGCTGCTGTCGAGCTTCGCGAGCACGAGGCCAGTCGTGGGCACTACGCGGTTGAACTCTCGCGCCTGAACCAGGCTGGTGAGGCCGAGCACCGCGTCGATCACGAGCAGCGATTCATAGGGCGCACCGTCCAGCGCCTTGCCTGCCACGCGTCCGATCTTGGCCAGCTCCTCGAGCAGGTTTCTTTGCGTCTGCAGTCGCCCCGCGGTGTCAACGAGCACCACGTCGCTGCCGCGGCTGCGCGCGGCATGGATGCCATCGAACACTACGGAGGCGGGGTCGGCGCCACTCTTGCCTTCGAAATGATCCACGCCCGCGCGTTTTGCCCAGGCGGTCATCTGCTCGATGCCGGCGGCGCGGTAGGTGTCGGCGGCCACGACGAGGGGCTTGCGTCCCTCCTTCTTGAGGCGGTGGGCGAGCTTGCCGATGGTGGTGGTCTTGCCGGCGCCGTTGATGCCGTAGAACAGTAGGAGCGACGATTTGCCGAGGTCCAGCTCACGCGGGTGGGACGACATCCGCGATAGGGCTACGGCCACGAGGGCGTCCGTGGCTTCTTCACGCGTCCGCGGTGCTCGGGCGCGCACGCCAGCGACAAGACGAGAAGCCATCGCGGGACCAAGGTCCGCCACGACCAGAAGCTCCTCGAGCTCTTCGTAATAGCCCGCCGCGAGTGGCGGCTTGAGCGACCGGAGGCCTGCCGCCATCGCACTGCGAGTGCGCCCGCCGACGCGGTCCCAGATGCTCGCGATGTTTAGCTTGCGTGCGCCGTCGTGGCTGCACGCGCGGCGGGGTGGCGGATGTCCTCGAGCCGGACCGAGACGAGGTGAGACGAACCGCTTTCGTCCAGGTGGATGCCGTACAGCGTCGAGGCGTGGGACATCGTTACGTGGTTGTGGGTGATGACGAGGAACTGGCGTTGCGCGCCGAGGCGCGCGATCATCTCACCGAACCTGCCGACGTTCGCGTCGTCCAGTGCTGCGTCGACCTCGTCGAGGATCGTGAACGGGCTCGGGTTGACCTCATCCAGTGCGAGCACCAATGCGAGCGCGGCGAGTGAACGCTCGCCGCTCGAGAGCAGCGTCACGTTCTGCAATCGCTTGCGCGGCGGCTGGACGAGGATCTCGACACCCGAGCGAGGCCCTTCGTCACCGTCTGCGTGCTTGAGCGTGGCGCGACCACCGGGTGCGAGCTGCGAGAAGTATTCGTGGAAGTTGGCAGCGACCGCACCGAAGACCGCTTCGTAGCGCAGGTCCTCTTCTTCGCGCAGCTTGTTGATCAGCTGCTCCAGATCGGCGCGAGCAGCGGCGATATCCTCGAGCTGCGTGCGCAGCGTCTCGAAACGCTCCTCGAGCTCGCGGCACTCGGTATCAGCCAGCGCGTTGGTCGGGCCGATCTCTTCGAGACGGCGCTCGAGCGCGCGCATCTCGCGCTCGCGCGCCTTGCCACCAGGTATCTCCTCGGGAGCGACTCCGTCCGGCATTCGGGTGCGGATCTCTTCCATCCGCGCTTGAAGCAGCTCGGTCTCACGCGCGATGAGCTCGAGGTTGCCCTCCAGCGTGCCGGCTTTGAGCCGGGCGTCGAGGCGCGCCTCTTCGAGGGCGATCAGGCGTCGCGCACCCTCGGCCATCTCGGCCTCGTCTTCAGGCGAATCCTGCTCCGTGGCGGCCAGCGCAGCTCGCGCGGCGTCAGCCGCGGCTGTGAGCGCGGGCAGCGACTCGGCGCCGGCCACGGCCGCAGCCTCAGCTTGGGAGAGGCGCGCGACTCGTTCTCCGGCGGCGGCCTGCAAACGCGTCAGATCCTCTCCGACCGCGGCGAGCTGGCGGCGAAGATCCTCGATGCGGTCTCGCCAGCGAGCTCGATCCACCTCCGCGTGATGGGCCGCGGCGCGCCCTTCTCCGATCGCCTGGAGGCTCGACTCGAGCTCTTTGGCCAGCGTTGCCACACGCTCGTCGGCCGCGTTCGTCACGCGCTCGAGCTCAGGCAGCTTTTCCGTCTCGGCGAGCTCGGCCGCGCGGGCGGACTCCAGCAACTTCGCCGTTTCCTCCGAGCGCACAGCACCGGCGGCGTGCGATCGCAGGTCGGCGAGAGCGGACTCCGCCTCCTTCAGTCGTTTCGCGGCGATGTCCGACTGGGCGGCCTGCGGCTCCAGGCCGGACAGGCGATCGCGCAGCTCGTGGCGCCGGACGTCGATCGCGACCCGGGGGTCACTGCCGGCTCGCACCAATCCCGGCTCTCGGTAGACGCCGTCCAGCGTGACGTCCTCGCCCACCACCACGTGGCCAAGGAGCCGGCGCGCGATCTCCTCGTAGCCGGCCCTGCAGCTCACGTGCTCGAAGAGAGAGCCGGCTCGCGGTTGAGGCGCGGCCGTCGGATAGAGCACCGTCAGCTGCCGGTCGGGTTTCGCTTTGGAAGCCGCTGCCTCATCTCGCGCGACCAGCGCGTCGGCGAGCGGGCCCAGCACCGCGGAGAGCGCCGCCTCGTAACCGGGTTTGGGCATCACCACCTCGCAGAGGCGCTCAAGTCCGGCGGCAGGCTCGGGCCGCAGGGCATCGAGCCCTTCCAACTCCGAACGCAAGCGCGCCACCATCACGACGGCCGATTCGGCCTCGGCGGCAGCCTTTCTGGCTCGTTCGAGCTCGGCCTCCGCGTCGGGCAGCTTCTGCGCCGCCTCCCGCATCGAGTCGAGCCGCGCGGACTGCTCCTCGAGGAACTCGCGGCGGGTCCGGAGCGCTGCGATCGTGGAGGAGGCCGCGGCCAGAGCCCGGCGAGCCTGGTCCGCCGCCCGGCGCACCTGCTGGACAGCCGACGGATCGGGCGCCTCGGGGATGGCCGGCGCCTCCGGCACGCTTTCGAGCGCGTGGCGAGCCTGCTCGAGCTCCACCGTCAGCTGAGAGCGAAGTGCCTCGGCCGCCGCAGAGACGGACCGGTTGTCGGCCTCCTCGCGGCGCGCTGCCTGGACAAGGGCACCGGCGTTGTTCGCCCGCTCCCCGGCGAGGGCCAGCGAGTGCTCGGCCTCGACCACCTCCAGGCGCAGCCGGCCGAGCGTGCGCTGGCGGGCGAGGCGGCGATCCTGCGCGGCCTGGATCTCCTTGCGCCACGCCTGGAACTCGGTTTCGGCCGATTGGGCCAGCTCCTTCGCCTCGACGAGCCGCCGCGCGAACGCCTGCACCTGTGACGACGCGCGGCGGTGCGCATCGCGCGCCTCGCGCCACTCCTCCCACACGATGCTTCCGCGCAGCAGCTCCAGGCGTGCCGTCGCCTCGGCGGCTTCGCGCGCCGCTCCGGCCTGCACGCGCAGGACCTCGAGTCGCGGCTCGATCTCAGACCTCAGGTCTTCCAGCCTGAGCAGGTTGGCGGCCAGCTCGGTCAGGCGTTGGGCAGCCTCCTGCCGGCGCTGCTTGACCCCGCGCACCTGGGCTGCCTCCTCGAGCAGCTGCCGGCGTTCGGCGGGCGAGCACACGACGATCTCCTCGATGTCGTGCTGTCCGATGATCGCGTACGAGTCGACGGTGAGACCGGTGGACGCGAGCATGTGGATGAGGTCGCGCCGGCGGATGCGAGTGCCGTTGAGGTAGTAGTCGCTCTCGCCGTCGCGCTCCACGCGCCGCTTGATCGCGACCTCGTGATAGTCCACTGGCAGGCGTCCTTCCGTGTTGTCGAACACGAGGGTGACCTCCGCGAAAGCGGCGCGGGCCCGGCGCTCGCCGCCCACGTAGATGACTTCCGCCATCGTCTTGCCTCGCAGGTCGCGGGCCTGCCCCGAGCCTAGGACCCACTTGACCGCGTCCACGATGTTCGTCTTGCCTGAGCCGTTCGGACCGACGATCGCCGTGACGCCGCCTTCGAATCGGATCTCGGTTGGCCGGGCGAAGGTTTTGAAGCCCAGCAGGCTCAGCGAGCGGAGGAACAAGTCGCCCCCAAAGGTAGCAGATGTAGGGGTCGATTTAGCCCCGGGCACAACCTGTGGAAAATCCCTACTCGAGGGGTTCGCCGAACTGGCGGCTCCTAAGTTGGATGGGGACAACAGGCGGTGGCTCCGGCGCGGGCTCGGGCACAGGCTCCAGCACAGGTTCGGTGACAGCTTCAGGGAGCTGGATCACCTCGGCGGCGGCGCGCGCGGTTCGAGGGGCCCGGCGGGCGCGCGGCCGGGGCGTCTTGGCCGGCGCCTTGGCCGAGACCGGCTCGGCCCCATCGCCCACCAGGGCCTGCAGGGCCGCACGCGCGGCGTCCTGCTCCGCCTCCTGCTTGCTGGCCCCGTGACCGGTGCCCAGGGGCTCGGCGCCGGCGAAGACGACCGACGTGTACTCGCGATGCGTGCCGACCTTCGCCCCCTCGCTGTCGTAGAAGGGCGTCGTGCCAAACCGTTCCTGTGCCACCTGCTGCAGGCGTCCTTTGAAGTTCTCGTCTTGGGCCGGCGACGGTAGTGAGCGGTAGCGATTGAGGTAGTAGTGATAGGCGGCGTCATAGCCGGCGTCGAGGAAGATCGCGCCCAGCAGCGCCTCGAAGGCATTCGCGAGCAGCGATTTCAGTCCGCGCCCGCCGCCTTTGGCGATTCCCTTGCCGAGGTAGAGATAGCTGCCGAGGTCGAGCTGCTCGGCGAGCAACGCCAGCGTGTTCGTGTTGACCATCGCCGAACGGGTCTGCGTGAGCTCGCCCTCGGTCGCGCCAGGGTGGTGCTTGTAGAGATACTCGGCGGTGATCAGCTGGAGCACCGCGTCGCCGAGATACTCGAGCCGTTCGTTGTCGCGAGGCGAGAGATGCGGACTCTCGTTGGCGAAAGAGCTGTGCGTCACGGCCTCGAGCAACAGGCCGGGATCGCGGAAGTGGATTCCTATCTTTTGTTGGAGCTGCTGAAGGGATTGGGCCAGGGGTGCGGCCTGGGGCTGTGCTATGAGGCGGACTTCTCCTGGATGTACTCCCACGCCTGCCCGACGGTGGTGATCTTCTCCGCGTCCTCGTCTGGGATCTCCAGCCCGGTGTTCTCCTCGAAGGCGTAGATCAGCTCGACCAGGTCGAGCGAGTCGGCGTTGAGATCCTCCTGGAAAGACGCGTCCATCGTCACCTGCTCGGGCTCGCAGCCAAGGCGTTCGACGACGATGTTCTTGAAGTCTTCAAAGCTCAGTTTTTGAGTTTCCATCTCGCCGTTACTGTATCAGCCCCGGGGGCCCGGGCTCCGAGCGGCCCGGGCCCCCCGCTTGTTCTCGGAGATCTCTTTGTTGCCAGGGCTCGAATTCAATGCCGCGAGTGCCAGCTCGTGCGGAAAAAACTACATCGCGAGCTGGGAGACGGCGTCTGGGGTCCCGACGGCGGTCGCGGCGGCGGTGGGAGCGAGCTCGCGCATCATCCCGGTGAGGGCGCGCTTGGGTCCGACCTCGACGAAGGTGTCGCAGCCCAGCTCGACGAGCATGAGCACGCACGCGGCCCACCGCACGGGCGATCGAAGCTGCATCTCCATCACCTGGGGGATGCGGTCGCCGCCCTGGTGTGGGCGGCCAGTGAGGTTTGCCATCACCGGGATGCGAGGGCTGCGCCACTCGATCCGGTCGAGCGCCGCTCGCAGCCGTTCGGCGGCGGGCGCCATCAGGGGAGTGTGAAAGGCGGCGCTGACGTTGAGCGGGAGTACCCGCTTCGCCCCGGAGGCCTGGAGGCGCTTGGTGGCGGCCTCGAGTCCGGCCATCGTGCCGGCGATCACGGTCTGGGTCGGCGTGTTGTAGTTGGCCGGCCAGGCGTCGTTCATGCCGGCCAGGGCGACTTCCACCGAAGGCGAGTCAAGGCCGAGGACGGCGGCCATGGAGCTCGTGCCGGCGGGAGCGGCTTCCGCCATCGCCTTGCCGCGCTCGACGACAGCCTTGATCACCTGCGGCGCGCCGACCGCGCCCGAGATCGCCAGGGCGGTGTACTCGCCGACGGAGTGGCCGGCGGCCGCGACCGGCTCGATGCCGCGTCGGCGGAGCAACAGGGTCAATCCCAGGCCGACGAAACAGAGGGCGGGTTGGGCGTTCTGGGTGAGCCGCAGCTCGTCATCGCCGGCGCTGGTGAGCAGGTGACGGAGGTCGACATCTGCGGCGGATGCGCACTTGTCGCAGAGGTCGGAGACCTCCGGATCCGTGAGCAGGTCGGCCCCCATGCCGGGCTGCTGGGAACCCTGGCCGGGGTAGATAAACGCGACTTTCGCGCCTATGCGGTCTTGATGACCTCGCGGCCTTTGTAGTGGCCGCAGTTCGGGCAGATCATGTGGGGCCGCCGCGGGCTCTTGCAGTTCGGGCACGGCTGAAGCTGCACGAGCGCCAGCGCCAGGTGGGAGCGGCGGCGTCCCTTCTTCGACTTGGATAGCTTGACCTTCGGTAGAGCCATGAGCCTGTGAAGTTTACGGGAAGAGGGTGTCTGGCTTCAGGAGCCCGTCGCCTGGTCCGCGTTCTCCTCGGGGGGCGGCTGGTTGGTTTGCAGGGCCTCGACCCCCCGGCGCACCGTCGCCAGGGTGCGGCCCAGGTGAGCTTCCAGCTGCTTGAGCTGCTCCATCGCGTAGCCCTCGGCTTCGCGGACGATCTGATCCGACTTCGCCTGCGCATCCTTGATCACCTGCGCGGAATGACGCTCCGCACGCCGCAGGATCTCGTGTTCCGAGGCGGTCTCCTCGGCGCGCTCGTTGGCGCGAGACATGATGCGCGCCGCCTCGCCGTGCGCCTCGGTGATGATGCGCTGCTGCTCCGACACGGTCCAGTTCGCCTGCTTGATCTCATCCGGTAGGTTGAAGCGGACCTGGTCGATCAGCTCCATCATCTCGTCCTCGTTGACCATCACCTGCGTGGACAGCGGGACATGGCGCGCGTTCTGGATCAGGTACTCGAAACGGTCAAGCAGCTCGTCGACCTTTATCTGTACTTCTCCTTCAGCGCTCTCGCGACCGGGGGCGGAACGAGGTCGGATACGTTCCCGCCATAGCTGGCGATGTCCTTCAAGATAGTTGATGAGACGTAAATGTGGGCGAAGCTCGACATGAGGAAGACGGTGTGGATGTCGGGCGCCAGCTTGCGGTTCATGAGGGCTTGCTGAAGCTCCGCGTCGAAATCTGAGTACGCGCGCAGCCCTTTGACCAGCGTGGTCGCCCCCATCGAGCGGGCATATTCGACGGTCAGCCCCTTGAAGCTCGACACCTCAACCCGCTCGCGACCCTTCAGCGACGCGCTGATGAGCTGCATCCGTTCTTCGACCGTGAAGAGCGGCTTGCGCTTCTCGGGGTTGCCGGCCACCGCGACGATGAGCTTGTCGAAGATCCCCAGCGCGCGGTCGACCACGTCGAGGTGGCCGTTCGTGAGCGGGTCGAAGCTTCCGGGGTAGACGGCGACTTTCGTTTTCGGGCGCGTGCTCACGCCGCGGGGCCCTGCGTTGCCGGGGCGCGAAACACGGTGACCACCGTGTCCCCATAGCGGCGCTCACGGTCGACCTGGAGCCGGGCCAGCATCGGCATCTGCTGCCGACGCGAGTGCTCCGCGACGACGGTTGCGTCGTCGAGGGTTCGGTCCAGCACTTTCAATGCGCGGTCCAGCACCACATCGTCGTACGGCGGGTCGAGAAACACCAGGCCCGCGCGCTTGATCTGGTCCGGCGACGCCTCAAGCCACCGCACAACGTCTCCGCGGACGACTTGCGCGCGCTCCCTGAGGCCGAGTACTTCCAAGTTCTGGCGCAGGATAGCAAGACCACGAGGCTGGTGGTCCACGAAGGTCACGTTCGCGGCGCCGCGAGACAGGGCTTCGATGCCGAGGGCGCCCGAGCCGGCGAACAGGTCCAGGACATGTGCCCCCGCTATGCCGGGGCCGACGAGGTTGAAGATGGCCTGCTTGACCATCCCCTGGGTGGGCCGGATGCCCTTCGGCGCTTTGAGCCGCCGTCCCCTCGCCTCTCCCCCGCTGACGCGCAGCCCTGGCACGATCAGGCTCGCACGCTGATCGCGCCGTGGCCTGTGATGATCCCGATGCGCGCAGGTCGATACCGGGCGGAACGGAGCGCGGCTTCGAAGGCCGCTGCCTTTGCCGGGGGAATCGCGACCAGAAGGCCGCCGCTGGTCTGGGCGTCGCACAGCAGCATCTGGTCGATCTCGGCGAGCCCGTTCCAGTCCACCTGGTCGCGGTAGGCGGCGTGGTTGCGGCGGCTTCCACTCGGGAAGAGGTCCGCCTCCGCAAGCTCCCTGACCCCTTTCATCAACGGGATGGCGCTGAGCTGGATGTCCGCACCTCCCTTGATGTTGGCGAGGTGGCCGATCAGCCCGTAACCGGTCACGTCGGTCGCCGCGTTGGCGCTGGCGGCGACCATCGCCTCGGAGGCGGCGCGGTTCAGCTCTGACATGACGGCAACCGCCTCGCGCTCGAGGGCCGGAGGGCAGAGTCCGCGCTTGATCGCGGTGGCGACGAGGCCCGAGCCCAGCGGCTTGGTCAAAAAGAGGATGTCGCCGGCCTTCGCCCCGTCGTTGCCGACCACGCGGTCTGGATGCACCTCACCGACGACCGTGTATCCGAACTTCGGCTCTGCGTCATCCACCGAATGTCCGCCGACGATGGCGATGCCAGCCTCCGTCATCTTGGCGGCTCCGCCGGCCACGATCTTCTCGAGCAGGCCTGTGCCGAGCTTCTCGCGCGGGAATGCCGTGATGCCCAGGGCGAAGAGTGGCCGCGCGCCCATCGCGTACACATCGCTCAAGGCATTCGCGGCGGCGATGGCGCCGAACTCCACGGGGTCGTCGACGATGGGCGTGAAGAAATCAACCGTCGCGACGAGCGCGCGGTCGGGCGCGATTCGATAGACCGCCGCGTCATCGCGGCCGGCGGTTGCGACCAGCACGTTCGGGTCGACGATCGGGGGCAACGCCCCCAGTACCTGCCCTAGCTCCACCGGGCTGAGCTTGCAGGCTCAACCGGCCCCGTGGCTGTACTCCGTCAACCGAAGCGGCGAGAGAGGATCCATACGTCGCTAGTATCGGCGCGTGGCGCTGGTGTTCGCCGCGATCGCCCCGCCGCTTATTTGCCCTAGCTGATCGACGTGATCTGGAGGCGGCGGGCAACCGCCGCCTTCAGCGGCGGGTGCTGATCGAAGGCGGGGTCGGATTCCAGGATGCTCTCCGCCTCCTGCCTCACCTCGTTCAGCAGCTCCGGTTCCTGCAGCGCCTGCATCGCGAGGTCGGACATGCCGTGCTGGCGCTCGCCCATCAGCTCGCCCATGCCTCGAATGCGCATGTCCTCCGCGGCAAGCTTGAAGCCGTCGCGAATACTCGTCATGAGGTTCAATCGGTTCTGGGCCAGGTCTGTGGGATCTTCGGTCAGGAGTAGGCAGTAGCTGTGGCCCGCACCGCGTCCCACACGGCCCCGGAACTGGTGGAGCTGCGCCAGGCCAAAGCGGTCGGCGCCCTCGATCATCATCACCGTCGCGTTTGGAACGTCGACGCCAACCTCGACGACGGCTGTCGCAACCAGGACCTGTATCTCGCCCGCGACAAACGCGCGCATCACCTCGTCCTTCTCCTTGAGCCTGCCGTGCACGAGGCCGAGGCGCAAGTCGGGGAACACCTCCCTCTGTAATCGCTCCGCCTCGGCGGTCGCCGATCGCGCGACGATCGCCTCCGACTCCTCGATCAGCGGGCAGATCACGAACGCCTGGCGGCCCGCGCGCACGTGCTCACGGACGAGGTCGTAGGCGCGCTGGCGCTCATCCGGCTGGACCACCTCGGTCTCGACCGGCGTGCGGCCCGGGGGCATCTCGTCGATGACCGAGACGGCCATCTCGCCGTACAGCGCAAGCGCGAGGGTGCGTGGAATCGGCGTTGCGGTCATGGCGAGGAAGTGCGGACGCCCACGTCCCTTAGCGCGAAGCAGCTCGCGCTGGTGAGTGCCGAAGCGGTGCTGCTCGTCGACGATGGCCAGGCCGAGCTCGGCGAACTCCACGTCTTCTTCGATCAAGGCGTGCGTCCCGACCACCAGCGCGCAGTGGCCTGAGGCCGCCGCGGCACGTACGCGACGACGCTCGGCCGCTCCCTGGCTGCTGACAAGCAGCTCGACCGTGAGGCCGGGAAAGCTCTCTTCCAGGTACGCGCGGAAGCTGTGCAGGTGCTGCCGGGCAAGGATCTCGGTCGGTGCCATGACCACCGACTGGAGGCCCGCCGCGTGGGCCATCGCGACGGAGGCGGCGGCGACGGCGGTCTTACCGGAGCCGACGTCACCGTTGAGGAGGCGGTTCATGGGCGCGCTCTTCTGCATGTCCTGGAAGGCCTCCCACGTGGAGCGCTTCTGCGCGTGCGTGAGCTCGAACCCGACGCCCGCTTTGAATACGTCGATGACCTCCTGCTGGTACGGGATGGGCGTGGCCGGCTCGGCAGCGATGTTCGCGCGCATGAGCGCAAACGCCGCCTGCAGCTCGAACAGCTCGGCGAACGCCATGCGGCGGCGCGCCTCGCGCCACTGCTCCTCGGTGTCGGGGCGGTGACCCTGGCGCACAGCCTCGGCGACCGAGAGCAGCCGGTGACGTTCGCGCACACCCTCCGGCAGGAGGTCCTCCAGGTTGTCGGCGAGGGGCAGCGCCGATTCGACCCAGCGGGCGATTTTCTTCGAGCTCAGCCCATCGACCAGGTGGTACTTCGGCATGAGCCCGCCGACTCGTGAGGGCTCATCGTCCTCGTTGCCATCCAGGCGCTCGTAATGCGGGTTCTGCATTTCCGGCATCCCTCCGTAGCCGCTCTTCACCATTCCGGCCACGGCAACGCGGTCGCCTTTATGAAGCTGCCTCGCAACAAACTGCTGGTTGAACCAGGCGACGCGTAACCCGGTGCCGCTGTCGTCGCGGATGGTCGCCTCTGTCAGCTTCATCCTCTTGACTCGCGTGATCTTGGGCGCGATCGAGGTGACAGTGCCCACCACGGTGGCCTGGACCCCGGGCAAAAGCGAGGCAATTGCCACCGGGCCCCCATACGTCTCCCAACCGAAGGGCAGCGTGATGAGCAGGTCGCGAATCGTCTTGATGCCGAGCTTGCTCAGCCTCTTGACGTCTACCGGCCTGACCGCGGGGAGGGCCGCCACCAGAGCGTCCAGCGTCCGAGGGAGGACAAGTATGCTCACGCCGTGCCCCGCGCCCGTATAGCGGTCGTCGTCGTTGTCATCGTCCTGGTCGGAATCATCGGCTATGCAGTCGTGGGCTACGCATTCGCGTCAACTCAGGTCGCGAACGCGGACAGGAGCCTGCACACCGTCGTCTCTCACAAGGACAGCCTCAACAGTACTTTCATGGACATCGGCGGACTGTTCAATGGTCTTTTCAGCAGCTCGACTACCAACCCCACGCCATCCAGAGCGCGTATCGACTTGTTCATGGCGAACGCCAGAGTGGCAGGCACCACGGTGGACCAGGACGACGCATCGCTCGTTTCCGCCAGGGCGCAGCTCCACAGTCGGGAGTGGCTGACCGCGTTCAGCCGGGCCGACCTGGACCAAGAGGCGGCCCGGACAGACCATGCGCGAAAGGGGCTTTCGAACGCGAGGTCAATCGCCGCCGACTACGTAAAGGACGGAGAGTTCTTTCAAGCCTTCGCAGATGTGAGTGTCGATTTTGATGCGTTCATTACACAGGTCGAGGGTCGCGACATCTCTGGGGCGAAGGCAAGCCTGCCCAACCTGAAGATGCGCCTGGACAAAGCGCTTCAGCTGTCGAAAGCGCCCGGCCTGCCTGGTGAGATCCACAGCTTGATGTTCGATTTCCAGACGCTGGCCGCTGATTACGGCACTCTGCTCGATGCGCTCGCAGCCAATGACAAGCAGGCGATAGTCAGAGCCGGCAAGAGCGTCGAGGGTGACGGCACGAAGCTCAGCGCCTATGACCTGACCAAAGTCGACATCTTCGCGTACTACAAACCACGCGTCGACGCGTTCAACTCGGAGATGGCGAAGGCGACTGCGGCCTAGAGGCCCGCCTTGCTTCGGCGAGCGCAAACCAGACGTGTTGCGCGGCGAGCAGCAGCACCAGGGCGACCAGCACCGCAATTGGGGTGACGTGCAGGACTGAGATCGCGAGCCAGCCGGCAGCCACGATGGCGAGGATGACCACGGTCTGAACCCAATCCGACACGAACAGCCCGATCACCTGGGCTGCTGCGGACCTGAGGAACTTCACGCGAGCACCGGGCGACGGCGCACAAGCATCACTGCAAGCTGCGAGGCGGCGAGATACGCGGCCGCGAGGAAGAAGATGGACACGAAGTCCAGCGGCCATTTGGCCCCCATCCCCTCCGCCGCCCAAAAAGTGCCTATGGCCGTGAGGATGATGCCGACCGCGTACTTGAGGGTGTTCTCGGGGACTCGGGCGAGCGGCTTCCGAACGACCAGTCCGGCAGCCGCCACCGCCGCCATGGCAAGCAGGCCGCCCGCCACCGCATAGGGGAGGTACCGGCTGGTGCCTCCGACGGCGACCACGATGAAGACCACCTCGAGGCCCTCGAGAAAGACTCCTTTGAACGCGAGCACAAAGCCCACCCAGTCCTTCCGCGACACCGCACCCTGAAGCTGGTTGACCGTCTGCTGGTATGCGTGCTCCTCATCGTGCATCGCCACCACGCCGGCCGAGCGCAGGACCGCCTTGTGCAGCCAGCGCAGGCCGAAGAGCAAGAGCAGAGTGCCGATGATGAGCTTGAGGGTGGCCTCAGGGACGCGCTCGACGATCAGCTGGCCGAAGAGCACCACCAGCACGGCAAGCGCGACAAGGGCCGCGACGGTGCCGTAGAGCGGCGCGCGCCACCCGCGCGTGAGACCGACGGCAAGAACAATCGTCAGCGCCTCGGTCGACTCGACAGCGGAGCCGAGAAACGCAGCCCCGAACGTGAAGAGCTGCTGGTACACATTAATAAGATGGCATGGTGCGGCCGGGCCTGTTTCCAGAGGACTCGATCACCCGGCGCGTGAACCGCGAGAACATCCTGCTGCTGGGAGGCGGGCGCGCCCTGCTCATGCAGCTCGCGCATCCCAAGGTCGCGGCAGGCGTCGACGAGCACTCGGACTTCCGTGCTCATCCCATTCGGCGCCTGCGCCGGACGATCCGGATGACGATGGCGATAGTTTTCGGCGATCGCGAGACTGCGCTCGGCGCCGCGCGCGCGGTGAACCAGGTACACGCGAACGTGCGCGGCGGGGACTATCGCGCGCTCGATCCTGATCTATTGCTGTGGGTGCACGCCACTCTTGCCGACACCGCGCTGGTGACATACGAGACGTTCGTGCAGCGCCTTCAGCCGCGTGAGCGCGAGGACTTCTACCAGGAGTTCCAGCTGCTCGGCGAGCTGCTGGGGATTCCGCGCGATCGCTTTCCAGACACGTATACGGAGTTCGAGGCGTACCTGGAACAGATGATGTCGGCGCAGGGGCCGGTGCGGGTGGACGGCCGTGCGCTGGAGCTGGCGGCGCAGATTCTGCGCCCGCCGCTGCGCCTGCTTCCCGGGCCGGCGATGCTTCCGTTGAATGTGGTGACGACTGGCCTGATGCCTCCGGCGCTGCGCAAGCAATACCGCCTGCCCTGGGGGCGCGGGGAGCAGCGGGCGTACCGGTTCGCCGTCGCCGTCCTGCCGAAGATCATCGCGATCACGCCACCGCTGATCCGCGTCTGGCCACGGCCGGGGCGGAGCCTGGTCTTGACCGCGAGCGGGCGGGCGACTACTTCTTGATGTAGGTCAGGCCCAGCGCCTTTGGGCCGACATGCGTCCCCAGCACGCTTCCGATCTGCCCGACCGGTATCTCGAGCTCGGGATGGCGCTTGCGAAGATCGGCGGCGATTCGCTCCGCTTCCTCGGGCGCCTGCGCGTGCACCACGCCAACGTGCTCGACCGGCTGGTCGCCCTCGAAGAATTCGACCATCCGGGGGATGGCGCGGGAGCGAGTGCGAACGCGGTCGACCGATTTGATCTCGCGGTTGACGACGAGCAAAAGGGGCTTCAGGTCGAGCATGGTGCCGATCATCGCTTGCGCGCGGCTCACCCTACCGCCCATCTCGATGTAGCGGAGGGTGTCGAGGAGGGCGAGGACGCGGCAGTTGGGGATGCGCTCCTTCACGGCCGCGGTGGCCTCCTGGAGAGTTGCGCATTCCGCGGCGATGCGGCACAGGAACGCCATCGGCATCGTCACCGTCTCGCTGTCGATGACGTCGACCTTGAACCCTTCGACCGACTGGGCGCCGACCCGGGCCGCCTCGGCAGTTGCCGAGAGCTGGGCGCCGATATGGATCGAGATGCACCCGTCGTGGTCTCTCGCGAGTCGTGAAAAGAGCTCCGCAAACTCGCCCGGGGATGGAGCCGACGTGGTCGGGAGCTTGGTGGACGTGGCCAGGCGGCGAAAGAACTCCTCGTTGTTCATGTCCACCCCGTCGCGAAACGTCTCCTCGCCGAAGAGGACCTTCAGGGGGACGACCTGGATGTCATACCGATCGCGCCACGCGTCGGGCAGGTCGGCGGTCGAGTCTGTGACGACCGCGAAGGAACGCTTCACCCCGCTATTCGACGGAGAGGATGAACGGGTAGTGCAGCTGCCCGCCCTGCTGGATCTCGACCTCGAGACCCGGGTACGTGGAGCGGATCGCCGACTCGAGCTTGGCCAGCTCGTCATCGCTCGCGTCCTTGCCGCGATAAACGGTGACCAGCTCGTACGCATCCGGCCCGAGCTTGCTGAGGGCCTTGTTGACGACCTCCCCGTAGTCGGTGCCGGCGAACTCCAGCTTGTCGTTGATCAAGCCGATGACGTCGCCCTTCTTCACCTTCAGGCCGTTGGAGCGGGTGTCGCGAACCGCGTGCGTGACCTCGATGGTCTGGACGCGCTCGGCCTCAGCTTTCATCGCGGCGAAGTTCTCGGCGCCGGACCGGTCGGGGCGAAAGGCCACGACGGCGGCGACTCCCTGCGGGACGCTGTGCGTCTCGATGACGTGGACCTTTTTTTTCGTCACGTGGAGAACCTGCTTCGCGGCGAGGACGACGTTGCCGTTGTTGGGTAGGAGGATGACCTCTTCGTAAGGCACCGACTCGATCGCGGTGAGCATGTCCTGGGTGCTGGGATTCATCGTCTGGCCGCCTTCGACGATTGCGTCCACGCCAAGCCCTCGGAAGATCTCGACCAGGCCCGGGCCGGCCACAACCGCGACGAGGCCGACGCCGTTTGCGCGGGGCGCGCTCGAGGTCTGCGCTTCACTCTCGAGGATCCGCCTGTGCTGCGTCGACATGTCGCCGACGTTGAGCTTCAGCACCTTGCCGTAGCCGCCGGCCAGCGTGATGACACGAGTCGGGTCATCGGTGTGGACGTGAACCTTCACCAATTCCGGTTCGCCGACGACGAGCACTGAATTGCCGAGCGCCTCGATCTGTTCCTGGATCAGCTGCAGGTCAAGGTTGGAGCCTTCGATGAGGAATTCGGTGCAGTATCCCCAGCCCCCTTCGGGGAGCTCGACGTTGACCTGAGACGCTACGGGCTGCGCGGGCCGCGAGGCGGCGGGCGGCGCAATCTGAGCGTCCGTGCCCTCGAAGGTCTTGAGCATGCCCTCGAGGATGATCTGAAGGCCGAATCCTCCGGCATCGACGACACCCGCGTCGCGAAGGATCTGCAGCTGATTCGGCGTTTTCAGCACGGCCGCCCTGGCGCCGGCGGCAGCAGCCGCGATGACGGTCGGGATGGTGGCGCCGGGAGCGCCGGCCGCGGCGGCGGCAGCCCGACCCGCCTCCCGCGCGACGGTCAGGATGGTGCCCTCGGTGGGCTTGTTCACGGCCCGGTAGGCTGCGTTGGCGGCCTCTTCGAAGGCGACGGCAAGCTCGGCGGGTGTCAACGAGCTCTTGCCCTCGACCGCTCGGGCGAACCCACGAAAGATCTGCGAGAGGATGACGCCCGAGTTGCCGCGGGCCCCCATCAGGCTGCCATGCGAGGCCAGCTTGGCGATCTTGCTCACCTCGGCGGCGTCCGACTCCTTGATGTCTTCGACCGCGGATTGAAGCGTCAGCAGCATGTTCGTGCCTGTGTCGCCGTCGGGCACTGGGAACACGTTGAGGCGGTTGACCTCCTCGTGGTTGGCGGAAAGCCAGCTCAGGCTCCCGAGCAAGGCCCGCTTGAAAAGGGGTCCGTCAACACCAAAGTCTTTTTGGCCTGGGTTTTTTTGCCCAGGGTTCCTTTGGGCCACGGCTACCTCTGCTCTTCGCGAACGCCCTGGACGTTCACGTTGACCTGCGCCACGGGGACATTGACCGAACGCTCCACCGCGAACTTGACCGCCTCCTGGAGGTTGTGGGCGACCTCGGAGATGCGGATGCCGTACTGGACGATGACGAAGACGTCGATGCGCAGCCCGTCTTCGACCTCGACCACCTCGACGCCGCGAGCGGCGTTCCCTCTGTGCAGCAGCTCGGCCACTCCGTCACGCAGCCCGCGGGCCGCCATGCCCGCGATGCCGTAACAGCCCAGGGCGGCGTGCGCGGCGATGGCGCCTACAGCGGAGGGCAAGACCTCGATGCGGCCCCACTGGCGGGACTGGACGAGGGGGGTGGTTGTCTTCGAGGCCATGGAGAGCCCATGGTACAATTCGGCTCCGTTACACCGCGAAATGACGCGGGCTTTCGTTCGGAACTAACCACATCGGAGTGTGCCTCATGGCCAAGCGCTGCGCGATCTGCGGCAAGGAGCCGCAATACGGACACCACGTAAGCCACGCCAAGAACCGGGTCAACCGGAGGTTCATGCCCAACCTCCAGATGGGCCGGGTGACCGTGGCCGGAAAGCCCGTGCACGCGCGCATCTGCACCCGCTGCCTGCGGACGTACTCCGCCTAAAACTGGATCCCGTGCACCTCGCCGAGGTGCGCGAGGTCCTTGCGAAGTGCCGCCCAGACCCGCTCCTGAGCCTCGGCTGCCGGCACGACGCTTGACGGGTCGTTGACCTCGGCGGCGAGGTCCGGACGCTCGACCATCTCGGCAAACAGGAGCGTCCACGCGCGCGGCACCACCTCGTAGATGGCGTAGCCGCCACCGCCGAGAGCGAGCCACCGCCCGTCGCAGAGCTCGTGCGCGAGGTCGTGAAACGCCTTTCCTACGTGCGGCCAGATCCTCGTTGTCGCGGCCAGGTGCGCGAGCGGGTCGAGGTAGTGCGTGTCGCAGCCGTCCTGTGTCACAAGCACTGTCGGCTTGAACCGGCGCAGGAGCGCGGGCACTACCTTGTCGAAGGCCTCGAGCCACGGCTCGTCCCACGTGTAGGGCAGAAAGGGGAGGTTGGCGGCGGCACCGCGGCCCTTTCCAACCCCGCAGTCCTCCGGAAAGCCCGTCCCGGGGAAGAGATAGCGACCGCTTTCATGGAGGCTGATGGTGAGCACCTCGGGATCGCTCTGGAAGATCCCCTCGACGCCGTCCCCGTGGTGGACGTCGACGTCCACGTACGCGACGCGGTGACCCTGCTCCTTAAGCCACTGGCACGCGATCGCGGCGTCGTTGTATGTGCAGAAGCCCGAGGCCCGTTCGCGGTGGGCGTGATGAAGGCCGCCGCTCGGACTGAAGGCGTGGAGCGCGGCGCCGCTGTGGATCGCGTGCGCCGCGACGAGGCTCGCTCCGACCACCATTGCGGCGCCTTCGTGGAGCGCGTCCGAGATGGGGTTGTCGGCCGACGCGAAACCGGCGGCGTCTAGCTGGTGGGGCGAAACACCCGCGCGCTCCTGGGGGTCGCTCAACTTGCGGACCAGGTCTATGTAGCTGCGCGAGTGGACCAGCTCCAGCTCTTCGAGCGTCGCGTGACGCGGCGGGAGCAGGTGCGCGTGCTCGATGAGTCCGGTCGAGCGGATGAGGTCCACCGCAAGCTTGACGCGAATCGGCTGCAGCGGGTGCTGATCCGAGAGCCGATGCTTCATCAGCTTATCGCCGTAAACGAGCGCAACCGGTCCGGGCACGGCACCTTACCCTAACAAGCTGATGAATACCGAAGGTCTTTTCGAGTCGGTGCCGAACTTCTCGGAGGGGAGGCGGCCGGACGTGATCTCGGCGATCGCGGGCGCTGCGGCGACGAGTGCTCACGTGCTCGACATCGATCGAGACCCACACCATCACCGTGTCGTCATCTCGGTCGCGGCCTCGAGACCCAGGCTTCTGAACGGGCTGGTGGCGGCGGTCGGCGCCGCGGTGGAGCGCATCGACATGCGGGTTCACGAGGGCGTCCACCCGCGGGTCGGGGCGGCGGACGTGGTGCCTATCGTGCCGCTCGGACCAAGCACGCTGGGCGACGCCCGAGAGCTCGCGCGCGAAGTCGGCATGCGGATCTGGAGCGATCTCCACGTGCCGGTTTATTGGTACGGCGAGCAGCGTTCGCTCGCAGACATCAGGGCTGGACGCGCGCGCCCGGACCTCGGCGGCCCAGACCTCCACCCCACCGCCGGCGCCGTGTGTGTCGGCGCGCGTCTGACGCTGGTGGCCTTCAATGTCATGCTGCCCGACACGGACGTCGCCGAGGCGAGAGCTCTCGCCCGGTCGCTCCGTGAGTCGGAGGCGGGAATGCGCGGGGTCCAGGCGCTCGTGTTCCAGCTCCCGGGCGGTCGAGTGCAGCTCTCGATGAACCTGTTCCGGGTCGACGAGACGCCCCCGGCCGCGGTTCTGGCCGAGCTTGCCCGCCGCGGGGTGAAGATGGGCAAGCCGCAGCTGGTGGGCCTGTGTCCCGCGAGTGCCGCAAACGAAGTCGCCGCGGGCCGCGTGCTGGAGGCGCGGCTCGCAGCGGCCGCGGCCCGAGCCGGAGCGCTGAAGTGCCGCGAGCGTGGCGATCCCGAGGGCGTTGCTCTCGCCAGCAAGCTCGAGAGTGAGGCGGAGAAGCTCGCGGCTCTCAGTGTCGATCAACCGGAGCTGTTGGCGGGTGCAGAGCGGGCGGCGGCGTTGGCGGCGGTGCTGCGCGCGGCAAAGGTGCTGGACGGCGAGCTCGAAGCGATGCTGGGCTCGGCCTCGCTAGGGCTGCGCGCCTCGATCAGCAGCTCGACTGAGATGGAGTACGCGGTGCGGGTCCGGGCGCTGGACGCGAGGCTGGCGCCGGGCTAAGCGGAGGGGCCGCTCGTGTCCATGGTCACGGTGCAAGCACCGCCGTTGACCTCAACCTTGTACATGTCCGGCCCGGTCTGGGTGGCCTGCCCGATGCTGCCGACGGCACGCGTGTGCTTGTTGTCGAAGTCGAGACTCACAGCTCCGCCTGAAACCATGACCGAGGCTCCAGTGCCGGGCGGCCGGTGGAGGTGAACGGTCAAGGCCCCACCGTTGATGCTGATCGGCACGATTCCGGCCGGCTTGCCGAGCGTGATATCCACGTGTGCCGCGCCGGTGTTGATCTCGATCGAGGCGACATGCGCCGACCCCAGCTTGTAGGTCTCGGTGGACGCCCCGGTGTTGGTCTGGATCGTCCAGGGCACGCTCGAGTTGACCTGCATGTCCAGGACGAAGCGGCGGCTCTGGAAAGCGCCGAAGCTGTTGGCTTGCGAGATCTGCACGGTGCCGTTGGAGCGATCGAGACTGACGTCCGGCTTCGCGCCCGAGTACTGAATGTGCGCGCGGTAAAGATCTCCTTCCAGCGAGCTGCTGCCGGTCAGGGTGATCGTCGCCGCCCCGACGTCCAACTCGAGCGCCGCATGGTCGAGGGCGCCGATAGGAGCCGACATTTCGAGCGGGTGCATCAAGCCTGGATTCGGAGCCCGGGCGACGTACACGAGGGCGCCCCCCACCGCGATCAGCACGACGAGGATGGCGGCCACGTCTCCGGCGACACCCTGGTACCGGCGACGAACGATGAGCTCCAGCCCGATCACGATCAGGATCAGCGGCCACATGTCGACCAGGAGGTTCAACCGGTCGGTCGAGATCAGGCCGTAGTTGGCGAGCAGGGCCACGACGCCCACTAGGATCAGCACCGCAGGCCAGAAAACGCCACGGTAGTTGCGCACGATCAGCTCAGGCGCGAGAGCGGCGGAGGAGGAGCCAGACCCCCAGCGCGATCAACACCACCGGCCACGCGAACCTGGGTTCCAGCCACCACAGAAAGCCGAGGTTGTTGAGCAGGAAGTACACACCCAGCACGATGAGGACCGCCGGCCAGAAGTATTGGTGGTGCCAGAACCTCATGTCCCGGGATTCTAGATGGGTCGGCTAAATGGGTGCGACCACCTCGAAGAGTCCTGGGCGCTCCTTGCGCGCCGCTTCGACGAGCTCGGGGCCGGCGACAGTGGCCTGCACCGGGCGGGCCACCGTCAGATACGCGCCGGCGACGCGGCGGAGGTCGTCTTCCGTGACCTCGAGCAGGCGCTGCTTGAAACGCTCGCGCTCTTCGCGCGTAAAGCCTGTGATCCGGTTGGTCGCCTCCCGGCGGCCCTTGATGTCGGGCGACTCGAGGGGGTCGACGTCGCCGCATGCGCCGAGGATGGCCTCCTTGAGCGCCTCGGCTTCGATCTTGCCTTCAGTCACCCACTTCACCGCCTGGTCGTAGACGTCGTAGGTGCGGATGATGTTGGGGTCGCGGTACGAGCCGAAGTAGAACGTGCCGCTCCCGATTCCCGCCTGCGCGTAGCCGCCGTAGGCGCCGCCCTTCTCTCTCAGCTCGCGATGCAGGAACGTGTCGCGCAGGTAGTTGGCCAGGACGAGGAGGGCCGCGGCGTCCGGGTGGGTGTACCGCACGGTCTTGAAGATGCGGACGTTGAACGCTACCGGGACCGGCGCTGTTCTTGCTTCGGGGGCGAACTCGAGGGGCTCTGGCCGCTCGGGGTGACCTGGGTCGCTGCCGGCCGGGAGCGCTTCCACGAGCTCGTCCAGCAGCGTCTGCAGGGGCGCGATCATCCCCTCCTCGCATGTAACTACGAAACGGATGTTGCCTGGTTGAAAGAGGCGCTTGCGCATCACATCGAGCTTCACGATGAGGTCCCCGAGCTCGCTCTCCTCGAGGTGGGCGAGGCGGCGCATGACGTGAAGCATCCCGATGCCCTGGAGCTGGTCGTTGATGGCGCCCTCCGAGGTGAGCTTTGAGTGCGCACGCAGGATCGCGAACTGGAAGCCAAGACCCGAGATGGAGCTCTCCAGGCGTGTCGCAGCTTCGGCGATGACGTCCTTGAGGCGCTTCGGGTCGATCTCGAGGCGTGCAATGAGGTCGGTGAGCAGCTCGACGAACGGCCTCGCGTTGCGGTCGAGCGCTCGACCGGAGAGGACGAACGACTGGAGGTAATCGTCCTGGGCGGCAAGCGACTGAACCTGGGCCGCGGCGCCCACGCCGCCGGTGACCGCGGCCATGCGGGAAGCGATCTGCACGTAGTCCTGGCCGGCGGCTCCGCTCTGCGTGAGCACGCGGCTGAACAAGGGAAGCAGGTCCTTTTCCTCGGGGGTCAGGGCTGCGAAATCGGAACGGATGTCGAGATATGTCACTCCGTTGGTCGGCTGCGGGAAGAACTCGACAGCCACGTCACCGATCTTCATTTCGCGGTTGGGCACGTCCTCGAACTTCATCGGGATGTCGCTGAGCTCGAGGGTCGGGAGCGTTGACAGGTCCTGCTTCGCGTCCTGGTCCTCCTTGAGCCGCAAGGCCTCCGCCACGATGCGCTCCTTATCTGTTTCGGTCATGCCTGCTTCGATCGCCGCGAGCCGATCGAGCTCGTTGCGCCGCTGGCGCTCTTCGAGGTCGGGGTCGGGAACGATCGTCAGCAGCGCACGGTGCGTGTTTTCGAGCAGCTCTTCGCGGATCAGGTTCTCGAAGAACCTGCCCTCCTTGTGCGCTCGCTCGAGGCGCTCGAGATCGGCGTCGAAGTTAAGGGCGTTGTAGGAGTCGCCACCGTAGTAATAGGGTGGGAGCATCGTGAAGAGAACTCTCAGTGCATAGGGAAAGCCTGCGTTTGAGCGCTCCCTCTTTTCGAACTCGAGCCGGTGGATGGCCGCATCCACCTGGGCTTGGTCGATGCCTTCGTCAGCCAGACGCTCGAGGGTGTCGAGCACGACCTGCTGCACTTTCTCCGCGTCGTCCGCCGCCACGTCCTTCAGGCCGGTGCCGAAAACGCTTTCGCGGAAGTCGTCTTGAAGGCCGGTCCCGTCGGCCATTGCCGTGCCGAGCCGGGAATCGATCAGCGCCTTTCTCAGCGGGGAACCCGCGTTGCTGATGAGCACCTCGGCGAGCACCTTCATCGCGAGGAGGCGGAAGGAGTCGCCGGTCGGCACTGTGACCCAGGCGACGAGGGCCTGTGACTTGGTAGCGTTTTCGTCGCCCGCGGTTGCGGGATATGGCTCGACAGCCTGGATCGGCGTTGCGATGCGCGTGACGTCGGGGATGCTGGTATCGACCTCGATGCGCTGGAAGCGCGAAAGCGCGTTGCGCTCGATCACCTCGAGCGTCCGCTCGAGGGACTGGTTGCCATACGTGTAGAAGTAGGCGTTGCTGGGGTGGTAGTGAGTGGCGTGGAATCTTTTCAGCTGCTCCCAGGTCAGGTTGGGGATGTCCTGGGGATCCCCACCCGAGACGTGCTCGTAAGTGAGCCCCTTGAAAAGGGTCCGCCCGACGGCCCGCTGCATGGCCGCGCTGGGAGTCGCCAGCGCGCCCTTCATCTCGTTGAAGACGACGCCCTTGTAACGCAGGCCGCTTTTGGGGTCGGCCACGTTCTCGAACTCGAAGCGGATTCCCTCCTGCTTGAAGGAGTCCTCCGAGAGGCGCGGGAAGAACGTCGCGTCGAGGTAAACGTCGAGGAGGTTGATGAAGTCCTTCTCGTTGCGCGAGCTGAACGGGTACATCGTCCAGTCGGCGCTGGTGAACGCGTTCATGAAGGTGGCGAGCGAACGGCGGGTCATGCTGAAAAACGGATCGCGCACCGGGTAGCGCTGCGAGCCGGCCAGCACGACGTGCTCGAGGATGTGCGCGACTCCGGTGGAGTCCTTCGGCACAGTCGGGAAGAAAACGGCGAAGGCGTTGTTGTCGTCCTGGGTTTCGATGTGAACGTGTCGGGCGCCGGTGCGATCGTGTTCGAGCTCGAGAAACACGCCCTCGAGGCGGTCGAGCGGCTCGCGGCGGCGAATCGTGTATCCGCCGATCGTTCCGATGCTGGGGGCTGCGGTCTTGGCCACGTGAATCTTTGAGTCTAGGATGTGAGCGCTGATGGTGTTGAGTCCAGCCGAGCTCGAGTTCCTCCGCTCACAACGAATCGGGCGCTTCGCCACGGTCGGGCCGTCGGGATGGCCGCACGTCACGCCGGTGATGTACGCCGTCGACGATGACGGTGCGCTGGAATTCGACGTCGATGGAGTCAAGCTGCGCAACCTGACGGCAGAGCCGAGGGCGGCGATGGTAGTCGACGCGATGGGACCGAAGCGCGGGATTGCTCTCCAGGGACACGCTCGTTTGATCGCGCCGGAGCGCGCGCGGCTGGAACCGGTTCGCAAGTTCAGCTGGGGGCTGTGAAGGCCGGGACGCTGGCCCTGGCTTTGATGCTCGCCGCGTGCGGCTCGGGCGTCTCGTCTGTGCCCTCGCCACCTCCACGTGCATCGGCCGGCGGCTCCCCGTCCGCGCTTGCCGCCGACTGGACCGAGTACCACCAGAACAGCGGGCGTGCGGGCGTGGGACCGTCGGCGCCGGCGCTGAGCTCTCCTGGCGTGGCCTGGAAGGCGCCGCTGGACGGGGACGTCTACGCCTCGCCATTGATCGTCGCCGGCCACGTGCTGGCGGCGACTGAAAACAACACGGCGTACTCGCTCGACCTGTTCAGCGGAGCAGTCGTGTGGAAGCAGCACCTCGGCGATCCTGTCGACGCGGGCTCGCTGCCGTGCGGCAACATCAGCCCGGTGACCGGCATTTCGGGCACGCCGGCGGCGGACCCGCGCACCGGGCGGCTCTACGTCGTCGCATTTTTGCGCAGCCACCACCACATGCTGTTCACGTTGAGCCTCACCGACGGCTCTGTGCTGTCGCAACAGGACGTCGACCCGCCGGCATCCAACCCCTTGGTGCAGCAGCAGCGAGGCGCCTTGGCTGTGGGAGAGAACTACGTCTACGTGACGATCGGCGGCCTGTACGGCGACTGCGGCGCGTATCACGGGTACGTCGTGGCGGTGCCTCTAGGGGGCGGCAGTTCCCTGGCGTGGAAAGTGCCGAGCACTCGCGAGGCGGGAATCTGGACCCCGCAGGGCACAACCATCGGGACTGACGGCAGTGTCTACGTCGTCACCGGGAACGGTGAATCCCGATCGGCGTTTGACTACAGCAACTCGGTCATCCAGCTTTCGCCGGACCTGCGGTCCGTGCGCTCGTACTTTGCGCCGGCAAACTGGATCTCATTGAATCAAAGCGACACGGATCTCGGCTCGGTTGGGGCCACGGTCCTCCCGGCGCTCGGCGTGGTCGTCGCGATCGGCAAGCAGGGCGTCGCGTACGTGCTGAAGGCGGGCGCGCTTGGCGGAATCGGCGGGCAGCTCGCGAGCAAGCCAGTTTGTTCCGGCGCATGGGGCGGCACCGCATGGTCTGGGTCCACGGTTTACGTTCCGTGTGGCAACGGCCTGTACGCACTATCGGTGAGCAGCGGCTCGATTGACGTCGCGTGGCGCGCCCGCCGTCCGGAGCTTGGATCGCCGATCATCGCTGCCGGCGCGGTCTGGGCAATCGACAACGGTGGCACGCTGTTTGCCCTAGACCCGTCGTCTGGCGCTGTCGTCTACTCCGTCGGTTTTGGATCCGCGCAGCATTTCAGCACACCTGCAGCGACCGAAGGCTTCGTCGTCGTGCCGGCCGGAAGGAGCGTCGCCGCAGTTTCGACCAGTCGTTAGCCTTGGATCGATCGCAGCAGGTTGGCCATCTCGATCGCGGCCTCTGCCGCGTCGGCGCCCTTGTTGTTTTTCATGCCCGAACGCGCGAACGCTTGATCCTTGTCCTCCGTGGTGAGCACTCCGAACGTGATCGGCACGCCGGTGTCGAGCTGCACCTGCATGATGCCGGCCGCGGCCTGCCCGGCGACCAGCTCGAAGTGATAGGTCTCGCCTCGAATGACGCAGCCAAGGCAAACAATGGCGTCGTGGCCGCCTTTTTCGGCCAGGGCCAGCGCGGTGACCGGAAGCTCGAGGGAGCCGGGCACCCAGAAGACGTCGGGGTCTTTGACCCCATGCTCTTCCAGCGCTGTGAGCGCACCACGCAAAAGCCTTTTGGATACGTCCTCGTTGAAGCGTGCGACGACGACGGCGATGGTGAGGTCGTCCCCGCTTAGGTCCGGCTTGGCTCCCTTCTCGCCCACCGCGCTACAGAAGGTGACCGAGCTTGTCTTTCTTGGTCTTCAAGTAGCGCTCGTTGTGGGGATTGGATGTGACGCGGATTGGGACGCGCTCCACGACCTCCAGACCGAATCCTTCGAGCCCGTAGATCTTTTTGGGGTTGTTCGTCAGCAGGCGAATCTTCCGCACGCCGAGGTCGTAGATGATCTGGCTGCCGATGCCGTAATCGCGCTTGTCCGCCGGGTGGCCCAGGGCCTCGTTCGCCTCCACTGTGTCGAGGCCAGTGTCCTGAAGGTTGTAGGCGTGCAGCTTGTCGAGGAGCCCGATGCCGCGACCTTCCTGGTGGCGGATGTAGAGGATCACGCCAGTGCCGTCGGCAGCGATCGTCTCCATCGCGGCGTGCAGCTGCGCGCCGCAGTCGCAGCGCAGGCTGCCAAAAATGTCCCCCGTGAGGCACTCGGAGTGGGCGCGTAGGAGAACCGGCTGCGCTGAATCGATTTCGCCGAGCACCAATGCGAGGTGATTCTCGTGCCGGAGGACGTCCTCGTACGCATACAGCTTCCACATGCGCGGCTCTTTATCGCCGATCGGGATCGTTGCCTCGACGCGCCTTGCGATCAGCTTCTCGTTGCGGCGGCGGTAAGCGATGAGCTGCTCGACGGTGATGAGTTTGATTCGGTGCTCGTCCGCGAATCGCTCGAGCTCCGGCATGCGAGCCATGGTGCCATCGGGCTTCATGAGTTCGGTGATCACTCCGGCCGGATAAAGGCCGGCGAGCGCCGCGAGATCGACGGCGGCTTCGGTTTGACCGGCTCGGGTGAGTACGCCGCCCTCCGCCGCGCGGAGAGGAAACGTGTGCCCCGGCGAGGCGAAGTCGGATGGCTTGGCCGATGGGTCCAGGACCTTGCGGATTGTGGCGGCTCGGTCGTACGCCGAGGCGCCGGTGGTCGTGATGTCCTTGGCGTCAACGCTCACGCTGAACGCCGTGCCGAGACGACTGGTGTTGTGCTCCACCATGGGCGCGATGCCGAGCTCGTCGAGGCGCCTGGTGGTGACCGGCATGCACACGAGGCCAGAGCCGTGGTGGGTCATGAAGCTGATGTGCTCGGGGGTGACCAGCTGGGCGGCTACGACAAGGTCTCCCTCGTTCTCGCGGTCCTCGTCGTCGACTACGATGACGAACTTTCCCGCCTTGAAGTCAGCTATCGCTTCCGGCACTGTCGCCATGCCCATTGCTTGAGGAATCTTACCGGTGGAGGTTTCGCGCCACGTACCGCGCGACGACGTCGGCTTCGAGGTTCACGACCGAACCGCGCTTGTAGTGGTCCGCGATGGTCTCGGCCAACGTGTGTGGGATGAGAGCGACGGTGAATGTTGATGCCTTGTCGTCGATGGCGGCGACGGTCAGGCTCACACCGTCCACGGCGATCGATCCTTTCTCGGCTACGAATTGCTGGAGCGAGCTGGGCAACGTGATCACGATCTCCCGGCCTGCGGCAACGGGGGTCACGCGTTTCACTGGCGCAATCGCATCCACGTGCCCTTGAACCAGGTGGCCATCCAGCAGCCCACTGGAGGGAAGAGGCAACTCCAGGTTGACGGGATCGTTCAGCTTCACACTCCCAAGGTTGGTGCGTCGGAGGGTCTCGGGGACCACATCGGCAAAAAAGGTGGTGCGGGACTTGTTGACGACCGTCAAGCAGCAGCCGTTGACCGCGACGCTGGCGCCGCGTTTGAGCTTCTGCGCTGTCGGGGCGTGTTCGATTCCGAGCCGGTGCGGCCCTATCTCGATCACCCTGCCGATGGCGCTAACGATCCCGGTGAACATCGACATATCCGGTGATGACGAGGTCGTCGCCGAGGCGGGCGAAGTCGAGCTCGTGGAGTTGTGTTGACCCAGTCAGGTGTTCTACTCCTCCGCCGCCCAGCGGGCCAGGAGCGTCTTTGCCGCCAATCAGGCGGGGCGCGACATATGCGTACACCTTGTCCACGAGACCTTCAGCGAAGAATGAGGCGTGGACTTCGGCGCCGCCCTCGACCAGCAGGCTCAGCATGCCGCGGCGGCCGAGTTCGTCCAGCAGGGCGGGGAGCGAAACGCGGCCATCGTCGGCGGCGGGAAGGCGCAGGACCTCGGCCGCTCCCACGCGACCCTGCCGAGTGGTCGCGATAACCGTGTTGGATCCGATGATTCTGGCGGACTGGCGAATCCTCAACTGCGAATCGACGACCACGCGAAGCGGCTGGCGCAACGGCTCGCTGTTGATGCGCACCGTCAGCTCGGGATCATCGGCGATGACCGTGTTGACGCCGACGAGGATCGCATCGTGCATGTGGCGAAGGCGATGCGCGTGCGCCCTGGCATCCTCTCCCGTGATCCACTGCGACTCGCCGGTATGGGTCGCGATCTTGCCGTCGAGGCTCATGGCGAACTTGGCGGTCACGAATGGGCGGCCGGTCACGCGATGCTTGACGTAGAACTCGTTCAGCCTTTGTGCCCGTTCCTCGTGCACGCCGACGTCGATTTCGATGCCGGCGCTCTGCAGCAGGCGGAGGCCTGCGCCGCGCACACGCTCGTCAGGATCTGTCATCGAAACAACGACGCGCTGTACGCCGGCGTCGATCACGGCCTGAGCGCACGATGGGCTTCGGTGCTCGTGTGCGCAGGGCTCGAGGTTGACGTACAACGTGCCGTTGCGTGACCTGTCACCGGCAGCTGAAAGAGCCTCTTCCTCGGCGTGCGGCTGCCCAGCTTCACGGTGGTATCCCTCGCCGGCCACGTGGCCCTCAGCGTCCAGGATGACCGCGCCAACCATTGGATTGGGGCTTGTCCTGTAGTCAGCCTGGCGCGCGAGCTCGATGGCGCGGGCCGCCCAGTGAAGGTCTACGTTTCGGTCGCGTTCAGGAGGATGCAGTCCTCGAAATATATACGCGAGCCGAATTAGACCGCCCAGCGATCAACAACCGAAAAAGGTCTACGAGATTCTCCAGCTGCGTTCAGCGCTGGATCCGTTGACGTTCCGAATCTTCAGTGATCTGAAGAGTGAGTTATAGGTGAACAAGCCCTCGGGCTATTAGTACCGCTCAGCTCAAAGGATTGCTCCTCTTACACCTGCGGCCTATCAACCTGGTTGTCTACCAGGGCCCTTACCCGGTTAACCCGGTGGGAAACCTTATCTTGGAGTTGGCTTCGCACTTAGATGCTTTCAGCGCTTATCCAAACCGGCCATGGCTACCCGGCGCTGCCACTGGCGT
>DATCPI010000031.1:0-4830 GCA_036570165.1 Candidatus Dormiibacterota bacterium | reverse complement strand
AGCTCGACCGGGATGGTCTGCAGGCCGGCCAGGAAGGCGATGCCGTAAAACGGCACGCCTCGCCAGATGTTGACGATCATCATCGAGAGCATCGCCGTGTTCGGCGTGCCCAACCAGTTGACGCAGGTCGAAGACCCGTGGCACATCGGCAGGTGCATTCCCGAGTTCAGGACCCAGTTGATCACGCTGAACGTCGGATCGAACATCCACCGCCAGGAGAGGGTGGAGAGCACGCTGGGAATGATCCAGGGCAGCAGCAGCGCCGCCCGCACGAAGCGTTGGCCGGGGAAGGCCTGGTTCAGGAGCAGGGCCATGGAGATGCCCAGAACGAACTTCACGATCGTGGTCCAGAAGGTGTACGAAAGGGTGTTCATAAAGGCGGTGCGAAAGACTCCGTCCTTGGCCGTCTCGTAGATGTAGTTGGCGAACCCGATGAACTGACCGAGCGAGCTGTCACCAACTTCCGTCGAAGTCGTCGAGAGGACCACACCGTAGGCGAATGGGAAGGCCAGGAAAACCGTCAGGATCGCAATCGTGGGGAGCAGCAGCAGGTAGCCGAGGAACGTCTCGTTATCGAGAATGCCCGCCCGGTGGTGGCGGAGACCGGTGTTAGCGATCCCCGCCCGTACGACGATTCTCATTGGATCCTCGAATCCAGCCTACGGCTTTTCCCAGATATTCTTGAGCCGGTCCTCGGCCTCCTGAACGGCGACCTTGGCATCGGTGCCGGCCAGGATTTTGGCGAACATGTCGGCCGTGATGTACTGCGCCTGGGCCTGGCTGCTCTTCTTGCTCGGCGGGGCGGGCCAGCCCGGCCAGTAACCCACCGGCTTGCCGGTCGCGTCGTAGGCGACGTCGTGGAAGGCCTTTAGCTTGGCATCGGAGTGGAAGATGGGCGCGTCGCTGATCTCCTTGAAGGGCCCGATGTCGTAGCCGGCGGCGTTGCCTGGGCCCATCCACTTCAGATAGTTGTCCTTGTCCATCTGCCAGAGCACGAAGGCCTTGGCCGTTTCTGCCTCCTTGGTCCACTTCATGACTGCCTGGTTGAAGATCAGGTTCATGGTGAACAGGCCGTTGGGTCCCGACGGCATGACCGCGTTGTCCATGACATTCGTGAACTTCTTGTTCGTGTCCCGCTCTTTGACGTAGATCGAGGGCCCGTTGAGGGTGGCGCTGATGTTGTCGGAGTGGAAGGCCTGGTTGTTGTCAGGGTCGAGCCACTCGGGGTGGAAGACGGCGCCTGCCGCCTGGGCCCGCTTGGCCCAGTCGATGGCCTTCATCGTCGCGGCCGAGTTGATGGTCACCTTTCCGTTCTTGTCGTTCTCGGCGGCGCCGTGCGCCCAGAGGACAGGCAGCCACATGGTGAGTGAGTCTCCGTAGGCATGGCCGACGGTCTGGGCGATTGGCTTGCCGGTCGCGCTCTTCAGTTTGCCGGCGGCAGTGATCATGTCTTCAAAGGTCTGGGGGAAGCCGGAGACGCCGGCCTTGGTGAAGTAGTCGGTGCGGTAGCTCCAGGCGTTCATGACGATGGTGTAGGGGACCGCCCGGTAGACGCCGTTGACCTTGCAGTAGGCGTCGTTGACGGGATGGATGGCGCCCAGCTTCTGCTTGAGGATGTTGACTTCGTTGGTTACGTCCAGGCAGGCGTTGGTGTAGAGGAAGGGCCAGGAGTACTGCATGGAGATCACGTCCGGGCCGTCACCGGCCTGCACGTAAGCGGCGGTCTTGGCGATCAAGTCGTCCTGGGTGATGGTCTGGACGACCACCTCGCAGTTGAATTTGTCGCTGAACTCTTTGGCCTGCCGGATGACTTCGGTGTCGCCGGACTTGACGAAGCTGTTCCACTGCGTGTAGACGATCCGGGCGCCAGCCCGCGGGACGGGCGGCTTGCCTGTGGTTGCAGTGTTGCTGGTGGTGCCGCCGCAGGCCACCGCCCAGAGGTCGGTGAGCGCCACCCCGGCCACCGCCAAACCGGTCTTCTTGAGGAATGTCCTCCGGGTCCACTCGAAGAGCTCGGTGTCCCGGTCGAAAATCTCTTGCAGCTCGTCGTTCTTCGTCATACCACCTCTCTCCCCAAAGGCGACCATCTGGTCGCCGCTCGAGCCGAGCCTGTTAGTCTCGGATGCCTAGAGGATTATGTACCGCGCCGAGCTAGAAGCCCGCAAGAATAATCCCGTCCGGGTCGGCGTGGTGGGGGTCGGCCGTATGGGGCGGGGCGTCGTCGACCAGGTGGCGACCATGCCTGGAATGCGCGTAATGGCGGCCGCCGACGTGGACATTGGGCGCGCCGAGGCCTCCCTGCGCGAGAACGGCGCCGACCCCGTGGTGACCGACCGGTTGGGCCCGGCCCAGGACGCTCTGCGCCAGGGGCGCCCGGTCGCCACGGCTGACGCGGGCCTGATGCCGCAGCTGGAGCTGGACGCGCTGGTGGAGTCGACCGGGCTGCCCGAAGTGGGCGCGCGGGTGGCGGCCGACGCCATCGAGAACCGCCGCCATGTGGTGATGCTCAACGTGGAGGCGGACGTTGTCGTGGGGCCGATCCTGGCCGAGCGCGCACGGCGTGCCGGGGTCGTCTACACGCTGGCCGCCGGCGACCAGCCGGGCGCCATATTCGAGCTGGCGGAGTGGGCGCAGACGCTCGGCTTCAGGGTCGTCTGCGCCGGGCGCGGGACGGTGCTCTTCACGGACGACCACCACGCCACTCCCGACACCTATCTCGAACAGGCAGAGCGAAACCGGAACAACCCCAAGATGTACTGCTCCTTCCGTGACGGCACCAAGTCGCAGACCGAGATGGTGGCGGTCTCCAACGTCTTGCGGATGCCGCCCGAGGTCCGCGGCATGCACGAGCCTCACTGCCGTTGGCAGGACCTGGGCCGCGTCTTCAGCCTGGAGAAGGACGGCGGCATCCTGCGCTCGGAAGGAGTGGTCGACATGGCCAATGCCATCGACCCCTTGGGTAATTACGTGCATGAGGACAAGGTCTTCCCCGGCATCTTCGCGGTGATCACGTCCGACCACGCCGGCGTCCGCTCCTCCATGGGTTCGCTGTTCGAGC
The DNA here is from genome assembly GCA_036570165.1 of Candidatus Dormiibacterota bacterium. Lineage (GTDB taxonomy): Bacteria > Chloroflexota > Dormibacteria > Dormibacterales > Dormibacteraceae > Palsa-870. Next base: position 1,772 of record DATCPI010000031.1, on the reverse strand, counting down.
CCGGGTTCGGCGGCACCGCCCAGCAGTGGGGTCCCAACTGGGGCCTTTTCCGCCCCTATCACCTCGCGTGCGTAGAGGTGCCGATGTCGGTTGCCCGGGCCGTCGTACAGGGCCGGCCGACCGGGGATCTGCGCGGCGGGATGGTGGCCGAGCTGATCGCGGTTGCCAAGCGCGACCTGAAGCCGGGCGATCCGCTGGACGGCGCCGGCGGCTACGCCGTTTATGGGCTGTCCGAGCGCTACGAGGGGGCGCGGGAGCACCGGCTGCTGCCGTTCGGATTCGCGTACGGCGGGAAGCTCAAGCGGGCCGTCGCCCGAGACCATGCGCTCAGCTGGGATGACGTCGAGGTCGAGCGGTCGGGGTTCCTTTATGAGCTCCGAAAGGAGCAAGACCGGCTCTTTGGCTAGCAGGGTTGCCGAGGAGCGGCTGCCGCTGCAAGGAGTGCATGTGGTCGCGCTCGAGCAGTCGGTAGCTGGACCGCTGTGCAGCCGCGTTCTGGCCGACCTCGGTGCAACCGTGGTGAAGGTGGAGAGCGCGAAGGGCGACTTCTCCCGCCGGTGGGATTCTCACGTCAAGGGCAACAGCTCGCACTTCGTCTGGCTCTCGCGACGGAAAAAGAGTGTGCGCCTCGATCTGCACGAGCCAAAAGACTCCGAGCTGCTTCATCAGCTCCTCGGCGATGCCGACGTGCTCGTGATGAACATGAGCGCCGCCGCGGCGGACCGCGTTGGATTGACTGAGGTCGTCCTGGGTGAACGCTTTCCGCGCCTGATCACGTGTCACATCACTGGTTACGGCACGAAAGGCCAAAGCCGAAACCGCAAGGCCTACGACATGCTGCTCCAGGCTGAAACGGGACTACTGGGCCTGACCGGGGATGAGGACGGACCCGTCCGGATCGGGGTCTCGGTTGCCGATATTGGAACTGGGCTCTATGCCGCAATCCTGATTCTAGGTGCGCTTCTCCAGCGGCAGAGTTCAGGAGTGGGCCGGTTCATCGACCTCTCCATGTTCCAGGCCATGACGGAATTCGCCGGACCCAACCTGACCGCGTTCGCCAACTCAGGCGTGGAATACGAGCGACGTCGACTGCGGCATCACAACATCGTGCCGTACGGCATCTACGAGTGCAGCGACGGCCACATTGCGATTGCCGTCGAGCACGACAAGGAGTGGGTCGTCCTCTGCCAGAAAGTGTTGGACCGGCAGGATTTGCTGCAGCCGCGATTCGAGACCAATGAGCTGCGCGTCACCAATCGCCGCGACGTGGATGCGGCGGTGGAAGAAATCTTCCGGAAGCAATCCGGTGCATTTTGGATCGAACGTCTTGAGGCGGCACATCTGGCATTCGCCCGCATCAACTCGATAAGAGACGTCTGGGAACATGCGGTAGTGCGTGATCTCAACTTGCGAAGTAGCGTCGACCTGTCCGACGGATCGAGCGGATGGGTGCTCAGGTCGCCGGCGGAGACCGCGTTCCGAATCGACGACGTGGCGTCAGTGCCGGCGCTCGACGCGGATCGGGCGGCGATCCTGGCCGACATGACGGTCAAGAAATCGAAGGCCTGAGCTCTATGAGTCGCGGGTCTTGAATGCGACAGGGCGGACATGCAGGATCACGCGCACGTCTCTGTCCCGCACTTCGATCGGATGTCCGCGATATCGCGTGCTCAGCACGTTGTAGAAGGCGCCAGTAGGGTCGTCCTCAATCTTCTCGACGACCCCACGCACCTGAATGTATCGGTACTCGTTGTGGGGGTCCGTGATCGAGA
>DATCPI010000030.1:0-46042 GCA_036570165.1 Candidatus Dormiibacterota bacterium | reverse complement strand
GATCGACCCCGGCATCGGCTTCGGCAAGACAGCAGAGCAGAACTGGATCGTGCTGCAGCGCCTGGCGGAGCTTCGCGAGCTCGGTCAGCCCATCCTCATCGGGACTTCTCGCAAATCATTCATCGGCAAGCTGCTCGATCTTCCTGTCATGGAGCGGATCGAGGGCACCGCCGCCACCGTCACGGCCGCGGTTCTGCGAGGTGCCGACGTGGTGCGCGTCCACGACGTGCGCGAGATGTCGCTTGTGGCGCGCGCCGCCGACCGCATGCGTTGACCATCGCCTACCTCGGCCTCGGCACCAACCTCGGATCGCGCTCGCGCAACCTCAGCGCCGCGCGTAGGCGCCTGCGTCAAAAGGGAGCGCGCATCCTGCGTCAAAGCCGCGTCATCGAGACCGAGCCGTGGGGCGTCACCGACCAGCCCCGATTCCTGAACCAGGTGATCGAGGTGGACTGGAGCGGCACGCCGCGTCAGCTGCTCAAGGCAAGCAAAGAAGCCGAAGAGGAAGGCGGACGCAGGCCCGCCCGGCGTTGGGGTCCTCGCGTCATCGACGTCGACATCCTGCTGTTCGGCGAGGAGCGGATCAATCTCCGCGACCTCGTCGTCCCGCACCCGCGCATCGGCGAGCGCGAGTTCGTGCGCGAGTCGCTTCGCGAGCTCGGCGTCAGGCCGGCCGGGCGTTGGTAAACCGGTAGCCGATCCCTGGCACAGCCAGGATGTAGTAGGGCCGAGACGGCTGGCTCTCGATCTTGCGCCGCAGGTTGCGTATGTGGACGTCTATCACCCGCGTCTCGATGGGGTACTCGTAGCCCCAGATCGAGTTCAGGATCTTCTCCCGGCTCAGCACCTTGCCTGCGTTGCTGGCGAGAAACGTGAGGAGGTCGAACTCGGTGTGGGTCAGCTCCACCTCCTTGCCCGCCTTGTATGTCCTGCGCTCGTTCACGTCGATCACCAGCTCGCGGAACTCGAGCCGGCTGCGCATGGCCTCCGCCGATTCGAAGCGCGTTCGCCTCAGATGGGCGGTCATGCGCGCGACCAGCTCACGCAGCCGCAGCGGCTTGCTGACGTAGTCGTCAGCCCCGATCTCCAGGGCGACGACGACGTCGATCTCGTCGGAGCGCGAGCTCATCATGATCACCGGCACCGTAGCGTCCATCTTGCGCAGCTCCCGGCACACGTCGAAACCGGAGCCGTCCGGCAGCGTCACCTCGAGCAGGATCAGATTCGGATGCGAATTCTCCACCTGGCGCATCGCCTCGGCTCCGCCGTCCGCCTCGAGCACCTGGAAGCCGTCCAGCTCGCAAGCGGCGCGGATCTCGCGCCGAGCAGGCGCGTCCGGGTCGACGACCAGGACCTTCCGCGAGGAATCTGCAGCCACATAAACATCCTAACTGATTTGAAGGATTGTTAGGGAATGTTGCGTTTCAGCCGCCGAACGTAGTGGCGCGACTTCTTCTCGAGGGCGATCAGCTTCGCCGCGGCTGCCGACAGCACCAGCTCCCACGCTCCCGGGTACTCCACCTCGTCGCCACCGAACTCGGCTTTGAAAAAGCCCAGGCCGTGCCAGGGATGCTTCGTATCGGAGTTGGGCGGCGGCACGCCCCACAGGTCGAAGTCGCGGCAGCCTGCCTCCGCGGCCGAGCTGATCGCCGTCCACCAGGCGAGGTCGTTGCCCATCAGCTCTGAGTGCGCACCGCTCCGCCCGGCAAACAGGCTGTACGCGCGGCCGGCATGGCGCGCGACCAGCACGGTGGCCAGGGCCTCGTCCGTACCCGGGTCTCGGGCGACGTAGGTGCGGCACCACGGAAGCTGATCGAGCAACAGCTCGTAGTAGCGCCGGTCGGGAAGATGGATGGACTCTCGCCGCTCCACCGCCGCCGACTGCCGCTCGAGCTCAGCCGCGTCCTTGCCTTCCTCGACGGTCACGCCACGCTTGAGACCGGCGCGAATGTTGTAGCGGCGGCCGTGCCGGAAGCTCTTCAGCAGCTCGTCGGGCGCGCTCAGCTTGAGGATTCGCGTGTGCTGCGGCTGGGTCGGAGGGGTCGATGCGAAACCGCGCTCCTTCAGCGCGTCGGCGAGAGCGGCGGTGGTCTCCGGCTCGATCACCAGCCGCCCAATCTTCTGGCCGCGAGCCCATTCGCCGAGCGCATCGATGGCTTCCGGAACCGCCGGCACGGGGCCTCGAGGGACGTACGCCTCGCGCGCCGGGCCGACTTTTCGCACTTGCACGCTCGCCATCGCGCCGCCGGTGAGCCGGATCCTCTCGATGCGCCAGCCGGCGCGGGCCTGGACCTCGCCCCAGGCCCAGCTCTGCAACAGCGGGGCGGGCAGTCCCCGGCCCTCTAGCTCTTCATCCCAAAGGGTGGCGTCGCTCATCCCGGGCCCGGTTCTGTGACGAGCGCGGTATCCAGGTGACTCGTGTCGTTGACGCCGCCGATGATCAAGCGGCCGCGGCGCTTTTCGATCACCGTGATCGAAGCGTTCTGGATCTTGAAGAGAAACAGGCCGTGGCTCGTGCGGCCGACCACCCGATTCAGCATCATCTGGATGACGCCGCCATGGGTGACGACCAGCACGTCACCGTGCTCGTGGTGCTCGAAGATGGCGTCCAGGGCGGCGGCGACACGTATCGCGAACGCGGAAGCGCCCTCCCCGCCCGGCACGATGTCCCAGTCCCCACCTTCGTAGCTCCACTTCGCCCATACGTCGGGGTAGCGTTGGGCGACCTCCTCTGAGTGCAGGCCCTCCCACTCACCGAGATAGATCTCGCGCAGACCAGGAGTGGGCTCGGCTTCGAGTCCTGTCGCCGCCTCGATCGCCTGCGCCGTCTCGAAGGCGCGCTTCAGGTCGCTCGAATAGAACCCCACCAGGCGGCGTCCCGCCAGCCGCCGGCCCACGCGCTCGGCCTGCCTGCGTCCTTGCTCCGACAGCGGAGGGTCGAGCTGGCCCTGGATGCGGTGCTCGACGTTCCACGTCGACTCGCCGTGGCGAACGAGCAGCAACCGCGCAGGCGACGGTTCTGGAGCGAGCGGTGATTCCGGGGGCTCCGGGCGCGCGGATCTGATCTCGATATCTATACTAACTTTCTCGCTTATTCCCCCGATCGGGCTAGGCCGATCTCAGGAGATGACTCTTGCAGTCACACGGCTCATTGGCCGAAATTCCCCTTCGATCGCTTCTGGAGGCTGCTCAGGGTGAGCGCTCCACGGGTACCCTTACCGTCCGCAATGGGAACGGTCAGGCTGCCTCTCTGTACTTTCTGTTCGGTCATCTTTTCCACGCCCAGGGCGCTGGCAGCACCGGCGACGACGCCGTGCTCAACGCGCTGCACTGGACGAAAGGTGACTTCGAGTTTGACGCCAAGGCCAAGCTCCCTGCCGACGAGTCGGTCAAGGCCGGCATCTCGGAGCTTGTCCAGACCGCTGCATCAGCGCCGCCGGCGCCGAGCGCTGTCGAGCCCATGCCCGAGCCCATTCAGGAAACCCAGCAGATTCGCACAGACAGGCCCGAAGCACGCGTCGAGCGCACCGTTCATATTGAACCGGAGAGAAAGGTGGAAGCACCCCAGCCAAGACGCGGCGTGAAGCACCGCCCGCAGCCGAAGCACGGCCGCGAGCCCATTCCTGTGCCCGCCGGCCAGATCATCTACGACTCCCTCAAGACGTCTTTCGTCGACTTTCCACGCCTGATCACAACCCTCGAGAAGGAGGGATACACAGGCTACGTGCGCTTGCTGACCGACGATGCATCGGGGCTGATCCTGTTCAAAGACGGCGCGGCTCTCGAGTGCATGTACGACGGCGCGGCCGACGCGGCCAGCCTCATCCTCGGCAAGCAGGCGCTCCAGCAGTTCAACGATGACGTCACCAGCGGCCACGGGGTCCTTGACGTGGTCGGCCTCTCACCCGAGTTGATCGACGGGCTCTACGAGCTGACCGTCTCCCGGCCGATGTACACAGAGCTGTACGCGGCGTGGGTCGACATGAAGGCGCTGCTCAAGTTCCTCAGCGACCGCAGGCTGAGCGGCAGCGTGATGATCCGTGCGACCGGAGGGACCGGCGTGATCATCCTCTCCGGCGGCGAGCTGGCCGGCGCGTACACCAGCGAGTCCCGCGACATCTCGGACAAGCCAGACCGTGCGCTTGCTCTATGCGATGACCCTGCCGCAATGATCGAGGTCAAATCCGCCGACGGAACCAAGCATCCGCCGCTCGATGTCGACGAGATCGTCGGTGTGCAGGGGCAGCGAGGTCCTCGCGGGCCGATGTCCGCACCAGTGATGGCCCCCGCGCCTGAGCCGGAAAGGCCTACACAGAATCTCCCGGTGATGCCGCCCGAGCCGCCGACCACCCAGATTCCGACCGGCTCGTTCTCGACCTACCAGCCGGCACCGCCGACTGTGCAGGTGGCGCCGACCGCGCCGCCGCGGTCGAGTGGTGGACCGCAGCTCGATTGGGCGGCCATCGTGGCCGAGCTGCAGGCGATGGCGGAGGATGCTCTCGGCAACCGCGCACGCAAGGTCAAGGACATCCTCGGCGCCGCCGATCCTTCGCTTCCCGGGATCGAAGGCGCGATCGATCAGATTCCGAGCATCTCGCTTCTGTTCGTCGATTCCTCGCGGCTCGAGCAGCTGGCGCAGGAGATGAGGGCCCGGCTCAAGTCACACCTATAGATGCCCTCCCCTCCAGGGGGAGGTCCGGTGGGGGTGGGTGGAACTGGAGGGACAGCCGGATGCGACGATTAGCATCGGCCGGCATCGTGGCGCTGCTGATGCTCCCGCTCACGGCCTGTGGCGGCACGCCGGCGCAGATCGTGGATTACGAACCGCAACGGGGGGCGCTGGCCGTCTCGACCGCGGCCGCGATCAAGATCACGTTCGATCACGCGGTCGACCAGAACTCGGTCGAGAGCAGGCTCCACCTCATGCCCGCGACCGACGGCACGGTGCGCTGGACGAGCCCACGCCATCTCGTCTTCGAGCATTCGACGCTGAAGCCGAGCACGACGTACGAGGTGATCCTCGACCTAGGCTATCGAGACCTCGCCGGCAACACCTATTCCCTGCGGCACCACTGGGCATTCGTGACCGAGCGCGCCCCAACCCTGACCGGCTCGACGCCCGCCGACAACGACACCGGCGTCGACCCTGCCGCCTATTTCAGCCTCGACTTCACCCGCGAGATGAATCCGGCGAGCCTGCGGTCGGCGCTCGCTTTCAGCCCGGGCGTCTCCTTCAATGTCCGGCTGGATCAGACGGACAGCCGCCGAGCCATCGTCGCGCCATCCCAGCTGCTGCAGCCGAACACCGTGTACCAGGTCACGATCAGCACCAATGCGCTCGATGTCAACGGGAACCGGCTGAGCCGTGACCAGACCGTCCGTTTCACCACCGGTCCCACACGCCCTTTGCGGCACTGGCTGACGTTTGCGACCGATGCCGGAGGCGGCGCTCCAGGTGGACTATGGATCGTCAACGACACCGGTTTCCCGCGTGAGCTCTTTCACGAAAGCGCGGTCCACGCGTTCAGCTGGTCGCCGGCCGGCGACCGGCTTTTGATCCAGGGCGACGCCGAAACATGGTCGGAGTTCGTCCCCGGCGGCAGCACGGTGCAGCTCGGCTTCACCGGCACGTGGGCCGCCGCCCTCGGTTCGGGCATGGGATACGTCTACCTCGACGACGCGGGCACTCTGCATCGATGGTCGGGAGCTGACGAGGTGATCTCCACCGACGTGGCGCAGGCCGCTGTGGCGCCGAATGGTTTGAGGGTCGCGTTCGTGCGCGGCGCCGTCGCGACGAATGAGGTGTGGGCTTACGACGTAGGGCTCCGGGCGCGCTACCAGCTGGCGCTCGACAGCGGTCCGGTGAGCTCGGTTACCTGGGCGCCATCAGGGAACCGGGTCGCCTATCTGCGGAACGAGTCCTCGCTGAGCAGCCTTCGCGTGAGGAACCTCACGGGGGCGGGGACCACCACCACTGTCGCCACCGGGGACCTCGGCGTGCCCTCATGGTTGCCCGACTCGACGCACATCGTTTTCGCGGCGGGGATCCAGGGCCCTGGTGGGCTCACGCACAAGGCCTTCGTCGTCAATGTGGTCGGGCCGCCGGCGGCGCTGAACCCTGCTTCGGGCCTGCCTTCGGATCCGAGCATCGACCTCGCATCGCCGGTCCCATCACCCGACGGCCACCAGATCGCGTTCGTCAACGTGAACCAGGTGGAGAATCAGGTGTGGCTCATGAATGCGGACGGCACGCGGCCGACCGCGCTGACCCGATTCGCTGCGGAGTCTTTCCCCTATTCCTGCCGCGCGCCGGCCTGGACCAAAGCCTGATTTCTCTCGACGACCTCGTCGAACAGCTCCTCGAGTCGGTCTGCGGTTCGCGTCCACGAGAAACGCTGAGCCAGGAGGCTGCCGCGCCGGCCCATCTGCTGCGCGACCTCGCGATCCTCGAGAATTCGCCCGATCCGCTCGGCGTATGCCGCTGGATCGTGCGCGTCGATGAGGTATCCGCTCACTCCGTCGCGCACCACCGAGCGCAGCCCCGAGACGCCTGAAGCGACCACCGGGCAGCCGCACGCCTGGGCCTCCAGCGCGACCAGGCCGAACGATTCGCTGTACGACGGCATCACGCAAACATCGGCCGCCGCGTAGAAGAACGGCAGCTCGTGGTGGGCGACCGAGCCGACGAAGTCCACCCGATCGCGAACCTCAGCCGAAGAGGCGATCCCTTTCAGCCGCTCCTTTTCGCTTTCATCGCCTTCGCGGCTGTCCTCGCCCAGGATCAAAAGCCGAACGTCGTCGTGGTGCCGGTCGCGCAGCAGAGCGAGAGCGCGAATCGCGATCTCGACTCCTTTGAGCCGCTCCAGGCGCCCGACGAACAGCAGCATCCGGCCGCTGCCATAACCGATCTCGCGGCGTGCGTCGGCGCGATCCATGGGTTGGAACGTCGTCAGATCGACTCCCGGCGGCACCACGAAAACGTGCTCGGGGTCGGCGCCGTATGCGTCGATCAAGTCGTGGGCCTCATCCGGCGTCGAGCCGATCAACAGGTCCGCCTGCTGGGCAAGCTCGCCTTCGACGTGAATGCGCAGCTGAGGTTCCGGCCGAGCTCCCGTCGCGAGGGATCGGTTCTTGACCAGCCCCAGCGTGTGCGCGGTGTGGGCCCAGCCTGCCGCGAGCTGCGGGCGGAGCAGGCAGGCCACCTCGCCGGAGAGCCAGTAGTGCGAGTACATAAGGTCGTAGTTGATGTTCTCGCCAGCCGCGAAGTCGAAGACGCGGGCGGCGAATGTTGGCACTTCGCGGTACAGGGAGTACTTGTCCAGGTCACTGCCGGCGGGGAGGTAGATCACGCGCGACAGAGGGGCGAGCATCTCTACGTTTGGGTCGTCGGGGGATTGTTCCCGCGTGAAAATGTCAGTGGCGATTCCGCGCTCGCTGAACGCGGTGCAGACCTCCCGGACGTAGACGTTCAGGCCGCCGTTAGCGTTCTGGCCCAGCGAGGCGGTGGGCGACGTGTGCATGGAAATGACCGCGATCCGCCTGTGGGCGGTCCGGTCGGGGATCAGGCGGGTCGCCTCAGCCACGGTAGGCCGATCTCGCGTCAAGCCAGCGCCGTGAAACGCAGCAGAAGCCGGAACGTGAGACCGGCGAGCAAGAAGGCACAACTCTTAAAACGTACGCCCTCAGCGCGTATTCCCGCCAAGGCCTGAGAATAGGGCGGTTATGATTTGGCGCGCGATGCGGCTCCCCAAGGGCCTCCAGTTGTCCTTGCTGATCGCGCTGGCTGTTCCGGCGCTGATCGGCCTGACGGCGATCACCTCGCTCGCCGACAGCTCCCCCTCACCCGCGGGCAGCGCGCCGCCACTCCCGGGCGATCCGGCCAAGGGCGCCACCCTCTACGGTCAGAACTGCGCCAGCTGCCACGGAGCCAATCTCGAGGGCAACATAGGCCCCTCGCTCAACCCGATCTACAAGCTGCCCGGCGTCACCGATCCGCTCGACGTCGCCTTCCTGATCGACACCATCACCAACGGCCGCAAGCACCAGACGGGTGATCCGGGGACGAAGGACATGCCGGCCAAGGGCGGCAATACCACCCTGAGCGACCAGGATGTGAAGGACCTTGCCGCCTACATCATCCAGGAGAACAGGTTTGGCTCCCCGCCGCTCTCCCCTGGCGAGCTCGCCAAGCGCACGCTCCTGTGGGTGAGCATCGGCATCCTCGGCATGATCTTCATCACCTACCTTTTGTCCCAATACAACATGCGGTGGATCGCGCGGCGCGCCGCGGCGCGACTGAAGTAACCACCGAGACGGCGGGCGACGAACACACGCCGCCACCGCTGCCGATCCCGACCGGCGGCTCGCCAAGAATCCTGATTCTCTTCAGCGACACGGGTGGCGGCCATCGAGCCGCGGCTCGCGCCCTCACCGACGCGCTCAAGCTCCTCGACCCGACCTGCATCATCACCGTCGCCGATCCGTTGATCGGCCAGGGACCTGCGGTCGTCCGGAGGCTCGCGTCGCTCTATTCGCCGATGATCCGCCGCTCGCGGGCCGCGTGGGGTGCGGTGTACCACACCAGCAACACGAGGCCGGCCTTCGCCGCGATCCGCGCCGTCTTCGGCGGGGGAGTACGCAAGTCGGTCTTAGAGCTGCTGCAGAAGCACGATCCCGATGTCGTCCTCTCGGTGCACCCGCTGCTCAACCACATCAGCCACCAGGCGATCCGAAAAAGTGGACGGCCGCGCGCGCTGATGACGGTGATCACGGACCTCGTCGACTTTCACCGCGGCTGGACGTTCAGCCAGGCAGACCTCGTGATCGCCCCCACTGAGCTGGCACGCAAGGTGGCCCTGCGGCGCCGGGTGCCCGCCGACCGGATCAAGCTTCTCGGACTTCCCGTCGACCTGCGGTTCCGCCCGCCCGCTCCGGGCGAGAAGCAGGCGCTGCGACGGCGCTTCGGCCTCGACGAGCGCCGGTTCACGGTCCTGGTCATGGGTGGAGCCGCCGGTGTCGGACACCTCACGCAGCAGGTGCGCGTACTCGCCTGGGAGCCGTATCAGTGGCAGCTGGTCGTCGTGTGCGGCCGCAACGAAAAGCTGAAGCGCCGGATGAGTGAGCTTCGATTCGCGACCCCAACCCTCGTGCTGGGATTCGTCGACTACATGCCCGAGCTCATGCGCTCATGCGACATGGTGGTGACCAAGGCAGGTCCCGGTGCCATCGCCGAGGCGCTGGCGACCGGGCTGCCGCTGATCATTACGGGGTTTCTACCGGGGCAGGAGACTCCCAACGTCGACTACGTCGTCGACTCGGGCTTTGGCGCGTTCGCTCCCAAGGACTCGGATCTCCTCGATGAGGTCAGGGTTCTGGCCGAAGGCGGACCGACCTGGCGCGAGATGTCACGCAAGGCGCAGGAGCTGGCGCACCCCTATGCCTCATCGGACATTGCCCGTGAGTGCTTGCTCCTTGCCGCCGGCTACAGGGCTTCGGCGCACGCGAGCCGGTAGGGACACAAACGGCAGCGCCGCCGCTCGGGGCGCGCCTCGAATCTCCCGGCCCTAACTCCTTCCGCCACCTCAGCCCCCTGGCTCGTCGCCTCCGCGACGAGAGCGCTCACCTTCTCGACCTTGATGCTTTCGCCGCTCGCCAGGTAGACGACCTCCAGCTCCAGCGGGTCCAGGTGCAACGCGGTGGTCGCGCCGAGCGCGTAGAGGGCGACCTGCATGTCGCGGCGCCGGCGGGTGAGAGGACGGCCGCTCTTGTAGTCGACGATCCGCCAGCCCGTATCGGTGCGATCGATCCGATCGATGATGCCGCGCAGCGTCCAGCCATCGACCGCCGCGCTGAATGGATGCTCGAGAAATTCGGGAGGTGCATCGAACCCTCCCTTCTTGCGGTAAGCCTCGAGCTGCACGGCGCCTAGGCGCTGGAAGGTTGCCGCGCGGCGGGGATCCGGGAAGTCTTGCGCTTTCCAGGCCTCGTCGTGAAACGACTCCAGCATTCGCGCGGTCACCTGAGCGCCGCTTTTGCGTGCCTCGCCCGCCAGGCGGAGGACCTCGTGCAGGATCACGCCGTGCACCGCCTCCGCGCTCTGCACGACCGGAAAGCGCTGCTCCTGCCGGTACCAGTACTGGCGCGGGCAGTCTCGGTACGCCGCGATCGCACTGTACGAAAGGACGATTGTTTCCCTCTCCCCTTTAGGGGAGAGGGCTAGGGTGAGGGGCGGGGAAGAAGAAGGCTCGAAAGTACGGTCGCATACCGTCCTTGCTCCCGCCGCACGCACCTCTTCGAGGAACCGGGAATCCCTCCACCGCCGCCCACCCTCGTAATGCGACGCGCGGGTCAGGTAGAGATGGCGCCTGGCTCGCGTCATCGCCACGTAGAGCAGCCGCCGCTCCTCGGCGACCACGTCCTCGCGGCCGCGCACCAGCGGTTCGAGCACCGCCGGCGGCAGCTCGAAACGAGGCGACCTGCCCGACTGCGGCAGGCGTCCCTCAACCAGCCCGGGCACGAACACGGCTTCGAACTCGAGCCCCTTGGCCTGGTGGATCGTCATGACATGGATGGCGGCATCCGCGCTTTCGACTGGTGCCGGCTCCTCGTCCTCTCCCGAAAGCAGCACGAGGTCCAGGTATCGCATATAAGCCGCGATTGACCGGTCGTCCGCCGTTTCACAGAACTCCGCGATCATCTCGGCGAACCTGCTCACGTTCGCCGTGATGCGAGCTGCTTCGCTTGCTTCCAGCGTCGTGCCGATGACCTCGAGGTAGCGCGTCCGGTTCATCAGCTCGAAGAAGAGATCGCGCACGTCGAGGCGGCTCGCGTCCGCCGCCAGCGCTTCGAGCAGCGTCGCGAACGTGCGCGCGGGAACGAAAGCCTTCATCGCTTCGAGAGGCGCCTTCTCTTCGGATTTTTTGCCGCGAGCGCGGAGCGCGACAAGCGCGCCGGCTGGATCGAGGTTGGCGGGAGGGCGGGTCATCGCGCGGGCGACGGCCACGACGTCTCCAGGGTCATTCAACACCCTCATCAGCGCGATGACGTCTCGTATCTCCGGCCGGTCGTGAAAGCCATGGCCGCCGATCACCACGTGAGGCAGCCGTTTCGCCGCGAGAGCCGCGGCGATCGGGCGGGCGATTGCATTCGTCCGGCACAGGACCGCGATCTCGCGCAGCGATGTTCCACTTTCAACCAGCTCTGCGGCTCGCGTGGCGATGGCGGAAGCCTCCGTCTCGCCGTCAGGGCAGAGCCACAGCTCGACCGGCGGTCCTGGCTCGGCCGAGATCAATTGCTTGGCGAGCCGGTCTTTGTTGTTCGCGATCAGGGCGGACGCGGCCGACACGATGCGCCGCGAGCTCCGGTGGTTGCGCCCGATGGTGATCGTCTTCGCGGCTGGAAACAAAGCGTTGAATCTTTCGAGGCTGGCACGTGACGCGCCGCGAAATCGATAGATTGACTGGTCGTCGTCACCGACGACAAATGGCTGGCTCCTCGAGGCGACCAGCTCGACCAGGCGCTCCTGCGCCAGGTTGAGGTCCTGGTACTCGTCGACCAGCACATGAGGGAAGCGGGCGGTGTACTTGCGGAGAAGTGACGGGTGCTCGTCAAGCATCCGCACGGACATGACCAGCAGGTCCTCGAAGTCGAGGAGCCGGCGCTTGCGGCATTCCTTTTCATAGGCGCGGAAAAGACGAACGCACGCGCTCATCAACTCGGCTTGCTCTTTGTCCTCGGAGGTGGCCGCCCATGACGCTAGCCGGCCGATCGGGACGAGCTCCTGCTTCATCCGCTCGAGCATCTGCAGCGCGGGCGCGACCAGGTCGTCCGGGCGTTCATCGCCGGTGAACGCGCTGTCTCCGAGTTGCCACATCAGCTCGCGGGTGAGGATCCAGCGGTCTGCGCCGGTGAGGATCTGGAAGCTGGGCGGCACGCCCACGGCCCGCCCGTCGGCGCGCAGCCAGCCGAGGGCGACGGAGTGAAAAGTCCCGACCGCCGGCGCTACGTCGTCGATGAGGCTTTCGATCCGCTGGCGCATCTCCGCGGCCGCGCGCTCGGTGAAAGTCATGACCAGGATCGACCCGGGAGACACGCCTGTGGCAACCAGGCGGCGAAAGCGCTCCGCGATCACTGCCGTCTTGCCGGTACCGGCGCCCGCGACAACGCGGATCGGGCCGCCTCCGATCACGGCCGCCGCTCGCTGGTCGGCCCCCAGCCGCATCATCACTGCGCCGGTGTCGAGCGGCCGATGCGGACGCGAATCGCGCGCACCTTGCGGCCGAGGTTGAGGTCTTTCAACCGGCGGAGGATGGTCTCCGAATCCAGCCTCAGCTGGTGGGCGAGGGCGGGGCTCGAGGTGGTAACCACGAGAGTGCCCGCATGGAGCTCGATTTCGTCGCACAGGAGCGCCGGCTCCTCGCCGATCACGGTCCGAAAGGCGGAGGCGACCGTAGTGCCGATCAGCTCCGCCCCTCGGGGCTGGCGGCGAAGCACCCTCGGCAAGATATTGCCCAATTTATCCACAGGGCTGGATCCTTCCTTCCCCGACCATCCATACGATCGCACTGGCCATGAGATCGGGCGGGAAAGGGCCGGCCTCGGCCGAGGTGATGATGACCTGCCCATCACCGGCTACCTGGCGGAGAAGCGCCGCCCTGCGTTCGCCGTCCAATTCGGAGAGAACGTCGTCCAGGAGGAGTACGGGACGCTCCCCTGTGCGCCTTTTCACCAGGGCAGCTTCGGCCAGCTTCAGGCTCACCACCGCCGTCCTCTGCTGTCCCTGGGAGGCGTACGCCCGGGCCTCCTTTCCTCCCAGCCGCACCCGGATATCGTCGCGATGCGGACCGACCGTGGTTGCCCCACGCCTGAGGTCCTCGGCCAGCGAGTTATGCACAGCTTCCGCCAGGTTCTCCGGAGGCCCTTGGTATTCGATCTCCAGGCTTTCCCCAGCCGCTATGTCAGCGTGGAGGCGAGCAGCTTCAGGCTCTATTTCCCGCACCGCTGCGGCGCGAGCGGCGGAGACCTCGCCGCCGAGCTGCACCAGCTCCTGGTCCCAGACCTCGAGGACAACCCCGCTCTCCTCTCCCGCGGCGATCCTTTTGAGGAGACTGTTCCTCTGTTCGAGCACCCGCTTTAGCCCCGCCAGCGCTCGACCGTAGCCCGGCTCGACCTGGACGAGCATCTGGTTCAGGAAGCGCCGGCGTAGCTCCGGCCCCGCTTTCACCAGGCCCAGGTCGTCGGGCCAGAACAGCGTCACGCGAAAGTGGCCTGGCAGGTCGAAGGCCCTCCGCCGGATGCCGTCGACCTCGATCACCCGGCGCGCGCGGTCTCCCTCGACGTTCAGGGTGATGGCCAGCTCGGCAGTGATGCCTCGGCTTTCCACCTGGGCTTCGATTCGCGACATCGGCGCCACCGGGCCGACCAGCTCTATCTCGCGCCGCGAGCGAGGCGACGCCGAGAGGGCCAGCATCGCCACTGCTTCCAGCAGGTTGGTCTTGCCCTGGCCGTTCGGGCCGATGAAGACGTTGACCCCGGGCCCGGGGATGAGGTCTAGCTGGGCGTAGTTGCGGTGGTTTCTAAGTCGGAGGCTCCGAAGACGCAAGCCGCTAGAGGCCTCGGTCCCGGAGGTCCGCCGCATATTCGCGGCATGGACGGCCGGAGCCAAGGAAAGGGTGGCGCGAACACGAGCGCATCTCTAGATGCGTGATTCGCGAAGCGCCAGGCCCCTCGACGCAGGCTTTAGCGCCAAGGGCGCCCGGCCGTCCAGGACGATGAAGATGCAAGGACCTTCCGGGACCGAGGCCTTAAGACATCGCCACCCGCACGGGCATGATCACGTACAGGTAGTGCTCCTTGCCCGGCGGTCGCAGGAGGCCTGGGCTCAGGGGACCGTCGAAGAGCAACTCGACCTCGTCCTCCCCGATCACTCCCAGGGCATCCAGGACGTAGCGGGCATTGAACGCGATCTGGATGTCGGAACCGTCGACGTTGGCGGACATCTCGGCCTTGCTGTCACCCACCTCGTTGGTCGTTGCGGAAAGGATCAGCGCGCCGGCCTCGGCCTTGACTCGGATCACGTTGGCGCTGTCGCGCGCGAACAGCGAAACGGCACGCACGGTTTGCGTCAGCTCGCTCGTGGAAACCCGAACCCTGGTCGAGCTCTTGCTGGGGATAACCTGTGCATAGTTGGGATACTTTCCGTCGATCAGCCTCGAGGTCAGCTCTGAGGTACCGGCCCGGAAAAAGATCTGGTTGCGTGCCTTTGAGATGATGATCTCAACCTTCCCCGGCTCGCCTTTGAGCACCCTCGACAGCTCGCCCAGCGCCCGCGCCGGGACGATGAGGCTCGCCTCCAGGTCGGCGGCGCCCGAGGCAGCAAGCTTGCGCACCGCCAGCCTGTGACCATCGGTTGCCGCCAGGGTCAGGTTTCCGCCCTGCACATGGACCAGCACTCCAGTCAAGACCGGACGAGCTTCGTCCGTCGAGGCCGCCATCTGCGTTTGCTCAACCGCGCTGACCAGCTCGTCCAGCGCAACCTCAAGCCTGTCTCCCTCGTCAGGTCTGGGGCCGGGAGGAAACTCTTCAGCCTCGATGCATTTGATGTGGGTGTCGAAGCGTGCGCAGCGCAGGCTGAGCGACTGGGTAGCTCCATCCAGCGCCATCTCCAGGTCCTGGTCTGGCAGCGTGCTCACGAAGTCGGTTAGCAGCCTCGCCGGCGCTGTTGTCGATCCCTCCATGGAGACCTCCGCCGGCACTAGCTTTCGGATTCCGATCTCGAGGTTGGTGGCAGTGAGAGATAGGCCTTCTGAAGTGGTCTCGATGAGGATGTTGTTGAGGATGGGCAGGGTCGTCCGGCTGGAGATGGCTCGAGACACCACCTGCAACGCCTGACCTAGAACCGCGGGCCTGCAGGTGACCTTCATCTGAGCTGCGAGTACTTTGGCATTCAAGACAGTTGTCCCCCGTTGTAAGAGATTCTTTTGATTGAACTTATTCGTAGTCCATAACAGTAAGCGCTGTGCGAACTGTGGATGTCGAGATCATTTACAGATCGAATCGGTCGGTGCATAAGCTCTGCGTAACGCACGGCGGGACGCCTAACTCCTGTTGAGGCTTTGGGGAAGGATCTGGTCTCCCCCCACTGTTCCGACGTACATCCCAAGGCCGCTCCAACAACCTGTGTAAACCCTCATCACTGGACGTACAGGCGCTCCCGAATCGACTGCACCTCGTACCTCAACCGCTCATCCTCCTTCAGCTCGTTGGCGATCTTCTCGATCGAGTGGAGGGCGGTGGTGTGGTCCCTGCCGCCGAAGGCTTTGCCGATCGCGGGCAGCGATGAAGGAGTCTCTTCGCGGACGAGGAACATGGCGACCTGGCGAGGGAAGACGATGTGCTTGTCGCGGCGCTTTCCCTTCATATCTTCGAGGGTGACGTTGTAGTAGTCGGCGACCAGAGCCTGGATTCGCTCGACGTTGATGGGCTTGCGTGTCCCCGCGGGGATGATGTCGGCAAGCAAGCGAGCAGCCTCCTCTTCGTCGATCTGGCGCTGATGCACGGCGGCGAAGGCCTGGATTCTCGTCAGCGCTCCCTCGAGCTCGCGAATGTTGCGCTGGACCTTGTGAGCTATGAAGCTGAGAACCTCTTCGGGGATGAGTCCGCTGTTGGCGCCCAGCTTGGAGTGGAGGATGGCGAGGCGCGTTTCAAAATCGGGAGACTGAATGTCGGCGATCAGTCCCCACTCAAACCTCGAGCGGAGCCTGTCCTCCAGCGTGGGGATCTCCTTGGGCGGACGGTCGGACGAGATGACGATCTGCTTGTTGATCTCGTGCAGCGCATTAAAGGTGTGGAAGAACTCCTCTTTGGTCCTGTCCTTGCCGGCCAGGAACTGCACGTCGTCGATGAGCAGCACGTCCACCGTGCGGTATTTGTGGCGAAACTCACCCATCCGGGCGGTGGCAATCGAGCTGATCACCTCGTTGGTGAACTGTTCGGACGTGAGATAGACGACGCGCTTGCGCGGGAATCGGGTGTGAACCTCATGCCCGATCGCGTGCATGAGGTGTGTCTTGCCCAGACCCACGCCTCCATAGAGGAAGAGCGGGTTGTAGCTGTCACCCGGGGCTTCGGCGACCGCCTTGGCGGCGGCATGGGCGAACTGCGAGTTGTGACCGACAACGAACGATGAAAAACGGAATCGCGCATTGAGCTCTGATGGAGGGATGACCGGCGCATCCGGAACCGCATCGACTCCGTCGTCATGTCCGTTCTCGGAGGGGTGGTCGAAATCGCCGTCGATCGTGGAGACCGCTGGACGGTGAAGGGTTGGAGAGATGACGAAATCGATGTCGACCTCAGACCCGGTTACCGCTTGAAGCGTCTCCTGGATCAATCCTGAGAAACGGTCCTCGAGCCAGTCTTTGGCGAGCTTGCTCGGAACTCCGATCCGGAATGTCGCACCGTCGGCTGAAACGACCGAAGTATTTTTCAGCCACATGTCATAGGTGCGTTTGGCCAGCTGAAAACGCAGCTCCTCTTGCACCTGTGACCAGATCTGGTCCTGATTCACCTCATCACTCTCCTTGTTCCGGAGGCGCGATTAGGGCTGTGGATGAGGGCGGGTGCCCCTGGGGACGGTCGGCCCAGCCGCTCTGCAAATGCTGTGGACAACCTGGGGCCAACTCCTCTTTCCAATCTTCCCTACCTTATCGCTCAAACGGGAACCCGTGAGTCGCGCCAATGGCGATCACAGGTTCAACCGGAGCTCCCTGACCATGAGCTCCGCCTCCTTGGGGCCTGTGGAAAAGAGCGGAGCGGATTTCCACAGGCTGGCGCTGCCCAGCCTCTTGAAATCCCCCATCCGGTCGATCCCGAAATCTGGAAGCGGTGTTGTATGATTACTTGATCGTCTTGTGCACAGTTAAGCGGAGCGTCTGGTGCAATTCGTACTGGGTCGCTACCCTAGCCACTACCCTGGCTGCTTCCGGGGCGGGAGTGTAGCAAAGGCCTGTGGACATCGCAAGGCATGAAGTCCGGCGGATAAGTGACATAGGCGCTATCACGATCGTCGGGCCGTTCGTCTTGTACACTACCGCGGTTCTCGCCGGCTCTTGAACTCCTCCAGGGGGACTCCATCAAGCGAACCTTCCAACCCAAAAAGCGGTATCGCAAACGCGTGCACGGTTTCCTGCGCCGGATGAGCGACAGGGGTGGAGTGCGCGTGGTGCAGAACCGCCGACGCAAGGGCCGCCAGCGGCTGTCTAGCTGACCGCCGGTGAAGCGGCGCATTCGCCTGCGCCGGCAGGGCGACTTCCAGTCCGCGATCAGCGGCAAGCGGTTTTACAGCGGCAAGGCCATCGTCGCGTTCGCCGTCCCCAGTGAGCTCGACCACACCCGCATTGGCGTCACCGCCAGCCGCTCGCTAAAGCGCGCCGTCGACCGAAATCGAGCGCGCCGCCGGCTTCGTGAGCTGGCCCGCGTGAGCTTGCTCGGCAGTGATTCGCCGCTCTCAGACGTGGGAATACGTTATGACGTGGTTTTGATCGCCCGCCCCGCAGCGCTCGAAGTTGCATTCGCCGATCTCGTCGCCGAGGCGGAGCAGGCGGCGCTCAAACTCTCGAAGCTCAGCTCATGACCAGGCTATTCCTGGCCGTGATCCGGGGCTACCAGATGTCGTTCTCCAAAATTCTCCCGCCCTCCTGCCGCTACTACCCTTCCTGCTCCCATTACACGCATGAAGCGGTCGAGAGGTATGGCTGGCTGAAGGGCGGGTGGATGGGCGCGGTGCGAATCGCTCGGTGCCACCCATTTGCCAAGGGCGGCTACGATCCTGTCCCCTAGCTGCCATTCACCGGAGATATAAAGCTGAGCGACTTTTTCAAGGTCTTCGCACCCTTAGTGCACCTGTGGGAGCTCGCGGTGAAGCACCCGCTCGCGTGGCTGCTGCTCACGATCTACAACCACCTTCAGGGCCTGCCTGTCATCGAGACCATCGGCGCCTATGGAGTGGCGATCGTCGTCCTGACGATCATCATCCGGCTTGCCCTGGCCCCGCTCCAGCAGTTCCAGCTGGTGACGCAGCGGAGGTCGATGGTGGAGCAGCGAAAGCTTGCCCCCGAGGTGGTCGAGCTCCGCAAGAAGTACAAGAAAGATCCCCAGAAGCTGAACGCCGAGATGATGAAGCTCTACCAGGAGCACGGCGTCAATCCGCTCGGAGGATTGGTGGGCTGCCTGCCCCTGATCGTCCAGATCCCGATCCTGAGCGCCCTTTACTACGTGCTCACCGATTTCGCCAGGTCCCACCACGTCGCGGCGCACTTTCTCTTCGTCCCAAACCTGAACGAGAACCCGCTCCACCACCCGATCTTTTCCATTTTCGGTCTGCCGATTCCGTTGCCGGCATTCCTGATCTTCCCGCTGCTGGCCGCGCTCACCACCCTGATCCAGTCGCGGATGCTGCAGATGCCGCCGCCGGTCAACCCGACCGAGCAGGAGCTCCAGGCACAGCAGATGCAGAGGACGATGGTGTGGCTCTCGCCCTTGATGATCGGCTACTTCGCGCTCAGCGTTCCGGCCGGCCTGGGCCTCTACTGGTTTGTCGGCAACTGCGTCAGTATCATTCAACAGAGCTTCGTGGTCGGTTGGGGGAATGTATTGCCTGCTCGGTTCAGGCGGTCCGTCGCAGGGGGTTCCGGCGCGGCCAACGCCCTGCCGCCGCCGAAGAAGAAGGGCCCTGACCCAGGACCGAGGACCGACCCTCGAAACGGCTCGAAACCGAAACGGCCTAAGGGCAAGAGATAAATAGGGAAGGTGAGGGACGTGAGTTTGAAGTCCGCTGAAGGTCGCGGCCGCACGCTGGACGAGGCGGTCGACGCAGCGTTGATCGAACTGAAGGAAAGCCGCCGGAATGTCGACGTCAAGGTCATCAGCGAGAACCCGGAAGAGACCATCGTCGAAGTAGTCGTCATCGACCCCGCCGCCGCCTCCGGCGCGACAAGCGAAGCGCCCGCCAACGGGAAGGCCGAGGTGGCCCGCGGCATGGTCGAGGGCCTGCTCAAGCACATGGGCGTACGCGCCCAGGTGACGGTGCGAGCGGGCAGCGAGTCCATCACCCTGGACATCAGCGGTCGCGACCTCGGTGCGCTGATCGGGTGGCGCGGCGAGACGCTGCGCGCGCTCCAGTCGGTGACGAATGTGATGGTGGGCCGGCACCTGGCCGAAGGCGAGCGGATCATCGTGGACGTGGAGCGTTACCGGCAGCGCCGAGAGCACACCGTGCGTGAGATCGCGATGCGTGCGGCGCGCCAGGTGAAGATGACCGGCGACGCAATCACGCTCGACGCGATGCAGCCCTTCGAGCGCCGCGCCATCCACCTTGCGCTCGAGGGTGACCCCGACGTCACCAGCGGCAGCATCGGCGAGGAACCGGAACGGCGTGTCGTCGTCGGGCCTCGCAAGCCGGCGGCAGAGTAGCGACGGCGGCCTCGATGCCAGACCGGGCCGCCGCCAAGCGGATCCGGAAGGCGATCGCGCTGGTCAACTCCGTCGCGGACGGCGCCGGCGATGAGGAGATCACACCCACCGAGATCGCGGAGGCGATTCGCGACTGCCTCGAGCTGAGCGAGGTCGACCTTGTGGCCAACGTCCGGAAGTACCTGGGAGAAGCTCTCGACGCGGTGTCGGACGGAATGCCCGCCGACTTCGTCGCGATGACTCTCTATGCCGCGCTCGGTGCGCTCCAGGAAGGCAGCTCACCCGCGTGACCTCGACGCACCGAATCCACGCGTTGCTGGGAGGCGCGAAGCTCGTCACCGTTGCGATGCCCGAGCGACTCTCGTCGAGTGTCGTTCTCATGTTCGGCGGAGGTTCGCGACTCGAGGACGACCAGCTCGCCGGTGTTTCGCATTTCATCGAGCACCTCTTTTTCAAGGGCACCCAGCGGCGGCCGTCGTCGAAGGAGATCGCCAACGCGATCGAAGGCGTTGGAGGATTCATCAATGCATCCACCGACAAGGAGCTGACCGCGTACTGGACGCGCGTGCCATCTGTGCACACCGACCTCGGACTGGACGTCCTCTTCGACCTCGTGTCGAACTCGAAGCTCGACCCCGCGGACATCGAACGCGAGCGCGCCGTGATCCTGGAGGAGCTGAAGATGTACCAGGACCAGCCGCAGGAACACGTGGTCAACCTCTTTGAGGAGCTGATGTGGCCAGGCCATCCGCTGGGCCGCGACATCGCGGGCACGCAAGAATCGGTCAGCCGTCTCACTCGCGACGAGATCCTCGAGTATGCCGACGCTCATTACCGGCTGCCCAATCTCGTCATCGGACATGCCGGCCCCCTCGACGACGGGCATGTCCTGGAAATCGTGAACTCCCGGCTGACCTTACCCCGCGACTCGAACGGATACGTGCCTGCGCTGGAGCCGCCGTCCCTTGACTCGGCTCATGTGCTGATGCGGCGGCAGAACACCGAGCAGGCGCACATATGTCTTGGCGTGCGCGCGTGGAGCTATCTGCATCCGGACCGCTATGCGATCGACCTCCTGAACACGGTGCTTGGTGAGGGCATGAGCTCGCGCCTGTTCTTGAACATCCGCGAGAAGCTCGGCCTGGCCTACGACGTACACAGCTTTACGCAGAAGCATCGCGACACCGGCTACGTCGGCGTCTACCTCGGCGTCGATCCGAAAAAAGCGGTGGAGGCGGTCGGCGCTGTGGTGGCCGAGCTGCGAATTCTCGGCGAGCACGAGGTCCTTCCGGACGAGCTGGAGCGAGCCAAAGAATTCACCAAGGGACGCTTGCGGCTCGAGATGGAGACCACCAACGGCGTCGCTTTTTGGCTGACCTACCAGGAGCTCTTGCTTGGCCAGATCAGCACCATCGACGAGGAGCTGGCGTTCGTCGACGAAGTGACCGCGAATGACATCAAGCGAGTTGCCGGGGAGATCTTCCGCAACCCGCTCCAGATGTCCGTCATCGGCCCGTTCGGGCGTGATGCCGACTTCCGATCGGCAGTCGGAGCCTAGAGCCTCAGCCGGAACCCTGGCCCGCGCCTTCGAGCGTCGGCTTCAGCCCGTAGATGTCGCCGAAGTGATCCAGCGGCCAGATGCGGAACCACGCCCGCCCGTCGATGCGATCCCGGCCGATCGGGCCGAAGAGGCGCGAATCCTGGGAGCGATTGCGGTTGTCTCCCATGACGAAGTATTGATTCGCCGGGATGACCGCGCCGTCACCGACACTCCATGGAGGCGGGTTGTTGATCGCCGTCCACGCTTCGGGCAGGTAGGGCTCATCCAGCTTGTGCCCGTTGATGTAGACGGAGCCGTCGCGGATGAGCAGCTTCTCGCCAGGCAACGCGATGACTCGCTTGATGAAGTCCTTCGAGTTGTCCGCGGGCGGACGCAGGATGATGATGTCGCCGCGCTCGGGCGCGTGCAGCCTGTAATCGATCTTGTTGGCGATCAGGTAGTCGTTGTCGTCGAGCGTCGCGTACATCGAGAGTCCCTCCACGTGCACCGCCTGGACTGCGAAGCTGATGCCGAGGTAGAGGATGACCGCGAGCACCACGACCTCGGCGACCTCGCGCAGGAGCGACGAGGCGGCCGACGTGGGGGCGGCTTGGGCCGCGCGTGGTTGTGGAGCGGCCATGAGTTTTAGGAGAGGAGCTTAGCGCAGACCCGATCCAGTTCCTCGCGGCTCGAATACCGCAGCTCGATCTTGCCTCGATTCAGACTGCCTGTGAGCTTGATCGGGAGGCCGACCTTCGACTCGATGTCGGCGGCGATGGCACGCAGCTCAGCGGTCGAATCGATTCGCTGCTTGCGGCGGGGTCGGTAGGTCCTGACCCAGTTCTCCGCCTGACGGACCGATAGATGCCGCGCGATCACCACCTTGAGGCCGTGCTCCTGGGCCGCCTGGCCGTCGAGCGCGACCAGGGCGCGAGCATGTCCCGCGGTGATGACGCCCGCGCCGACGGCGGATTGGACGGCGGGACAGCCCGCGAGGAGACGCAGCGATTGCGTCACCGACACTCGATGTTTGCCGATGCGCTGCGCGACCTCTTCGTGAGTGAGTCCGAACTCTTCGGTCAAGCGGCGCAAGCCTCGCGCCTCTTCGATCGGATCGAGATCAGAGCGCTGCAGGTTTTCGATCAGGCCGAGCACGAGCTGTTCGTCGTTGCTGGCGTCGCTGCGCACGACCGCCGGCACCGCGGTCAGGCCCGCGAGTCTTGCCGCTCGCCACCGGCGCTCACCCGCGATCAGCTCGTAGCCATCGTGCAGCCGGCGGACGAGCAGCGGCTGAAGCACCCCGTGCAGCCGGATCGATTCGGCCAGCTCACCAAGCGGCTCTGCATCAAAACGGGTGCGCACCTGTTGGTGAGAAGGTCGAATCTGGTCGACCGCGATCATCTGCGGCACGAGGGCTTCGCCCTCGCGGGACATCGGGATCAGTGCTTCTAGTCCCCGGCCGAGACCGCGCACGCGTAGTTGGCTCATCGTTCCAGCAGCTCCTTCGCGAGTGCGCGATAGGCGATCGCGCCTCGACATGTGGGGTCGTATTCGATCACCGATTTGCCGTGACTCGGCGCCTCGCTGATGCGAACGTTGCGAGGGATCAACGTGCTCAGGACCTCAGTCGGGTACGAGCGTCGTACCGATTCGAGCACATCCCACGAGAGCGTGGTGCGTGCGTCGAATTGAGTCATGACGATGCCGGCGATGACCAGCTTGGGATTGAGGCTCGACCGCACGAGCTGATGCGTGTACATCAGGTGGCGCAGTCCTTCGAGCGCGAAGAACTCGCATTGGGTCGGGATCAGCATGCTCGTCGCCGCGGTGAGTGCGTTGATGGTGAGGAGACCGAGTGACGGGGGGCAGTCGACGATGACACATTCGATTCCAGCGTCGGGAGCTGAGAGCGCGCTGCGAAGCAGCATCTCGCGCGCTTCGAGCGCGGCCATCTCGATTTCCGCTCCGGCGAGGTCGATGTGAGACGGGACCAGTGTCAGTCCTGTCACGCCCGTCGGCTGCGCCACCTGGTGCATCTCGGCTTCGCCCATCAAGAGGTGATAGATGTTGAATCGCGCCCGGGTCGGATCCAGGCCGAGCCCAGAGGTCGAGTTGGCCTGTGGGTCCAGGTCAACCAGCAGAGTCTGGTGGCCCGACTCAGCGAGAGCGGCGCCGAGGTTGATCGCGGTGGTCGTCTTTCCGACGCCGCCTTTCTGGTTGACCACGGCGATGATCGGCGGGGTGGTGGTCGCCAACATCTTGTGGTTCACCATTACCAGTGATCCTATATCTGGTGGCATGGTCGGAATTCTAGCCCAGTTTCTCGCGGCTGCCTAGCTCGCCCGTTAAGGCCGCCACACACCCCTTGCGGGGCCCTCCCTCTCCCATGCCGGCCCTCCCCCGCCTGCGCACCGTAGCGCCGACTCTATTCTCCGTTTTGGTTTTCGCCAACCCTGGGTGTTAAGACCGCGCCGGCAGGTGCTCTGCGGCGCAGATGTGCCCAGATCGCGTATGCCGAAACGGCGACCAGCACCACCTCGATCCCGATCGCCCCGGTCGTCAGCGAACCTGCGACGCCGATGCTGGTGAGGAGGTTGTAGGTGACATGGCAGATGGACGAGGTCGTGGTGTTGGTGAACTTTCGAATCAAGCCCAACCCGATCGCGACCACCAGCACCGCCAGCAAAATCAAGGACACGCTGTACTGGGTGTGGAGGGAAGTGAAGAGTAGGGCGGGAAGAATCAGGCCGAGTCTGGGCTGCAGCGCGCCTCGGAACAAACTCTCCTCGCACAGCCCTGGGACGAGCGCGAGAGCCACGATTCCTGCTGGGTTGTCGAATCCCCCAAACAGCTGCTGGACGTTCGTGTCCACCTGCCGGGCCACGCCGGGTGTCCACGCGTGGCTGAGCACATCCATCGCCTCGATGAATGCGAAGAAAACCCCCGCTGATGCCAGGGCCAGCACAACGTGCCACCAGGCCGGCACGACAAATCCGAGCCTGGTTGCCGTAACAGAGATGTTGCGGCGAATGAAGAGCCCGACACCTGCGACAGCGAGGATGAGAAGGGAGAGATCCCCAGCAATGAGATCGCCAATCCCAGGCGGCGCTGATTGGTTCGACTGTGACGGCGAGCTCAGGAACGCGAAAGTTGCGAGCTGCATGCCGAGCAGGAGGATCGCCAGAACCAGCGCGAGAGCGTGGACCGGGTTGTCGGGATCGATCGGCATGATTCGCGCGAGGCGCTCGCGGACCGGTTTGGACGCGAGCAGGGCGGCGACAACGGCGGTGGTCATCAGGCTGATGTCCAGCGGAAGACGATATGCACCTACTACCGCGGTCGGAAAAAGATCGGCGCCGGCAAGGTCAATTGCGCCGAGAAGAAAGGTGATACCTGCAGTGAACCCCGCGAGCAGGGCGATCACGTGATGCGCCCAACTTCGACCGATCGCCAAATTGGCCAGGATCACCAGCGGTAGCGGAATCAGCCCGACCAGGGCCGATGCCGCGTCGAGGATCAGGCGCCCGCTCAGCCCTGGCCCGGTTTGGGTGGCAGGTCGATCAGTGGCCGGATCAGCTCGATCGGGAAGGGAAGCAGGATGGTCGTGTTTTTCTCCGAACCGATCTCGACCATGGTCTGGAGGAAACGCAGCTGCAGCGCGCCCTGCTGCGACGAAATGACGGCGGCGGCGTTGGCCAGCGTTTGCGCGGCCTGGAACTCGCCGTCGGCATTGATGATCTTGGCGCGCTTTTCGCGCTCCGCCTCGGCCTGCTTGGCCATCGCGCGCTGCATGGTGGTCGGCAGCTCCACGTCCTTGATCTCGACGACCGCGACCTTGATGCCCCAGGGCTCGGTCTGCTCGTCGATGATCTTCTGCAAGTTTTGATTGATCTTCTCTCGATTCGCGAGCAGCTCATCCAGGGTCGCCTGTCCGAGCGCCGCCCTCAGTGTTGTCTGTGCGATCTGTGACGTCGCGTTGATGTAGTTGAGGACCTGGGTCACCGCTTTGCGCGCGTCGATGACCTGGAAGTAGATGACCGCATTCACCTTGGCGGTGACGTTGTCGTTGGTGATCACTTCCTGCGGCGGCACCTCCAGCGTGATCACGCGAAGGTCGATCTTGACGAGCCGGTCGACGCCGAACGGGATGATGAAGAACAGCCCGGGGCCTCGCAACGCGATGAGCCGGCCCAGCCGGAACACAACGCCGCGCTCGTATTCGTTGGCGATGCGCACGCTGGAGAACGCGACGATGATCGCGAGCACGACGAGCACGAGGAGGACCGTCAGGGATCCGAACTGCATTTCTTCTTCTCCTTATTCGTCGAGCTCACGCCGTTCTCGCCTGCAACCACCTTCAACTGGAGCCCGTCGCGTCCCACGACGCGCACTGGCGACCCTGCAGGAATCGGGCCGGGTGTTGCGAGGGCTTTCCACAACGCACCTGCAACAAAGACTAGACCTTCAGGGGCGAGCTCCTCGCGCGCCTCGCCGGTGGCGCCGACGAGACTCTCAACTCCGACGAAGGCGGGTGCGTGGCGCGCCTCCCACACCTTGCGGATGAACACGACGAAGAACGCGACGGTCACGACCGCTGTGCCCAGGACAACGACCGGGTCAACGCCCAATCCGACGGGGCCGGTGTTGATCAGGAAAGCCATGCCGAGGACGAGTGCGGCGACCCCGCCGACGCTCAGGATCCCATGCGTGTTGGCATTCAGGTCCGCGATGAAGAGGATCAAGGCGAGCAGCATCAGCAAAGCCCCCGCGATGTTCACCGGCAGGTTGGTCAGGGAGACGATGGCCAGGATCGCCGCCAATCCGCCAAGGACTCCCGGCAGGATCGCGCCTGGAGTCGAGATCTCCGTGATGATCCCGTAGCCGGCGACGATGATCAGCAGCGCCGCGATGGTCGGATCGATGAGCGCGTTGAGGAAGACCTGCCAGAACGGCATCGGCATGTCAGCGATGTGAGCCCCGGCCGTGTGCAGGACGAGAGTGGTGCTCGGTCTCGAGATCGAGCGCCCGTCGATCGCTTTCATCAATGAATCTGGATCGGATGCCTCGAGGTTCGCGACCTTAAGCCGGACCGCCTCCTCAGCGTTGATGTTGGCGCTGTTCCGCACCGCGTCCTCTGCCCAGTCCGCATTGCGCCCGTGCATGGCCGCCAGGTTGCGAACCCGTGTCACCGCATCGTTGAGGACTTTGGCCCCGAGATCCCCGGTGAGGTTGGCGCCGGTGGCCTGGATGGGATGCGCCGAGCCGATGTTGGTCCCGGGTGCCATGGCCAGGATGTCGGCTGCTTGCGCGACGAAGAGTCCCGCCGAGGCGGCGCGCGCGCCGCTCGGGTAGACGTAAGCGATCACTGGAACCTTCGAATTGAGAAGGCTGGTCATGATGTCGTCCATCGAGTTGGAGATGCCGCCGGGAGTGTTGATCACCACCAGCAGGGCGTCGGCATGGTCCGCGCCCGCCCGGCTCACGGCCGTGTCGATGTAGGCGGCCATGATCGTGTTGATGTCGCCGACCAGGTCCGCGCGCTCGACCTGCGGAGCGGCGGCGGACGCGTGAACCGGAAGCGCGGCGGCCAGGGCGAACAGCAAGAACCCCAGCCTCAGCGCCGACCATCCGCGCATGCCTCCGAGTATGGCAATCCGCCGACCGCGCTGCCGATGTAAAACGTGGAACATTCCCGCCTGGAGCGCGCTGGGAGGCCGCTTCCGGGTGCATCGTAAAATCGAGTGCGATGGCCGCAGGTCACAGTCAGCATGAGCACGCGGGACGCCCTCCCTTTGTCGATAGCGACGCCGCCGCGCTGGATGACCTCGTGCGTGAAGCTCGCACGGCCAAACCCCTCAGCGGGCCCGAGCAGGAACGCCTGCTCCACCAGGCCGCGTTTGGCGACAAGGGAAGCCAGGAACGCCTTGTCGCTGCGCACCTCGACCTCGTCATCCGGCTCGCGGAAGCGCGCGGCGCGCAGAGCCTGTCGATGCCAGACCTTGTCCAGGAGGGATCGATCGGACTCGTCCAGGCGGTTCGCGCCTTCGTTGATAGCGGTGAGAACGACTTCGTCCGCTTGGCGGAGAAATGCGTCAACGCCCAGATGGACGCCGCCTTGGCAATGGAGGCGGCTGCTGTCCGCGATGCCGAGCTACTCGTCACGGCCGCGACCGACTACGAGCGCACCGAGCTGGCAATGCGGCTGGACCTTCACCGCGAGCCGACCGAGGACGAGCTGGCGGAAAAGCTTGAGTGGACCGTGCAGCGCACCCGCTACGTCGCGCAGGTGGTGGCGGACGCGCGTCGCCGCCATGACGAGGAGACGCTCGAGTTCATCGACCCGGAAGCCATCGACTTCGACGGCGATGAGCGCCCTGCATTTGACAGCTAGCGCACCACACCGAACGGCCCTCTATGACCGGCACGTCGCGCTAGGCGGGCGCATGGTCGACTTCGGAGGCTGGGAGCTGCCGCAGCAGTACACCTCGATTCGCGACGAGCATTTCGCGGTGCGCCAGGTCGCGGGCCTTTTCGACATCTCGCACATGGGCCGCCTTGTTGTCGAGGGTGCGGGAGCGGAGTCCTACCTGCAGAGCCTGCTCACCAACGACCTCGGTCCGATCGCCCCGGGTCACGCGATCTACACCCTGATGTGCAAAGAGGATGGCGGCGTAATCGACGACCTCGTCGTCTATCGCGAGGCGCCAGACCGTTTCCTCGTCGTGGTCAACGCGGCGAACCGCGAGAAGGACAGCGCATGGATGCGCCAGCACCTTCCACCAGGCGTGACGATGGAAGACCGCACCAAGGACATGAGCCTGATCGCGTTCCAGGGCCCGCGCGCCCACGCCATGCTGCCGAAAGGATCATCGCCAACAGATGACATCGCCTACTTCGGGTTCCGTCCGGGCGAGGTCGCGGGCATCCCCGCGCTCATTTCACGCACGGGCTACACGGGTGAGGACGGGTTTGAGCTCTTCGTCGACTCAGGCCACGTGGGTGACGTCTGGGACGCAATCCTGGCCGAGGGCAAGGTGGCAGGTGTGTTGCCCGCCGGCCTCGGCGCACGCGATGCGACGCGTCTCGAAGCCGCTCTTCGTCTGTACGGCAACGACATGGATGAGACGGTCAATCCATACGAAGCCGGCCTCGGCTGGACGGTGAAGCTTGGCAAAGGCGACTTTATCGGACGCGAAACCCTCGCCAAGGTGAAGGAGAAAGGTCCGGCGCGCAACCTCGTCGGTCTCAAGACCGAAGCCGGCAGCATTCCGCGCCATGGAGCGGCCGTCAGCCGTGAAGGCCGCCGCGCAGGGGTCGTCACCAGCGGCACTCACTCGTTCTTCCTCGGCTACCCGATCGCGTTCGCGCTCGTGGAAGTCCCATCATTGCGAGTCGGGGAGAAGGTCAGTGTCGAGGTTCGTGGTCGAGAGGCACCGGCCGAGGTGGTGAAGCTTCCTTTCTATCGTGGCTCGGCGCGATCGGCCGTCGCCCCGGCCACGTCTTAGCCGCCGGATTCAGCGAGGAGAAGGTTTGGATGGCTGACCGCCGCTACACCAAGACACATGAGTGGGTCACAGTCGACGGTAAGACGGTCACTGTCGGTATCACCGACTTTGCGCAAGCCCAGCTGGGTGACGTCGTCTTTCTCGAGCTCCCGGCGGTCGGCCGGAAGCTCGCGGCGCGCGAAAGCTTTGGTGTGATCGAATCGGTCAAGGCGGCAAGCGACCTTTACTCCCCCGCGGCTGGACGCATCACGGCTGTCAACGACAAGCTGACCGCGAAGCCCGAGCTCGTCAACTCTGATCCCTACGGAGAGGGTTGGATCCTGAAGCTGGAGCTGGCAGGCGACCTTTCGTCGGACCTGATGGATGAGGCGGAGTACAAGAAATCGGCGGAGGCCTCAGCCCACTAGGTGCCCTACCTCGTCCACTCCGATGAAGATCGGGCGTCGATGCTGGAGGCGATCGGCGTCCAGTCGATGGACGACCTGCTCGTCGACATCCCGCGCTCGCTGCGGATTAAAGCCCTAGACCTTCCGGCCGGGCTCTCCGAGTTCGAGACGATGTCGCAGCTCGGCTCCCTCGCGTCCCGCAACCGGGTTTTCCCCGACCGGCTGACTTTCCGAGGGGGCGGGGTCTACCGGCGGTTCATCCCGGCCGCCGTCGCCGCCGTCACTTCGAAACCCGAGTTCTACACCGCCTACACGCCGTACCAGCCGGAGGCGAGTCAGGGCACGCTGCAGGCGATCTTCGAGTTCCAGACCCTGATCGCGGAGCTGACCGCGCTCGACGTCGCCAACGCATCGCTCTACGACGGCGCGACCGCCGTCGCGGAGGCGGCGATGATGGCCCACGTTCAGACGGGCCGCGACGAGTTGGTAGTCGCGGGCTATCTCCACCCCGAGTATGTCGAGGTGCTGCGCGCTTTCGGTGATGGGCGCGGCCTGAAGGTGCGGAAGGGAACCGAGCCCGGACCGAAGACCGCGGCGGTGATCTTCCAGCAGCCCGACTTCCTCGGTCTGCTGGTTGACGCCAGGACGCTTACCGAGCGCGCTCACGCGGCCGGCGCCCTCGCCATCGCATGCGTCGATCCGATCAGCCTCGCCATCCTCGCCCCGCCTGGCGAATACGGGGCAGACATCGCGGTGGGCGAAGGGCAACAGCTGGGGCTTAGCCCCAGCTATGGCGGGCCGCACGTCGGCTTCATCTCCTGCCGCAAAGAGCTCGTGAGGCGTCTTCCCGGCCGCCTCATCGGGACCGCCTTCGACCAGCAGGGACGCCGCGGCTTCAACCTGGCCCTGGCCGCCCGCGAGCAGCACATTCGCCGCGAGAAGGCGACGTCCAACATCTGCACCAACCACTCCTTGTGCGCCCTGGCGGCGAGCGTCTACATGACCTACATGGGTCCGGACGGTCTGCGGCAGGTCGCCGAGGTGAGCTTCCAGCGCGCTCACTCGCTTGCGGAGCGGCTCTCGGCGCTCCCGGGCTGGGAGCTGGCGTTTCCGGACCGCCCTTTCCTGAACGAGTTCCCGATGCGAGTCCCGAAGGCTCCGGCGCTGCTGCGCAAGCTCGCCCGCAAGGGGATCCTAGGACCCCTCGAGATGAATCGATGGTTCCGCGAATTGAAGGGGGTGGTCACGTTCACCTGCACCGAGGTCAATGACGCCCGCGCGCTCGACGAGCTGGTCGCGGCGGCCGAAGCATGACCGAGCTCCTCAGCTTTGAGAAGAGCCGGCCAAGCGCCGGCGCCCCTCGCCTGCCCCAGGCGGAAGTCACGGCACCCAAGCCTTCCCACGTTCTGCCGCCCGACCTCCTGCGCACAATCGCTCCAGCGCTCCCGCGGCTCAGCGAGCCGGAGATCATGCGGCACTACAGCCGGCTCGCCTCGATGAACTACTCGATCAGCGAGCAGTTCTACCCGCTGGGCAGCTGCACGATGAAGTACAACCCTGTCCTCAACGAGGCGGTGGCGGCGCTGCCGGGGTTTGCCGACCTGCACCCCTACCAGGACGAGGACACGGTCCAGGGCGCGCTCGAGCTGATGTGGCGCCTGGAGCGCGCGCTGTGCGAGGTGGTCGGAGTGGAAAGGGTGACGCTGCAGCCGGCGGCGGGCGCCCACGGCGAGTGGACGGCGCTGCGGATGATCAAGGCGTACCACACCTCCCGCGGGGACAACCGGACCGAGGTCCTGGTGCCCGACTCGGCGCACGGCACGAACCCAGCCAGCGCGGCGCTGAGCGGCTTCCAGGTGGTGGAGGTCAAGTCGGGTCCAGACGGCCGGATCAGCCTCGCCGACCTGGAATCCAAGCTCTCCCCCCGCGTCGCGGCACTAATGCTGACGAACCCCAACACCTTGGGCCTGTTCGAACGAGAGATACTGGATATTGCGGAGATGGTGCACGGCACCGGGGCCATGCTCTACTACGACGGGGCCAACCTGAACGCCTTCATGGGCATCTGCCGGCCCGGGGACATGGGTTTCGACGCGGTGCACATGAACTTGCACAAAACGTTCACGACGCCCCACGGCGGGGGTGGCCCGGGAGCCGGACCAGTCGGCGTCAAGGCAGAGCTCGTTCCCTTTCTTCCTACCCCGACCGTGGAGCGGACCAACGGGCATCTCGCCCTGGATTTCAAGCGCCCGAAGTCGATTGGCCGCGTGCGGAGCTTTTACGGCAACTTCGGCATGCTGGTCCGCGCGTACTCGTACATCGTGGCCATGGGGGGTGACGGTCTCACGCAGGCGTCGCACGACGCCGTGCTCTCCGCCAACTACCTTCGCAAACAGGTCGAGAACGACCTGGAGATGCCGCACGACGGTCCATGCATGCATGAGTTCGTAGCGAGCGCGCACAACCTGGCCCCCGAGGGCGTGCGGGCGCTCGACATCGCCAAAGCTCTTCTGGACCGGAATTTCTACGCTCCGACCGTGTACTTCCCTCTGGTCGTGCCGGAGGCGATCATGGTCGAGCCCACCGAAACCGAAAGCAAGGCAACATTGGACGCTTTTGCCGCGGCGATCAAAGAGATCGTCGGGCAGGCCAAAACCAATCCCCAGGCCCTCCACGACGCGCCCCAAACACTGCCTGTCGGACGCCTGGACGAGGTCGCCGCGGCGCGCCGGATCAACGCCTATCTCCAGGGCCAAAGCGAGGATCCTGTGCTGCGCTGGAAACCGCCTGCGAAATAGGGGCTGTTAAGACCCCTCCGAGGCCATTTTCGAATTCGAAATCGGGTAAAATTGAGGACCTGAACCTCTGCCCAGTTGATCCCTACGAGTTCTCCACGCTGGGAGGGCCTTTTTACCGGTGATGGCGGCCAAAAACCCCCTGCCGGAGCGCGCGGATAGCCGCAGGCCCCACCCCTTAGGCGCGGACGTCGCATACACCGCCGAGCAGATCCAGGTCCTCGAGGGCCGGGAGCATGTGCGGCGGCGTCCGAGCATGTACATCGGTTCGACCTCCTCGGAGGGCCTCCACCACCTGGTCTACGAGGTTGTGGACAACGCGGTCGACGAGGCCCTCGCCGGCTACGCGACCAAGATCATGGTCACCCTCTACGCCGACGGCAGCGTCCAGGTTGAGGACAACGGCCGCGGTATCCCGGTCGACATCCACAAGAAAGAAGGCGTCTCCGCCCTCGAGCTGGTGCTGACTCGCCTCAACGCGGGCGGCAAGTTCGGCGGTGGCGGCTACAAGGTGTCGTCGGGCCTGCACGGCGTGGGGGTCTCGGCGGTCAACTTCCTCAGCGCGAAGCTCCAGGTCTGGGTCCATCGCGGCGGCAAGGTCCATTACATGGAGTTCGAGCGCGGCGTGCCGAGGGGCTCGGTCAAGGTCGTCGGCAAAACCGACCACACCGGGACGATCGTGCGCTTCTGGCCCGACCCGCAGATCTTCCCCGACACCAAGTTCGACCGCGACGTCATCCAGCGCCGTCTGCGCGAGATGGCCTACCTCAACAAGCGGCTCGAGATCGCCCTGGCGGACGAAAGCCTCGGCTTCACCAACACCTTCTACTTCGAAGGCGGGGTGGTCTCCTTCGTCCGGGCCCTCAACCGCGACAAGCAGGTGGTCAACCACGTTCCCTTCTATGTCGATCGCGAGGTCGAGGGCACGCAGGTTGAGATCGCCCTGCAGTACAACGACACGTTCGTCGAGAACGTGCTCGCTTTCGCCAACACGATCCACACTATCGAAGGCGGAACCCACCTCACCGGTTTTCGCTCGGCGCTGACCAACGTGCTCAACCGCTATGCGCGCAAGGCGGCGATTCTCAAGGAGCAAGACCCCAACCTCTCCGGAGAGGACGTGCGCGAAGGCCTCACCGCCGTGATCAGCGTCAAGGTCATCGACCCTCAGTTCGAAGGCCAGACCAAAGGCAAGCTGGGCAACGCGGAGGTCCAGGGCCACGTTTCCATTGCCCTCACCGAAGGCCTGACCCAGTACCTCGAGGAGAACCCGTCCGAGGGCCGGCGCATCGTCGAGAAATCGCTCACCGCGGCGCGGGCTCGAGAGGCGGCGCGCAAAGCGCGTGACCTGGTGCAGCGCAAGAGCCTGCTCGAGTCCAGCACTTTGCCCGGCAAGCTTTCCGATTGCTCCGAGCGCGATCCGGCGCTCTGCGAGCTCTACATCGTCGAGGGTGATTCGGCCGGCGGCACCGCCAAGGGTGGGCGTGACCGGCGGACCCAGGCCATCCTGCCGCTGCGCGGCAAGATCCTCAACGTCGAGAAGGCGCGCCTGGACAAGGTGCTCACCTCAGATGAGATACGCAACCTGATCACCGCGATGGGGGCCGGCGTCGGCGACAACTTCAACGTCGAGAAGATGCGCTACCACCGCGTGATCACGATGACTGACGCCGACGTGGACGGCAGCCACATCCGCACACTCCTGCTGACGTTCTTCTATCGCTACTTCCCGGCGGTCATCGAAAAGGGTTACCTGTACATGGCGCAGCCGCCGCTGTTCAAGGTCTTCAAGGGCAAGCAGATCGTGTGGTGCCATTCCGAGGGCGATCGCGACAAGGCGCTCCGGCAGCTGGGCAAGAACGCCGAGTCGGCGCGCATGAAGGGTCTCGGTGAGATGAATGCCGAGGAGCTTTGGCAGACGACCATGAACCCGGCCACGCGCGTGCTGCTGCAGGTCACCGTGGA
Source organism: Candidatus Dormiibacterota bacterium (assembly GCA_036570165.1). Taxonomy (GTDB): domain Bacteria; phylum Chloroflexota; class Dormibacteria; order Dormibacterales; family Dormibacteraceae; genus Palsa-870. The sequence goes on along the minus strand of DATCPI010000030.1, from coordinate 12,381 downwards.
CGACGCGGCCGCGGTCAACGACATATTCGAGAAGCTGATGGGGCCAGACGTGGAGCCTCGCAAGAAGTACATTCAGGCGCACGCCAAGAGCGTCCGCAACCTCGACATCTAGGTTCGGGTACATGCGAATAGCAGTCGACGCCATGGGCGGCGACTTCGCGCCGCTTCAGGTCGTGCAGGGAGCGGCACAAGCCGCCACCGAGTACGGGATCGACATCTCGCTTGTCGGCTTGCCCTCGGCCGTCCAACCGCTGCTCGACTCGCACCCACGACTTCAGCTCGTTCCGTGCTCGCAGGTCATCACGATGGAAGAGCACCCCGCGCAGGCGGTGCGGACAAAGCTCGACTCATCGATGTCCGTGTGTGCGCGAATGTGCAAGGAACGGCGCGCCGATGGCTGGATCTCGGCCGGCAACAGCGGCGCCATCATGGCCGCGGCCCTTTTCATCCAGGGCCGCATCAGAGGCATCGAGCGGCCCGCCCTGGGCTCCATCGTGCCGACACAGAACGGCTTTGCGTACTTCCTCGACGTCGGCGCCAACGTCGACTCCAAGCCCGAATACATGGTGCAGTTCGCGCTGATGGGCGCGGTCTACGCGCGCGAGATGCTCGGCCGCGCCAACCCGCGGGTCGGCCTGCTGAGCAACGGCGAGGAGGAGGGCAAGGGCGATGAGCTGGTCAGAGAGACGGCCAAGCGCCTGAAAGGCACGCTAGACAGATTCGTCGGCAACATCGAGCCCAAGGACATCTATGGCGCGCGGGCCGACGTCATCGTCGCCGACGGCTTTGTCGGCAACGTGGCGATCAAGATGGCCGAGGCCACCGCGGAGTTCCTCTTCCGCAACCTTCGCGAAGAGATCCCCAAGACCATACGCGGCAAGCTCGGCGGCATGCTCATTCGGCCCGGCGTTCGGCAGCTGCGGCGCCGGGTCGACTGGCGCGAGTTCGGCGGAGCGCCTCTGCTCGGAATCGATGGTGTGGCAGTGGTCGCGCACGGACGCTCCGACGCCCGCGCGATCAAGAACGCGATCCGGGTCACTCGAGATGCCGTGCAGAATCAGCTCGTCGGTAAGATTCGGGCAGAGGTGGGGAAGTGAACACAAACGGGCGGACGCGCGTCGTCGTGACCGGAATGGGGACGGTGAATCCCCTGGGCAACAACCTCGAGGAGTATTGGCATGGGCTCATCGAGGGCCGGAGCACCGCGCGCATGGCCGAAAACTATCCGACCGAGAAGTTGACGACGAAGTTCGCTTGCGAGGTGCCCAACTTCGACCCGCAGGACTTCATGGACCGCAAGCAGGCCCAGCGCATGGCGCGGTTCTCGCAGATGGCCGTCGCAGCGTCGACGATGGCGCTCGCCGACTCGGGGCTCGACCTTGCCAAGGAGGACAGCTTTCGCGTCGGAGTGGACATGGGCACCGGGATCGGGGGCTTCATCGAGATGACGCAGGGCGCCATCTCCTTCGCGACGAAGGGACGCCTCAACCCTCTGTACGCGCCGATGATCATCCCGAACATGGCGGCGGCCTCGGTTGCCATGGCGTTCCACCTCCGGGGCCCCAACACGACGGTCACCACCGCGTGCGCAGCCTCCACCCACACGCTGGGCGACGCGTCGCGAATCATCCAGCACGGCGACGCGGACGTGATGCTGGCGGGCGGATCCGAGGCGTCGCTATGCGAGGTCGGGATCTCATCCTTCAACGCGATCCGAGCGCTGTCGACGCGAAACGAAGCGCCGGAGAAGGCGAGCCGGCCGTTCGATCGTGACCGCGACGGATTCGTACCAGGCGAAGGCGCCGGCATCCTGGTCCTCGAATCGGAGAAGCATGCGTTGAATCGCGGGGCGCGGATCTACGGTGAGGTCCTCGGCTACGCGACCACGTGTGATGCGTTTCACCAGGTCGCGCCGGACGAGACTGGCGAAGCGCCGGCGATGGCGGTGACCCTCGCGATGAAAGACGCGAGCATCGAGGCCAAGGACATCGACTACGTCAACGCGCACGGCACTTCGACGCAGCTCAACGACGCGGGCGAGACCAAGGCGCTGAAGATCGCGCTCGGCGACCACGCGTACAAGGTCGCGATCAGCAGCACCAAGTCGATGATCGGCCACCTGCTCGGCGCCGCCGGCGCGGTGGAGGCGATCGCCACGTTGCTCACCATCAACCGCGGCATGATCCACCCAACGATCAATTACGAAAACGCCGACCCTGCATGCGACCTTGACTACGTGCCCAACCAGGCGCGGCGTAAGGACGTTCGCATCGCCATCTCCAATGGTTTCGGCTTCGGCGGCCATAACGCCGTCGTGGTCTTGAAGAAGTACGAGGAGTGATCCGACAAGACAGTGACTGACGAAAACACCATCGGGACCATCATTCCGCGGAGCCTCCAGGAGGAGATGCAGACCTCCTACATGGAGTATGCGATGTCCGTCATCATCAGCCGCGCGCTGCCCGACGTGCGTGATGGGCTCAAGCCCGTGCAGCGACGCATCCTCTACGCGATGCATCGCGCCGGAGCGACGTCTGGCAGCCGGCATCGCAAGAGCGCGGCCTTCGTCGGCGACGTGATGAAGCTGTATCACCCGCACGGCGATTCGCCGGTCTACGACGCCCTCGTGCGCATGGCGCAGCCGTTCTCGTTGCGCTACCCACTCATCGACGGCCAGGGCAACTTCGGAAGCGTCGATGGCGACCCGCCGGCGGCGATGCGGTACACGGAAGCGCGCCTCTCCGCCATCACCGGCGAGCTGATGGCGGACATCGAGAAGCAGACCGTCAACATGGTCCCGAACTACGACGGCACCGAGGAGCAGCCGGAGGTGCTGCCCGCGCGGTTGCCGAACCTCCTGGTCAACGGCGCGACCGGAATCGCGGTCGGCATGACGACCAACATCCCGCCGCACAACCTGACCGAGATCGCCGGCGCCATCAAGCACCTGGTCGAGAACCCCGAATCCACCGGCGAGGACCTCCTGAGCTTCGTCAAGGGGCCGGACTTTCCGACCGGCGGCCTGATCATGGGTACCGCCGGCATCAAGGCCGCCTACGCGACCGGCCACGGACGCATCATCGTCAGGGCGCGGCACACCTTCGAGCAGGCGCCCAACGGGCGCGAGCGGATCATCATCGACGAGCTTCCGTACGCGGTCAACAAAGCCACGCTCGTGGCGAAGATCGCCGAGCTGGTGTCAGACCGGAAGCTGGAAGGCATCGCCGATTTGCGTGACGAGTCGGACCGGGACGGCATGCGGATCGTCATCGAGCTCAAGCGTGACGCTCGCGTGTTCACCGTGTTGAACAACCTTTACAAGCACACCACGCTGCAGACGACGTTCGGCGTGATCATGCTCGCGATCGTCGACGGGCGTCCGGTCATCCTGAGCCTCAAGCAGGCGCTGCAGCTCTTCATCGACCACCGCCGCGACGTCATCCTGCGCCGCACGCGTTTCGACCTCGACCGCGCCCAGGAACGGGCCCACATCCTCGAAGGCCTGAAGATCTGCCTTGACCACCTGGACGAGGTGATCAAGACCATCCGCGCGGCCGCCGACCCGGATGTCGCATCGACCCAGCTGCAATCGAAATTCGGCTTGAGCGACAGGCAGGCCAAAGCGGTGCTCGCCCTCACGCTCAGCCGCCTGACGAAGCTTGAGCGCGGCAAGATCGACGCCGAGTACGAAGAGGTCATCAAGACCATCGCCTATCTCGAGTCGATCCTCGCGAGTGACCAGAAGGTCCGCCTTCTGATCAAGGACGAGATGGACGACCTCGTCAAGAAGTACGGCGACGAGCGCAGGACGGAGATCACCGACCAGGAGGCGAGCGAGCTGTCGGCCGAAGACCTCGTGCCGAAAGAAGAGGTCGTTGTCACGCTGACCCATCGCGGTTACGTCAAGCGCCAGCCGCTGCGTGTGTTCCGCGCCCAGAAGCGCGGTGGCGTCGGGCTCAAGGGAGCCAAGCCCACCGCTGGAAGTGACGCGCCGAGCGGAACGCGCGAGGAGGACTACGCGCTTCACCTGCTGACGACGCACACCCACGCCTCGATGCTCTTCTTCACGCAAAGCGGACGCGTTTTCCAGCTGCGCGTGCACGAGGTGCCCGAGCGTGAGCGCCAGGCGAAGGGCGTGCCGATCAACAACCTGATCGACATCGGGTCGAACGAGCGGATCACCGCTGTCTTCGTGCGGCCGGAAACCGAGGCCGAGGCGCGCTACATGCTGATGGTCACAAAGAACGGTTACATCAAGAAGACGGCGCTCGCCGAATACGCCAACGTCCGGCGCAACGGGTTGATCGCGATCAACCTCCAGGAAGGCGATGAGCTGGACTGGGTGACCCCGACGAGCGGCTCCGACGAGATCCTGATCGCCACCGAGCTTGGCAAGGCGATCCGTTTTAGCGAAACGGAGGTTCGCGCGATGGGTCGCGACACCCAGGGCGTGATCGGCATCAAGCTTGGCAAAGGCGACGCCGTGGCAGGCATGGCGGCCGCCGCACCGGGCGGCGACCTGCTGGTCATCACACAGCGGGGATACGGCAAGCGCACCCCGGTCTCCGAGTATCCGATGCACCACCGGGCCGGGCAGGGCGTCTTCACCTTGAAGATCACCGATCGGGTCGGCAAGCTCACCGCGATGCGGGTCGTGAGCGACCCCGAAGAAGAGGTGTTGGTGATCAGCGCGAGTGGCATGGTGCTGCGCACGCAGGTCGGAGCGATTTCGCAGATTGGCCGCCAGACGCAGGGCGTGATCGTGATGCGGATCGCGCCCGATGACCAGATCGTGGCCATCGCACCGGTGGCCGCAATCGAAGAGGGCGACGGGAAAGAGTGAGTTCGCTCGGCTGGATCGGTGTCTGGCTCCTGGTGACCGGCGCTGTGGCGATCGCCGCCGAGGCCGTGCTCGTTGGTCTTTGGGGTTTCGCGTTCGTGAAGCGCTCCCGGCTACTGGCCGAGCGAATCGAGAGCGAGCGGGGGCTGATCGAGGCAGATCTCAAACGCCTGCAGGAGGCTCTTGAGGAGACAGAAAGGTTGTGGCAGCCTTACGGCCGCGCCTTGCGGTGGCTGCGCCATCCGCTCACCATCGCGCTGCTGCAGTCCTACGCCGGGCGGCGGGCGGGTCGATGACACGATGAAGGAGACGCGAGAGAAGAACGTCGGGTCGAGTGCCGACGGCTTTGCTCATCAAGCGGTTGAGGATGCCGTGGCGCGCGAGCGTGCGCACATCGCCCGCGAGCTGCACGACGGCATCGCCACCGACCTGGCCGGCGCCATCTCTCTTTTCAAGGTCTACCTGGAGGGCAAGAAAGGCCAGCCAGACGAGAACCTGAAAAACGTCTTCGAGATCCTGGAGCGGTTGCTGAAGCATGTCCGCGAAACGCTCGCTGATTTGCGGCCGGGTGCGATTGGACCGGATGGACTGGTCGGCGACCTTCGCGCGCAGGCTGACGACTTCGCCCGCCTTTACGGCATTCGCGTCGAGCTCTCGAGCAACGGGACCGAGGACCAGCTTTCCGCTCACCAGCGAGAGGTGGTCGCCCAGGTCGTGCGGGAGGCGCTGACCAACGTGCGCCGCCACTCCGGGTCGTCGATCTGCAGAGTGAAGACGGCGTTCGACGCAAAGCCGTTCCTGGTCGAGGTGTCCGACGAGGGGCGAGGCATGGCAGCCGGCGGAAAACCCGGCTACGGCCTGGTCGGGATGCGGGAACGGGCGGCGGGTATCGGCGGCCGCCTGGAATTGGTGAGCACCGAAGGCCGTGGCACCACGGTCTTTCTTTTCGGCCCGACCTAAGTCCAGGTCATCGCACTCAGAGCCGGAATGTCCGCCGTCGTGGCCGCATCTCTGCGAGCGGCAGCGCCAGCTCGTTGGTCACGACGGCGTTGAGCTTGCGAGTGACGCTTTCGACAAGAGAGTTCGTCTTGCGGTCGTCGACCTGGATGGCTCGGGCGATCTCCTGTGTCGAGAGCCCGTAGCTCAGCAGCTGGGCGACCTCGCCCTCACTTTCGTTGAGACGCCCCAGCGGACCGCGGAGCGCCGCCACCAAAGGCGTGAGCGTGACGCCGAGGCTGCTGGCGTACTCGACGTCCTCGTCCGAATACCAGTGGTCGCGACGGCATCCAAGGATGAGGAGGCCGATCGGTCGCTCGCCCTCTACGCCCACAGGTGCATAAAGCAGTGCCGGCCAGTCGAGCTCCCAGTCGTACCCCAATGACGGATTTGTGTTTTCGATCAGCGAATTCATGACCATCGCGCGCTTCTCGTATAGGGCGCGGCGGGCCAGTGGCATGAGCGGCCGGCCCTGGAGAAAGCGACGTGAAACCTCTGACGCCGCGATGGGCTGGACCCAGCCGGCACGGAGGTAGCCGAGGACCCACCGGTCGTGGCAGATGCCGTCTAGGGCCAGTCCCAAACGGCGCCTGGCTTGCTGGAGCTGAGGGAGCTGGCCCATGTCCCGACCTTAGGGGCAACCGGAGAGCCTGACCTCAGCGCAGGCTCAGCGTTTCCTCAAGAAACGATGATGTTGCCGAACTCGGTTTTCTCGGCGACAATCTGCTTGACCTCGTCGATCCAGCTCACGTCGCACTCGGAGGTGGCGCCCATGATGGGTCTCAAAGCTGTCGAGCCGAAGCTGTATATCAGCTTTTCGCTGGACGATGCGGTACCGAGCAACCACCTTGTCCGCCGGCTGGCTGCGGCCGTCGACTTCGGCTTCATCCGAAGCCTGGCCAAAGGCTCTTACAGCCATACCGGCCAACCGTCGGTGGATCCGGTCGTCATCTTCAAGCTCTCGCTGCTCGGTTACCTGTACGGCATACGGAGTGAGCGGCGCGTCTGTGAGGAGGCGGGCTTGAACCTGGCTTGGAGGTGGTTCCTCGGATACGAACTCGACGAGCCCGTGCCTGACCACAGCGTTCTCAGCAAGGCGCGGCGACGCTTCGGCCGAGCGGTCTATGAGCGCTTCTTCACTCGCATCGTCCAGCTGTGTGAGGCGCGTGGATTGGTCGAAGGCGATGTCGTGTTCCTGGACTCGACCCTGAGCAAGGCGAACGCATCGCCGAAGTCTCTTCGCTCGAGAGCCCTCGTCGACCAGCGGACGCTGACCAGGCCGAAAGAGTTCGTCGCCCGGCTCTGGGAAGCGAACCCCGAAGTGGATCAAGAAGATGCGGCTCCCCGATCGCGGCAGGGCCCGGGTCGCCCGAGAAAGGACAAGCCAGAGCGGCGTGCGGTGGTGAACGGCCTGCTTGTGAGTTCGACCGACCCTGATGCCGAGGTGGCCACCAAGCTGGGTCAGCCGCGTCTCCTCGCGCACAAGACGCACATGGTGGTGGACGGCGGAAAGGCTCATATCATCACGGCGGTAGAAGTACGACCCGCTACCGAGGGAGACGCTCAGGCGGTGGTTGACATGCTCGCCAGACACCGTCTCAAGCTGGGCCGTTCGCCTCGTGAACTCGTCGCCGATGCCGGATATGCGAGCGACGCGACCTGGAACGCGTGCTTGAACGCGGGTGTCCAACCAACCATCGCGATGCGGCCGGTCCTCAATCGCACCGGCGGGCTGAACCCCAGTCGGTTCACCTACGTTCCGGAGCGCGACCTCTATATCTGTCCCGAGGGCAAAGAGCTGGATCACAAGACGCTCGCGTTCGAGAAGCGTCGCGTGGTGTACAGGCCCAAGCGCGGCACCTGCCAGGACTGTCCGCTGAAAGCTCAATGCGCCCCCGGCCGTGGAGATCGCTCCATCACGCGGCGCTGGGAGATTGAGCAGTACGAGGCGATGAAACGGCATCTCCGCAAGCGCCGGTCGCAACAGCTGCTTCGTCACCGTAAGGCTGTTAGCGAACTGGTCTTCGCGCACGCGAAGGAGCAGCACGGTTTCGGAAAAGCTCAATTCCGAGGTCGCGCCAAGATGCAGATTCAAGCACTGCTTACCGCCTCTGCCATGAACCTGAAGAAGCTGGTCCACCGGCGCCCCGAGGCCCAGACGGGAAGGGCCCTGGTCGTCGCCCAGAGGTCGATTGCTGGCTCATATGGTCCGCTGTCACGCAACTGGCGCGGTTCAGCAGCAACCCGGGCGCAAGGATCAGTCCGGAGGGTCGGGCCGCCTTCTCCCCGAGATCTGGACCCTTTTTTCGACCCTTCGGCAACATCATCAAACCTTGAACCTGTTAGGTTGCCAGGGGGTTTATAAAGGCGTGACCGCCAAGCTCCTTGTCGTTGACGACGAGCCACGCACCGCAGAGTTGACCGCGGAGCTGCTTCGGCGCGCCGGCTACACGGTCGAGGTCGCCGTCAGCGGGACCGAGGCGCTCCAGCGAGTTCGGCTCAACTCTCCGGACCTGATGTTGCTCGACTACGAGATGCCCGACATGGAAGCGCCCGAGGTCCTTGATTCGCTGCGCTCCGGAGCGGATCGGATCGCATTCCCGGTCATCATCCTGACCGGCGCACGCCACACTCCGGGGGATCAGGTCGTCGGCATCGAGCATGGCGCGACCGACTACATCGTCAAAGGCACGGATAGGCAGGTGCTGCTGGCGCGCGTGCGGGGAGCTTTGCGCGAACACGCTCCCGAGGCGCGGGTGATCGTCACCGGACGGTTGCGCATCGACCTGGCGCGTGGCCAGGCATCGCTTGGCGAACGCTCCCTCAAGCTCGAACGCCGGCCGCTCCACATGCTGCAGCTGCTCGCCAGGCGGCCGGGCGAGGTGGTGGGCCGGGAGGAGCTCCTCGAGCGGGTCTGGGGGACCAGCTACACGGGATTCGAGCACAGCGTCGAGCAGGCGGTGCACCAGATCAGGCGTGCACTCAAAGACCCTGCCTGGATCGAGACAGTCCGTGGAATCGGCTACAGGTTCGTCGCCCAGCCCTGAGCTGGCGGCGGCCCTGCACCGGCTGCGCTCGACGCTGGCCAGGTTGAAGGCCGAGCTCGAGCTGGCGCAATCGGACCGGACCGGCCTGCCGGTTGAGCGCACGCTGGCGGATCTCAATGACGCGTTCTCGCTCCTTCGCGCAGTCGAGGTGGCGGCCTTCGGGCTGGTCGCGGTCCTTGTGGTCGATGATGACGAGCGGCTGGCGGAGCTCACCGCGCGTGGCCTGCGACGGCGGGGCTACGACGCAGAGTCGGCCGGCGCGCTCCGAGATCTGCGGCCGCACGAGATCGTCGTTTTCGATCTGAGCCTTGCGTCAGGGCTCGATGCGAGCATGCGGTCAGCGTTGACTGCGGCCCGCCCGATCGTCGTCACGGGCGCCACCGACCCGGGCTCGCGGGCCCAGGCCGCGAGACTCGACGCGAGCGACTACTTGGTCAAGCCCGTTGAGCTGGAGGACTTGGTCGCCGCGATCAGCCGGCGGATCGCGGACTCAGGGAATACCGGTCGGGGCGGCTAGCGGATATCAGATCGATGGAAGCCTGAGAACGTATCTGGACTGCACCCATCCCGTCCGGTAGTACGCGACGAATAGTTCTGCGGCTTCTTCTGCAGAAAAGACCTCATTAGTGGCAACGACGGTTTTTGATTGGCAACCGTCGGTGAGGAGCCGGCGACCGTCTGATGAGATAGCGAGCGTTGACGCTCCAGCCGCAGCTTTGTTAGGGTGACTTCGGTCTTCAGCGTCTGGGGCACGCGAGAATGAGACCGGGGGCTAGGTGTTACGAATCCATCGCTACATGATCCATGCTGTGGTGCTCGCTACAGCGGGGGCAATGTCCGGCTACACGGCCTTTGACCGAAACTTCGTTCCGAACTTGCACGCTGTTGCAGTCACCGCGGCTGCCGCTGACGAAGGACTTGCCGTCGGCGACGTCTCTATCGGCCGTGAGAGTGTCATCATCAAACCGCTTTCCATTCCGACATCGCCGCTCCCAAACCGCGCTCCAATCGTGCACATCGTCGTGCTGGGAGACACCCTGGAAAGCATCGGCCGACAGTTCAACCTCCCCTGGAGGGAGATCGTCTGGTCGAATCCAGGCCTGCGCATGCCGCTCACGGTGGGACGGCCGATCAGGCTGCCACCGGTGCCGGGCGTCGTGGTCGTCGTCAGGAATGGGGACACGCCGGCGAGCCTCGCCGTCAAATACGGCGTGGATGAAACCACCGTGCTCGGCTTCAATGGAATTCGCGCCCCGCAGCTGACGCCGGGCACGGTGCTTGTGATTCCCGTCGATCCAGTCCAGGGTCCGAACCTGAGCAGAGGTGTGCCGGCCGACCCGATCGACCCCGGCCAGTTCCGGTGTCCGATCGCTGGCGCTCAGATCATCCAGAAGTTCGGGCCGACGTCGTTCGCGATAGAACCGCCCTTCGGCGGTTACCTGCATTTCCACACCGGCGTGGATTTGCTGGCCGGCTACGGCACACCGATCGTCGCGGCTGCCGGTGGAAAGGTGACTGCAGCCGGGCCCGCGGACTACTTCGGGACCCGCGTTGAGGTGACTGACAGTTTCGGCCTCGCCGAGGTCTACGCCCACATGTCGCAGGTCAACGTAGCCGTTGGACAGGAAGTCCAGCAGGGCGAGAAGGTCGGCTATGTCGGCAGCACAGGTCTCTCAATCGGCGCACATCTGCACTTTCAACTCGAAGTCGGCGGCATGCCGACCGACCCAGGTCCATTGATCGGCTGTTGAAGGTCGAGTACCAGCAGGCCGGCGACCTCGGTGCTCGCTAGGTATAGCTTCCCGGCATGCTCCACGACCCCCGTGGTGAAGAAGAAATCGTCACGCTGGCCCTCGAGGTCGCGCAACACTCTTCCCTCCTCGTCGAATGCCATCGCCCAGACCGTGTGGACCGGCTTGGGCCGCAGGGCGGGTGGGATCCGCCAGATCAGACGGCGGAGACGCGGCCGGCCGCTGAGGTTGTCGAGAATCGGGTTGCGCGGCGTCACCATGGCGACCCAGAAATGACCCTGCGGGCTGCGTGAGAGGTTGTCGGGCAAACCAGGTAGGTTGTCGGCGATGACCTCGCGCCGCCCGGCGGCCGGTCCTCCAGTCGCGAGCCGGCTCAGCGAGTAACCGCCGGTCTCCGCGAGGATTAACGCCGTCTCGTCGGCCGACAGGGCGACGCCGTTGGCGAACTGTAGGCCGGTTAGCACCACCTCCACACTGCCGTCGGGGTCGCGGCGGAAGAGCCGGCCCGCGCCGCGGTGCTCGAGGAAGTCGCCGGTGTAGTGGTCGAAACCGAATCGGCTGGTCGACTCCGTAAACCAGATAGTGCCGTTGGATTGCGCGACTGCGTTGGAACAGAAGCGGAGCGGAACTCCGTCCACCTCGCGGACCAGGGTATCGATTGAGCCCGTTACAGGGTCCAGCGCGAGCAGCCCCCGGTGGGAATCACAAATCAGCACGCGGCCGTCCGGCGCCACCTCCAGCCCAAGTGGCCGCCCGCCGGTGTTGCCGATCGTCTCCACTTCCCCTGTCTCGGGCTGCATCCGGACGATCCGCCCGCCGGCCAGCCCGCACAGCAGTCGGCCCTCGCCATCGACGACCACGTCCTCGCCAGTGGCGGGAAGAGGAAGCAGCCGGGCCGGAGGAAACGGCGTGGAACCATGGCGCTCGCGAGCCCGCGCCGGAGCCTTGGGCGCTGCCCAAGCCACCGGATCGATCGGCGGTTGGCTCATGTTGGGCGCATCCTAATCCAGCTGCTGGCTAGCGTTTCTCGCTCAAGGCCCGGCGGTCAGCCGGTCGAAACGGAAGTCCGGTCATCACTCGAAAACCAGCGCCGACGACCGATGGCGCGACCCTCAGCCGGCGAACGGAGGCAGAACCACCGTGAAGACCGCGCCGCGGCGGTTGCCTTAAAAGCTCGCGCACGAGTGTTTGCTATATGAGCGGGCTCACGATGTCAGCAGCCAAGTATTGCGTCAGCGCTGGCTACGCGTGGCGCGAGTCGCTCAAAGGATGTCCCACAGTGTGAGGACCGGCGTGCAGACCACGCCTTCCATCGAGCCATTGTTCTGCAGCTCGGTTGCCACCACAACCTCGGGGCTGCGAAGCGCCAGAGCCCGGAAGCTTGGCGACGCGGGATCCAAACGAGCAGCAGCTTGGCGTGAAACCATGAATTCGGGCGAACTCGTGAGTGGGAGCGGTTTCTTCGTCCGGGACTTCTTGCCCCGCACCTCGAAGGTGTCGTTGAACGTGACACCGCGGCCGGAAAGATGTTCGCGGCCAAAGGCGATCGTGGCGAAGACCACCAATCGCATAGCGATGATCTGAGTCGTACCTCGAGATACGAGCGCGTCGACCAGCGCCCAATCGTCGACGTCTGGGGACTCGGCAACCCGCTCGAGCAGCACGGTCAAGGCTTGTTCAACTGTTAGGTGGCCAGGCGACCGGGATCGCCTCCCTGCGAATCTCACATCGCGATCCTCACTGCCAC
>DATCPI010000029.1:0-2005 GCA_036570165.1 Candidatus Dormiibacterota bacterium | reverse complement strand
TCCAGCGCCCGGCACGGTGAGCTGATCGTCCGCGAGTACGAGCCGCCCGGCATCCAGTCGCTCGGGATCTTCTGCGATCCGGCGCCGCCTACGCGGGAGGCCGCCGACCAGATCGCGCGCCTGGCCGCGTCGGAGGCGTGGGACTGCCTGCGCAGCGGCGGGCGGGCCGTCCTGTGGTCTCCAGGAGCCGAGCCCTCGACCTACGACGAATCGAGATCCTTCTGGGCGCTCCTCGAGTGGCTCGCCCGCTACCCCTCTCCCGTCGAAGGCCTCGACCTTCCACCGCCTCGCGTCAGCGACGCCGTCGCCGTGGTCGCGCGCTACGACGCGCAGGTCGTCGATGCGCTCGAAGGGATCAAGCAGCATGGCGGCGACATCCGTGCCTGGGTGGTGGGTGAGGCGGAGATTGACGTCGACGCGCCAGTCCAGCACGTGGGCCTGGGGTGGCCGCTGTGAGATTCAAGCTGCTGCCCGCATCTCCGACCGAGAGCTCCCTCGAGGGGCGGGCGTTCGTCTTCTCCGCCTTCGCTGTTTCGGCGCTCTCCATCGTCCTTTACGGCCAGGAGTACGTGATCCCCGCGGTCGCACTGGCCTTGGCGGCCGTGGGACATGTCGTCAGCTACCGCGGCCGCAACAAGCCGCGAACGTTCTGGGGCCAGGCCCTGATCGCTTCGCTGGTCTTCGCCGCGCTCGCCTACTTCATCGCCGATTCCGTGGCAGCTCTTTTCGGCGGAGTCCTGCCGCAAGCGAACTTCGCACTGCTGCTGGTGGCGGTGACGAGCTTCGACCTGAAGACGCGCCGCAACCTCTACTCGAGCTTGTGGATCAGCCTCGCGATCCTCTACCTGGCCGCGGTTTACGCGTGGGACTACCCGTTCGGCGTCCTGATCGCGCTGTGGGCCGTGTGTCTCGCCGGCTTCTGGGCGTGCTCGAACCTGCGCCGCATGGGGGCCGGCGTGGCGGCGCCTCCGCGCGCGGTGGCGCTGATGGTCACAGGAGCGCTGGCACTGGGAGTCGCCGCTTTCGTCTTCATCCCGCAGCCGGCCATCGATCCAACCGGCCCGCTCATCGTGTCGCTCCCCTCGTACGCGAACTTCAAGGGCGAGATGGAGAGCCCGGCGCTGCCGCTGGTTCAGGTGGGCGCTGACACGAGCTCCATCGACCTGCACTTTCGCGGCCGCCTTGGCGACGCGCCGGTGATGTACGTGCGCACGGGTGCGCCCGCGTACTGGCGGGGTCTGGTCTTCGACACCTACAAGGACGGCGCCTGGACCGCGTCGCGAAAGGGTTTCGTGGCGCAGTTTCCGCCCTACATCCCGTCGCGCCTTCTCGGGCCCGCGCCGCTCCACAGCGCAGGCACGTTCGTCCAGGTGTTTCGTGTCGCCCGCACCCTGCCGGGCGTGATCAACGCCGCCTATCCGATCCAGAGCCTCTACGCGCCGGTCACTGCGCTGCGCCAGGACGCCTATGGCACTTTCAGGACGCCGGACGTGTTGAAAGCGGGCCTGACCTACTCGGTCGTGTCGTACATCCCGAACCTGTCCGCGCCGGAGCTGCAGCAGGATGACTGGGCAATCGGCGCGGTGCCCGAAGGCAACCACGCCTACACGGACACCGGCTCGCTGTCGCTCGGGGCCAAGCGCCTCACAGCGCAGATCGTCCAGTCAGCGATCGGCACGAACGACACGTTCACTCAGTACGACCTCGTGATGGCGCTGACGGCCTACCTGCAGAAGAACTACCGCTACACGCTCGAGATCGGCCACGTGCCGCCAGGCCGCGACCCGGTGGACTGGTTCTTGTTCGACGTCAAGCTCGGCTACTGCGAGCAGTTCGCCACGGCCGAGGTCCTGATGCTGCGAAGCCTCGGCATCCCAGCACGCCTGGCGACCGGCTACGCGACCGGCGAGTACGACCCGATCCTCAACCAGGCGATCGTGCGGGAGCGTGACGCGCATGCGTGGGTGGAGGTGTGGTTCGCGGACCACGGCTGGGTGCCGTTCGA
>DATCPI010000028.1:0-8551 GCA_036570165.1 Candidatus Dormiibacterota bacterium | reverse complement strand
GTCCCGGTCCTGGTCGCCGCCTTCGCTGCACGCGCGATTTCTACCTGCTCCTTTCCATCTGGGCTATGGCGCGGGCGAGCTCCCTCGCCAACCGCTCGAGCCGCGCTACCCGCTAGCGTCGACCGCCTCGTTGAGCAACTGGTGGCTGGCGGCATCACTGAATACGTACCGCCAACGGGACTGTCCACCCCCGCACATCGTCCTCGACGTAGTTAGCGAGAACGGGCGGAAGAGGAAGCGACTATGGCTCTTATGGCAGGGACAACCCGAGAAGAGAGTGTAGTAGTCAGCGGCGCGGCTGTCGCGGCGGCGCCAGATCCGGAGGTACCCGGATGTCCATGGAGAGCGCCGAAAGCGAGGGCCCGGGCAATGGGTGCTCGAAGTTGCTCAATCCGTGGAACGCGGGGCGCCTGCGATCACGAGCTCCAGGACCCACCCGCTGCGGCTCAGGGAGCTGGTTTCGCCGCGGAAGGGACCGATGACCTGCCGGCTCTCTGTGTCCCAGAGGTGGCTGGGGCCGCAGGCATCGGATGCCAACGTGAGCGGCGTATGGTGGGCTAGACCATGCGAATCGCGTTCGTCTCCTCGAGCCTGCCGCGCCGCTGCGGAATCGCCACCTTCACGTCTGACCTCATGGCGGCGACGCGGGCGGCGGATCCCGACCTAACCACCTGGGTCGCTGCCATCGACGAACCTAACATGTTCAGGCCCTATGAGCCCGAGGTCCGCTGGCGGATCCGCCAGGGCCACCCGAGCAGCTATCGCGCCGCTGCTGCTGCCATCAGCGACTCGAAGGTTGACGTGGTCAACGTTCAGCACGAGTTCGGCCTTTACGGAACCTGGCACATGGCCGGGACGGAAAGCGTCTACGAAGACCACCTGAGGCCCTTCCTCGAAGAACTCCGGAAGCCGGTGGTGACCACCCTCCACTCGATTCCATCCGAGCCCTCGCCGTCGATGCGCGAGGCCGTCCTCTCAATCGTCGAGTTGAGTCAGCAGGTGGTCGTAATGGCCGCCACGGCCGTCGACCTCCTGGCCAGAGACTACGACGTTCGGGAGCCACCGATTGTGATTCCGCACGGCATGCCGGCTATCGAGCCGCATGGACGGATTCGCATTAAGGCAAAGCTAGGTCTCCAGGACCGAACCATCATCTCCACTTTCGGTCTTGTGGACCCGCGCAAGGGCCTCGAGTACATGGTCGAGGCGATGCCGGACATCGTCGCTCGGCATCCGAATGCGCTCTACCTGATCGCCGGGCAGACGCACCCCAACCTGTTGAGGAGCCAGGGCGAGCGGTACCGCAACTCGCTGGTCGACACGGTCGAGCGCCTGGGCCTTCGGGATCACGTCTCCTTTATCGACCAGTACATGGCCCAGCGCGACATCATCGACCTTCTGCTGGCGACTGACGTCTACGTCACACCCTACCTGGACCCGCGACAGATCACTAGCGGGACGCTGGCCTATGCAATGGGCGCGGGGAAAGCGATCGTCTCGACTGAATACCTTCACGCCAAAGAGGCCTTGGGCGAAGGGCGCGGCATCCTGATTGGCTTCCGTGATGCCAACCAGCTCGCTGCGGCTGTCAACTCTATTCTCGCCAGCGATGAGCGCAAACAGACGCTAGAGCACATGGCCTACGCCTACGCCAGGGAGATGACGTGGCCGAAGCTGGGCCGCCGCTGGGTCGAGCTCATGAGTCGCTTGGCCGCGGCTGACACTACGAGACCTCGACCCCGGGAGGCCAGGACGGGAGCGGAGCGGCATGCTGGGTCACCCGTATGACGGGCGCACACGGCCACACGCTGGGAGCTGGGTCGTCGCGTCGTTTACATGATTGATGCCGGCATAGGAGACCCGCCGCGGCGACGAACCCTCGCGGATGGAACGCGCCTGATGCAGGCCATAGAGGATCGGTCGGGAGCCGACCTCGCTGCTGAGCGCGCGAGCGAACCATGAACGGACGCCAGGATCGTGGCCGCTAACACACGCTGCTCGTTCTGTGGAAACGGCCAGGACAAGGTCCGCAAGCTGGTCGCGGGGCCCGGGGTCCACATCTGCGACCAGTGCATAGACCTCTGCCAGGAAGTGGTCGAGGAAGACAGCCGGACCGCCGCCTCGAAGAAGGCGAAGCCCGGCTTCATCCTCAATCCGAAGAAGATCTGCGCCGCGCTCGACCAGTACGTGATCGGCCAGGACCACGCCAAGCGCGTCCTCTCGGTCGCCGTCTACAACCACTACAAGCGAATCCAGGCGTCGAAGCTGGTCGGCGAGGTCGAGCTGCAGAAGTCGAACGTCATGCTGGTCGGCCCCACCGGCTGTGGCAAGACCTACCTGGCGCAGACGCTGGGGAAGATACTCGACGTTCCCTTCGCGATCGCCGACGCCACCAGCCTGACGGAAGCCGGCTACGTTGGCGAGGACGTCGAGAACATCCTTCTCCGCCTGATCCAGGCCGCCGACTTCGACATCAGCCGCGCCGAGCGCGGGATCATCTACATAGACGAGATCGACAAGATCGCGCGCAAGTCGGACAACCTGTCGATCACGCGTGATGTCTCGGGAGAAGGAGTGCAGCAGGCGCTGCTCAAGATCCTGGAGGGCACCGTCGCCAACGTCCCCCCGCAGGGCGGCCGCAAGCATCCCCACCAGGAGTTCCTCCAGATCAACACGACCGACATACTGTTCATCTGCGGTGGCGCCTTCGACGGCCTGGAGCGCATCATCGAGAAGCGCATCGGCCACAGCCGGATCGGGTTCGGTTCACACGTGACGACGGACAAGATCGGACACGAGAGGGATGTCTCGAACATCCTCAAGCACCTGCGGCCGCAGGATCTTCTCAAGTACGGGTTCATCCCCGAGTTCGTCGGTCGGCTGCCGATAACCGTGACGCTGCACTGCCTCGACGAGCAGGACATCGTACGAATACTCATCGAACCGAGGAACGCGCTCGTCAAGCAGTACCAGAAGTTCTTTGCGCTGGACAACGTCGAGTTGGTCTTCGAGGGCCGGTCGCTGGAGGCGATCGCGCACAAGGCGTTCGAGCGCGGGACAGGCGCCAGGGCGCTGAGGTCGATCATCGAGGAGGTGCTCCTCAACTCGATGTTCGAGGTGCCCTCCCGGCCCGATATCAAGCGCTGCATCATCTCGGAGGAGTCGATCGTCGAGTCCCGCGAGCCCGAGTTCGAGCTCGCCGACGAGTCCGACGGCCACAAGCTCCTGATCGCCGGCGCAACGGCCTAGGGAGGCGTTGGGTAGCCCAGTTGCCTACCCATATTGCGGTCCGTCGCCGCCCGTCCGTTCAAAGGACGCACCTAAGCTAAGCGCCGATCTTCACTCTGCGGAAACGTGGGCCAGGAACCCTTCCCTCCTAAGATCCCCATATTCAGGCCCGCTAGGTCGTTCTGCCCCGGCGCATCGAGGAGAGCCGCCTTCGGACACGCTGCTGTTCGTCAAGGATTCTGGGAATCAACACTGATGGATCAACGCCTTTGACGTCGACCATTCCCAGTTCCTCGAGTCGCACAGTGATCCCGTTGGGCAGTAAGGTTTGATTCCGGAGGTTCAACTGCTCGAGGGCCTCCAGTAGACGGTCGAGTTCATGGAGTTGCTGGTTCAGCTGGGACTGATCACGCATGATCGAAGCGAGCAGCTTCGGTAAGGCAAAGGGAACGCAGGTGTACGGGGCAAGAGTCAATCTGCAGGGCCCGGTCGGACTTTTCCCGCCTACAGCCCGAGGCAGTCATGAATGCCTTACGAAACGGGAGCGGCTCCTTACCGAGGACGCAGCGTCATTAGCGGCGAGGCGCGAGACGGTTACCCACCTTTTGGAGGACTCCGTCACAGTCTTCGGGGCAGGTTCACCGAGCAGTGCCCGCGCGTCGTTGTAGGCCTCAAGCAGAGCCTGCGTGGCCGCCGCGAGCTGACCGGTCCCCGCCTGAGCAGCCGCAGAGTGGGCCGTTACATAGCGCCTGAGCATCGTGCGATGTTCGCGAAGCTGCCGCACGAGCGCGGCCACCCTGAAGTCGTAGTAGTGCCCGGCCTCGAATGCGAATCGGTCGAGTTCTCTCTCGTCCACGTAGGTCCCACCCAAAAAAGTGACCCAACGACGGAACTGGTCTTGCAACCTGTTCCGGGCCCTCGAACGCGTCCCGCGGGGCTGCTCCACATGCTAGGTCCGCATCGGTAGTTAGCGAGGGCGGTCTTCATTAGGTTGCCTGGCTACTTGACGGTCGAGCGTGACCGAGAAACGTGCACCGATAGCCGTGGGCGTTGCCTCAGCGTTGGCGTCAGACTGGCAGAGTTGCGTTGCTCGGCCATGGCCCTCCTCGGCGGAGGGGGCTTGGCGGCGCGGGCGTTGCCGATGGTGCGCCGGATGTCGAGGTGAAATGTCATGGCTGTCTACGAGTTCGAATGCAAGGCGTGCGGCGAGCACTTTGAGGTAAGCGTCCCGATCAGCGAACACGACCGCCTGAAGAAACGGCCGCCAGCGTGCCCCAAGTGCGGCAAGACCCTGGTGCAGCAGGTGGTCTCGAGCTTTTCCACCAAGGCGCCAAGCAAGTACTGAGTCGGACCGTCGGCGATTGCAGGTTCTTATCGAGAGCATGGCCGCGGCGCGCACCAATAAAGAAGACGCGCGGGTAGCTATATGACGATTCGCCCTGCGATGAGACCGCGATAACGATCGCTGCCCTCGAGCCGGTCCTCAGTCGCGAACGTACCTAAGGTCGCGCGCCTCGCGCCTCGATCGCGTGAGGGCAGCCACCGCCGACCTCACCCGTAGCTGAAGAGCCTTGCGGTTTTCCACCGCATTCAGAAGGGCTCAGGCCCACATGGAGGTCCCTTTTGAGTTGGGATGAAAGAGTAGAAAGGATTCATGTGGGGCCGATGTTGCAGTGCCGTTGCCGTACAACTGCCGTACGACCGACGACCATCTGAAGATTTACAACCGGTTTTGTATTCAGATTTGGCTCCGGGACAGGGATTCGAACCCTGAACCTTGCGGTTAACAGATCGCCGTGGCCCGTTCAGAAATAGCGGTCTGAATTCGCTGAGTGCCGCCCACTGCCGCCTATTGGCACCGTTTATCGCCAGCGTTGCTGTAGCAAACAGCCATCGCGGGTAGCCAACCGCGCCTGCCCAGCCCTGATCTTCACCGGCAGCCATCCAGCCAGCGAACGTACTCCCGCGTCTTCATGGCCACGACTCGGGCGGCCTCAGCGACATAACCGCGGGGCACGGTCTGCGTGCGAACGTACAAGTCGTCGATCCCGAGAAAGTTCCCATTAAGGCGGGCCCGGACGGCTGTCAGGACAGCTGACGGCGCTGAAATATCCGCGATCGGCGGCAGGTCGCACTCCGGAGGGTGAAACTCGTGCCAGACGCCGGCGAGTGCGATCGCGATCCCGGCGCTCTTCGGAGCGAGCTCCGCACCGCCGACGAGATCCGTGCCGCGACCGCCGTACACCTGCGCCAACCTGTTGGCCCTGATCGGGTCGCGGCTCGCGATTGTGACGTCGGCACCGGCCAGCCTGGCGGCATGAGCGAGTGAGGACCCCATCCGGCCGGCGCCCGCGACAAGGACGCTGCCGCCCTCCAGTGTCGATCTCTGCTGCAACCAGGCCACGGCTCGCTGCGCGAGGTTGCCGCTGGAGGCTGTGCGCCCGGCGCGCGCCCGGCGCCCGGCGGCGATTGCGGTTTCGAATAGGCGTTGGAGCCGACGGTCCAATGACCCCAATGCACGCGCCCGTGCGAGGGCGTCCCGAACCTGGTGCAGGACCTCGTCTTCACCGATGATGGCGCTCTCCAATCCAGCGGCGACCCGCATCAGATGCCGCACCGCATGCTCACCCGTTTCAACTTGGAGGCGAGTGTTCAGATCTGGCATGATGCCGAACCCGTAGAGCTCCACCCGGTGGCAGGTGCTGAGCAATATCACGCGATGACTGGCAATCCTCCCTTGCACCGCCCGCGCGATCCGGTCGCGCCCGTCTGAGGCCACAGTGTCGGCATGAACGGCCATGACCCACGGCTCTGAAACCGACATCACTGAAGGCCTGCGTGTCCGTTCATGTCTGACGTTGACAATCAGGGAGTAGCTTCAGCCTTTCTCCCTCTCTGCCAGGGCAGGCGGCCCTCGACTTCCAGATTGAGCGCAAGGCTCAGGAAGGTTCGGATCAGGACAATGCTCCCTAGGATGCCAACGCTCTGAAATGTCGGAGAGGTGGCGACGGTACGGATGATGTCACCTGCGATGAGAAACTCCAGTCCGAGGAGAATCGCACGCCCGAGCCCCACACGGTAGAGACCATATGCAGAACCGACATCAGTCCGCAGCCGACGCAGGAATTGCACACTCGAAGCAAGAACTCCGACCAGAATGATCGTGATTCCCGCCACGTCGACTCCCTTACCAATGTCCTCAACGACTCCAACAAAATTCATTGCCAGCGCCCTCGATCGCTCATTGAGCTGCAGTTAGTCGGATTCTTCACTAAAGGCGGGCGGCTGAGGTCGCCCCGCGATCGAGTTTCTGCACAACCGCGTTCTGGGTCAGCCTGTAACCCGACCCAGGATCGCGGCGATGGTCATGACGATTTTGGCGTGGGGCCTACCTGCCTTATCGGCAGCTTGAACACCCGTCGGGGGCCTCGTGCTTTCCTTACCTGGCCGCGTCCATGTAGCCAGTCGTTACCTCGTTCTTGTGCGCCGCGAAAGCGCCGAGGACTTCTCCCTTCTCGCGCGCAGGCACTTTGAAGAAGTCAAGGCTGCGCGCAAGCTCTGCCGCGACGGCGTCGAATTCCTCTGGCGCGATCTTGAGGTCACGATGCCCCTCCTCAAGACCCACCTCGGTTTTCCCCGGCTTTGTGGCCGTGTAGTGGAGCGGCCCGCCCGCGACTGCGCAGACCCACAGGGTTCGCATGAACTTGAGGCCCGGCAATCTGCCCAGGTTCTGCGTGTGCCACTCCCTTAAGGCCGGGTTCTTCGAAGTCTTCCCCGCGATCGGGTTCTGCACAACCGCGTCACTAAAGTGGTCAATCACCGCAGCGATGGCGAAGACGCCACCAAGCCGTTCGTACAGACTCTTCTCAGTCATTTGCTGACCTCCTCAGGGCAACATTCTTCGTAGGCCGGAATCGGCTGCCGCGCGGGTCTCCGACAGTCTCCGAGCAGAACGGCGCAGAGGGAATAGTGCCGGCGGAGCACTGCGCGTCGTAGGGATTCCCGGGGCGGACGCCACCAACTGGTCATACCCGTTACCTCAGCCCCTATCAAGCCTTTGTAGGCTTTATAGCATGTATAACCTAAGCAGTCAAAACCCGATATGCGCAGCCCCGTTCCGCGTAGTTCCTGAAAGCCTCCGTGCGCAAGGCCAGGCCCGCCTGCTGAAACGCTCCTTCGATTAGTCCGGCGTGGAGCTGGCAGACGACGTCGGGGGCTATGGCGCAGGCTTGCCGAAAGATGCAATTCCGGGCCACGACCTGATCGCCATCGGCAATGACGTAGTCCGCACCGAGGGGAGCCAACTGGCGTAGCACAGATTCAGGGGAGCCGGCCGGCTTGTCCACAAGCGACGCGCCGTAGCGGCGGCCCGCCTCCCTGGCGGCCTGGATACCCTCCGGACCACGTGTCTGGAGGCCCTCCGCCAGGAGGCCGGCCAGGCGGGCGAAACGACGCACTGGATAGCTGAAATCGATCTGTTGGCCAGCAAGTCGATAAAGGTTGGCGGGTTTGCCGGATTTTCCTCGCCGCTGGCCGACCACCAAGTACCCGAGCGCGACCAGGCGTTCGAGATGTGCATGCGCGACCGTTCGGTGCACGCCGGCGGCTTTGGCCGCATCGTCAACCGTCCATTCGGGCTGGTGAACATAGAAGTCGAGCAAGATCCGCCGCCGGGTCCGATCCTGAAGCGCGCTGATCGCACGGTCGATCTCGCTTGCCTCGTCCTGGCCCATTCTGCCAGCTTATCGGTTCATGTCGGCAGGGAAGCATCGCCGACGGACTCGTGAAGGAGTGACATGCCAAGGACTCCTCCTAGCGTCAAAGCTAGCCCCCCAATCTTGAGCGCTGTGACGTCACCTGCAGTCGATTGACGTGTGTCCGCGGGAACGCTACCGATGGCAGCAGCCTCGATCAGCTTGGGCAAGCCGACCGCAGGCCGACCTCGATTGAAAGCCTCCGCCCAGTTACCGCTGCCAACCGCCTTGTTCGACACCGGCCAGCAGGTTTGGCGTTCAGGGGATCAAGGCTAGCTCGATGGTCGAGGCGATGGTCCTTTCTCTACCGTGACGTCCGGTTTCGATTGGCCTCCTCGCGTACGTCCTCTTTGGCGTCGCGGACGGTACGCTTCACGTTCCCCACCGCTTGCCTCGCCTTGCCTTTCATCTCCTCGCCGCGGTCGCCGGTGACCTTGCCCTTGATCTCTTCCGCTTTGCCACGAACCTGGTCCTTCATGAAGACCTCCTGTGAAATTTCTAGCGCGCCGACCGACCGCGGACGAAACCGAACAGCCAGAGCACGACCAGCACGATGATTGCTATCCAGA
>DATCPI010000027.1:0-5038 GCA_036570165.1 Candidatus Dormiibacterota bacterium | reverse complement strand
GCCTCAACCCTCACAGCGTCTTGCGGACGAAAGTGTGCCGGTCTGTCTCTCGAAAGACATCGAAGCCCGCGCGCAGGTACATGCTGAGAGGACCGCGATAGTTGCCTTGAGCTGATTCTTCGTCGCGCGACGGGTACGCCTCCACCGCCTTCAAGCCTCGCTTGCGCAATCGGTCCACAGCTGCATCGAGGAGTCGGGAGGCGACGCCATGGCCGCGATACGGTGCGGCGATCACAAAGCAGGCCACCGAGCCGACACCTTCTTGCTCGGTTGCTTTCAGGCCGAAGCGGTGGATCACGCCGGCGAGCCTCGTGGTCTCGCCGTAGTTGCACCAGCCGACGGGCTTGCCATCGACATACGCGAGCAACGCCGTCACCTCGCCCCGATTGATCATGCCCGTCATGTCGCGGCGGTTGTCGGCGGCGGTCCGGGTCGCCCACTCGTCGTCGCTCTGGGTGCGGTGGGTCTCCATGCAGTAGCACGACTGCCACGCTGGGTAATCGCGAAACGCGTAGTCGTCAAAGAACGATTGGTACTCCGCTATTCGCTCCGGCGTCACGTCGCGAACATCGATTTCGCCGATCTTTGCAAGACGAGCCAGCGCCGCCTGCTCCGCTGGGTCCAGCGCCAGGCGGAGGCCGCGCAGAATGCTTTCGGCCTCGGCATCGAACAGCCCAGCGACCACCGGGCCTGAATCCCAGGCGAAGTTGACTCGGCTGCCGCCTGCCTCCTCCTCGACCGCCCAGGTCACCAGATGAGGCTTCTCGGCCGCGAAGTTCGGAGCGAATAGAAAACGCGTTTTGAGGACCAAGCGCCGAGGCGCGTCCATTTCAACGATCTCGGATTCCTCAGCCACCTTGCCGGCAGAGTCAACCCATCGAATGTGATTCCCGCCGACGAATTCGCCTTCCGGCGTCAGGCGGTAGTACCAGTCGCGCTTGCCGGGAGCCACCAAAACGTCCCAAACAACCTGAGGCGGAACGGCGAGGTCTATCGATCGAGATTTCACGAGGCTTCGCGGGCGACGGTGTGGACGTCCTTCACGCCCTCGAGCTTTTCCATCAGCCGCGACAGCTGTGCTAGAGAGTCGATCTCCACGGTGGTCGATACGACGGCTGTCTTGTCGTCATATACGTGGACCTCGAGTGAGGACATGTTGACCCGGTTCTCCGCGACCACCGTGGCGATGTCGCGAAGCAGTCCCTGCCGATCCCAGGCTTCGATCTTGATCGCGACGGGATAGATGTGCGTGGCCTCGGAATCCCAGTCGACCGGCACCACGCGTGCCTGGTCCTGCGCATTGATGGCGTTGATGCAGTCCACGCGATGTACCGTCACGCCCTTGCCGCGCGTGGTGTAGCCGACGATCGCGTCGCCAGGCACCGGCTGGCAGCAGGGTGCGATCTTGGTGAGCACCCCTTTTTCGCCGCGCACCAGGACTCGTGGGGTCGGCTGGACGTTGGGGATCAAGGGGATCGGCCGGAGGTCGCCGCCTGGCGCGTCCAGGGTGAGCGCCATCCGCATCACGACCGCGTGAGGAGAGAGGTCACCGTAGCCGATTGCCGCGAGGAAGTCGTCGACGGCGGGAAACCTGTGGAGGTTGGCGATCTCGAGCAGCTTGCCCTCGCCGAGGTCGCCGAGGTTGAGGCGGTGCATGCGGTGCAGCTCCTTGTCGAGCAGGTCGCGGCCCTTGCCCACGTTCTCCTCGCGGCTCTGGCTCTTGAACCACTTGCGGATGCGCTCCTTCGCCGACGCGCTCTTGACGAAGTTGAGCCAATCGCGGCTCGGCCCGTGCGGGCCTTTGGAGGTCAGGATCTCGACGATCTCGCCGTTCTGAAGCTCGTAGTCGAGAGGCACCATGCGACCGTTCACCTTGGCGCCGATGCACCGGTGCCCGACCTCGGTGTGGATGCGGTAGGCGAAGTCGACCGGCGACGAGTCGGCGGGCAGGTTCAGGACGTCGCCCTTCGGCGTGAACACGTAGACCTCGTCCTGGAAGAGGTCGACCTTGACGGTGTCCAGGAATGACTCGGCGTCCCCCACCTCGTTCTGCCATTCGAGCAGGCTGCGCAGCCAGGACAGCTTCTGGTCGAAGCTGGCGTCCTTACCGCCTTCCTTGTAGGTCCAGTGCGCGGCGACGCCGAACTCCGCCATGCGATGCATCTCGTGCGTTCGGATCTGGATCTCGATCGGCTCGCCCGTGTGCGTGATAACGGTGGTGTGGAGCGACTGGTAGCCGTTCGACTTCGGCATCGCCACGTAGTCCTTGAAGCGTCCCGGGACCGGCTTCCACAGCGAGTGAACAACACCGAGGACGCCGTAACAGTCGCGCACCGACTCAACGTGAACGCGAATCGCTGAGAGGTCGTAGATCTCCGAAAAGTCCTTGTTCTCGCGAGTCATCTTCTGCCACACGGAGTAGATGTGCTTGGGACGGCCGGTGATCTCCGCGGTGATGCCGACCTTCTCCAGCTCGCGGCCGAGGATCTCGCGCAGGTCTGACACCAGCGTCTCTCGCTCGTGGCGCTTGCGCGCGATCCGCCTGACGACGTCCTCGTATGCCTCGGGCTCCAGGTTTCGGAAGGCCAGGTCTTCGAGCTCCCACTTGATCTGCCCGATGCCGAGCCGGTGCGCAAGGGGGGCATAGATGTCGAGGGTCTCGCGCGATATCTTCCGGCGCTTCACCTCCGGCAACGGATCGAGGGTGCGCATGTTGTGGAGGCGGTCGGCGAGCTTGATGAGGACGACCCGCAGGTCCTCCGCCATCGCGACCATCATCTTGCGGATGTTCTCCGCCTGCTGCTGCTGGTCGGAGCGCAGGGCGATCCGGCCGAGCTTCGTCACCCCATCCACAAGGCGCGCGACTTCCGGGCCGAACTCTCGCTCCACCTCGTCGGCGGTGAGAGCGGTGTCCTCCACGGTGTCGTGGAGAAGGGCTGCGGCGATCGTCGGGGCGTCGAGCTCCAGGTCGGCGAGGATGGCCGCAACCTCGAGCGGGTGGTTCACGTAGTCCTCGCCGGACAGGCGTCGTTGCCCCGTGTGAGCGCTCGAGGCGCGCTCATACGCCTTCCTTACCACCTGCTGGCCCTTCAGGTCCAGGTGGTCGGCGACCTTCAACAGCTCTACAACCGTCATCTGCTCGTGAGTGAGAGTTTAGGCACGCGTCTGGCCGGCCTCCTGCCCTAGTTATCCAGGTTCCGCTTTACGGACACGCTCCTAGACTTACCCATCGCTGTGGTGACTCGATCGCGTTGAATTCAGAAAGGGTGAGATTCGCGCTCAGGATCGGGTTTTCGGCGGCCACAGCCGTGCTGGTCCTGGTGGGCGCGTCGCTCAACGTCACGGGCCGGTCGGGCGTGGCGGCGGTCCTCGCGGGGGTGGCCGGCCTGCTCGCGCTGGGAGCTGGAGTCCTCAACCGAAGCTGGAAGGGCTCGGTCCCCCTCGGCATCGCGGCGTTGCTGCTGGCGCTGTTCGCGGCCCAGTTCAACCTGCGGGACAGGAGCCTGATCCTCCAGCTGGCGGGGTTGCTGATGCTGGCGCTTGGCGGCTTCGTCGGAAGCATCGCCTATCGCAGCATGTCGGACGCGATCAAGAGCCATGTCAGGGACGTGGATCGCCTTCGCGCGCAGCTGGAGCACAGGCATCGAGCATTTCTGGCGGCCACGTCTGATGCGGAAAACACCCGGCCGCTCAGCGACATCGCGGGGCTCACTGCGCACATCGCTCATCTCGCGGGCGCCGACCTCGCCTGCTACTACGCGTCGACCGCCGACGAGAAGCAGTTCGTGCCGCAGCCGCCCGGAATCGGGCTCGAACGGCTCCATTCGCAGGCGGTGGCACGCGGAGCCAAGGGCGCCGGACGGCTGCTGAGCGCGATCGAGTCCAGCACCGACTACGTCGCCAGCGACCAGACCGGTCTGGCCGAGCTCTTCAACTACGTCCCTGAGGAAGTGCACGTCGCAAGCTTGATGGCGGTCCCGATGCATTTCGGCGACCAGGTCGGCGGCTTCATCCTGCTCGGCAAGAAGGTCGGAGACTTCGATGACGATGACCGGAGGCTTGCCATCACCCTGATTCGGCGTGCGGGCGCCCACCTCGCGAGCGCCCATGCGGTCGCCCTTTCGAGGAAGGAATCGGCTCGCTACTCGCTGTTCAACGAGCTGGTCAAGGAGACCTCGGGCAAGACGATGGAGGAGACGCTCCAGCTGGTGCTCGCGAAAGGCCAGCAGGTGATTCGCTACGACGCGGGCACCGCGGTGATGTTCCAGCCCGACCACACATATGTCGTGATCGGCGCTTCCGGTGGCGCCGGCCCGGTCGAAGGACCGCTGGCAAAGGTTCGGGACGGAGAAGCGGTCCTGCGCAGCCTGATCACCGAGGACGAGCACATCTACAGCGGGCTTCAGCCGAAGACGACGGGCGGAGCCGTCAATGAGGCACTCACGCCGATCCATGGCCACGACGGCATCATCGGGGCGCTTGCCCTCGGGCGCAGCGGCACCGCGGGCTTCACCCAGGGCGAAGTGCCTGCCCTCAACGAGCTCGGGTCGATGGCCGGGATCGCGCTCGAGAACTCGCGGTTCCTGGAGGCCGTGACCGGTCAGGCATCGATCCTGGACACGGCGCTGGACGCGCTCGGCGAGATCTCGCAGGCGCTGACCAC
Source organism: Candidatus Dormiibacterota bacterium (assembly GCA_036570165.1). Lineage (GTDB taxonomy): Bacteria > Chloroflexota > Dormibacteria > Dormibacterales > Dormibacteraceae > Palsa-870. The sequence continues at coordinate 375 of DATCPI010000027.1, read as the reverse complement.
CGTCACCAAGGGTAAGAAGGTCCTGGAGCAGAAGACCCTGGAGACGGCGGTTCGCGTGACGGGGAGCACAGCCGGACTCATGACGCGTAAGACGGCCGAAGGCAACCAGGCGGTGATCACGTCGCTCGGCTTTCCGGAAGCCGTCAACGGGATGTACTTTCAGAACGGCCAGGGGATCGTTGGAGCGGTGATGCTCAACGAGCGTGCGACTGCTGTTTCAGACATCAGCACCAGCTTCGACCTGGGGAACCCGCCAGACCTGGTCGCCCTCGGGCTTCAATCCGCCATCTGCATGCCGATGTTGGAGGACGGGCAGCTGTGGGGCACGCTGTCGGTTTTCGACGTCAAAACTCGCGAATGGACCGCAAACGACCA
>DATCPI010000026.1:0-7546 GCA_036570165.1 Candidatus Dormiibacterota bacterium | reverse complement strand
TACTTCACCGATCGGGCGGGAGTCACGCATTTCGAAACCAACGGAGCGGACTTCGAACGCGACAAAGACAAATACGGCTTGAGCGGCAGCTGAACGCGTCCTGCGACGGAGGGCCGAAGCATATTTCGCGCCATCGGCGGTCGGAGCCAAGGAGGGGGTGGCGCCAGGAGAAGCGCATCTGTTGATGCGTGACTCCGCAGCGCCGGGCCCCTCGACGCTGGCTTCAGTGCTCTGGCGTCAGCCACCGCGCCCGGGCGCCTAGGGCGCGAAGATGCGAGGAACTTCCGGCGCAGGGCGCGTCGTTTTTCTGCTCGGCCACAGAATCTCCTATTCGCGAAGCCCCGACATGCACAACGCGGCGTTTCTCGCCCTCGGTATGGATTGGACGTACGAGCTGCTGGACGTGCCGGTCGGCGAGGTCCCGTCGGCTATGAGCCGCCTGCGGCAGCCGGACGTGGCAGGAGCGAACGTCACGATTCCTCACAAGCAGGCGGTGCTGCAGCATCTGGACATCGTGGATCCGGACGCCGTCAGGGCTCGTGCGGTCAACACGATCGTTAGGCAGGGGGAAAGGCTGGTTGGATCGAACACGGACATCGCGGCCATTCGAGACGCCATCGCCACGGTGGGCCTGGAGCCCAAGGGCGCCAAGGCCGTGATCCTGGGTGACGGCGGAGCGGCGCGCGCATCGGCGGTGGCGCTCGAAGGCGCGCACCTGACCTTTGTCTCGAGGCATCCCGAAGATGGTGACGACCTCCCCGGCAGGGTCATCGCGTGGGACGATCGATCGCTCCACGCGCTCGTCAGGTCCGCCGACCTTCTTCTGAATGCGACGCCGCTCGGCCGGCGCGACGAGATGCCGATCCGGCCGGCGGCGCTACCCCGCGACGGCGCTGTCGTCGACCTGGTGTACGTCACGGGCGGGACACCGCTTGTCCGCAAGGCGCGTTCGCTCGGCCTGCGCACTGTAGACGGCTGGGAGGTGCTGCTCGCACAGGGTGCCAGGTCCTTCGAGACCTGGACAGGGCGCGCCGCGCCCGTGAGCAAGATGCGCGACACTCTGCAGCCGTGACATCGATCTTGCTTCCGATTGTCTGGGCTTTCGTCGGCGCCACGGGCGGCTGGCTCGTTCGCTGGGGCTCGGTGCGGCTCGGCCGGCTGGAAGGTCTCGAGGCCGGAAATGCACCATGGCAGGTCTACGGGCCTCCGATCCTCTCCGCCCTGCTGTTCGCCATCTTTGCGACGCACATGACCGCTTTGCCATTGCTCGCCTTACGCAGCGTGTTCGCGCTCGTGCTGGTTCAGGTGATCTTTTTTGATTTCGAGCACCGCCTCATCCTCGATCGGGTGATGTTCCCGGCGATGGCTCTAGCTCTGGTCGTCAGCCTCGTCGGCCATCCGTGGTGGGCGGGGATCGCGACCGGGATCGGGGCCGGGGTTTTGTTCTTGCTGCTCGCTCTCGCGGGGATGGCGATCTTCAAGGCCGAGGCGCTGGGATTTGGCGACGTGAAGCTCGCGTTGTTCATGGGCCTGCTTGTCGGGTGGCCCTACATCGTTCAGGCGGTTTTCTACGGAGTGTTGCTCGCGGGGGTGGCTTCGATTGTGGTCATCATCCGGAACCGCTCGCTGAAGGGAACGATCGCATACGGGCCCTACCTGGCTGCCGGTGCTCTGATCGTCCTGTATCTGCTGCCCTAGGCAGGCCGCCGGAAGCGCTCGGCGAGAGCTGCGGTGCACAGACGGCCGATGCCGAGGAAGCGCCGAGCACCGCAGCGAGCGTATTGGCGATCCGTAAGCGAGGAGCGGAGGCGCTGACAAAGGCATTCGGCCGAAATGGGCGCCGCAGATCCGTCGACCGTCTTCCGGCGGCCTGCCAGAATAGGTCGCGATGAGCAACCTGCTTCCCGGTGAGAACCTTGTCCTCAAGGCCCACCCGCACTGGATCGTGCTGGTCAAGTCGGTCTGGATCCCGGCCGTCCTTGTGGTCCTCGTCCTGTTCCTCGACTTCACGTTCCTCAAGGACAACTACAACTCGTGGAACTTGCCTCTGCACTTCCGCACTTATCTGACCCTTGCCGTGATCGCGATTGCCGGACTATGGCTGATCGTGGTGTGGATCCGCTGGCAGTCGACCGCCTACACGCTGACCGACCAGCGCATCAAGATCGAGACCGGAGTGTTCGGCCGCCAGGAGAAGGTCATCCCGATCGACCGGATCCAGGACTGCACGACGAGGATGTCGCTGGTTGGCCGAATGCTCGGCTACGGCCGGGTCGAGATCGACGCTGCCGGTGCGCAGGGCGCCGAGGTTCTCGAGCACCTACCCAATCCAGGGAGCTTCCGCGACCAGGTCTTCATGCAGTCGGAGAAGCGAAGGGGTGGCGGCCCGGCGGCTGCGCCAGAGATGCCGGCCAACCCGAGCGGCGTCTGATCACCACACGAAGCAACCCCTCGAGGTGATCAAGCCTTGGTCCGCTTGATCCTCGACTCCTCGAGTGGGAGCTATCCGGTGGTCATCGGAAGCAACATCCAGCGCGAGCTGCGCGGCGTCGTGTCGCGGCTGGACCCGACCGGCGTAGCGATCATCACCGACTCCAACGTCAGGCCCTTGGCGGTCAAGGTCGCTAAGTCGATCAAGCGGGCCGGTCTGAAAACTGCGATCCACGTGATCCCTGCGAGCGAGCGTTCGAAGTCCATCCAGCAGCTCCACGAGGTGCTCGGGTTCCTCGAGCGCCAGCGCATCGATAGGGGCGGCTGCGTCATCGCGGTGGGCGGCGGCACGGTGGGGGACCTCGCTGGATTCGCGGCTGCTGTGTGGCAGCGGGGGGTTCGCCTCGTGGCCGTGCCGACGACGCTCCTCGCGATGGTCGACTCGAGCATCGGGGGTAAGACCGGGATCAATGGAACGCGTTCCAAGAACGCGATCGGAGCCTTCTGGCAGCCGTCGGCGGTGGTCGCCGATCTCGCCTACATGGAGACACTGCCCCCGGTGAACTACCGGGAGGCGTTCGCGGAGGTTGTAAAGTACGCCGTTGCCATGGACCGGGGCCTCTTCGAACTCCTGCAAAAAGAGCGCCAGCGCCTCCTCGATGGCGATCGTGCGATGCTCGAGAGGGTGGTCTTCCGCTGCGTCGCGGCGAAGGCACTGATCGTCGCCAAGGACGAGCGCGAGAAGGGACCGCGTGCGCTCCTCAACTACGGACACACCGCAGGCCACGCGCTCGAGGCCGCGAGCGGCTTCCGCATCTCGCACGGCCGGGCGGTCGCGTTCGGCATGCGAGTCGCGGCGCGGATCGCGCTGTCGCAGGAGCTGTGCAGCAAGCGTGTGGTCGAATTGCAGGATGAGCTGCTCACCGAATATGGGCTGCCGGACAGGGTGCCTCACGTCGACCCGGCACGCGTGCTTGCCGCGATCCCACGAGACAAGAAGGCGCGCCGGGGCAAGGTCGCGTGGGTCATGCCGCGCCGGCTCGGTCACGCCGAGCCCGGGCATACGGTTCCCTCCGCGCTGGTGCGCCGAGTCGTGACGCGAGCGCTGGACCGATGACACCGATTAAAGGGGCGAAACGGATCGTCGTGGTCAACGGGCCCAACCTCAACCTGCTCGGGAAGCGGGAGCCGCACATCTACGGCACGCGTACGCTGGCCGACCTGGAACAGGATGTGCGCGCGAAGGCTCGTGACCTGGGCGTGACGGTGAGCTTTTTTCAGAGCAACGACGAGGGGGCGATCATCGACTTCCTCCAGAAGGAGGCGCCGGGAGCGCTTGGGATCGTGATCAATCCTGGGGCGCTGTCTCACTACTCTCTCGCTCTCTACGACTGCCTCACCGCGGTGAGTGTCCCGACCGTCGAGGTCCACCTCTCGAACATCCACGCGCGCGAAGAGTTCCGGTCGAAGAGCGTCACGGCCCGGGCCGCGCGGGGCGTGATCATGGGGCTGGGCTTCGCCGGCTACGGAATGGCGATCGAGTACCTGGTCAAGCAATGATCTCCACCAACGACTTTCGCGGCGGAACGATGTTCGAGATGGAAGGCCAGCTGCTGCAGATCGTCACCGTCGAGCACATCAAGCTGGCTCGCGCGGGCGCCGTCATCAAGGCTAAGGTCCGCAACGTGCTGACAGGATCGATCTTCGAGCACAGCTTCCGTGGAGGCGAGAAGTTCAAGACGGTCCGCATCGACACAAGCGAAGCGACGTACCTGTACAGCGACGGCACTCACCACTACTTCATGGACACCAAGACGTACGACCAGGTGCCGGTCGACGAGGAAATGCTGGAGTCTATGCTCCCCCTGCTCAAGGAAGGAAGTACTGCATACCTGCTGCGCTACCAGGACCGGCTGATCGGCGTCGAGCTGCCGATCAACGTGGAGCTGAAAGTGACGTCGACCGACCCGGGATTCAAAGGCGACACGGTGTCCGGGGGAACGAAGCCCGCGAAGCTCGAGTCCGGGGCCACGATCCAGGTGCCGCTGTTCATCCAGCCCGGCGACTTGATCCGGGTCGACACCCGGACCAACAGCTACATGGAGCGCGCCTAAAACACTTCGCCGGTAGCGCTGGAATGCCGCGAGTGCACGCACCCGCGGCTTATCGCGCCCCATCGGGGGCGAAACAGCGGCCCTAGGCGGTAAAGTGGGCCGAAATGGGTGAGAACGGCTCGCTGGGATCAGTCCGTGTGGCCAATGAGGTCATCGCAAGCATCGCAGCGCTCGCCGCATGCGAGGTCGAAGGCGTCAAGGGCATGGACGAGGCCGCGGCGCGGCATTTCGGCGATTTTGTGCGACGCCAGGGCGCACACCGCGGCGTGCGGGTGCACATCGAGTCCGATCGGTCGATCCACCTCGAGGTTTTCATCACGGTGGACTCGGATGCCAAACTGGCCGACGTGGCGGCATCAGCTCAAGCCAACGTCGTCGAAGCGACCGAGCGGATGCTCGGACTGGAAGTGGGGGAGGTCAACGTCTTCGTCTCGAGCGTCGCCTTCGCCAACTAAGACTCGCACCGTGGGCAAAAGGCACCAGGCCAGGGAGCTGGCGCTCAAGACGCTGTTTCAGCTCGAAGCCGCGGACGACGACGCGGAAGAGGTCCTGCGCTATCACGCCTTCGAAGGGGCGGCGACGTCAGACGTCGCAACCTTTGCGCTGCAGCTCGTCAATGGGGTGATCGCCAACCGAGAGAAGCTCGACTCGATCCTCAGCGAAGCATCAGACCACTGGAAGCTCGAACAGATGGCCAAGGTCGACCGCATCATCCTTCGCATCGCGGTGTATGAGATCGCCATCGACCGCCACGTGCCGACCAAGGCCGCGATCAACGAGTCGATCGAGCTCGCCAAGACATTCTCGGGAGACGAGGCGGGCCGCTTCGTGAACGGCATCCTCGGCCGTGTCGCCGCCAGCGTCTCGGCTTGACCGGCCGTCCTGTCGAGACCTTCGAGGAGGTGCTCACCACCCTCGAGAAAACCATCGCGGAGCTCGCCGGCGGCACCGCGCCGCTCGAGGAGCTGGTCGCCGCCCACCAACGGGCGGTCCGCCTTCTCGCCGAGGCGCAGTCGAGCCTGGACGAGCTCAAGGCCCGTGCCGATGAGATCGGCCGAAAGTTAAAAGACCCCGCGAACTCCGAGGCTTCGCCGTGAGTTCGCGGGGACCCCTAAGGTAGCCACGTGAAATTCCTTCTCGCACCCCTGGTGGCCTGGGCGATCGCCCAGGCGGCCAAAGTGATCTACACGTCGATGCGCCAGCGAAGGCTGAACCTGCGGGTGCTGGCCGAGACCGGAGGTATGCCAAGCAGCCACGCCGCCATCGTGATGGGCCTGACGACGGCGGTCGGTAAGCATGCGGATGGCGGAATCACGTCGGCGGCCTTCGCCATCGCACTTATCTTCTCGTTCGTGGTCATGTACGACGCCGCCGGGCTTCGCCGCGCCGCCGGCCGGCAGGCTGCCATCCTGAACCGCCTTGTCGAAGATCTCGTGCACATGCGGGGAATGCAGGAGCAGCGGCTTCGTGAGCTGCTCGGCCACACCCCGTTCGAGGTGGTGGTCGGCGCGATGCTAGGCATCGTCGTTGGGCTGATCCTCTGACTTCAATGCTTCGTCTTGACGTCATGGTGACGAGAAACGGCCTTGCCGAGTCGCGCGAGCGCGCACAGGCCCTCATCCTCGCCGGCAAGGTGAAGGTTGCCGGTGAGACTGAGCGCAGGCCCGACCGCTCCGTCAGCAACGACGCCCGCATCTCGGTCGAGTCAGGGCCGGATTTTGCCAGCCGTGGTGCGCTGAAGCTGGGCCCGGCGCTCGACCACTTCCATGTCGATCCGCAAGGCCGGGTCTGCGCGGACATCGGCGCGTCGACAGGTGGATTCACCGATGTGCTGCTGCGGCGTGGGGCGGCGAAGGTCTATGCGATCGACGTCGGCCGCGGCCTCATCCACTGGCGTCTACGGCAGGATCCGCGTGTGGTGGTGATCGAGCGGGTGAATGCGCGTGACCTCGATGCCTTTGCCGAGCCGATCAGCCTGATCGTGGTCGACGTCTCGTTTATCAGCCTCGAGAAGGTGCTGCCCGCACTGCGCCGAGCCGCGCCGGAAGCAGAGATGGTTGCGCTGTTCAAACCGCAGTTTGAGGTCGGCCGGGTGGACGTGGGGAAGGGGGGGATCGTGCGCGACGCTGTAGTGGTCGAAGCTGCGCTTCAGAAGTTTCGCGGCTGGTGCTCGGGCAACGGCTACGAGGTCAAGGGCGAGGCGGCCTCTCAGGTGACAGGCGCGCAGGGCAACCAGGAGTTCTTCCTTCAACTGGTGCCGAAATGACTGTTTGCATTCTTCGCGGGCCAGGCGCCGAGCAGTCGGTGATCGACCGCGCCATCAGCACCTTGAAGAGTCGCGATGTCGAGGCGTTTGACGCCGACCGTGACGGGCTCGCCACCGCGATCACCGACCATCTCAAAGGCTGCACGCTGATCGTGACCCTCGGCGGAGACGGCACCTTTCTCGCCGGCGCCCGGTTCGCCGCCCCGCGAGGCATCCCCATCCTTGGAGTCAACCTCGGCCGGCTTGGCTTTTTGACCGAGGTGGAAGCCGACCAGCTCGAGGTCGGGCTGACACGTTTTCTCGACGGTGACTACCGGACAGAGGAGCGGACCATCCTCCAGGTCATCCTGGGCCGCGGCGAGAAGACCGTGGCCCGCGCGATCGGCCTCAACGAGGTGGTGGTTGACCACTCAGGCGAGGCTCGCATGCTCCGGGTCGAGATCGATGTCGGCGGCCAGGCAGTAGGCGTGATCGATGCGGACGGCGTCATGGTCGCAACGGCGACAGGTTCGACTGCGTACGCGCTTGCCAGCGGCGGGCCGATCCTCGAACCGACGCTGCGCGACCTGCTCCTCGTGCCCATGAACCCGTTCGCTCTCACGGTGCGCCCGATCGTGTTTCCGCCGGGCCAGGACATCACGCTGAAGGTCGTTCGCGGGCCCGCCGAGATGCGGATCGACGGCCGCCGGGGACGAGCGGTCGAGAGCGGGGATACAGTCCGGTGCGGGTCTCACCC
>DATCPI010000025.1:0-53202 GCA_036570165.1 Candidatus Dormiibacterota bacterium | reverse complement strand
GAGCTCGCGGCATCCTTCGGGGCCGCACTTGACCCAGGAAGCCTGGATGTTGTCGATGTATCCGCGGAGGGCCAGCCGCGCAACCGCGTGCAGCTTTACGACCTCCTCCCAGGTCGGGCCCCGGCGCGCCCGGCCCTTGCGAAAGATGGGGGCCTCCATGTGCACGAAGGGCAAGGGCACGAACTCGGTTATCCCGCCCGTCTTGGCCTGAAGGTCGCGCAGAACCCTTAGGTGGCGTGCCCAGTGCTCAGGCCCGTCAATGCTGCCGAACATGATCGTACTGGTGGTGCGCAGACCCTGGAGATGGGCCTCCTCGACCACCGCCACCCATTCTGCGGTGTTGATCTTGTCGGGACAAAGGTGATGGCGGATGCGGTCGTCGAGTATTTCCGCGGCCGTTCCCGGCAGGGTGCACAGGCCCGCCTCCTTCAGAAGGCGGAGCTGCTCGGCGACGCTGCGTCCGGCGGTCGCGGCGCCCTGGTAAACCTCGAGCGGCGAGAAGGCGTGGATGTGGAGTTCGGGGAGTGCGGCCTTGACGGCGGCGGTCAGCTCGACGTAGAAGTCGCCGGTGAAGCTGGGATGGATGCCGCCCTGCATGCAGACCTCGGTGGCACCCCGGGCCACCGCCTCTTTCGCCAGCTCCACAACTTCGCCGATCGACAGCAGCTGCGGCTTTCCACGAAGGTCCTCTGACATCTTGCCCTTGCTGAAGGCGCAGAACTGGCAGCGGTAGTAGCAGATGTTGGTGTAGTTGATGTTGCGATTGACGACGTAGCTCACGACCTCGCCGTTTACCGCCTGGCGCACTTCGTCGGCGAGGTGGGCGATCGCCTCGGTCTCCTCGCCGCGGCCTTCGAGCAGCATGCGGATCTCGCCCTCTTCTGGCACGTGTCCCGACTCGACGCGCGCGAGCACGTGACGGATGCTTGGGCGAACCGGAGCGGCCGCGAAGGCGGTAGGCAGTGGGAGGCCGGCCGCCGGCCACCACCCGCCCTGTCGCGCCAGGCCGTCCGCGTAGGAGGCGGCTAGTACCTGGCGCATCACCGCCGGATCCAGCCATTGACCAGCCCGGTCTAGGTCCGACACGTATCGCGGATAGACGCAGAGGCGAGGCAGCAGCTGCAGCCCCGCCGCGCGGGTCGCCGCCTCGAGCTGTGCCAGAGCGGGCCAGGGAGCTTCCGGGTTGACGTGGTCGACCGTCACCGGGGACACGCCGCCCCAGTCGTTGATGCCAGCCGTGAGCAGTGCTCGCAGGTCACCACCCGGCGCCAGGTTGGGCGGCGCCTGGATGCTTGTCTCCGGCGCGCACGCCAGCCGCGTCACAGCCACAGCTCGGACGAACTCCTCCAGGCTCGGTTCGGGATGCCCGGCCATCAGCGTCTTGGGCTTGGCCCGGAAGTTCTGGACGATGACCTCCTGGACGTGGGGCAGGTCCGAGAGTTCCGCCACCGCCCCGATCGTCTCGGCCCGCTCGCGAATCGTCTCGCCGATACCGATCAGCAACCCGGTCGTGAATGGGAAGCGGACGTCGCCGGCGGCCCTGACCGTGGCGACGCGGCGCTCCGCGCGCTTGTCGGGGCTGGCCCAGTGGGCCTGGCCGCGGCCGAGCAACCGGTCGCTCACCTGCTCCAGCATCAGCCCGCCGCTGGCGCTGACCGTGCGGAGCAGTGCCAACTCCTCGCGGGAGAGAACCCCGGGATTGACATGAGGGATCAGGCCCGTCCGCTCGAGCACCAAGCGTGAGACGTGGACCAGGTAGTCGATGGTGCTTTCGAACCCCAGCGCTGTCAGCTCCTCGCGCGCGACTGGATAGCGCCGCTCCGGGCGATCGCCGAGCGTGAACAGCGCCTCGAAGCACCCGGCGGAGACGCCCGCCTGAGCGATCGCGAGGACCTCCTCCTCGGTCATGAACGATCGCTGGCCGGGTCGCGGCGGGTGCGCGAAGGTGCAGTAGCCGCAGTTGTCACGGCAGAGCATGGTCAGCGGGATGAACACCTTTGGCGAGTAGGTCACACGCTCGCCGTGCGCCTCTCGCGCGACTTTCCAGGCGGCGCGCAGGAGTGGCGCCAGTGGCTGTTCGGGCGACAAGAGCGCCGCGATCGCCTCCGGGTCCCGAATTTTCGCCAGCCGGGCGAGAGCCGCCGTTCCCGAACTAGACCTCCTCATACAGATGACCGCCCGACTCCCGAAACTGGCGAGCCTTCTCCTCCATCCCGGCCAGGAGGGCCGCATGGTCGTCGAGACCCTCGCGCTCGGCATAGTCGCGGATGTCCTGCGTGATCCGCATCGAGCAGAACTTGGGCCCGCACATGGAGCAGAAATGGGCCGTCTTGGCACCCTCTGCCGGAAGCGTCTCGTCGTGCATGGAGAGCGCCGTGACCGGATCCAAACTGAGGTTGAACTGGTCGTGCCAGCGAAACTCGAAGCGCGCCTTCGAGAGCGCGTCATCGCGGACCTGCGCCCCGGGATGCCCCTTGGCCAGGTCGGCCGCGTGGGCGGCAATCTTGTAGGTGATCACACCATCCTTGACGTCCTGCTTGTTGGGCAACCCGAGGTGCTCCTTGGGGGTGACATAGCACAGCATCGCCGTGCCGTACCAGCCGATCATGGCCGCACCGATCGCTGACGTGATGTGGTCGTACCCGGGCGCGATGTCGGTGGTCAATGGCCCGAGGGTGTAGAAGGGCGCCTCGTGGCAGATCTCGAGCTGAAGTTCGATGTTCTCCTTGATCTTGTGCATGGGCACGTGCCCAGGGCCCTCGATCATCACCTGGACGTCGTGCTTCCAAGCCACCTGCGTCAGCTCGCCCAGTGTCCTGAGCTCGGCGAACTGAGCCTCGTCATTGGCGTCGGCGATCGAGCCGGGCCGCAGCCCATCGCCCAAGGAGAAGGCGATGTCGTACGCGGCCATGATCTCGCAGATGTCTTCGAAATGCGTGTAGAGGAAGCTCTCTCGGTGGTGGGCGAGGCACCAGCCGGCCATGATCGATCCTCCGCGCGACACGATGCCGGTCATCCGCCTGGCGGTCAGGGGGACATAGCGCAGCAGCACCCCGGCGTGGATGGTGAAGTAGTCGACACCCTGCTCCGCCTGCTCGATCAGGGTGTCCCGGTAGACCTCCCAACTCAGCTCCTCGACCTTTCCGTTGACCTTCTCGAGAGCCTGGTAGATGGGCACGGTCCCGATCGGGACCGGTGAGTTGCGGATGATCCACTCCCGGGTCGTGTGGATGTTCTTGCCGGTCGAGAGGTCCATGACGGTATCGGCGCCCCAGAGGGTCGCCCAGGTCATCTTTTCGACCTCCTCTTCGATCGAGGAGGCGACCGCCGAGTTACCGATGTTGGCGTTGATCTTGACCAGGAAGTTGCGGCCGATCGCCATCGGCTCGCTTTCCGGATGGTTGATATTGGAGGGGATGATGGCCCGCCCGCGAGCCACCTCCTCGCGCACGAACTCGGGCTGGAGGCCTTCGCGCAGAGCCACGAACTCCATCTCGGGCGTGATCAGGCCGCGGCGCGCGTAATGCATCTGGGTCACGTTCTGGCCGGCCCGAGCTCGAAGGGGCCGCCGGGCGGGAGCTGGAAAGACCGCCATGTTGGCGCGCGGGTCGCCCGCCTTGAGACCATCGTCCCGGGGCTGGACCTGGCGACCTTCGTACTCGGCCACGTCTCCCCGCTCGCGAATCCAGCCCAAGCGGAGCGCGGGGAGACCGCGCCGGATATCGATCGGCTGCTCGGAGCCGGTGTGAGGCCCACTGGTGTCGTACACGCGGATCGGCGCATTGGGTTCCTCGCCATGCCGGACACGGCTCGCGGAGATCTCGATCTCGCGCATCGGCACGCGAACGTCCGGTCGCGATCCGGTGATGTGGACCTTGCGGCTGTTCGGGAATGCCCTCTCAGGCACCGCGCCGACCGATCCGTTCGTGCTCGCCATAGCTTCCTCCCGGCATTTACTCCGGGGTGTGCGCTCAAAAGCCCAGTCAGCGCGAGCTTCCTACGCCGGCATTACCCGGATCAGGTATTCACGGTCGGCGGCCTCATCAGCCGCCCTCTCAGCCCGGTCCACCCGAGCTCCCGTCCGCAGCAATGGTAAGTCGAACGGTTGCCGAGTGCGATGGCAACCGATGAGAGTTACCCCGGCGTGTTGTCAAGGGCAATCTCAAAGCTCGGAGTGAAATGGCATTGAGAAGGTGAGGGGTTCGATAGGCTCCATTGCCTGCTGCCGTGTGTAACATGTCGAGGGTTCGCTGGAAGACGATCCGGCGGACTCCCAAACGGTTAATGGACCGTTGGGTTAAGGGCCCTTTCGGGCCGGTTCCGTATTCAACTCGACCACAAGGGTCTTCAAAACCGTTTGCGGGGCGCTGCTGAGGCGTCCTGGGTGGGTTCGATTCCCATCCATCCCCGCCAGACTTTCTTGAAGCCCTCTTCCAAGGTAAGTTGAATACGAAAACCGGTCCTCGGGGCCGGTTTTTCGTCGTTTAGGGCACCTGTAAAACCAGGGTCCAGGAGGAGGCAGACCAGTGGCAGTTGCGCGAATAACTACCCCGAAACCGTTGGACTCCTATCCGAAACCGAGCGTCTTCGCGCTCCCAGCCTGGCTCGCCTTAAACCTGCCCGGCGGATTGCCGTGGCCTGACCGTTGGCTGCCGACTGCAGCAGAGAGCGCAATTGTTGGCCGGGAGCGGGCTACGCTTCGGCCGGCTCTGGCAGGTGGCTGGAAAAACCCTTGCCCGGTACCGCGCCCGTGGCCGCACCGTTGATGGCCTGAAGCCCGGGCCACCCCGCCGGGCGCTGTCGCTGGATAGGAGTCTGGTTCTAACCCGACCGTTGGTTGCGCATCGCCCGGCCCACTTCTCACGTGACAAGGAGGCGGCCATGGTGATCGGAGTTGATAGCCACAAAGTAAGACTGGCGGCGAGCGCGGTCGACGACCTCGGCAGGGAACAGTCCGCTGCCGACTTCCCGAACTCGGCCCAGGGCCACGCGGACCTGCTCGCGTGGGTCGACCAGCTGGATCGCCCAAACGCCTTCGCGATCGAGGGCTCAGGTGGCTTCGGCCGTGGTCTGGCGATCTACCTTTCGCGCCGTCGGGAGAGGGTGGTGGAAGTTCCAGCCCGGCTGACCGCCCGCGAACGGAGGCGATTGCGCAGCCCCGGCAAGTGCGACCCAGGCGATGCCCTCGCCATCGCGCGCGTGGCTGCTCGGGAGACGAGCCTACCCGCCCCGGCGAGCACCGGCTGGACCCGGCAGTTACGCGAGCTGGTCGACTATCGAGAGCAGCTTGTGCAAGAGCGGACCAGGGTCGCCAACCGTCTGCACGCGGACCTGGTTGAGCTCCAACCGGGCTATCAGGAGCAGGTCAAGAACCTGGTCAGCAAGCGCTACCTGGCCAGGGTCGAAGCCTGTTGGCCAGTAGTCGGATCACCCGCGCCGAGCTCGCCCGACGTCGGCTTAGCAACCTCCGCCGACTGGACGCTGAGGCAGCCGAGCTCAAGCAGGTAATCGCCAGAGTGGTCGCCGAGAGCGGAACGGGTCTCATCCGGATAACGGGCGTGAGCACGCTAGTCGCGGGCCGGATACTGGCCGAGGTGGGCGACGTCCACCGCTTCATTTCAAAAGACCGTTTCGCTTCGGCGACCGGGACTGCGCCGGTCCCTGCTTCCTCCGGCCAAGTCCGGCGGCACCGTCTCAACCGGGGGGGCAACCGCCGCCTTAACCGCGCCATCCATACCGTCGCGCTGGTGCAGGCTCGGCTCGATCCTCGTGGCCGTGTCTATGTGCTCCGCCGAAGAGCCGAGGGAAAAACCTGGCGCGAGGCCATTCGCTGCCTCAAGCGCCATCTATCTAATTTGATCTATCGACAGCTGATGGCAGACGCCGCAATTTCTGAGGCGGCGATGCTAGGAGTGGCCGACCGGCGGCCGGTCAGTCGTCCTGATGAGACTCCTCTGACGCCTGATGGTGGGCGACAGTAGTAGATGGCGGCCGAGCTTGAGTTGCATACCGTTCAGGGTCCTTCTCAAACGTTGTGCGACATCCGGCGGAGCAGAAGTAGTAGGTCCGACCTGCATATTCGATGTGTTCGGCGGTCGCTAGATCGACGCTCATGCCACAAACCGGATCAACCGTCAGCACATGTTTCTTGTCTGCCGGCAGCGCCATTGCGCGCAGCATCTCGGGCCCGCCGGTTGTCATGAAGCGCCAGAACATCGCGACCATCAGCGCGAGGAACGCCATATCGAGATAGGTCGTGTAGTTTAAGGACGGCCGCGTCTCGAAGACCGACACATGGTGATGAGCCGGAGCGAGGCCGAGGAGCTGGAAGGCGGAGCCGATGAGGAATCCGGCCAGCGCCATTGCGAGGTATGAGACCGCGAGCAGGTAGAGGCTCATCCGACCGCCGTAGTACTTCCGGTAGATGTTGAGGATCGGCAGGATGATGAGGTCGGCGAAGATGAAGCTGATCACGCCGCCAAAGCTGATCCCACCATTCCAGAGCACGACCGCGAGCGGGACGTTGCCCACCGAGCAGACGAAGCTGATCATGGAGATGAAAGGGCCGACGAGTGGGCCCCAGAACTCGTTCAGGACCGGATGGTTGGTGAGAAAGAGGACTTGCCAGAATGAGTCCGGGACCCAGGCGGCAAGCGCGCCCGCGATCAGGAATCCAAGCCCGATGTCGATGTAGAGGCTGTAGACGTCCATGTAGAAGTAGTGGCTGATGGCGGTGAACGCCCTCGCCGAGAACAGGCGCTTGAAAAACGGCCCCCCGGTGACTGACATGTCCATGTCTCCGTGGCCCTCCATAGTCGAAGCGACGATGCCCTTCTCTGCTTGCTGACGGGCCTGCTCGACCATCCGGTCGCGGAGCGTGAACTTGAACAGTAGCCAGAGGATCGCGGCCATGAGCAGTCCGCCAGCGAACTCGGCGCCGACGAACTGCCAGCCGAGAAGCACCAGCAGGACGAGCCCGAGCTCGAAGACGAGGTTCGTCGAGGCGAACTCGAAGATGATCGCGTTGGCGAAGCTGGCGCCCTTGCGGAAGAGGGTTCGCGCCACAGCGACCGCGGCGTAGGAGCAGGACGAGGAGGCGGCGCCGAACCCGCAGGCGAGCGCGAATCCTTTGAAGTCGGGACGCCCGAGGGTACCGGCCACCGCTCGCTTCGAGACCACTGTCTGCACCACCGCAGAGAGCAGGAAGCCGAGCGCCAGGGGCCAGAGCACTTCCCAGAACATGAATAACGACATCTGCAGCGCGCGCTCGACTGCGTTGAGAATGAACATCGGTTAGATCAGCGTCGCAGATCGATATCCGAAGTCGATAGCGCAGTCGGTCGGCCTGCGGACGTGGGCTCCGCCTTCCACGCGCTATAGACGGCCCAGGCGACAGCTGCGACCAGCCCGGCCAAACCGATTGCCTGTAAGGGAGCGGGCACTCCTCTCAGTGCCATCGCGAGGCCGCCGGCGACTCCGCTCGCCCAGCGGTTCCAGGTTGCAAGCCAGTCGGGCAGGTAGGTGCTCTGGCCGGTGTATGCGATGTACAGGGCCAGTCCACTGATAGCCAGAAACATGGCGGCAGCGACCGCCTCCGACCACGGTAGCCGACGGCCGCTTACACGTAGTCGGGGGACCTTGGGCACCCACGCGAAGCGCCGGCTAAGTAGCCGGTCCCAGAAGAGAACCGCCACCAGAAGCGGGAACACAATCCCGAAGACGTAGGCAAGGCCCAGGCCCAACGAGCCCGCCACCGAGCCCGCTAGGGCAGAAATCGCCGCCACGCCCACCAGCACAGGCGCGCAGCAGGAGCTGGCGAAGCCCGCTGTCAAGCCAAGGGCGTAGATCCCGCCGATGCTGGAGCCGGAAACGCGAAGCCGGAGCATGGGCATCGGCAGCGACCATGGCCGTCCGGAGAGCACCTGCAGCCCGAGTAGCGCAAGGAAGAGTCCGACCACGAAAAACACCTCGCGGTGGTGGGCGGCCAGAAGCTGGCCGAGCAGCCCGATGCCGAGCACGATCGGCAGCATCACGCTGGCGATGCCCGCCGCGAAGATGGCGGCTGTCACCGGCAGCCGCATCCGCCCTCGCTCGAGCGCCGCCCCAACGAAGGTCGGCAGAACGGACACCACGCAGCACGGCGCGAAAAGAGCCAGGATCCCGCCCAGAAAGGCCGCCGCCAGAGAGCTCGAGTAGACGAGCGCGTTCAGTCCGGAACCTCCGCGAGTCTTCTCCGCAACGCCCGCTCTGACAGGCGCCCGTAGCCGGCGAGGCTCCCATTCACATAGACAGCTGGCGGGAATGGAACCCCGTCGCGCCTCACTAGCGAGCTGGCCTCTTCGCCCTCCCAAGCGATCTCACGAACCACCAGGCGCGTCTCTTCGGACACCGACCTGAGGACCTTCCGCGCACGCTCGCACAGGTGGCAGTCCGAAGCGGTGATGAGGGTCAACGATTGGCTCGCAGCCAATTGATCAGGCAGCCCTGACGGCGGCGATGACCTGTTCGATCGGCACGTGCATGGTGTCGGGTGCCAGCTGCTTCCACGCCACGTGTCCGCTGGCGTCGATCACGAAAATGGAGTGGTTGTCCACTGCTCCCATGTCCATCCCGCTTGGCAAGCGGTAGACGTCGAAGGCCGAGCCGAGGCGGTGGTCGCGGTCCTCCAGGATCGGAAAGCCGAGCTTGAGCTGCGAGGCCAAGGACTTGGAGGTTTGGAGCGGATCCGTAGTCACAGTGACCACGCGGCCACCCCCCGACTGGATCGTTGCTAGCTGGTCTTGCAGCTCGACGAGCTGCTGCTGGCAGGCGCCTCAACTGCTGCTTTCATAGAAGTACAGAACGATCTTCGATCCCCTCAGTTGATCAAGGGAGACGGCGGTCCCGTCGGTCGATTCCAACGACATCACGGGCACCATCGCTCCGAGGTGGAGGCCGCGATCACCGACCGAACCTACCGTGCTGGACGGTGAGTTTGACCCACCGTGAGTCACGATCAGGAAGGCAGTGATCGCGACCAGCACGGCGCCTGACAGGGCATATGGCCACCAGGAAAAACGGTTCGTGGGGACACGCGCACTGTGAAGCTTTGCCTTGGAAGTCTTGTTCACACCACGTCCCCGAGTTGCTTAGGGCTAGACGCGTTCGGCGGTCGTGGCTTCGCTTTCGGGTTGGCTCCCGTGTGACTGCCCGGGTCGTGTGACCGCTGAACGCAGTTCGGCGACCTGGCTCTCGAGCTCGGCAACCCGGGGATCCGGCCTCTGGCCGTGATCCATTCCCCGCATCATCACCCACATCATCACGCCCATCGTCACGGGGCAGGCCAGGATCAGCACATACGGCAGCAGCTGGCTCAAGAGTGCCTCGGCGGACTACTAATGATGGCTAGTACCACGTGGCGATAGTACCACTCAGATAGGGGGCCAGCGGGCCTGCGCATACCAGGACAGTACTGGCGCGATGAGTTGCAGCCAGCGATCGGTGACGAGGAGCAAGCCCATCACAACCAGGAACCCGCCGGCCGTTGCTTGCATGATCGCTGGCGCTTGTCGGACTCGTTGCAGCCACGCGCGAACTCGCGGTACGGAGAGGCTGAGAGCGACGAAGGGAACAGCGAGCCCGAGGCTGTAGGCTGCGAGTAGCACCACACCTTGCTGGAGCGATGCGGTGCTGCCGGCCAGGGTCAGGATTGCTCCGAGGACCGGGCCGATGCAGGGCGTCCAGGTGATCGCGAATGCGGCCCCGAGCAGGGGAGCCGTCCAGAGCTTGCCGCCGGCCGACCACCGGCTCCAATCCCCACCGCGGCTTAGCAATCCGACCCGACCCTCGAGCAACAGCACCGCGCCCATAGCCAGGATGAAAACTCCTGCTATGCGAGCCAGCGGCAGCCGGTTGGTCTGCAGCATGGCGCCAGCCACCGAGGCGGTGGCTCCGAGGGCGATGAATACGAGCGAGAACCCGGCCACGAACAGCAGGGCAGCCGCAAGCGTCCGGCGACGATTCGCCTCCAGCGCTCCGGAAGACATGCCGGTTAGGTAGCCGAGATAGCCAGGCAGCAGGGGCAGGCAGCATGGCGATGTGATCGAGATAACGCCCGCCCCGAACGCCACGGCGAGGTTGACCAGGTTCACCTTGCCGCCATCCTAGCTCGGGTACTATCGCGGCGTAGTAATGCGGCTGCGGGTGATCGGGTGGACGGTAGGAGGGGGCCTGATGGTCGTGCTGATGGGCTCCCTGGGATGGGGCCTAGTTCACCCCGCCAACCCCTCGCCCATCACCCTCGTGGGTCGGGTGGCTCCTGACCTCACCATGGCCACTCTGGACGGACGCGAGCTGAACCTGAGCACCTTCCACGGCACGCCACTGGTGGTGAACTTCTGGGCATCGTGGTGCGTCCCCTGTAAGCAGGAGGCGCCTGTTCTCAACGCTTCCGCCCACGAGTACGAGGGGCGCGTGCAGTTCGTTGGAGTGGACATCCAGGACACGGATGCCGGCGCGCGTCTGTATCAGGCCGATGTCCAGAGTCCGTATCCGGTGGGTCCCACGACTCGGGGCAGCCACCTCCAGTGGGGGGTGAGCGGACCGCCGGAGACCTTCTTCATCGACCGTCACGGAGTGGTGATCTCCAAGATATTGGGCCCCGTGGATAGCCAGCGACTCGAGGTGTACATGAGCCAACTGGGCACATGAGTGCCAGGACCCGATGGCTCGCTATTGCGGCCGGGACCGTAACCTTGGCGGCCGCCGTTCTCCTCGCGGGCAGACTCCTCCTCACGCCGGTCGAGGGCGACGTGTTGATACTCGCCAGCGCCCGACAACCCGACCATCTTGCAGCGTCGAGCCTGGAGCTCCACTCCTCTTCGGGATGGACCACGCTCGGCACCTTTCCGTCGCGGTCAGTGCCAGCGGCTCCCCAAACCGTGACGCTGATTGAGTCAAGAGCACCGGTTGGTTTCTACGACGATTTGAAGGTAGGCAACCTGGTGCTACCGATCCAAATGCATATCCAGCCGAATGTGCTGGCTCCTGCGCTGCTCGGCGTGACCGATGGCCGGCCGGCGATGGAGAGCATTTACGCCGGCAGCGAGAGCGTTAGCCTGGGCCTGAACGAGCTCTCAGGGCAAATGAAGGCCGTGCCGGCGTTCCGGCTGCTCGATCAGTTCGGGAGGCCTTTTGACAACTCCTCGATCATCGGTCATGACGTTGTCCTCGCCGCCTTCCACACGACCTGCCACGAGAGCTGCCCGCTCTACACGGGGCTCTTCCTCCAGCTGCGCAAGCGGCTGCCATCTTCTGTTCTGTTGATCGAGGCCACAACTGATCCGTGGAGTGACACGCCAGATGTCTTGCGGGCATACGGCGGAAGGGTGGGGGCGAGCTGGACCTTCCTTACTGGCGACCCGGCCGACCTAACCGAGTTCTGGAAGCCATTCGACGTCGAGCTGAGCACCAGCGACGTCCATCGCTCCACTCTCGCATTGATCGACGCGCACGGCTACGTGCGGAGCTACTACCTCGGTGCGCCCGACGTCGGCGGCACTCTGCCCGCTCCGCTGGCGGATCTGCTGAACTCCGAGGGTCAGGCTCTACTCCGCAGCCACGGCGACGGCTGGGGCCAGGCTCAGGTACTCGACTCCCTGGGCGCGATTGGTGGCGTTGTCTCGCCGTCGAGCACCGGAGAAGGTCAGGCTCCAGACTTCACCCTGAGCACGTTGGACGGCAGCAGGGTCAGCCTGAGCCAGTATCGCGGCCGGCCGGTGCTGATCAATTTCTGGGCCACCTACTGCGTGCCGTGCCGGGTCGAGATGCCGCTGATCCAGCGGATAGCCGACCAACATCTCACGCTCGTGGTCCTGCTGGTCGACGAACTCGACAGCACGCCGGCGGCGGGCAGCTTCATTGGCGACCTGCACATCCACGTGGCCGTCCTGCTCGACACCGATGGCAAGGCTGGAGCCCTGTACCGCATCACGGGGCTCCCGACCACCATGTTTGTCCGTCCGGACGGCACGATCGAGGGCCGCTACCTTGGTCAGACCAATGAGCAGATCCTTGGCTCGCACATCGCTGCCATCGGGGCTTAGATCACCTCTCGCGACGGTCGTGGTCGCCGGCCGACAGGACCGGCTGGTGGCGGCTGGCCTGCTCGCGCTGGCGCTACCCTGGCTCGCTTACACGCGACTATATTTCTGGCTTCACCCTCGCGGCCTGACTTTCGATCCCAGCGCCTTCATGTATCTGACCGGCAAGCCGGACCCCGGCTGCGGGCTTACGCGCACCTTCGCTTGGATGTGGCGGGGCGACCTTCTTCATGCCATCGGCGTCTATCCGCTCGGACCGCTGATCTTCCTCGGGACTCTCGTGCTCGTCGCCTACTCGGTGGCGGTGCTCGTCGGCGGACGTTCGCTTCGATTTGCGCTGTCTCCCGTCGTTCAGCGAAGCATTGTCGTCGGCGCGTTCATCGCGTTGGGCCTGAACTGGGCTTCCAAGTTGATCTGGCTCGGGATGTAGTCCCCGACATCGGCAGATGGTCATCCACCGGAGCTTTTCTTCATGGCTGGAATGCAACCCTCAGCCCAGATTGGTGCCGACGCGAACGGGGGTATCCTTCTAGCGGACGGACATAATGGCAAGCTTCCGGCTGACCCAGCGCCAGTCGAACATCTTCCTGGCTGTGAGCGTGGTCACATTGGCGGCTGTCGCTGGGACTGCGATAGGTGTGATGGTGCCAAAGCTGCTGGCGAAATCACCTCCGCCAAGCTTGGTTGGGTTCGTGATGAATGCTCCGGTACTGGCGCCCAACTTCACGCTGCGTGATCAGCGGGGGGCCATGATCTCTCTGTCGAGTCTTCGCAGCAACGTGATCGCCCTGACGTTCCTCGACACTCAATGCGTCCAAATCTGCCCGCTCCAGGCAAGTCTCCTAGGCCGCGTGCAGTCGGATCTTGGCTCGCGTGCGCCTTTTTCAGTGGTTGTCGTGAGCATCCATCCGGAGGCAGATACGCCGTCTAACATTGCCAACTTCGCGAGCGCCCATGGACTTCGTGACCCGTTCTACTGGCTCTCCGGAACCCGGGCTCAACTGGCCGATGTGTGGAACAGCTATGGCGTCGGTGTCCAGGTGGTCACCGGCGACGTGGTCCATACCTCGGTGATCTACCTGATCGACCGCAAAGGCTACGAGAGGGTCGCCTTCCCCGACGCGCCCGAAGCCGCCGGGGTCGAGAGTGATGTGCGGATCCTCGCGTCAACCTAAGCCTGATTAATTTCTCGCTGACCCGACGGGCCCAGTAGCTAACCCTCCACTGGCGCAGATCGTGGGGACCGCCCAGACATGAATGTGCCGATGCCGGAGCCGATCAGTCCGAGCACGAAGCCGGCCAGGATCAGCTGGTGCGGCGGCAACGCCATCATGTTCATGGACGCGCCCATCTCGAGCGGATGGGTCTGGTGCCAGTAGAGGTCCCAGGCGCTTGCGACCGCTATAACGACGACGCCGAACGCGGCGCAGATCCGCCAGGCATTGACCGCCGCCAGCTTCAGCCAGTGCCACGCCGCCCATGCGGCCAGCAGAACGATCGGCAGCTCCACAATCAGGGCTCCTCGCGTCATTACCGAGCTCATGAAGAAGGCCATGAACTGGCTATGTGGGGCAACCATCATCAGCACAAACGGGCCGAGGGCGATCACGACCACCAGGACCAGCAGCACGTACAGAGCAACGAAGGTGCGCTGGCTGATCCGGGTCCAGTCGCTGAATGCGAGCACTCCGATCGCGAGCAGGCCGCCGACATCAATCACCAGGTGCGGAACTTGGTTGCTAATCCCCAAGTAGTGCTCGTGCCAGTCCCACAGCGTCCCAGCCACGCCCAACAGGTAAGCCGCCATCAGCAGATGGATCGGGCCCAGTTTCAGTTTCGGCATCTACTATCGTTCGCTAGTAGCACGTCGCAGCGATGGTAGCTCGACCGCGATCCTTTTGCAACGAGAAAGCGTGGGGGGTTACATGAGGTGTTGCGCGGCCTGCACCAGGCAGGAGGCCACCTGGAAGGCCAGATAGGTTCCCATGCCAGAGATCGCGACCAGCGACAACCCTGGCATCCGCTTGGGAAGAGGGTCACCGAGCAGCTGTGCTACGCGGAGCTCGGCCACCCCGCCGAAGGCGGCGGCGCCCCTCACCGCCGTGCTGCTGCCTAGTGCCCACAGCGCCGCTGCGACCGGCCGCGGCCCGAGGCTCTCGAGTGCTACCCGGTCCGCTCGCAGCTCGGAGTCTTCGAGGCGGCGGCGACTCCACCAGCGAACGAGCGGGACGTAGAAGAAGACTTCGGAGGCCGAGTCATGCGCCGCCCGGATCAGAGGCTCGAACGTGCGGACGTGTTCGCGCTCGTGGAGGAGCACCGCGTCGAGCTCCTCTGCGGCCAGCCGCCGGATCAGGCCTTCGCTGACCAGCACTCGCGGACGGAGCGCGCCCGCACAGAAGGCGGTGGGCGCGTCGGCGGCGAGGCATCTAGTTCCATGGACGCCGGTCCTTTCCATGGAGGCGACGAGCTCGGGAGGAAGGTCTTCCGCATTCAGAAGCGCGCGAATTCGGAAGCCAGCTCGGACTTGGAGCCAGACGAGGCGCGCCAGCCAGATGGCGAGGCTTGCCACCGCGAGCGGGAGCACGATCCTGGTTCCGGCCGAGACCCACGTGTCGACCCGAGTCAAGGCATTGAGGCACTGTTCGCGATGGGGACAGAAGAGAAGCCAGCCGAAGCAGGTCAGCGTTCCCACCGAAAGGCCAGCCAGTACAGCCATCTGGCGGCGATCATTCACGGCCGGCAGCCTTGCGTAGTCGCTCACGCTGCGTTCGCGGCAGATCATCGAGTTGGGCGGCGAAGGCCGCCAGCGCGGCATCCCCGAACTGCTCCAGCATCCGGTTCGCCTGCTCGCGGCTCGCGGCGGCGAGGAACGCCGCCGGTGTCCCGGCCGGCCTGTATTCGAACGCCCGCTGGTGTGGCAACCGGTCCTGGGTGAGGATGCCCTTTTCAGCCAGCCGGCTGAGCGTTGTCATGAGCGTCGTATAGGCCAGCTGCGGCGTGACCTTCTGGATGTCGCGCACGGTGAAGGGCTGCCGTACCGACCCCGACCAGACTGCACGCATGATCCGGCCCTCGAGCGGACCGAGAACCTTGAGAGCGCGCTTGAGCTGCTGATCGCCGCTCACGCACGCAAGCGTACTATAGGTTCGTAGTAGATGGGGAAGCGGCGCGAGCTACGCCGTGCCCGGTGTTCCTCGCGGAGTGGTTGGTCCTGGCGAGCGCATCTGGCGGTCATGCTCCCGTCGTGAAGGCTGGCGGATACCCCCATAGGGTCTGCCGCCTCCCCGGGCTTGGGACCATCGGCACTGGGTGGCCGGCAGCCGGCTCGTACGCTGTTGGGTACAAACCCAAGGAGGGTGACCGAGATGATGTGGGGTTACTACGACGGCTGGAGCTGGCTCTGGATGGCGGCCATGATGGTCTTGTTCTGGGGCGGCATCATCGCGTTGGCGATATTCGTCATTCGGGCTCTAGCGGGTCCAAGGGGGGGCGACCAGGCCACGGACGTCCTCCGGCGGCGGCTCGCTGCTGGCGAGATCTCTCCGGAAGAGTTCGAGAAGATCCGCAAGGCGTTGCAGGGTTAGTTCGGTGAGCCAACGCGGTCTTCTAATAGTCGGGGTCGCTGCCATCGCGACGTCGTTGCTGCTCGGCGTTGCCAGCACAGCCAACGGAGTGACCGGCTGGTCGATGGACGGGATGATGGGCGGCCTCTTCAATGGTGGGAACCAGAACATTGGCATCGACAGGGCGGTCACGATCGCCCAGGGTGTGGCGGGGTCATATTCGGGCGGCGGCCTCGCCGTCGACGAGGTGATGGAGTTCACCAGCAACTACTACGCCTCGATTCGCGAGAAGTCGACCGGCGTCGGAGCCTTCGAGATTCTGATCGACAAGTCGACCGGTAACGTCATGGAAGAACTACCGAGCATGATGTGGAACACCCGCTACGGGATGATGCCTGGGGGGATGATGGGGGGAATGATGGGCGGAGCAGGCTTCGGCACCGGCGGGCCGACGACCGTGAGCTCCCAGCAGGCGCAGGACATGGCGCAGGCGTGGCTGGATGCCAACCAGCCGGGAACCAAGGCGCGTACCCCAGACCCCTTCCACGGCTACTACACGGTCGACTTCGAACGGGCCGGCAGCCTTGTCGGCATGCTCTCGGTCAATGGTTATTCCGGTCAGGTTTGGTACCACACTTGGCACGGCAGCTTCATCCAAACGAAAGACTTCGGCGCGTAAGTCTGCCCAAGCAGCTGCATGAAACACACGGATGCAAGCCATGGACCTGGCAGTCGGCGATCGCGAGCCTCAAGGTCTCGTCGAGACGTGTCGATCCCGCTTGAGCTCGAGCAGAGGTTGGCGAGAGCTACCGCAAGAGAGCCAGATCGTCGCGTATTGCCGTGGTTCCCTACTGCGCCTTTGCGCCGGAGGCCGTTCGCACATTGCGCGCGCACGGCTACGCCGCCAAGCACGTTAGGGACGGGTTGCCGGAATGGGCCGCTGCCGGCAACGAAGAAAGCCGACCTGAAGGCCAAGCTCGAAGGTCTGATCTAGGCCCCTTCCTTCCCTTGTGAAGCCGGGTTCCACGAGGCCGGGCCTACATTTCGGGCAGCATGTGGGAGCGTGGGCGGCTTAGGCTTCACACATCGTGAGCACTGAAACCTCAACCCTCGACTTCGCCGTGACGCCGGCTGTTCATCGGGCGGCGCCCGAGACCAGGGCGAAGCTGCTTGCCGATCCGGGATTCGGACGGGTTTTCACCGACCACATGGTTCGGATCAGCTGGAGTCGCGAGCGCGGCTGGCACGACGCAGAGCTGGTCGCCTACGCACCCTTGCAACTGGACCCTGCCGTCTCGGTGCTTCACTATGCGCAAGCCGTCTTCGAAGGCCTCAAGGCATTCCGGCAGCAGGACGGCGGGATTGCCGTTTTCCGACCTGATGCGCATGCCGCGCGCTTCCAGCGATCCGCCCGTCGCCTCGCGCTCCCCGAGCTGCCGGAACTGGTGTTCATCGAATCCATCGACCGGCTGCTGAGCCTCGATGGCGAGTGGGTGCCATCCGCTCCCGAGCACAGCCTGTACCTTCGGCCTTTCATGTACGCGAGCGAGGTCGGCCTCGGTGTGCGTCCGTCCTCCCAGGTCACATTCCTCCTGATCGGTTCCCCATCCGGTTCTTACTTTGCCGGCGGGGTCAAGCCCGTCACAGTCTGGCTTTCGGAGGATTTCAGCCGGGCCGCGCCAGGCGGCACGGGCGCGGCGAAGACCGGAGGTAACTACGCGGGCGGGTTGCTCGCGCAGGCCCAGGCGGCGCAGCAGGGATGCGATCAGGTGGTCTGGCTCGATTCGCAAGAACATCGTTGGGTCGAGGAGATGGGCGGGATGAACCTCTGCTTCATCTTCGGCAGCGGGCGCAAGGCGCGGCTGATGACCCCGTCTCTGACCGGCACGCTTCTTCCGGGAGTGACCCGCGATGCGCTGCTCAAGCTAGCCGCCGACCACGGCTACCAGGCGGAGGAGGGAAAACTCAGCACCGACGAGTGGCGTGCCGGCTGCGCCGACGGCTCTTTGACCGAGGTCTTCGCTTGCGGGACGGCGGCCGTGATCACTCCGGTGGGTGCTGTCAAGTCGGCGCATGGCTCATGGATGGTCGGCGACGGCAAGCCAGGAGAAATCACCATGCAGTTGCGCCAGTCGCTGGTCGACATTCAGCGTGGGGCCGCGCCGGATCCGCACCGCTGGCTGCGCCCGGTCACGCGTATCGTCTGAAGTCTCATGGCCGCGCCGCGCGTCGTTGTCGTGGGTGGGGGAGGAGCAGGCGACGCGGCTGCGTTCGCGCTCCGCAAGCGCGGCTTCGACGGCCATGTGACGATCATCAGTGCCGACCAGGATCGTCCATACGACCGTCCCTACCTTTCCAAGGAGTTTTTGCGCGGCGAGATCGAGCTGCCCAAGACTTTTCTTCACGACGAAGCGGAGTACGCGACGCAGCGGATCGAGCTTCAGCTGAACCGGCGCGTGACCGGTGGCTCCCTCTCTGACCGTAAGCTGGCGATCGAGGGTGGCGGCGAGATCGCGTTTGACACGCTCGTCCTCGGCCTCGGTGGAACGCCCCGGCGCCTCCCCGACGTCCCACGCGCGGACAACGTGCTGACGCTGCGTTCCCTTCGCGACAGCCAGGCGCTCCGCCAGGCTCTGCAGCGGACCTCGCGACTTCTGCTGATCGGCGCGGGATTCATCGGCGCGGAGGTTGCGGCATCGGCCAGGCAGATGGGCAAGGACGTGCTGATGATTGAGGCCGCGCCCGTGCCCCTATCCCGGGCTCTGGGCATTGAGGTGGGGGAGATCTACGCGACGATTCACCGTTCCAAAGGCGTGGACGTGCGCACCGGCACCACCGTCCAGAAGTGGCACACTGACGGCAGCTCGGTGGTCGGCGTCACGCTGTCCGACGGCCGGCGGGAAGATGCCGACCTCGTCCTCGAGGCGGTGGGCATCGAGCCCAACCTCGACCTACCCACCGCACTCGGCCTCCCTCTCGACGGGGGCGGCGTGCGGGTGGACGAATCTCTGCGCGCCGCCGGCGGCGTCTATTGCGGCGGCGACATCGCGTTCCACCGTCACCCCGTCCTCGGGCGCGCGATCAGAGTTGAGCACTGGGAGGTGGCGAAGAACCAGGGACGCGGCATCGCCGCCTGCATCACCGGCGGCGATGTTCCGTACACGAAGCTGCCCTACTTCTGGTCCGACCAGTACGACGTGAACCTCGAGTACCGCGGCCATGCGTCGGGCGATGACCACGCCATCTGGCGCGGCGATCGCGATGGGCTGTCGTTCTCGGTCTTCTACCTGCGCGATGGCCTGATCGACGCAGTGCTGTCCATGAACGATTCGAAGACAAACGAGCTGGGGGGCAAGCTCATCGAGGGCCGGCGGCCCGTGAGCGAGTCGGCGCTGGCGAACCTGAGCGTCGACCTGGCCGACTTGGTCCCGGCCGCCGCGCCTTAAGAGGCGCGGCCGAAACCCTCGGCTAGAGATTCGGCGATCCAGGTGGCTCAGATCCGGGCGAAGCGACGAGCAGCGGAGCGAGTGCGTCTGACTACTCGTGAGCGAAGCAGCGCAGGAGCTGAGCCCGGAGATGGGCCGCATGGGCGCCGAAGATCAGTCGAGGGCTTTCCGGCCGCGCCTCTAAGGCTCGGGCTGGTTCTCGTCCGGCAGCAGCCAGGGGAGGGCTTCCGCCAAAGGTCGCATCAAGGTCGCCTGCTGCTCCTTGCTGATCAGTCCACTCGCAACCAGCCCTAGGGCGGCCCCAAACGCGGCCTGTTCCGCCTTATGGCCGATCTCCCCGTGCTCTGCCTTCCAGGAGATGAGCGCGTCGCCCGATTCGGTCATGCCGAACAGGTTCCGGCGCACCTCATCCCACGCGGGCCCGCGGTCGGCCTGCTCGATCGCGTGCACGGCAGCCTTCTCTGCGTCATGGAAAGCTTGCGGCCCTTTCTGGCCGACGTGGCGATCCCATCCCAGTGCCACTCGCTCGACGCCGGCCGGAGAGAGAACCCGTATGTCGTCGATCAGACGTGCAAGCGTGACCTGGTGCTCAGGGAATCCGTAACCCTCGGCGTCAACACTCACGCCGTCTAGGTTAACCGGGTTCGTTCCGCGACCACCAGAAGATGGTCTCCGAGCCAGGCGAAAGGCCCGTGAGTCGCGAGGACGCGGTCCAGCCGGCTTACCGCCTTGTACAAGCGTGGATGAGCGGAAAAGGCAGGCCATGCATAGGGAAGCAGCAGAAGCGGCAGCGCTTGCACGCTGACGACTCGGAATCGTGAACGGAGGGCACGGCTCAACTGGCGCCAGGACGGATATCTGACCTCGACTGTGTTCGGACCGACACCAACGTGTAGGGACGATCGTGTTCGCCGGAGAGCCTGCTTGGCCCGCCCGCCCGCGACCAGCAAAGCCATCTCAGCAATACACCAGCGATTCATCACGCTCAGCACGATCCTCCCTCCGGGTCGAACCAAGCGCGACAGCGCCGCCACCGGGACCTCGACCGCAGGCTCGGTGTTGAGCGCGCCGAACGACGAGTACGCGCCGTCAAAAGAGCCATCGCCAAAATCGTCGGCCAGCCTGAGCATGTCTCCAGCCCGCATCAACCGCGTCGAGACGCGGAGGCCGCCGGCTGCGGCCCGCCTGGACAGGACCTCTAGCATCTGCGGACTGGAATCCAACCCGACCACCGTCCGGCCTCTCTGCGTCAGCCACAACGCTTCGGTTCCAGTGCCGCAGCCAACGTCAAGCAGCGTTGCGCCTTGTGGGAAGGTGCTCTCCAGCATCGCCAGCGAGCGCCCGCGCATCATCTGCATGATCGGGTTCTCCGCCTCGCGGCGGTCATAGTCCGCGGCCACGGAGTCAAAGGCGATCAAGTCCGAACCGACTCCCTGTCCCCTCTAGGAGAAGCGGCCGGCGTCGAGGGCGCTGGGATTCGTGCTCGCAGGCGGAAGGGTGCCAGGCCGCCGATGACAAAAATGGCCGCCAGCCCGTCTTTCGTCGCCATGTTGAACAGCTCCTGGGCAACGGAAAACTGGCCGGGGTGGTCGAACAGGTTCGGTTGGAAGCCAGAAGCGATCCATCCGAGAAAGATCAGGCTCCACGCGGCCAGCAAACCAGGATGCGGCCGGATGCCGGCGACATAGGCGGCGACGACCCATCCCGACATGCTGAACGTCAGGTAGAAAAGGTGCATCGCATCATGTCGTCCGTAGACCGTGCCGACGGCCTGGTACACGATTTCGAACGCGCTCACCCATCCCATCCCCGCAACCAGTCCAACAAGGAGGGAGCGTCGGAACCAGGTCAGGATCGCCACCGTGGCGATGAAGGCAAGCACCGTGCTGAGCCTTATCGCCCCGACGAACGGAAAGACCACCCACACGCCGCTCATCGCATCGCACGCAGCAGCGGGTTGGTTGCGAACTCGAAAGCTCTGGCAGCGGATCGCAGGTGCATCCGATTGAGACGGTGCTGGATGGCGCCCTTCAGGATCGCCGTGCGCAGCTTGTGCTCAGAGAAGTCGGTGTTGAACAGAAGCCGGTTGTGGCGGACCTTGTGCCATTCGCCCCGCTGCCGGCGCTCACGTACCCGCTCGTAAAAGCCTGTGCCGGGCAGCGGGTACGCGATCGTGTAGCTGACATAGTCCAGCGGGAGGCTGCTGGAAAAATTGATGCTGCGGATCAAAGAGTCGGTCGTCTCCCCCAGGTATCCCACCATGAAGAACCCGGCGGCCTTGATGCCCGCCGCCACGCAAGCTTCGACCGCCGCCCGCGCCTGGTCCGGCGTGATGCCCTTCTTCATTTCCTTCAAGACATGTTCGTCGCCGGACTCGATGCCGAAGAAGATCCTCTTGCAGCCGGCGAGATGCATCTGCTCAAAGAGCTGCTGGTCGACGTGCGTGACCCTGCTGAGGCATTCCCAGGTGAGCGGCAGGTGCGCAGATTCAATCGCCTGAGCCAGCTCGAACGTGCGCTTGTAGTTCAGGGTGAAGAGGTCGTCTGACATCCAGATGTGGTCGTAGCCGAGCTCGGCGATCTCTCGCATCTCGGCGATGACCGACTCCACCGGTCTTGCGCTGAACAGGTCGCCGAACACCGACTTGTGGCAGAAGTCGCATCGGAAGGGGCATCCGCGTGTCGACATCAACGGAGTCGTCGCATCCTTCCAGTGCTTGCGCCAATACCGGATGTACTCGGCGTTGGGGACGTCGCCACGGTATGGCAGCGGCAGGTGTGACATTTCTTTGGTACGGATGCGTGCAGCGCCTCGCACGATTTCTCCATCCCGCTTGAAGACCAGCCCCGGGATCTCCTCGAAGCGATGGTCGTCGAGGTGCTCCATGATCCGCACTATCGTCTCCTCACCCTCGCCGACGGCCACCAGGTCGAAGGCGTCGACAAACGTCTCAGGCTCGCCCGAAGGGTAAGGACCACCGACAACTGTCAGCGCCTTGCCTCGCACCTGTTTGGCGAGGGACAGCGCCTCGTCCTGCATCGTGATCATGCAGTAGATGCCGATCACCGACGGGCGCAATCGCTCGATCTCCGCCAGGACCTCGCGTCGCTCCATGAAGGTGTGGTCGATGTGCCGCACCGTGTAGCCGGCGTGGCGCAGGGAAGCGCTCAGGTACATGAGCCCGAGCGAGGGCATGATCCAGTGGCGCCCCTTTGCCGGGGCTCGCTGCGGGTAGACGAGAACGACGTCCGCTCGATTCATTGATTCCTCCGATGTCATCGCGCGGCCTGCACGGTGATCTGATAAGTGACAGTGATGGGAGGCGTGTCGAACATGTAGTCCAGGCCTGCCCAATCGAAGCTGGGGGGAAAGAGCTCGCGGCCGCCGTGCAGCTGCGCGCCCGAAAGCGTGGGCACCGACCACTCGACACCGTGTTTGGCCGAGCGCAGCCGTGCCCATGTACCGTCGACGGGCAGCCATCGACCGAATGCCGGACCGATGGCCTTGTGGCCGTCGTAGGCGAAGTCGTCGAATGCAGCGGACTGCTCGTTGAGAATTCCGAGCTCCATGTAGCCGGGCGCGAGGTTGAGAACCCGCAGTTCGACCAACACACCTGACGCGTTCAGGGTGTAGGTGACTTCGATCCGGCCACGCGATCCGATTGGCTGGTAGCCGTGCGCCTCATCGACGCCAATCTCGTCGAGATTGAATGTTCGTTTCCAGATCGTGCCGCTGTCTGTCGAGACGTCGATCGTGTTGCTCGTGCGTGAGTAGACCCACCCGTCCGAGTAGTGCACCATCGGGAGCCCGAATCCCATGCCCTCCCCTGTTATGTCGGCGCCCGAGGACCTGAGTGCCAGGCCCTTGGCGAGGACCGCGGTCTTGCCCTGGGCAGGCATGGGTGCGATGACAGCACTCAGACCCGGATAGATCGGCTGGTCGCCGAACGCCGCGCGCAGCCGGTAGGCATATACCGGTTTGCCGTGTGGGACGTTGTAGTGGGCCTCGTCGCCCAAAGAACGGAAGGGAGGGCTTGGCCTGCCCATCGCCAGGTCTGGAAAGACGACGGTGGCTCGGTAATAGGTGATGTTTTCCATCACGAGGGCTGTCACGTCGTGCTTTTGCATCCAGTCGATGGCGAGCTCGCGATCGAGCGGCAGCTGTTGCGAACCAGTGATCTGGGAAGGTGGCTTGCCGCTGTAAAACGCGACCAGGGGGGAATCCGTGATCAAAAGACCTGCGCTGCCGGAGACGGCTCGGCCCGCGGCGACGAGGCCGCGATTGTCTGACGCGAAGCCGGTAAACACCGGCAGAAAAGCGACGGCCAGCAAGCCACCTGCCGCAACGGCGCCGAACCGGACCACGCCGGAGTTGCGATCGAGCACTGCCGCTGCCAGTAGGGCGAGCGAGGGCAGGACCGGGTACAGGTAGCGATGGCTGCCCGTATACGTGCCGGCGGCGACCAGGCCGACGACTGCCACCAGGTAAACGAGCGCGGGAAAGTGGAGGAATCGCAAGGTCGCCATCTCGCGTACGCGCGACGCCTGGCGGATGACAACCCACACGCCCGGCACACCGAGGACGAACAGCGGAAGAGCGGCCAGCCCAAAGTTCTTGGCGAGCTCGGCGACTCGAGCTGCGGCTCCTGCGGGGAGGCTTCCTCGAGCGGTGGCGGAGGCAACCTCGAGCGAGCCGCGCGCCACGGAGTGGCTGGCCGGAGCGAAGCCGAGCTGGAGGAAGACGAGTACCGCGATCGCCGGAACTGCCCAGGCGATCGCGGGCATTCTCAGGGGATTTCGCCGTCGCAAGAGCTCGACCGCGGCAAAGCCGGCTACTGCAACGATCCAGATCCAGGCTTTGGTGGCGGTCACGCATGCGAGTGCGGCCAGCAACGCAGCGACCTTTATCCGCCCGCGCACCGCGGCAAGCGCGGCAGCTGTCAGCAGCGCCGTCAGGAGCGGCTCCGCCACAGCAGATCCCGAAGTGAACAGAAAGACCGGGTTCAGCGCCAGCAGCGCAACGGCCAGCCGTGCCTGGCGCTTGTTCGGAGCGAGCGCATATACGCACGCAAGAGTGACCACGCCGAGCAGGGCTCCGAGCGCCTTCAGCGCGCCGAGCTGCCACAGACCGAACGTGTGCAGCACTGCCGCCGCGAGCAGGTGGTAGCCGGGGAGCCACGTGTCCTCCATCCCGAACAGCGGATCGTGCAGGTGGCCGGTCGAGGCAAGGTTCGCGGCGATGAGCCAGTGTCCGTAGCCGTCCTCGAACGGCTCTGGCAGCTGAGCCGCGAAAAGCAGCAGCACAGCGCAGAGCCCGAGCAGGCCAAGCATCGGTCCCAGCGACTGGAATCGCGCGAGCGCGCGCCGGCCCAGGCTGCGAAGGGTCAGCACCTGCAGAATGTCGATCACACTCAATCCGGCCACCGCCAGGAATGCGAGCGCGAACAGGCCGGAGTAGATCGCCACCAGCCACTGTCCTTGCCCCACGGCGAACGGGACGATCGCGAGCGCGCCGCTTCCGAGCAGGGCTTCTCCGAGCGCTCTCGGGTCACCCACTCGCACATACGCCTGGTCACGCCACTCCTGTCCGCGCTCCACGATCTGGTACTTGGGCGTGCGCACGAATTCGCCGCCGCGACGAGTTGCCCGGAGCAGCGCCAGGAACACCGTGAATGACAGACCGGCGCCCACCACCTGGCAGAGCAGCGCGGGCACGCCCGACCACCAGGGCCGTCCACGCCTGGTCTGAGCAACGATGAAACCGATCCAGGGCGCGATGCCCATCATGACGAACAGCACGCCGGCGTCAGCGAGCTGCCATGGAACCGTCGGGCGATCAATGTTCAGCACCAGCAGCGGATAGCACGCCAGCTGGACGAGCATCACTGGTCCGGTGGCGTAGGCCAGGAGGTGCATGGCGGCCTGGAACTTGACCGCCGGCCGGACGCGGCTCAGCAGCACCGGAATGAGCAGATGGAATGCGGTTTGGAAGCTGCCGGTCGCCCATCGAGATTGTTGACGGCGAAATGCGTCAAAGGAGACTGGCAGCTCCTCCGGCACGACAAGGTCCTCCAGGTACGCGGCACGCCACCCTCGCAGCTGCGCACGGTAGCTGAGGTCAAGGTCCTCGGTCAGCGTGGCTGCCCTCCAGCCGCCCGACTCCTCGATTGCCGTTCTCCGCCACACGCCTGCAGTTCCGGTGAAGTTCGTGAAATAGCCTTCAGCCGAGCGGACGGGCTGCTCGATCAGGAAGTGGAAGTCGAGCGCAAACGCTTGCAGTCGCGTGAACCACGAGTAGCTCTCGTCGAGATGTCCCCATCGAGCCTGTGCGAAGCCTATGGTCGGGTCTTCGAAGGCTCCCAACGAGCGGCGGAGAAAGTCGCGCTGCGGTACGAAGTCCGCGTCGAAGATCGCTATGAAGGGTGAGTCTGAGAGTGTCATGCCGTATGCCAGTGCGCCCGCTTTGAAACCGTCGCGCGAGTCGCGCCTCACATGAGTCACTGCGACTCCGCGACGGCGCCAATGAGCCGCTCGGCGGGCGACGATCGAGGCCGTGTCGTCATCGGAGTCGTCAAGGACCTGGATCTCGAACCGATCAGCTGGCCAGTCCAGCTCGCACACCGCGTCAAGGACGCGCTCGGCGACGTAGCGCTCGTTGTAGATCGGCACCTGGACGCAAACCCTCGGCTCGTCGCCAGTGGCTAGCACCGAAATACGGCGGGGACGGAGGCGGGTCGCTCGCCACGTGAGGAAGAGGACGTTTGCTCCAAATCCGAAGAGGGCCACGCTGGTCAGAGCAATGACGCCGATGGCGATCGCTGTCATTGCGCTCAGCCGGGTCCGTCGAATAACGTATACGGCCGCATGGTGGCTCGCACGTAGGCCACGCGCGCAAGCGCGTCGGGGCGGTCCCGCCGCGTCCACTGCATGTACCGCCACGCGGTTTCGCCAAGTACCCGCGCGGTTCCGTCAAGGAACGCCGGAAACAGTGCGGCAGGCAGCCGGGGGACCGGGGCGTCAATGAGAAGGCGGGCCGGTTTCACCGCCAGCTGAGGAAAATGCTCGAGCAGAGCGGGGTTGGCGGCGATGAGCTCGTCGATCGCATCTATTCCGAAGAGGGGCTCGGCCATCAGCAGCTCGAACGCCATATCCTCGTCTTGCCGCACGAGCGGAAGGCACTCCGAGCGCTCGAGGATCAGATTCGCGGTCATCAGGCGCGGCGCCAGGGGGCGTCGCGTCAAGTTGTCGACCGGCTTGTCGCGGTGGGCGAGCGCGTGCACGAGCCCGAGAATGTTCACGGCCACGTAGGCGAGATGACGGTGCCCGTCGTCCACGATGAGATTGAGGTCCACGTCGTCAGACGCTCGAAAGCCGCCGCTGGCGAGCGATCCCGCTATGGAAACGCTGCGGATGAAGGGTGCGAGCTCGACGAGGTGATGGACGAACCGCGTTGTCATCTGGATGTACGTAGCGGCGTCCGCACCGTGGTCGGCGGCGCGAGACTGGATCTCGCCCACCCGGCTCAGGGAGGTGCGATCCACGACCAAGTCTTCCACGAGGCCGAGGTCCGGACTCGCGGCGGTCGCCCACCGGGCCTCGTCGGGGGCGATCGAGCCGCCAAGGCACAGCTCGGCGAGGCGGTGCGGGCTCAATGCGTAACCGCGTCGCGCCAGGAGCGCTACGGTCCGCCGGATCCGATCCAGCGTGGATGTGGAACGCGAGGGGATCAGTCCGACCAAGCAGCGCCTCCCAACAGTCTCGACCCGCGCTCAGGGCGCCTTCAAATGAAATACGGGGCCGGGTTACGATGGGGTCACAAGATGACCTCCGACGGACACTTCCGAGTTCCCACCCCGGTCAACGAGGCGGTGCGCCAGTACGCGCCCGGCGATCCCACGCGCAAGACTCTCAAGGCGAGGCTGGCTGAGCTCACCGACGCACGAACCGAAGTCCCGATGCAGATCGGAGGCGAGCGGCGTTGGGGCGCCTCGAGAGCCGACATTCGAGCGCCGCACCGGAAAGAGCTCAGCATCGCCGAGTACGCGGTGGGGGCACCCAAGGACTTCGACGACGCCATCGCCGCCGCGCTAAAGGCGCGTCGGGCGTGGGCCGCGACCTCCTACCACGAGCGCGCCGCAGTGCTGCTGCGGGCTGCGTCGTTGCTGGCGGGTCCGTGGCGGGACACCGTCAACGCGGCCACGATGCTGGGGCAGTCGAAGACCGTCCACCAGGCCGAGATCGACGCGGCCTGCGAGTCCGTCGACTTCTGGAGGTACAACGCCTTTTTCGGCGACCAGCTCCTTGGCCAGCAACCCTTCAACGATGGCAATGCGTGGAACCGGCTCGAGTACAGACCCCTAGAGGGATTCGTGTTCGCGGTCAGCCCGTTCAACTTCACGTCCATCGGGGCCAACCTTCCCACCGCAGCCGCTCTTATGGGCAACACCGTCGTCTTCAAACCAGCGACGCAGACGCTTTTGGTTAGCCATTTCTTGATGGAGATCCTCAATGAGGCAGGCCTGCCGCCCGGCGTCATCAACATGGTCAGCGGCAGCGCGTCGAAGATCTCGGAGCAGGTACTGGGCCACAAGGACCTGGCGGGCATCCACTTCACAGGGTCCACCGAGGTGTTCCAGGGAATGTGGCGCACGGTGGGCCAGAACGTCGACCACTACCGCACGTACCCGCGGCTGGTCGGCGAGACCGGTGGCAAGGACTTCGTAGTCGCTCACGAGTCCGCTGACTCGGATGCGCTTCGTACCGCGCTGATCCGAGGTGCTTTCGAGTACCAGGGCCAGAAATGCTCGGCCGCGTCTCGCGCCTACATCCCGCAATCCATGTGGAAAAGAATGCGATCCGAGATGGCGGACGAGATCGAGGCCATCCCGCAGGGTGACGTGGCCGACTTCCGCAACTTCATGGGCGCCGTGATCGATGGCAATGCGTACTCGAAGCACATGACCGCGATCGAGTTCGCGCGCAAGTCCGAAGTGGCGAAGGTCGTCGCGGGAGGCAGGGGTGACGACAAGGTTGGATGGTTCGTACGCCCCACCGTCATCGAAACCACCGACCCGGACTTCAAGCTGCTGAAGGAAGAGCTGTTCGGCCCCATCCTCACGGTGTATCCGTATGCCGACGGGAAGTTCGAGGACACGCTCGATCTCGTCGATCGCACCAGCCCTTACGGACTCACGGGAGCGATCTTCGCTAGCGACAGGCAGGTGATTCGCAAGGCGTCCGAAACCCTGGTCAACGCCGCTGGCAACTTCTACATCAACGACAAGCCGACAGGCGCCGTGGTCGGCCTGCAGCCGTTCGGGGGCGGGCGGGCTTCAGGCACCAACGACAAGGCAGGCTCGATCCTCAACCTAATCCGCTGGACCAGCCCGCGGACGATCAAGGAGACGTACGTCCCGCCCACCGATCACCGCTATCCATACATGGACGCGGAGTAGCGGAAGGGCGCAACCCTTGGGGGTGAAGGTCGAGGTCGCGGCCGAGGACGGCGTGATGACCGTCACGATTGCACGGCCGGAAGTTCGCAACGCCGTCGATGCTGAGACGGCCGGCGTCCTGGCCGATGCCTTCCGGCACTTTGAGGAGGACGGCAGCCTCGCGGTCGCGGTCCTGACGGGAGCTGGTGGAAACTTCTGTGCCGGCTTCGATCTCAAAGCGCTTGCCGCTAGTGATCCGAATCGCTTGCCCGAAGCGGGTGAGGGTCCGATGGGGCCGACGCGGATGACGTTGAGCAAGCCGGTGATTGCGGCGATCGAGGGTTATGCCGTGGCGGGCGGGCTCGAGCTCGCGCTGTGGTGCGACCTCCGTATCGCCGCCGGCGACGCGACGCTCGGCGTGTTCAACCGTCGTTTCGGCGTTCCGCTCATCGATCTGGGAACGGTCCGGCTTCCCCGCTTGATCGGCCAGGGCAGGGCGCTGGACATGATCCTTACGGGCCGTCCCGTCGCTGCCGAAGAAGGGCTCCGCATCGGCCTTGTGAGCCGGCTTGTCGAGCCCGGCCGCGCGCTCGAGGAGGCGCAGAAGATGGCGCACCAGATCGCGGCATTCCCTTCCGGCGCGTTGCGAGCCGACCGCTACAGCGTGCTGAACCAGTGGTCGCTCAGCTTCGAGGACGCGGCGGAAGCGGAGCATCGGGGCGGCGTCGACGTGCTCGCCTCAGGCGAAGCTCAGCAGGGCGCCCGGCGGTTTTCGGAAGGCGCTGGACGCCACGGGAGTTGAATGTGAAGGTGATGGTGGCCGACGCGGTGATCCAGGCGACAGGCCTGGTGAAGACGTACGGCGAGGTGGAGGCGGTGCGCGGCATCGACCTCGAGGTTCGCGCGGGCGAGATCTTCGGGTTCCTGGGACCCAACGGTGCCGGCAAGTCGACCACGATCTCGATCCTTTGCACCCTGCTGAGGCCGACCGCCGGCACCGCTCGGGTGGCGGGGATCGACGTCGTTCATGACCCGGCGCGTGTGAGGCAGCGAATCGGCCTGGTTTTCCAGGACCCATCGCTCGACGACCAGCTCACAGGCCGGGAAAACCTCGAGTTCCATGCGTTCATCTACAGCGTCCCTTCGTCAGAGCGCCGGCGGCGCATCGACGAGATGCTGGCCCTCCTGCAGCTCAGCGACCGCGCAGGCTCGCAAGTAAAGACCTACTCCGGCGGAATGAAACGCCGCCTCGAGATCGCCCGCGGCATGCTGCACCAGCCTCAGATCCTCTTTCTCGACGAGCCGACGCTCGGCCTCGATCCACAGACAAGGCAGACCATCTGGACGCATGTCAATGAGCTTCGCGACAGCAAGGGCGTCACGATTTTCATGACGACGCACTACATGGACGAGGCCGAGTATTGCGACCGGATCGCGGTCATCGACAAAGGCAAAATCGTTGCCCTGGGCACTCCGGACGAGCTGAAGTCGATGGTTGGTGGAGACGTCGTCACCATCACCTCGAGCCAGCCCGACACCGCGGCGCGCGAGATCAGGGAGATCCTCGGCGTCACGCCGTCGCGTGAGGATGGAACCCTGCGCATGGAAGTCCCGGACGGCAAGGCCTTCGTGCCACGCCTGGTACGCGAGCTCAAGGCCCCGGTGGACACCGTTTCGATGCGGCGCCCAAGCCTCGACGACGTCTTTCTGAAGCTGACGGGCCGGGCCATCCGCGACGAGGAGGCGAGCGCCCAAGACCAGAACCGGGCCATCGCGAGCCGCTTTATGGGGCGGAGACGGTGAGCGTCAAAGTCGCCACATCGCCGCATGCCGTCGCGCCGCCCGCTCCGGCAGACACCCGAATGGCGAGCCTTCGCGCGATCTACATCATCTGGTACCGCGACATCCTTCGCTTCTGGCGCGACCGCTGGCGCCTGGTCGCGTCCCTCGCGCAGCCGCTTCTTTTCCTGATCGTGTTCGGATCCGGATTGAGCTCATCGCTCGGCGGCGCGAGCGCGTTCGGCACGAAAGGAGGCCTCTCCTACATCCAGTTCATGTACCCCGGCATCATCGGCATGGCCATCCTGTTCACCGCAATCTTCGGCGCGATGTCGATCGTCTGGGACAGGGAGTTCGGATTCCTCAAAGAGGTATTGGTGGCGCCGATCGATCGTTACGCGGTGGCGATCGGCAAAGCTCTCGGGGGCACGACCCAAGCGATGATCCAGGGCCTCATCCTGCTGGTCCTGGCGCCCCTGGTCGGCGTGAAGCTGACGCTGCTGACGGTGCTCGCCATGATCCCGCTGGCCGCGGTGCTGGCGTTCGGCCTCTCGTCATTCGGCGTTGCGCTCGCCTCGACGATGAAGTCGATGCAGGGCTTCCAGGTCGTCATGAACTTCCTGATGATGCCCATGTTCTTTTTGTCCGGCGCTCTGTTCCCTCTCAACAACCTGCCGGGGTGGATGACAGTGCTGACCAGGCTCGACCCAGCCTCCTACGGCATCGATCCGCTGCGCCGCGTCGTGCTCTCGGGTTCAGGGCTGCCGGGCCCGGTCATCGACCGGCTGGGATTGACCATCAACGGCAACGTGCTCCCCATCACGCTCGAGGCGGGCATCATGCTCGCCTTCGGAGTGGTCATGCTTGCGATTGCGGTCGTCAACTTTCAGCGCCGCGACTGACAGCAGCACCAGCGCGCCGATTTCCCCGGCGATCAGTGGCAGCGGCCCCCAGAAGGGAACGCCTTCGGCGGCGAGGACGAGGCCGAGCATCACGAGCCAGGTCCACGCCGGTGGCGATGTCCGCAGGTAGAGCCAACCCGCGAGGCCAAGCATCGTGAGGTCGTCGAGATGGAGGTACGGGGTGGCCAGCATTCCTCCGACGAGCGCAGGGATCAAGATCCACTCATTACCTCTTCGGCGCACCCGAACGGTGATCACAAGCGCCCACAGCGCGATCGCGACCTGGATCACACGCGTCGCCACGATGCTTCCTATCAATGGAGCGAGCGTCAGCGCCTGATTCACGGGCACGCCCGCGGCGAAGTTCAAGCGCGCTTCGTAAGCGGCGATGCCGCTCGGACCGAGTGTTATCGCCGATGCGCCGCCCAGCACGCCAAGCGCCACGACACTTCCCAGGAATGCTCGAGTTCTTCCGCTCAGCAGGAGGGCAACAGGTACGAGGAAGGCAAGCTGAGGCTTCAGCGCCAGCGCGCCAAGCGCCAGGCCGGCCAAGAGCGGTCGCCCCGCTTGCTGCAGCACGTAGCAGCCTGCGACGCCGAGGGCGACGAACAGAGCAGGCTGCCCGAGCTGCAAGGAATAGATGACAGGGAGCCACGCGATCGCAGCCGCAAGGTGGACGAGGCGCCACCTTCCATCGCCGGGGGCCGCGAGGTACCACGTCCACGCGAGGGCCATCAGCAGAAGGGCGCTCCACACCAAGTAACCAACCTCATAGGGCAGCGGTACAAGCGGCAGGGCGAGCCAGGCGACGGGCGGAGGGCTGATGTAGCGGGCGAGCTCTGCAATCTTGATGCCCGACCCGATCGCGTCGAGCTCTGCCTGCTGGACGGAAAGGTCGTAGATCGACGGCCAGCCGCGGCTGATGCCGATCCGAGCTGCGGCCACATAGAAGGTGAAGTCGTTGTGGAAGTGGTCGGAAATAAAGGCCTCGACCCACTTGTAGAGGTCCCAGGCGGCGAACGGAACCGCCACCGCGGCTCCGGCGGCGAAGCTCAGGTTTCGCCATCGCTGCCTGGGGCTTGGGCCGGTCATGCATCGCGGATCGTAAAGGCCGCTACCTTGTAGCGGTGCCATCGTCCGACTTCGAGCCTCTGGTCCTCGAGCTGAAGGATGGGACCAAAGTTCCCGTCAGGCCCATCAAACCTGAGGACGAGCCGCTCCTGCACGAGGCGGTTGCGGCGATGTCGGAGCGGACTGTCTACTTCAGGTTCTTCTCACCGCTCAAGCGGATGCCGGACGCCCTCGCCCACCGGCTCGCGGTCGTCGACTACAACGATCGCTTCGCGCTCGTCGCGACGACACACAGACCGACCGGCAGCGAGCGCATCCTCGGCGTGGCTCGATACGACCGCGTTCCGGGCGCCGACGTGGCCGAGGTCGCCGTGGCGGTGGTCGACGAGTTCCAGCGAAAGGGACTCGGAGGGGCTTTGCTGGCCATCCTGTCGCGGGTCGCCCGTGACCACGGGATCAGGAGCTTCTCACTTATCGTGCTGCCGGAGAACCAGCAGATGCTGGGGCTGTTGCGAAAGATGGGCTGGATTCACCACGCCAAATTGAGCGGCGGCGTCTACGACATCTCGTTCGATCTTCCCGATTCGGCCTAAAGGCGTTCGACCGCCAGCCGGGCGCCGAAACCCAGCAGAACCACGCCGGTGACTCGCTCCATCCACTGGCGGACTCGTGGCGCAGTGATGAACGCGCGGACGCGCGTCACGAACAGGCCGTACACATTCATCCATGTCCATCCGATGAGCGCGAAGATCGCTCCGAGCAGCAGCAATCGCGGCAGGACCGCCTGGCCGGGCGCTATGAACTGGGGCAGGAACGTGACGAAGAACACGCCGAGCT
Source organism: Candidatus Dormiibacterota bacterium (assembly GCA_036570165.1). Classification (GTDB taxonomy): domain Bacteria; phylum Chloroflexota; class Dormibacteria; order Dormibacterales; family Dormibacteraceae; genus Palsa-870. The sequence goes on along the minus strand of DATCPI010000025.1, from coordinate 20,091 downwards.
TCGGGTTTGACATGGCGGAAAGAAAGCCCTGTCGAAAGATCGCGTGAGCCGGCGCCGCGGTGGGGGCGTTCGCCAGCAGGTCACCCGGGTGGCGCCGCGACTCGATCAGCGTCCGCAAGCCCAGGTAGCCGAGGTACGCGGCGCCCACGAGCTTGAGCGCGAAGAACGCGTCGCCTGAAGCTCGCAGCAAGGCCGAGAGGCCGATGGCTGTGGCGATGATCCAGATCGCGAGGGCGAGCGCGATTCCCGTCGTCGTCAGCACCACTCCTCGCCGGCCGTGGGCGAGCGCGTTCTTCGTCACCATCGCCATATCCGGCCCCGGCGTGATTGCGAGGAGCAGGCAGATCCCGGCGAACGCGAGCAGCCCGGTGTCCATTCAGTTATGCCCAGCGGAACTCCGCGCAGAGGTAATCGAAGTCCTGGGCCTCGGGGATTCCGTGGGGTGAACCTTTGGTGTCGGCGGGGTCGGCGGCAAGAAGCACGACGGTCACTCCGCCGCGCGTGGCGGCGATCACCGCAAATTGCACTTTCGTGGAAGTGGAGTTGGCTCCGATCAAGTTTGCCGAGTAGATCGCGCCCAGGCCATCTTGGTCGCCAACGTGAGCCCCTTTCAAATCCGACACCTGGACCACGTTCTGCCACTGTGCACTGGGCAGCGCGGCCACGGCGGCCTTGAGCGCCTGGTCCAGGGAAAGTCCGCTCTTGGTCCCGACGACCTGAAGCGTCCCCAACCTGGTGCCGAACAAGATCCCGCTGCCATCCTGGCTGCGCACCGTCCAGGCGGAGCTGTAGTCGACCTCATATTTGAATGCCGAGCTCCGGTACGTCTTCGATTCAGGTAGTGGGGTGAGGATCTTGGGCGCGCAGTTGACCGTGCAGGTCGCATGGTTGCCGCCGATCGCCTGCGAGACGGTGAAGGCGGTCACCGCCACCGTCACGATGGCAAGGATGGCGAGCAGCACAGCTGCGATGGCGATCTGCGAAGTCCCGTAGCGGCGGGCGGTGGGATACCTCGCGGGAGCGGCCATCGGGTAGCTGTACACCGGCGCGGCTGCCACGGCCTGCGCCACCTGGGGCGCGCCGCACCGGCCGCAGAACGGCGAACCAGGGGGCACCTGCGCTCCGCACCGGCCGCAGAACATCGCCATCTACGCCAATCCTCCGACCCGCGTCCGGCCGATCTTGGGGCCTGCCGCCCGAGCGGCGCCGCACGCGGGACAGAACGCCATCGTCGGGACTATGCGGTGACATTCCGGGCACTGCGAGTCGGGACCGATCTCATGCTCGACGCCTTCGACCAGCAGCGCCTGGTGAATGACCAGCCTCACATATAAAAGGAGGGCGAGCGCGGCCAGGAAGCGGATCGCCACCTCGGTGACGAGGCTCGGGAGAGCGAAGGTGAGCATCCCGACGACCACTTGCGCGCCGAACGCGACGATCAAAGTGGCAAGGATGCTGGAGGCCCAGGGCCTGCTGATCCGGCGGCGGTCATATCGGTGCATCCACACGGCCGACGTGACGAGCGCCGTGGTGCTCGCGTTGATCAACGAAACGAGAATGCCAACCTGAAGCAGCCGCAACGACCAGTCGATCGGATCTCCGCCGGCAAACAGCGATCCGGTGATGGCGGGCCAGAACCTGGTCAACGAGCTGGTTAACGTGAAACCCAGAGCGGACGCGGCGCCAAAGGTCAGGCCGTCGAGCGGCTCGCGGAATCGGCCTCTGAACACATAAAGGAAGAGCGGCCCGGCCAGCATCAATACCTGCGCGACGATCGGGATCGCCACTCCAGCCAGAACGAACGCATTCTCGCGATCTCCGGTCAGGTTCAGGAGGGAGACCGCGCGGCCGGAGAACGATGTGAAGGCGTAGCCGAGTACAGCTCCGGCGACCATTGTGGCGCCGATGACGAGCCATGGCTCGTCCTCGTAGACCTCGACCTCGTACAGGTAGAGGAGGTATAGCACCGGCAGCAGCAGCGTCGCCGCGACCGTCGCGGGAGCGAACAGGTGCAGGACCGCCAGCACGAGGACCGCCGCGCCGCCTGCCACCAGCGCCCATCGAAACGCGCCGCCTCGGCGGTGCGGGAGATGAGGGAACAGCGTGCTGATGATGGAGAGGTGCGCCACACGTTCAGACGGCGTCGCGGCGAACGCGTACCGGCGCGTGGTACTGGCGGTGGTGAGGTGCGCGCCGCAGTGGCCGCAGAAGTTGCCGGCCGGCACCGTCATCCCACAGTGCGGGCAGGTGACAAGTGGCGGTCCCTCGAGCTGACCCTCTTCTTTCACCCTCCCCCACCTTTCACGTAGAGGATCCATGCGGCGTCGAGCGCGGCGCCGTCCATGCTGCCCCAGCCGGTGGCAAAATCCCACCCCGCGACGGCGTCGTAGGCAAGGTTGTTGCCTGTCGTGACGTCGTGAAACGGTTTGGCGGGCAGCTTGGAGGAGTTCTCACCCATCCAGTACAGGGCCGGGTTCGCGAAGCCCATCTCGCGCAGGCCTTTCTTCTTCAGGTCCTGGTTGATCAGGGCGGCAGTCGCCGCCCACAACGGGGTCGACGCCGACGTTCCACCTGCCTGCCCGTCCTTGCCCTCGAAAACGATGTGGAATCCGGTGGCGGGGTCGGCGTCGGCGGACACGTCGGGCACCTGCCGGAAACCATGCCCTAGCGACTGGGAGATAGTCTTCTGATAGCTGGGCAGAGCGTAGAAGCGGCTGGGCCCGCCGCCACCGCCACTTTCCTCGATCGGGCCGGCCCACGCCGACTCCTTGAAGTAGATGCCTTCCTGGGATTCGAAGACCGTGGTTCCACCGACTGCCGTCACCGTTGGCAGCGTCGAGGGAAAGCTTCCCGCCGGCCCCTGGTCCTCGCCGCACGTGTACGCGCCGTTGTCGCCGCTGGCAACGAAATGCGACATGCCCTGAGCCACCGCCCTGTCCTGGATGCTCGCGTAGGTGTTGCGATGGCCGCCCGGGGTGTCCGGCTCGCACGCGCCAAGGCTTTCGGAGATGATCGACCCCAGGTGGTCGGTGACCATTTGGTCGAACGCGCGGTCACCGTGACCGAAGTCTGGCGCCGAAAGGTAGACGACAAGCTTGGCGCCGGGGGCGACCTCATGGATGATCTCGAGGTCGAGAGCGGTCTCGCCTTGCGGCTTTTCGGGCGTGCCCCAGTTGGGATCGCGCTTGATGGTCAGGATCGAGTCGAATGCCGGCAATCCGAACTCCTGTGCAAACTTGTTGAGGTCCTGGAGGTTGGGTAGGTCGTCGATCTCCGGCAGCACGATTGTCTGGCCCGTCCCGTCGAGACCTGATTGGCGCAGCGGTTTCAGGTTGTAAAACGCGAGGACGTCGGTGGGGGTCAGACCGCCGCGCCTGACAGCGCGGCTGTGCGCGCGCCGGTAGTTGTCAAGACCGCTGACGTTGCTGGCCATGCTGGCCAGCTGAGGCGGTATTTGGGGCTCCGAGAGCGCGGCGTAGAAGGTGGTGCCGTCGGCCTGGCGAAAGGTCTCGATGACGACGTGCAGAAGCGTTGCCGCCAGCGGGGCGGGACCATCGGCGGCGATCACGCTCGAGCCGGATCGCCACGAGGCACGGAACCCCGCGCCTTGCAGCGACGCCACCGCCGCCCGCACCGCGACCGGGTCGGGGCCAAATTCCGCCGCATACGCCTCAGGCGATACGGTGCGCCCTGAAGCGATTAGCTGCGCGAGGCGCTGAGGATCGCGCACGTTGAGTCCGAAGCTGAGCGAAACGATGGTCGTGGCATCGGCCGGGCCGAGGTCGACGGCGTGGTGGATGGCAGCTTCCAGGGTCGGCGGCGGAGACGGCGCCGGGCGAACGACACCGGTTCCGCTCGAGGACGGCCCTGCCTGCGAAGGCGCGCACGCCAGCGACGCCAGGACCACGGCTAGCACCGAAAGCAGCTTCACGCGAAAGTAGCTTCCCAGACCTCAGCCTCGAACGCCAACTCGAAGCCGGGCTTTCGGTAGGCGTTGAAGGCGCGAGTCTGACTCCGGACCACGGCTGGAGGGTTCGGCAGCCCGACCGGCCATCAGCTTAAAAGGGGTCCCCGCGAAGATGCCCCACGAACTCGCAGGCTCCGCCTTGAGTTCGCGGGGACCCCTGTCACGGCGAAGCCTCGGAGTTCGTGGGGAATTCAGGCGATAACCCGTGCCACCACATGCACCTCAGGAAAGGCTCGCCGGATCATCTCTTCCAGCTCGGTCTCGATGCGATGCGCGTGCTCGAGATCGATGTCACCCGCGACTTGCGCGACGACGTGAGCGTGAATCCGCTGGTGACGGTCGCTCAACTCGACGTCCACGCCCCGCTGGACCTCGGGGTGGGACTCGACGATCTCGCGCATGCGCGAGGCCAGCTGAGCCCTTCTCGCCGTCACATCCTCACCGCTCACGACGCGGGGCTCCATCGGTTCGAGATGGATGTCGATGCGAGCAGCCTCAGGGAGCTCAGTGCGCAGGGCTCGCTCGAGCGCTGCGCTGGTCTGTGATGCCTTCGCGAGCGCCATGTCACCCGGCAGCTTCGCGTGCATGGTCAGGTGGAGCGACCCGTCGGCCTCGCGCTCAACGGTGACGTTATGCAGGTCGCGGAAACCGCCGTAGCGCGCAGCGGTGGCATGGATGCGTTCGACGAGATCGCCCGGCGATGCCTGGCCTTCAACGACCACCGAAAGGTCGAGTGTCGGCAGCACCGAGCGAGCGCGACGCTTGATTTCGTCCGCCAGCGCTGCCGCCGCTTCCACTGGAAGCATCCGCCCGGTGGCGATGTTGGCGTCGCCGATGAGGTTTGGACCAGAGCGCCGCACACGCACGGAGCGGACTTCGCGCACGCCATCCACATCCCGGATCGCGGCCCGAAGCTGCTTTTCGGCCCCGCCCGCGGCGCGGTCGATGAGGATGTCACCCGAGCGCCACGTGACCTGGCCGGCTGCCCGAAAGATGATGCCGGCGACGAGAAGGGCCGCCACCGAGTCGGCCCAACTGAACCCCATCCTGACGCCGACGAGGCCGGCAAGCACGCCGACTGTCGCGAGCACGTCGGCCACGCGATTCGTGGCGTCGGCCAGCATCGCTTCGCTCGAGGCGACTTGGCCGACGTACCGCAGGACGACGGCCCTGCCGGATTCGATCAACAAGGTGCCGATCAACAACACGAAGGCGTAGCCGGCCGGATTCACGATCGCGCCGCCGGTGGTGAGGCGGCGTACCGCCTCGAAAGCAATCCCCGCCGCCGTGATCAGGAGCAGGACGCCCTCGGTGAACGCGGCAAGATTCTCTGTCCGCCCATGGCCATACGGATGCTCCTGGTCGGCGGGCTTGCGCGCCGTTCGCACCCCCACGAGCGTGAAGACGCTGGCGGCGAGGTCGAAGATCGAGTGAACGGCCTCGCTGAGGATGCCAAGGCTGCCGGTGAGCAAGCCGACCACGAGCTTGCCCAGCACCAGGGCAACGCCGATGAAAACCGACCCGAGCATGACGCGCTCGGGCCGCCTCGCCAAAGACCTCATCCCGGCCACTCTAGGAGAACTGGTCTTTAGCTATTTGAGGAGGGACGCCGACCGCAGGAGCTGTGCCTCGGAGCCAAGCGCGATCAACAGGTCGCCCTCCTCCAGACGCAGCTCCGGGCTCGGGTTGACGTGCAGCGTCCCGTCGCGTCGTCTCAGCGCAAGCAGCTTCGCGGCTGTTGCGTCCAGCAAGCCGGTCTCCTCGATGGTCTTGCCAACCGCGGCCATACCCGCGGACACGAGCATCTCCTCGACCGCGATCTCCGAATCGCCGTGGTGAAGCGTATCCAGGACGTCCACCAGCGCTGGGCGGACGGCCAGCTCGGCCATCAGGTGACCCGCCATGCGGTACGGGGAGATCGTCCTGGTCGCGCCGGCAAGATCCAGCCGCCGGATCGATTCGGGGCGACCGGCCCTGGCGAGGATGTAGAGGTTCGGGTTGAGCGCCCGAGCGGAGAGAACGATGTAGACGGCGCGCTCGTCGGAGTCGACTGCACAGATCAGTCCGCGCGCACGTTCGATCCCGGCTTGTCGAAGGAGGTCTTCGCTGGAGGCGTCGCCTTCGATGTGAAGGCGGCCTTCAGCCCGCAGGCGCCCAACGGCTTCCTCTGTCTGATCGATCACGGCGTATGGGACTTTATGCTCCTCGAACTCGGCGACGATCTGCGTCCCGATGCGGCCGTAGCCGCAGATGATGAAATGGTCGCGGAGCTGGTTCAGGCTGCGCTCCAACTGGCGCTCTCTCCTGTAATTGCCAAAGGCGTTTTCGGCGAGCGTTTCCGCAAAGACACCGAAGCCATACAGCATGGTAGCGACGCCAACGACGATCAGCGTCGAGGTGAAGATCCGGCCTGCCGCCGACTGGGGGTGGATCTCCTGGTAGCCGACCGTACTGATGGTGATGATCACCATGTAGAAGGAATCGAGCAGATCCCAACTGTCGATCACCATATAGCCGGCGACGCCGTAGACGATGATCACGCCGAGCAAAACGACTGCGAGCCGAAAACGCGATAGCGGGTTGCGCGCTCGACCCTTTCTCACTTCTTTGCCTGGCGTCGCTTCTCCATGGTATCGAGGGCCTTCCAGTGAGCAGGATGCGCCCACGTATTGGCAAACGCTTCGATCGCACCGGCGGCAAGCTCCGGGTGGCGGTGTGGCCGCACCGCGTCGACTGAGCGCTTGATTCCGGCGATGGTGGCCGGCGGCGCGTTGGCGATCGAGCGCGCGACCTCGGCCAGCCGAGTATCGAACTCCTCGCTTGGGACCACCTCCTCGAGGAGCCCGACGCGCCACGCGTCCGTCGCTGAGATCGCCTGGCCGCCCAGCAGGAGGTGCAGCGCACGAGCGCGGCCGACCAGCTCGGCCAGCCGTTCAGTGGCACCCCACGCCGGCACGATCCCGAGCGTGACCTGCGCGAAGCCGATGCGCGCGTGAGAAGCGGCGACGCGGAAGTCACACGCGACCGCGAGCTCAGCACCACCGCCCAACGCGTCGCCGTTCAAGCCGGCGATGACGGGGATCGACAGCTGCGGGAGCCGGTCGAGCGTGGCTCGCATCCGACGCGCCATCGATGCGGCCTCCGCCGCCGATCGCATTAGCTCGAGCTCCTTCAGGTCACCGCCGGAGCAAAAGGCCTTGGCCCCCACGCCGCGGATCACCAGAATGCGCGCGTGTCCCGCCTGCACGGCATCAAGTGCCTGGTCAAGCTCCGCCATCGTCTGAAGCGCGAGCGCGTTGCGTGACTTCGGCCGGTTGATCGAGAGCGTCGCAACGCCGCGCTGGACCTCGAGGTTGAGGTCGCGCATTACAGTGGCGCGTCCGGGAAAGCGCTCACCAATGCATCGGCCTAGGCGGCCGGGCTTCGCTGATGCCTGCGTCGCCTCCTGCGCGCGCTCGGTCACGCATCTACGGGATGCGCTTCCTCGCGTGCTCGTCGTCTCCTTGGCACCGGCCGCCGAGGCCGCGCCTTGGCGAGCTGATTCCCAGACGCACCACTAGGCTGTTAGCCGCCCCCGCCCGGACCTTCCAGCCCAGGTTTGGTCATCTTGGCGAGGTCGAGCGCTTTGTTGAGCGCCGCCTCGCTTACTCCCTTGGCCCGTGCGAGCTGGCGGATGCTCTTCCCGGTGCGCATGGATTCCTTCGCGATCTTGCTCGCTTCGTCATAGCCGAGGATCGGATTGAGCGCGGTCGCGAGCATGGGGCTGCGCTCGACCAGCTCCGGGCCGCGGTCGGTGGCCTGCAGGTCTTCGATGCAGCGTTCCGAGAAGTTGCGGACCGATGCCGCCAGCAGCGTGATCGATTCGAGCGTCGCCACGCCGGCGACGGGCATCATCACGTTCAGCTCGAAGAGGCTGCCCGACTGTCCGCTGATCGCGACCGTCAAATCGTTGCCGTAGACGCGGGCGATGACCATCAGCAGCGACTCGACGATCACCGGGTTGACCTTGCCCGGCATGATGCTCGAGCCTGGCTGAGTCTCGGGGAGTCGCAGCTCGCCGAGGCCCGCGATCGGGCCGGTGCCCATGAGCCGCACGTCAGACCCGATCTTCCACAGGCTGGTCGCGATTGTTCGCAGCCCACCATGCGCGGCGACGAGTGCGTCGAGAGTGGCCTGCGCATGAAAGTGATTTTGGGTTTCACGGATGGGTAGGCCGGTCGCCTTGGCTAGCCTTGCAGCTGCGATTCGCCCAAATTGCGGGTGCGTGTTGATGCCCGTGCCGACCGCTGTCCCGCCGAGGGGGATCCTGGCAAGCTCGTCGATGGCAATGCCCGCGCGGCGGATAGATTCCTCCACCTGTCCGGCGTAGCCCTTGAACTCCTGGCCCAGCCGGATCGGAGTGGCATCCTGAAGGTGCGTGCGGCCGGTCTTGACCACCGGCCAGAACTCCTTGCTCTTTGCCTCGAGCGCCTTGTGCAGGCGCTCCAGGGCCGGAATGAGCTCGTCCTGGACTGCCATCGCCGACGCCAGCTGAAAGGCAGTTGGGATCACGTCATTGGACGACTGGCCAAGGTTCACGTGGTCGTTCGGATGGATGAGGCGCGCACCCCTCTCACCGCCGAGGATCTCGGTCGCCCTCGTCGCGATCACCTCGTTCGCATTCGTGTTGGTCGAGGTTCCCGAGCCGGTCTGGTAGACGTCGATCGGGAACTGGCTGTCCAGCTCGCCGTCGATCACCTGCTGTGCCGCCGCTGCGATCGCGCGCGCTCGATGCCGCGACAGCAGGCCGAGTTCGAGGTTGGTCTGGGCGGCGGCCCGCTTGATCATGCCGAGGGCGCGGATGAAGCGACGCGGCATCGGCTGGCCGGAGATCGGAAAGTTGAGCACGGCGCGTTGCGTCGACGCGCCGTAGTAGGCGTCGGCCGGGACCTCCATCTCGCCCATGGAATCTTTCTCGATGCGCGTCCCCTTCTTCGCCACTGCCAGATATTAGTGTCCCGCTCCCACGGTCCTCGGATCTTCGGGTCCTAGACGGGCCGGCGCCTGCGGCGCTGAAGCCTACGTCAAGGGGCCCGGCGCTGCGGAGTCACCCATCAACGGCGGGATCGGGCCACTTAGAGTTGGCTCGTGCGTCTCGCGGCCGTCGACGTTGGAAGCAACACAGTACATGCGCTGGTGGCCGACGTCGTGCGGGGCAAGCTGGAGGACGTCGCCCACTACGTCGAGATGCCTGAGCTGGGCGCGCAGGTGGCACGGACCGGAGTCATCGGCACTCGGGCCAAACCTGCCATTCGTGCGCTTCGCTCGGTCGTCGCCCGGGCTCGCACTCACGGTTTCGAGGTCCTGATCGCCGGCGCCACACACGCGGTTCGCCAGGCGAGGGACGGCGCTGACTTTGCGCGGGCGGCCGGCGAGGCGATCGGCACGCCGGTCCACGTGATCTCCGCGCGCCGAGAGGCGGAGCTCAGCTTTCTGGGCGTGGCCAGCCGGCACGCCGTACGCCGAGAGTGGGCCATGGTCGATCTGGGTGGCGCTTCCACGGAAGTTGCGATCGCGCGTGGTCGCGAGATGCTGCGCGTGGCGACACTTCCCATAGGGTCTGGCGTGCTCGCCGGCACATATCTCTCGGACCCACCCAAACCCGAAGAACGTGCGCGCATGCGGAGGGCGGCGCTGCGGGAGCTGGCTCATGCCCCGGACGGAGAGGTCGAGCGGCTGGTCGCCACAGGGGGGACGGCTTCCAACCTACCTCTCGTCCTGACCCACCGGAACCCGCCGACGGTCTTGACGACCGCGGACCTGCTGGCCTGCGAAGGGCGCCTCGACAGGGGCCGGGCGGCCGAGGTGGCGAAGGCGGTCGGGCTGCCGCCCAACCGGGTGAAGGCCATGCGGGCGGGGATTGAGGCCCTGCTCCTGTTCCTCGACTGGTACGGGCTGGCGGTGCTCCAGATCAGCCACGAGGGATTGCGTCACGGGATGCTCCTGGCCTACCTGGAGCAGGGCAATGATTGGTGGCGCTAGAGCGTCTATGGGTATATGAGAGAGGTGAGATCTACCGGAACCATGCTCAAGGTCGCGCTGGCGCTCACCTGCGCGGTCCTGGTCGTTGAGTTCGCCGGCGGGCTGATTTCCCACTCGCTGGCGCTTCTGTCTGACGCCGGCCACGTCCTCACCGACGTTTTCGCGCTCGGCCTCGCCTGGTTTGCGGTCGCCCAGTCGAAGCGTCCCGCGGACTCGCGGCGCAGCTATGGATACCACCGCGTCAGCATCCTGGCGGCGCTCGTGAATTCGGTGACGCTGATCGTGATCGTGCTCGCGATCACCTACGAGGCGATTCGCCGGCTGGCGCACCCCGAACCGGTCCAGGGCGGCATCGTGATCGCCACTGCACTGGTCGCCATCGCCATCAACCTGTTCGTTGCATTCGGCCTGCGCAAGGAGACCAGGAGCCTGAACGTGCGGGCGGCTCTGATGCACGTAATCGGCGACCTCGCGGCGTCGGTGGGCGTCGTTGTCGCAGGAATCGTGATCCTCCTCACCGGCTGGCTTTACATCGACCCGCTGCTCTCGCTTGGGATCGCCGTCCTGATCGCGTTCGGGGCGTGGCAAATCGTGCGTGAGACCGTGAACTTGCTCCTCGAGGGGACGCCCGGAGAGGTCGACCTTGCGGCAGTGACCAAAGAGATCACAAGCACCGAGCACGTCACGAGCATGCACGACCTCCACGTTTGGGCCCTGTCGTCGGAAGAGATGGCGCTCAGCTGCCACGTGGTGGTGAGTGATCGCCCCCTGGCCGATGTCGAGCACGTCGTCCGCGACCTGGAGGGCCGGCTCTGCACGAAGTTTGCCATCGGCCACACGACGATCCAGGTCGAGAGCTGCCATCCGTGCGGCGAGATCCACCACGGCGCGGGCGACCACAACCATCCGCACGAACACCTCGTCGTCGTTACTGCGGGAGGAGCGCCTCCTCGCGCTGAAGGATCCTCCGCGCGACAGCAATAGCCGAAGCGTACGTCGAGTCCATCCCCCGATAGCTCAGGCCGCGCGCACCGAGCGTGCGTGCCTGCGTGTACGGCGTGTCGGATGCGTAATGGACGATGCCGAGGTCGAGATTGATCTGGGCCATGTTGACGCTCTCACCGATCGGGTAGCGGTCCGGCTGGACGATCTCGTAGCACGCATCGAGGTACGGCCCGGCCTCCATCTCCACGACCGTGTAGCGGCCGTGGTAGTAGAAATCGAGGTAGTCGCGATTCTGCAAGAACGTTCCACGAACCGCGACCGCCCGCTGGTTATCGAGCGCCGAGCCGTACACGAGGTTCGGCTGCACGTCGGCCGCGGTGAAGCAGTTGTCGAGCCAGTAGGTGTTGTTCGAGTGCTCGTTGTGGACCACGTTCGGGATCATCACGTCACCCACGTCCGCGTTGAGCGTCGCGGCTTTGCCAAGGACGTATACGCCTTTCACCCAGGAGGCCTGTTCTGCGACCTGGCGAAGGATGTGGTAGGCGGCCTGGCCGAGCGGGTAGTCGACGTTGAGGATGCAGGCGTCTGAGGCCCGCAGCCGCCCTTCGTCCACCGAGCCAACCCGAGGATCGATGGCGCTCGGGTCGAGTTTGCTGAGCATGAACACCTGGGCCGCGGAGTCGACGCCCGTTCCCTTGGCTGCGATGTGCCGGACGCCGTTTGCCGCCTCCATCTCGGCTCGCCGCCGCCGCAGCCGTTCGCGATCAGGATGCTGGTCGAACACCTGGCGCGCGCCGTAATAGAGCCAGTTGTGGCGCGAGGCCCGGATATGGCCGGCCTCGAGCTTGCGGCGCTCTTCATCCAGCTCGGGATCGTGCGTTCCGATCCAGTCGACGATGTCGCTCTCGAACTCGCGCGCGACCGCCGTCATGACGTTGACGAGGCTGTGCGAGTTGGAGGAGACGAAATAGATCGGCGCGCCGCGCGCGCCCATCTCCTCCATCGCCGTGGCGATCGCAAGCCACCAACGGCTCGCATTCCTCGCGTAGCCGAGATGGCTGCCGCTGATGAGCCGAAGCACGATCCTGCATTCCTCGCGCTTGATGGCCGCCAGGATGGAGTCGAACGTGTCTCCCCACGCCTCGTGCAGCCGGCGCCAGTCGTCGTCCGTCGCTCCGGCAGCCTGCCGCGCCTGCTCGTCCGACAAATCAACCTCCTGGAGGGCGCGGTGCAGCTTGTTCCACTCGATCTGGAACGCGACCAGAGTGGGAACGAGGTCGTCGATGTCAGAGGCCGATGCGATGAGCACCGCAAGCGTGTTCTTTCCGTCGTAGTACCAGCGGCGCCGCCGCGCCGGGGCCTTGACCTCCTGCCAGCCGAGGACGTCGGCATGGAGGACTGACCGAAAGCCCTGAGGGCTCTGGCCCATGACCACGTGCCGACTGCGGCTGATCGCCTCGGGCAGGCGCCGGATCGCGTACAGGAGGGCGCCCATGTCGGTCTGCGGCTCGGAGGCCAGGGGATGCAGCACCGATCCCATGCCCAGGTGCGCCTGCACGAGCGACTCGATCTTGATGTCGCCCGAGCTCTGGAGCATGGTCGTGTAGGTCCGCACGTAGAGCTCGACTGCGTGTTTGCCCGACCAGCCCGACCCGGGCGGCGTCTCCATCCAGCGAATATAGAGGGTGCTCCCAGCGATCGCGACTTACAAAACCTTTACGTCCTGGAGGAAGAAGCTTGGAACGTCGCCGTGTGTAGTTAGAGGCGTGATTACACGGATTGCCAAACTCCGCTACCTCCGAATCGTCGGTGTCGCCGTCGGCGCGGTCGCTGTAGCCGGCGTTGCGGTCGTCGTGACCGCCTCGGCCGCCGGCATGAACTTCGGTTTCAGGCCCGTCGCTACCGCGCAGCAACCCGTCGATTCTGCGAGCGCGTCCACGGCCGCCTGCAGCGCTTTCATGAAGCATTTTGCTGTTGAGATCGGCAAGAGCCAGGCCGAGATCAACTCCGCGTTTCAGAGGGCCCTCACCGACACGCTGGCCGACGAGGTCAAGAGCGGGCAGATCACACAGGCGCAGGCCGACGCGATCAAGAAGAAGCTTTCGAGCCAGACACCATGCGCGCTGCCGAGCTCACTGGGCCGCCCCAAGCCAGGTAGAAATAAGGCGGAATTCGGACCTTACATGCAGCAGTACGTGACTGCGGCCGCGGCAGCCCTCGGGATAAGCGAGGCGCAGCTGAAGACGGACCTCACCGGCGGACAGTCGCTCTCGCAGGTGGCGTCGGCGCAGCACGTGTCAGAGGCCGACTTCCGCACCAGGTTGATCGCCAACCTCAAGCCCGTCCTTGACAAGGCGGTCACGGACAAGAAGCTCACGTCGCAGCAGGAGACGCTGATCCTGCAGCGGCTGCAGACGGGCCCGCTTCCGCTCTGGAACAAGCCGGTCCCGCACAAGGCACCACTACCCGCGAACCCCGCGACGACGGCCTGAACTTTTAGTTCGGCAATTCGTCCGGTGGGCCGCCGAGGCGCCGCATCAGCTCCTCCAGGAGCTGGCGGGTCTCGGGGTCTGCCATCAGGCGTTCCTGCATCTGCTCCGCCGATCGGCGGATCTCCGGGTCGGACATCAACCGTTCGGACATGGCCTGAAATCGAGCTGTCATATCCTTCATGGACGACTCCTGGGCGACCTGGATGAGGATCGGCTGACTGGCCGCGGCCACCACCGCCTCAGCCTGGAGACGCACCATCTCGATGCCCTTGCAGCCCAGGCACTCGCCTTTGAGACCGCAATGGCACAGCTGTGGGCGCAGGTGATCAAGGGCGGCGTGCAGTTCTGACATGTCGACAGGGCCGGCCACGACTGCAAATTTACGCGGGCTTGGTCTTGCCCGTGTACATCGACTCGATCTGGTCGCGGTAGTGCTCTTGGATGACCTTGCGCTTGATGTCCAGCTTCAAGGAAAGCTCGCCGTCCTTCTCCGTGAAGTCCTTCGGCAGCAGCGTGAAGTACTTGATCGTCTCCCATTGGCCGACGCGTGCATTGACCTTATCGACCGTCTGCTGGATGCGCGCGGTGAGCTGAGCTTCGTCCAAGCCCTGGCTGCGTGCAGACGGCCAGTTGGGCACGATGAGCGCAGTGACATAGGGGCGTCCGTCCCCGACGACGACGGCACGTTCGATGATCGGATCGCTCAGCAATTCGTGCTCCAGGTGCAGCGGCGCGATGTACTTTCCACCAGATGTCTTGAAGAGCGATTTCTTCCGGTCGGTGATCTTGAGAAAGCCATCAGCGTCGACCTCACCGATGTCACCGGTGTAGAACCAGCCGTCCTTTACGACCTCCGCCGTCGCCTCAGGGTTGTTGTGGTAACCAAGCATGTTTCCTATGCCTTTCACGAGGATCTCGCCGTCGTCAGCGATTTTGAGCTGGACCCCGGGAAGTGGTTTGCCAACGGTCAGAAAGCGGTGCTCGTAGAGGGTGTTGGAGCAAACGCCGGATGATGTCTCTGTCAGTCCCCATCCGTTGAGGATCGGCACCCCGATCGCCCAGAAGAACTCCTCGATGTTTTGCGCCAGGGCCGCCCCGCCGCTGATGAAGAAGCGCATTCGGCCGCCGGTCAGCTGCTTTCGCAACCCAGCGAGGACAAGGCGATCCGCGAGCCGGCGCTGAGCCTGCAACACCGGACCTGGCTTATCTGCTTGCGAAAACCGCGTACCGGTCTTCACCGCCCATTTGAAGATCGCCCGCTTCGCCGGGCTCGCCTTTTGCACTCGGGCAATGACCGCGGCATACATCTTTTCGTAGACCCGTGGGGCGCTGCACATCACGGTCGGCTTCACCTGCTGGAGCTCCTCAACAAGGTGGTCTGACCCGGCAGAGATCCACGTTTCGCCGCCGTACACCATCCCGTCGAACATCTCGTTGATCCGCCCGAAGACATGGGCGAGAGGCAGCCAAGACAGTGATGAATCCTGGTCGGTGATCGGGTGCACCCGGGTGGCGGCCCGGGCGGTGTCAACCAGGTTGCGGTGCGCCAGCTCGACGCCTTTGGGCGTGCCGGTCGTGCCTGACGTGTAGACGATGGTGCAGATGTCCTCGGGGGTCACCTGGCTCAAACGCGCGCTGATCTCAAGGAGGTTCGGCGTAGGTTGGCGCACCCAGTCCGCGACCTCTGCGTCCATCGTGGCGATTTCGCGCAGGGCTCCGCCCGCCGAGAGCTTCGACGCGAGCGGTGCGCCAGAGGCGATGGCGTATGTTGCCCCGCTGTCTGCGGCGATGGCCTGCGCGATCTCAGCCGGGCTGTTCGGGTAGACAGGGACAGTGACCGCGCCGATGCCTTGGATCGCAAAGTCGCAGTACACCCATTCCACACGGTTCTCCGAGATGAGGAGCACCGAATCGTGCGGTTTGACGCCGGCGGCGATCAACGCTGAGGCGACCGCCAGCACGTGGCGCCGCATGTCCGCCCATGTCTCGACCTGCCACTCGTTGCCGCGCCGGTAGTGGATGAGTGGCTTGGTCCCGTAGCGCGCGGCCTGGCGGAAGAAGACTCCGACGGTGGTGCGGTCGGCGATCGCGTCGGGATCGAGCTCCACGCTCCCAGCCGATGTCGTTACCGACGTGGCGCATCTCCGTAAATAAGGCCCTTCAGCGGGAGGGTGAGCAGCTGCGCTTGCCCGGCCCGCAGGACCGGGTCGGCTTTGCCGACGCAGCGATGAGAGGGAACCGGGAGGTTCCCTCTCATTACTTCACCGCCTTGATCGTCAGGGTGAGCGTTCCGGCCGGGACACTGACAGTGATCTTGTCGCCCTTCTTCCGGCCGACCAGGGCCCGACCCACGGGCGACTCGACGGAGATGCGGCCGGCCGACGGGTCGCTCTCGACCGCGCCGACCAGGTGGTAGGTTTCGGTGTCGCCTTCGTTGTCGACCACCTCGATGGTCGAGCCGGGCTGCACCACGCTCGAATGCGTGTCTTTGATGATCTGCGCGCGACCGATCATCTCCTGCAGCTCGTAGATCCGGCTGTCGAGCAGTCCAACCTCTTCCTTGGCCTGCTCGTATTCGGGGTTGTCCTCGATGTCGCCGGGCTGGAACGCTTCTTTGAGGCGCTCGCCCGCTTCGGCGCGCCGCTTCAGCGCAACCTCCAGGTCGCGCTTGAGCTTCTCCAGCCCCTCAGGGGTCAGCAAGACAGGTTCGGTGAGGTCCATCTCCCAGCCATCTGAAATGATAACCCGGCTCATGGACCCCACCGATTTGCGGACCGGGCTCGCCGAACGGCTCGCGGGAAGCGAACCCCTCGACGCGCAGACCATCAACTCCGCCTGCTTCATGCTCTCCCGCGCCATCGAGGACCTCGCGCTGAGCGTGCCCGAGGCGGCGCCGCTCGCCAGGCGGTTGCTGCGAGTCGCCGCCCGCGTCGTGATCGACACCGGCCTGATGGACTCATCTCCAGACATGTGGCCCGACACCGAGGAGATGGCACTGCTCTGGATCGACGAGGCGTTGCGTGCCCTGGGCTACGCGGTGCGGCCGCTGGCGGAGGGCGGACGGCCTGAGCTAGAGCGTGCCGAAGAAGACTGGGGTTAGTTGATCAGGCGCGCGGCCGGAGGCGCGGGCGAGTAGTTGGGGTTGAAGTCGATGCCGACGCTGGCACCGCCGGCAACCGTGGCTGTATAGACGATCACCTGGCCTGCCAGGGGCGCCCTGTTGCCGCCACTGAGCGTCCAGTTGGCGCCAGGCGTGTAGATCGTGCCGATGTACTGGGTGGCCGAACCACCGTTCAGACTGTTCGAACAGTTGTTGCCGGGTGGCGAATAGATCACGATCCAGTTGTACTGCTCCCCGGAAAAGACGTAGGTGGCTCCCTGAGCGTTCTGGTCGAAGCACGATCCGTTGGGGAGGTAGAACTGCACCGCTCCGGGCGTCACCTTCGCGGTCGCGCAAGGCGAGCTCGGGTCGCCGGGGTTGGGCGAGACCACACAGTAGTTCTCGTTGGCCACGTCGCCACCCGTGTACAGCGGGTACTGGAGCGCCATCGGTGCGTTCTCTTGCGACAGCGTGCCTGCGGGCGGCGGGCAGCTCTGGAAGCACTGGGCCGCCAGCTCGGGGTCGGGCGGAGCGCAGCCTAATGTGCGGCTCTGGGCGAAGCAGCGGATTGCGGGGCTGGGGATTACGCGGTCGTTGAGGTCGTAGAGGGTGGCGCCGGCGGCGGGGGGAACGCCTGCCGAGACGGCCCCCAGCGTCCAGGCGGTTCCGGTCGGATATGGACCTGTTGGGGTGCCGCCGATGAAGCCGGGAGCGTCGAACCTGCCGACCCAGCCGAAGTTGGTCAGCGGCCCGATGCAGCCGAAGGGGTTCATGTAGACGTTGTAGCGCTGGGCACCGGGGGCGTTCTGGGTGATGTTGATGCTGACGCCGATGTTGGAGGGGGAGTGCAGGCTTCCCGTGACGGGGTTCGGTGTCAGCTGGCACGCCGACGGCGCGCTCTCCCGGCGGCAGCCGGGAGCTGAGGAGCAGGGGTTGGGAGAGACGCTGGGATCGATGAAGGTGTCGGAGCGGACCGAGGTCACCACCACGCCCCACCTGTTGTTGCGGCCCAGGGTATCGGTGACCCCCGAGTGGCAACCGGCGGGCGTCTGCGGCGAGAGGTCCGTGCAGGTAGGGGCGAGGGTGATGGTCTGGCCGACGGCCGCGTTCGTGACCGTGAAATGCCCGGCGCAGCTGGTGCCGTTCTGGTTCCAGAACTGAGGGTTGGCGAGGTCAGTGGAGCCTGGGGTCGAGGAGCTTCCCTCATCTGGTGCCTTCAGCTCGTTGGAGAGCAAGCTGCCCGTCGCATCGGCCTTGTAGCTTGCGGCCCACGTGTAGACACCAGCGTCAAGAAACGCGCAGCTTGCCGTGCCGCCGCTGAGATGGAAGTAGCTGCTATACACGCCCGGGTACATCTCCGTCCACGTTCCCCGGTTTTTGAATGAGTAGCTCTGCGCCAGAGAGTAGTAGGGGACGGACGAGGCAAGATAGCCAGGGTCGGTCAGCGTCGGCGCTGGAACCACCGGCCCACCCTGCGTGTCGCCGACCAAGCAGGGCGGAGGGTAAGGGGTGAAGCCAGGGCGGGAGTTGTAGCAGTAATACGTCGCTGCGCTGCAGTTAGAACCAGCGGCCCCGTAACAGTTGCCCGCTTCCCGGAGGTTGGGGTCGACGCAAGCGGTCCCGTTCGAGTACGCATCCCCCAACAGGGTCAAAGTCGCAGAGCCCGTGAGCGTCAGCGCGCAGTTGCCGGTGCTGAGGGTCAGCAGCGCCGGAGTCTGGCGCTGGTTGCCTACGATCGCCGTCGCCGTGGCGTTGATGATGACGTTGATCGGCCCGCCGAAGATCTGCATGAAGGCCAGCGGAAGCTGGTGAGTACTCGAATAGGTGAACTGGTATCCGTTGAACTGGGTATTCGTGGCGACGATGGTCAGTGTGTAGCCACCGTCGTACTGCACGACGTCGGTGTCCTGCTGCAGGTTGGCGTTGGGCCCGACGAACGTGGTGGTCAGGACGTCCGAGGTGGGGGCTGCGTATAGACGGAGGTTGTTGGCGTAGATCTGCTTCGACTTCGGAAGGGTGCTTCCATACAGGTTGCTGTAGTTCTCATACCAGTCGCCGGCCGCCAGCGCTGCGGAGTCGACGGCGGCCTGCTGGTCGCGGCGGTCGACGTAGGCGCGCCCGGAGTCGATGGCGAGCCCGAGCATGGCGAACAGAACCAGGATCAGCAGTGCGATCAGGACGATGGCCTGGCCCTGCTGCAGCTTTCGCTCAGGTGAGCTAGTTCGAGTACTCAGCACGGTTGACCGCATAACCGGTGATGACGATCCTGTTGCCAACTACTTGCTGAATCAGTGGAGTTAGAGGCTCGAAGTTGAACCAGAGCGTTACCTTGATGGGCTCGTTGCCGACCGCGGGTTTGATGCCGAGGCAGGGCGCTCCTGGCGAAGGAGTCGTACCGGGGCCGCCGCGGGGACCGTTGGCGACGGGATAGAGAGTCGGATCAGTCCCGACGTTCAGACCGTTGCCGTCGCCGGCTGGGCTTGGGTCGGTGATGAAGATCCAGCCGGTGTTGGGCGGGGGCAGTTGTGGCGACCCTTGGGGATTGCCTCCATTGGGCATCGGCCCGTTAGGGCAAGGGTTGGCGAGGGCCTGGGCGATCGCGTGCTGCTGCACCGCGGTTGCGACATCGGAATCCGTGGGCCAGCAGTGAACATTGGCAGGCGCCACGCAACCGACGCCGTTCGGGTCGATGAAGTTCGAAGCCCGGACGGCAACGCGCGCGCCTTCGCTCGCCGCCTGCTGCAGCGTGATGTAGAAGTAGAGGCCGCGCCCGAAATCGATGATCCCGAACGTCAGCAGCAGAATTATCGGCGCGATGATCGCGAACTCGGTCAGGCCCTGTGACCTCTGGCTGCTAACCGATTTGCGGAGGCGCTCTCTCATGGCTTGCCCTGGATCGTGAAGTGCTCGTTGTAGGCGAGGTTGATCCCGCTACCGAACATGGTCTGAATGAATGGCGTGATGAGCTGGAAGTTCATGAGCAGCGCGACGTTGATGTCTCCCAGTCGCCACAAGTTGTCGGTGGGAGCTAACGCTCTGGAGGCGAGCGGCGAACCACCCAGTGAACTCGGTGGCGTGTAGCAGATGTAGACGTTCACCGACTGCGGGGTCGATGGATACGCGGAGACCGGGTACGGCTTGTTGTTGAAGCTGTTGCCGTCTGTCCCCGCAAGACACCCGGCGTTGGTCACCTGGACTCCGGTGATGCCCGCCCCCAACAGCGACTGGTTGACAGCCGTCATGATGTCGGCGTCGTCCAGATAGTTGTTGGCTCGTACCGCTGTGTTGAACCACGCGCCGTGGCGGGCCCCCTCGCGAGCGGCCCCCTGGAGACTGACCGCGTAATAAAAGGCCCGCGAAAGGTCCAAAAGGCCCATCATCAGCAGCAACAGGACGATCGAGGAGATCGCGAACTCAACCAGCGATTGTCCGCGTTGAGACCTTCCGGGGCGTTGGATGCCCGTTTTCCACATATCGCGGTCATATTGAAGCCGATCGGACTCAAAGATGCGCATCTATAGGCCTCTAACGCGGTTTAGGCCGATTTCAGTCGCATAACCCAAAAA
>DATCPI010000024.1:0-104597 GCA_036570165.1 Candidatus Dormiibacterota bacterium | reverse complement strand
GCGACTCCTCCCTCCCCGACGAGAGTCCTTGACCTGATGGCGGCGCTGGAGGCGAGCGTCAAGGCCGCGAAGGCGGCCCGGAATGGGGAAGATCGGCAGACAAAGTCGCTGCGGCGACGATCAACTGGAACGTAAGAGGGGGGTTGCTCTAGAAGGCGGTACCGAACTTCAGTCTTTCGCGATTAACTCTCGGAGGACCAGCGGTAGGATTCCGCCGTGGTGCAGGTACCCAATTTCGGTTTCGTTGTCGGCGCGCGCGTGCGTCGTGAACGTGGTCCGCTTTCCGTCGTCGCTGACCGCCTCGACCTCGACCTGCTGGCCCGGTTTGATCTTCTGCAGGCCGCGGATCGTGTAGCGCTCGCGGCCGGTGAGTCGAAGCGTCTGCATGTTCTCGCCGTGGGCGAACTCCAGAGGCAAGATGCCCATTCCGACCAGGTTGGAGCGGTGGATCCGCTCGAGGCTTTCGGCGATCACCACGCGCACGCCCTGGAGAAGCGGACCTTTCGCGGCCCAGTCTCGTGAGGAGCCGGTGCCATATTCCTTGCCCGCGATGACTATCAGAGGAGTGCCTTCGGAGCGGTAGCGCTCGGAGGCTTCGAAGATCGTGAGCTCGGCGCCGTCCGGTAGGTGGCGCGTCCAATAACCTTCGCGTTCGACCAGCTTGTTGCGCAGGCGGATGTTGCCGAACGTGCCACGAACCATCACCTCGTGGTTGCCGCGCCGGGCGCCGAAGCTGTTGAACTCAGGCCGCTGCACTCCGTGCTCGATCAAATACTTGCCGGCGGGACTGTCCGGCGGGATGGCCCCGGCGGGTGAGATGTGGTCGGTCGTCACCGAGTCGCCGAGGACGGCGAGCACTCGCGCCCCCTCGACGTCGGTCAGGGCTTTGGGCTCGGGACCGAAGTCCTCGAAGTACGGCGGTTCCTTGACGTAGGTCGACTTATCGTCCCACTGGAAGATCGGGCCGGTGGGGGCTGACATCGTCTTCCAGTGCTCGTCACCCTCGAAGATCTTCGAGTACTCGCGCTTGAACATCTCCTGCTGCACGCATTTCTGGACGACCTTGTTGACCTCGTCTTGCGATGGCCACAGATCAGAAAGCATCACGGCCTTTCCATCCTTGGTGTGGCCGATGGGATCTTTCGTGAGGTCGATGTTTACCGTGCCCGCTAGTGCGTACGCGACCACCAGCGGAGGCGAGCCGAGGTAGCTCGCCTTGACAAGCGGGTGGATGCGCGACTCGAAGTTTCGGTTGCCGGACAGGACTGCGACGACGTTGAGATCCTCTTTCACGACTGCCGCTTCGATCTCCGGGCTCGCGAGCGGGCCCGAGTTGCCGATGCAGGTGGTGCATCCGTAGCCGACCAGGAAAAAGCCGAGCTTCTCCAGCGGCTCCATGAGGCCCGCCATGTTTAGGTAGTCGGTGACCACCCGCGATCCCGGGGCGAGGCTCGTCTTGACATATGGGCGCACGTCGAGGCCGAGCTCCACCGCTTTCTTCGCCAGGAGCCCGGCGGCCACCATGACCGACGGGTTCGACGTATTGGTGCAGCTCGTGATGGCGGCGATCACGACGCATCCGTTCTCGAGCTTGGCGGCGGGCTTGGCCGCGACCGCGGTTGCCGCGCGCCCGTTGATGGGACCCCCTTCGTCGACAAGCCGCGAGATGGATTCGGGGCTCGGCTTCGGCCCGTTGCCGAACGCGGCGGTGAAGCTTTCCCAAACTTTCGGTAGCGGCGCGCGATCCTGCGGGCGCTTGGGTCCGGCCAGGCTCGGCTCGACCTTGCTCAGGTCCAGCTCGAGCAGCTCGGTGAACTTGGGAGTCTTGTCGCCATCCTTGCGGAAGAGGCCCTGCTCCTTTGTGTATCTCTCCACCAGGTCGATCTGCTCGGGGCTGCGTCCAGTGACATTGAGGTAGCGCAGCGTCTGAGCGTCGACCGGGAAGAGCGCGGACGTCGCGCCGTACTCGGGGCACATGTTGGAGAGGGTGGCGCGGTCCGGCACGGACAGGCTCGAGAGGCCATCGCCGCAGAACTCGACGAACTTCTCGACCACTCCGTGCTTGCGCAGCATTTCCGTGAGGGTCAGCACGAGGTCGGTCGCTGTCGATCCGGCGGGCAGCGCGCCGATGAAGCGGACGCCGACGACGATGGGGGTGGGGAGATACGCCGGCTGGCCGAGGATCGCGGCTTCGGCCTCGATTCCGCCGGTGCCCCATCCGAGCACGCCCAGTCCGTTGACCATGGTGGTGTGCGAGTCGGTGCCCATCAGGGTGTCCGGGATGGCGAGCTTGCGGCCGCCGGTGTCGCGGACCTGAACGACCTTGGCGATGTATTCCAGGTTGACCTGGTGGCAGATACCCATGCCGGGTGGGACCAGCGAGAAGTTGTTGAACGCCTGCTGCGCCCAGCGCAGAAGCGCGTAGCGCTCGTGATTCCGCTCGATCTCTTTTTCGATGTTGCGCGTGTAGGAGTCGCGGAAACCGAAGGAGTCGACCTGCACGGAGTGATCGATGACCAGGTCGACAGGCACCAGCGGATCGACCTTGCCGGCGTCCTTGCCCGCCCGCTTCATCGCCGAACGCATCGCCGCAAGGTCGACGACCGCGGGCACGCCGGTGAAGTCCTGCATAAGGACGCGCGCGGGAAGGAAGGGAAGCTCGGTGTCCTTCGGTGGCGGAGCCGGCCACGCGGCGAGCGCGTTGATGTTCTCGGCCTCGGTGGTGCCGGCCTCGACCAGGCGCACCAGGCCCTCGAGCAGGACTTTGACCGTCATCGGCAGGCCGGAGGGGTCGTGCACACCTTCTTTGGGCAGCGCGCTCAGGGGGTAGTAGTCGAGGTCAGTGCCGACCAGCTTCGAGCGTGAGATCACGCTTGAGACTCTACTAGCCCCGTGCGCTTGACCTCGGACCCGAGCGGCCCAAGTTCGAATGTGACTCCATTGACCTCGCGGCTTTGCGATGAGTCGCTGAAGTTGAGCGCCACGATCACTCTCTCGTCGGCCGCGGTGCGTTCGTAGACGAACACCTCATGGTCGGCGAGCACGGTGCGCATGGCGCCCCGGCGCAGGGCGACCGACTCGGCGCGCATGCGGCCGAGGTGCTGGAAGTGCGCGAGCAGGTCCTGGTCCTGGTCGCCGCCCCACAGCATCGGCAGGCGCGCCTCGGCGTTTTCGTTGACGCCGTCGTAGCGCTGGCTGAGCCCGACCTCGGTGCCGTAGTAGAGCACCGGCATTCCGGGCAGCGTCAAAAGGAGCGTCGCCGCCAGCTTGAGTCGGTAGAGGCTGCCCCCAGCCATCCAGAGGAAGCGGTTCATGTCGTGGTTGTCGATCAAAGTGGCGAGGGCCAGACCCGGGTAGGCGCGCTCGTGCTCGTCGAGCCACGCGGCGAAGGCCGCGGCGTCCATCCGGCCTCGGGCCAGCGCCTGGCGCATGTAATAGGCGAGGTCGAAGTCGAAGATCGCGTCCAGGCGGCCCGCGTAGCGCGGCAGCCACTCCGCGGTGCCGGTGGCCTCGCCGAGGATGAGCGCCTCCGGGTTGACCTCGCGCAACCCTCGCCGCAGTTCCACCCAGAAGGCAGGGTCGACGCCTGCCACATGATCGCAGCGCACTCCGTCGACGCCGTACGCGGTCAACCAGTGCTGGGCGGCCCGGACGAGGTGCTGCTGCACGTGAGGGCTGCCGGTGTCGAGCTCGGGCAGCGTGATGACGTCGAAAAAGCAGCGGTAGTAGTGAGGCCACTGCCAGAACCGGTAGTAGCTCGCGGCGTCGCCGCCGTTGGCGATCGCGTCGCGAAACAGGTGATGTCCGCGTCCCGTGTGATTGGGAACGAAGTCGAGCAGCACTCGCATGCCGCGGCCGTGCGCCTCCTCCACGAGGCGGATGAGCGCAGCATCGCCGCCGTAGCGTGGCTCGACTGTCAAGAAGTCTTCGTAGTCGTAGCCGTGATGCGACGGGCTCGCCTGCACGGGGCTGAGCCAGAGCACGTTGCAGCCTAGTCCCGCGATGTGATCGAGGTTCTCCCGGACTCCGTCCAGCGTTCCGCCGTACAGAGCGGTGGGATCGCCGGGCGGGGGCAGGCTTTCGCCGGGCCGGGCGAAGCGATCGACCATGACGTGGTAGCACAGCGCGTCGCGCACCCAGTCCGGTGGAGGAGGCGAGTCCGCCTCGAGCGCGAACTCCTGTCCGCCCATGCGCGGATCGCCATCCGAGGCCCACACGGGGGTCGCATCCGCGTCGTCCAGGTGCACGCGGATCTTGTAGCGGGACACCGCACCTGGATCGGCCGGAGGCACCGGTCCGCTCCAGCGAACGGGATGGCCGTGCTTCCGCGGAACCGGCGCGAGCTGCTCGGGGTCTCGGCCGTCGACCTCCACCGTGACCGACGACACGTCGAGATCGGAACGCACCTCGGTCACCAAAACGGGATCGTGGGCCTCAGGCATTCCGGCGTGGAACGCGCCGCCGTAAAGCGCGCGGGCGTGCCGGGCTTTCTGCACGGTCGCCTGGTGCTCGAAGAATCCATCATCACCGCCGCTGACCGGAGGGAGGAGGGCATGAATCGCGAGCAGTAGATACGCGTGAGCGAGAAGGTCGACGCTGTTCGAGGTGAGAAACAGGCCGAGAGAAGATCGCTTCAGGACCCCCCTGTGAAGGGCGTACAGGGCGTCGGCACGGTCATCGGCGACGGCGTCCTGCCACGCGTTCCAGAGGATCGCGGCTGTTCCCGTCGAAGGCGGCCTCGTTGGTGAGGCCTCCGCCTGTATCTCGGCGCGCTCGAAGAACGCCCGCGCCGCGCCGCGCTCGCCGCACGCATCGAGTGCGTGCGCCAGCACCACGTCCTCGCCCGGGCTTGCGACAAACGCACCGGAGCGATCGTGATGCTGCGCGAGCACCAGGATGCTGCGCGCATAGAGGTCAGTGATGACGGGCCTGCCCGCGATGTCGGGCACGCGTGCCACCACCGCCGCGCGCGTCGCCCCGGCGAGCGGTGGCGGATCGAACTCGTCCGGCCACGCGGTGTCAACACGTAGTCCTTCCTCTGGCAAGACTTCGTCCAGGCCGCGATCCCAACCCACCTTGACATCGCTCTCGGAGCGGAACGCCACGCGCAGGCTCTCGCCGATCGCAGCGAGCCGTCGCTCGACCTTCGTGCCGTCCGAATGGCTCGACCTCACGCGCAGCACGTTGGTGCCGCGGACGTACTCGAGCCTGTGCTTCCACGCGCGGCCGCTGAGGCTGCGCGGACCGCCGGCAGACTCGACGACGCCGTGGATGCGGGCGTCGATCAGCTCGTGGTCGAGGTGGGGCGCCGCAATCCCCATGAGGCTGCCGTCGCGGCCGATCTTCGCCAGGATCTGACCGTTGCCGACCGTGGCCGCAAAGCTCCCGCTCATGAGTGATGGAGGTTAGCCGACCGGCCGTGGGTTCTCATCGCTTCGGCGATGCGATTCACGCCTTCCGCCGTTTCGATTTCCTCGATAAAGGCCGGCAGCGCGAGCCGCCAGTTGGGGAATTCGGTCGTCGTTCCGGGGACGTTGGGGCGTTCCGGCACGCCGAGCGCGTCCTCGAGGGAGGCGAGGACGATGCGAGGGCGTCCGCGGGCGAGCTCGGTGTAGGCCGCGACGGCAACGTCGACCGGGGCGGTGGCGTCGGGAAGCCTTGTCATGTTGACCAGCTTCTCGCGCAGGTGGTGAAGGCGGTGCTCCGGCTCGCTTTGGGTCCAGATGCCCGCCACGGTGGGCAGGTCATGAGTGCCAACGGCGGCGACCGCGTCGCGCGGCCAGAGCCGGGGCTCGGAGCCTTCGAACCAGAGCAGGCGATAGGAGAGCGACCCGCGCCTTCTTAGATGCCGGCGCACTGCCGGCTGTACCAGGCCGAGGTCTTCGCCGATGACGAACGCGCGGGCGCGCCGGCTCTCGTTGGCAAGGAGCGCCAGAAGCGTGGCGGCCGGGTAGCGCACGTAGGCGCCCTGGGCGGCGGTCATGCCGTCCGGGATCCAGAAAAGCCGGAAGAGTCCCATCACGTGGTCGAGCCGGACGCCGGCGGCATGAGTCCCTGCGCTTCGGATTGCGTCGACGAAGGGCGCCCAGCGCGCGGCGCTGAGCTTCCACGGGTTGAAGGCGGGAAGGCCCCAGTCCTGGCCGTCGCGGAAGAACTCGTCCGGCGGCGCTCCGACGCGGATGCCCGGCGCCAGGAGATCCTGCCACCGCCACGCGTCGAAGCCGTCCGAGGCGA
The DNA here is from genome assembly GCA_036570165.1 of Candidatus Dormiibacterota bacterium. Taxonomy (GTDB): domain Bacteria; phylum Chloroflexota; class Dormibacteria; order Dormibacterales; family Dormibacteraceae; genus Palsa-870. The sequence goes on along the minus strand of DATCPI010000024.1, from coordinate 98,363 downwards.
AGCCGACGGGGACGTCGGTGACGAGGCCGATCTCTTTTGAGGCGCGGGCGAGCTGGCGATCGAGGTGGAACTGCAGCCACTCGTGAAACGCGATGCGGTCGGCGAGCCGGCGGCGGCTGGGCTCGAGCCCATCGGTATTCGGGTTCCGGAGGTAGTCCGGCCAGCTCCGCCATGCGGGGCCGTACTCCTCGGCGAGGGCGTTGAAGGTGGCGAAGTCGCGCAGTGCCTGTCCTTGCTTCTTGACCCATACGGCGAGACCTCGCGGTTCAGGCGCAACCTGGAAGATCGCTTCCAGCGCCGTCGATTTGAGCTGGAAGACCTGGTCGTAGTCGATGAGGCGCTGCTGGTTGAGCGCTGTTGCTGTCGCGCGCAGGGGCTGGAGCTCTTCCTGGCATTTCTCCGCGCCTTCGACGTCCTCGATCCTCAGATAGAGGACGTTGCGAAAGCGTCGGGACGAGGCGTAGTAGGGCGAGGGCTCGTAGGGGAGTGTTGGCGTCTGCGCACCGAGCGGGTTGAGGAGGATGAGCGAGGCGCCGCGCTTCTTCGACCAGCGGGCGAACCGGCGGAGGTCGCCGAGGTCCCCGATCCCCCAGCTGTCGCGCGAGCGCAGCGCGTAGAGCTGGATCGCCCAGCCCCAGGTCCGTTCGGGCGGGGCGGTGCAGGGGTCGTGCGGGAGCTTGGGGCGGCGCATACGAGGCGGTTGGTCTTGCGTGGCGCCCATGGCGGCGAGGATGGCTTCGCTTGTCGCTTGAGTCGTCTCGACGAGGGTGCCCTGCCATCCGAAGTAGGAGGGCAGGATCCCCCAACGCGCAGCGCGGTCAAGCATCTTTCAGAAGTATCCTCAAGTCAGGGATGGGAAGGCTTCATCACGTTCCGTCCGAGGCGTGCACGTCGGGCACAGCACAGACCTCCGGGATGACGCGGCTGGCTGCGCTGTCGGGCGAGACGGTCGGCAGCCGGGCGATCTGGATGGGTGAGACCCACGTCGCGCCGCGCGTCGCATCCGGCCCGCACCACCATGGCGAGAGCGAGACCGGGATCTACATCGTCTCGGGTCACCCGGAGTTCATTTACAACGATGGAGACGGCGAGGTGCGGGTGCGGACCAAGCCGGGCGACTACATCTACATCCCGCCGTTCGCGCACCACATCGAGTCGAACGCGCACTCCGACGAGGAGGCGGTCGTCGTGATCGCCCGGACCACGCAGGAAGCGATCGTCGAGAACCTAGAGAAGCTGTAGTCCTGCTGGCGTAGGATGCTGGCATGGCCGTCGCCGAAGGGCTCGAGGTCGCGCGCTTCCTGAGGGAACAGCCTAAGAAGCTGTTCATTGGCGGGAAGTGGATGGAATCGGCCTCGGGCAAGACGTTCGAGACGATCGATCCCGCCACGGGCGAGGTTCTGGCACGCGTCGCGGAGGGCGGGGCCGAGGACATCGACCGCGCCGTGGCCGCGGCCCGCAAGGCCCACGACAGCGGGGTCTGGCGAGACCTTCCGCCCGCTGAGCGGGCCAAAGCGCTTTGGCGAGCGGGCGACCTGATCGAGGAGCGCGCCCAAGAATTCGCGGAGCTCGACAGCCTCGACAACGGGAAGCCCATCAACGAGATGCTTCTCTTCGACGTCCCGCTGTCGGCGGCAACGTTCCGCTATTACGCGGGCTGGGTAACCAAGCTGGACGGAGGCACGCAGCAGACGTCCTTCCCGGGCCAGTACCTGAGCTACACGCTGCGCCAACCGGTGGGCGTGGTGGGCCAGATCATCCCCTGGAACTTTCCGCTGATGATGGCCAGCTGGAAGGTCGCGCCCGCGCTCGCATGCGGCAACACCGTGGTGCTGAAGCCCTCCGAAGAGACGCCGCTGAGCGCGCTTCTGCTGGCGGAGATCTTGCAGGAAGCGGAGATCCCGGCCGGCGTCTTCAACGTGGTCCCGGGCTTTGGCGAAATCGCCGGCGCCCGCCTGGCGTCGCACCCGAACGTCGACAAGATCGCCTTCACAGGATCGACCGAAGTTGGGAAGCTGATCGCGCGGGCCTCGGCCGACAGCAATCTCAAGCGCGTGAGCCTCGAGTTGGGTGGGAAGTCGCCGAACATCGTCTTTGCGGACGCCGACCTTGCGCGGGCCGCTTCAGGGGCTTTCCTTGGAATCTTCTTCAACCAGGGTCAGGTTTGCTCGGCCGGCTCGAGGTTGTTTGTCCAGGAAAAGGTCTACGACCAGACGCTTGACGCGCTGACCTCGACGTTGAAAGACATCCAACTAGGACCCGGGATCGATCCAATGACCCAGATGGGGCCGCTAGTTTCGAAGACGCAGATGGATCGCGTGCTCGGCTACATCAGCGTCGGCAAAAAGGAGGGCGCCCGCCTGGTGACGGGCGGGAAGCGCGCGGAGGGCCATGGGGGCGGCTACTTCGTCGAGCCGACTGTGTTCGCGGACGTCGACGGCAAGATGCGAATTGCCAGGGAGGAGATCTTCGGGCCGGTTCTGGCCGCGATTCCATTCTCGGACGAGGACGACCTGGTTGCGAAGGCGAACGACAGCATTTACGGGCTCGTGGCAGGCGTGTGGACGAACGACGTCAAGCGCGCGCATCGCGTCGCTCACGCCCTCCAGGCGGGCACCGTCTACGTCAACTGCTACAACGTGGTCGATGCGGCGACGCCGTGGGGTGGGTTCAAGCAGAGCGGGTGGGGCCGGGAGCTGGGCGCCTACGCGATCGATCTCTACACCGAGATCAAAAACGTGATCGTCGACATCGCCTGAGGGGCCAAGGTCCAGCGGCGGACGATCGCCCTCACGCTTTGGATGATGTAGGGGTCGACCCCATCGAGCTGCCGGCCCAGGCTGTGGATCCTGGAGTACAGCTCAGGCGCGATGCGCTTGTTCTTGTTCAGCAGTGGCCCGCAGAACGCTTCGAGCGCCAGCGCATATTGCCTCGGGTCGACGAACTCCCGGACCTGGCTGGCTTCGTTCGGCGACAGAAGTCCCCGAGCGCTTCGGAGCAATCCCTCGAACTCGTTGGCTAAGCTCCACTTGAACGCCCGAGTATGCGGGGCGAAGGTTAAGCGTTCGAGGGCTTCTTCTTTTTTCTTCTTCTTTCCCGCCCCTCTCCCTGCCCCTCTCCCCTTAAGGGGAGAGGGGAAACAACTGCCCCTTACGACTGCTCTTCGTAACCCAGGATCGGGCGCAGCCACCGTTCGGCTTCCGTCACAGGCATGTCCTTGCGGCGGGCGTAGTCCTCGACCTGGTCGCGGCCGACCTTCCCGACCATGAAGTAGCGCGACTGCGGGTGGGCGAAGTAGAGGCCGGCCACGGCGGCGGTTGGCGTCATCGCGCCCGACTCGGTGAGCTCCATGCCGATCGAGCGCGCGCCGAGCAGGTCGAAGAGCTTGTGCTTCTCCGAGTGGTCGGGGCATGCCGGGTAGCCGAAAGCCGGGCGGATGCCGCGGTACTTCTCGCCGATCAGCTCCTCGCCCGAGAGCTTGGGTCCTGTCTCGTACCACCCTCGCCGCGCGACCTCGTGCAGGTACTCGGCGAATGCTTCGGCGAGGCGGTCGGCGAGCGCCTTGACCATGATCGCGCGGTAGTCGTCGTGCTCTTTCTGAAAGCGCTCGGCGAGCTCGTCCACGCCGAGGCCGGACGTGACGGCGAAGGCCCCCAGGTGGTCGCCTTTTTGCGAGATGAAGTCAGCGAGCGAGAGATACGGCTTGGAGTCGCCGTGGTCGACCTGCTGCCGGAGCATGGGGAAGCGGACTCCGTTCTCGAGGATGACGTCGTCGCCTTCGGCGCGCGCCGGCCAGAAGCCATAGACGCCCTTTGCCTGGAGCCAGCTCTTGGCCTCGATCTCGTCCAGCAACTCCTCGGCGTGGCTGAACAGCTCGCGCGCCACCGCGCCGTGCGACGGGCTGTCGAGGATCGCCGGGAACTTGCCTTTGAGTTCCCAGGCGTGAAAGAAGAAGGTCCAGTCGATGTACTGGCGCAGCAGCGAAATCGGCGGTTCGATGACCTTGGTGCCCACAAACGGCGGTGTAGGTAGGTCGTCGAAAGCGAGGCGTTGCCGCTTGGAGCGCGCGTCGTCGAGCGTGAGCAGGGCGCGCCGCGTCGCCGTGTGCTGCGTGCGCAGCTTCTCCTGGAGCGCCTGGTTGTCGCGATCGAACGTGTGGCGGCGGTCCTTGTCGAGCAGGTCCGAGACCACGCCGATCACTCGCGACGCGTCGAGGACGTGGACGGTCGAGCCGTCGTACGCCGGCGCGATGCGGACCGCGGTGTGCTGCTTGGAGGTGGTCGCGCCGCCGATGAGCAGCGGGATCGTGAACTGACGCCGCGTCATCTCCTTGGCGACCACGACCATCTCGTCGAGCGAAGGCGTGATGAGACCTGAGAGGCCCACGACGTCGGCGTTCAGCTCGATCGCGGTGTCGAGGATCTTGTCCACGGGCACCATGACTCCCAGGTCGATGACCTCGTAGTTGTTGCACGCGAGCACGACGCCGACGATGTTCTTGCCGATGTCATGGACGTCACCCTTGACGGTCGCGAGCACGAGCTTGCCGCGCACGCTCTGGCTTCCCGAGGCTTCCTTCTCCGCCTGCATGAACGGCTCCAGGTAGGCCACAGCCCGCTTCATCGCCCGAGCGCTCTTCACCACCTGCGGAAGGAACATTTTGCCCGCGCCGAAAAGATCGCCGACGACCTTCATGCCGTCCATCAGCGGCCCCTCGATGACGAGGAGTCCCTTCTTGTACTTCTGCCGGGCCTCTTCGGCGTCGGCCTCGATGAACTCGACCTCGCCGTGCAGCACCGCGTGGGCGAGGCGCTCCTCGATCGTGCCCTCGCGCCACTTGTGGTCGACCTCGCGCTTCGTGCCTCCGCCTGAAACCGACTTCGCGAATTCGACGAGCCGTTCGGTGGCGTCGGGCCGGCGGTCGAAGATGATGTCCTCGACCAGCTCGAGCAGGTCCTTCGGGATGTCCTCGTAGACCACAAGCTGGCCGGCGTTGACGATGCCCATGTCCAGGCCTGCCTTGATCGCGTGATAGAGGAACGCCGAATGGATGGCTTCACGCACGCGGTCGTTGCCGCGGAAAGAGAAGGAGAGGTTCGAGACTCCGCCCGAGACGTGCACCCTCGGGAAGCGCTTCTTGATCTCGCGCGTCGCGTCGATGAAATTCTTCGCGTAGCCGGCGTGCTCTTCGATGCCGGTAGCGATGGGCAGGATGTTGGGGTCGAAGATGATGTCCTCCGGCTCGAAGCCGGCCTTCTCGGTGAGGAGCTTGTACGCGCGGCTGCAGATCTCCACCTTGCGCTCGAACGTGTCCGCCTGGCCTATCTCGTCGAACGCCATCACGACAGCGGCAGCACCGTACTTCCGAACCAGCCGCGCCTGCTCAAGGAACGGCTCCTCGCCGCCCTTCAGGCTGATCGAGTTGCACACGCCCTTGCCTTGAAGACATTTGAGGCCGGCTTCGAGGACGGTCCACTTGGAGCTGTCGACCATCACAGGGATGCGAGCGATCTCGGGCTCGGTCGCGATGAGGTTGAGAAAGCGGACCATCGCAACCTCGGAGTCGAGGAGGTCGGCGTCCATGTTGACGTCGAGGAGGTTGGCGCCGCCCCGCACCTGTTCGAGCGCGACCTGCACCGCGCTGGTGAAGTCGCCGCCCTCGATGAGGCGGCGGAACCGGATCGAGCCGGTGACGTTGGTGCGCTCGCCGACCATCACGAACCCTGATTCCGGGGTGATCTCGAAGGGCTCGAGCCCGCTGAAGTGGGTGCGCGTGGCTCGCGTGGGCACGTCGCGGGGCGCGATGCCTTCGAGGGCGGCCCGGATCTGCCGGATGTGCTCAGGTCCCGTGCCGCAGCATCCACCCGCGGCGTTGAGGAAACCGGCCTCGGCGAACTCCTTGAGCAGGCGGCTGGTCGTCGGCGGCTGTTCGTCATAGCCGCCGAAGGCGTTGGGCAGCCCGGCGTTCGGGTAGCACGTGACGTAGACCGGGGCGACCCGGGAGAGCGCGGCGATGTACGGCCGCATTTCCGATGCGCCCAGCGAGCAGTTGATGCCGGCGGCGAAAGGCTGCGCGTGCTCGACGGACGTCCAGAAAGCCTCGACTGTCTGGCCCGAGAGGTTGCGGCCGCTGCGGTCGACGACGGTGACCGATATGAACAGCGGCATTTCGGGCGCCACCTCTTTCACGGCGGCGATGGCGGCCTTGCCGTTGAGCGTGTCGAAGATCGTCTCGATGAGGAGGAAGTCGGCGCCGCCCTCGCGCAGCGCGCGGGTCGCCTCTGCGTATCCGTCCTTGAGCTGGTCGAAGGTGACCTCGCGAAACGACGGGTCGTCGACGCGAGGCGACAGGGAGAGCGTGACGTTGGTCGGGCCCAAGGAGCCGGCGACGAAGCGGTTCTCGAACTCGTCGGCGGCTTTGCGCGCGAGCCGCGCGCCTTCGAGGTTCATCTCGTAGGCGACGTCCTCCAATCCGTAGTCGGCCTGGGAGACGCGCGTCGCGGTGAACGTGTTGGTGGTGATGATGTCCGCACCCGCTTCGAGGTAGTCACGGTGCACCTGCAACACCAGGCCCGGCTGGCTCAGGCACAGGACGTCGCTGTTGTTCCGCAGCGGCTTGGGGTGATCGCGAAAGCGCTCGCCGCGGAAGTCCTCGTCGCTGAGCCCGCGGTGCTGCAGCATCACGCCCATGGACCCGTCGAAGATCGCGATCCGCTGTTTGAACAGCTGATCGAGGCGCTCTCGGGTGGATGTCTTGACGGCCATGGTGACCCTAAAGAGTACGAAAGAGGCCTGTCAGTCTCCTACAGGGCTCCAAACCTGGAATTTCCCGTCGTCGAACAGGAGGCGCCGCCCGCTGGTGGGCAGCTGGTCGATCGCGGCCTGCCGCTCGGCCGGGTGGGTCGGGCCGCTGATGTACGGCGTGTGGTCGATCACCACGTAGCAGGTCGCGTCGAGCCGGTCCGGGAAGTCGTTGATGGTGTGGCGGTTGGCGAGCCATACGGCGAGGCCGTTGTCGGCGTTGACGGGTGCGTCGGCCGGGATCATCGAGGTCGCGTTCCGCAGCTCGGCGACGGTGTTGGGTTGCAGGTAGAGGCTCTCGTCGCCGCCGAGCGCCGGCGGGAAGCGGCCGGTGCCCCACGCAAGGACGAACACGGGCATCATCGCCAGGACGGCGGTGGAGGGCCGGATCGAGCGCCGCTCGAGTGCTTTGCGCGCGCCGACCCCTCCGGCGACCACCAGCGGAATCATCATGAGCAGGACGTAGTGGAGGTGCAGCGCATTTTGCGGGGTGTGACCGCTCAACACGTTGGCCAGGTAGGGCGGGATGGCCAGCAGCAGCCAGCGCGGCGCGAGCAGCGGCAGCAGGAACAGGCTCGCGATGACGCCGGCAACGACCAGCAGAGCTTCGGGACGGAAGATCGCTCCGAGTACAGCGCTGTACGAGTCAGGCATGGAAGGGTCGAGGTCGAACAGCCAGCGGTAGTACACGAAGTCGCTGTAGCCGCCGTTGCGGATGTGCTGCTGGATGATGCCGGTCCCGATGAGGAACCACGCGCCCGCCAGGTACACGACGAAGCGCCAGTGCTTGCGGATCTCGGGCGCTCCGTAGTACCTCATCAGGATCCCGATCACGCCGACGGTGTAGACCTGGTCCTCCTTACAGGTCAGCACGAGGAGGCACAGGGCCCACATCGCGATTCGGTGTCCCCTGATGCCCGCCCATGCGGCGAGCAGGGCGAAGGCAAGGGCCATGTTTTCGGGGTGAAAGAAGTCGCGCGCGGCTTCCTGGATGGCGGCCCAGAAGGGGATGGGGGCCGACAGCGCGATGGCGAGCCAGGGCGATTCGGAGCGGTCGGCCGGCAGCAGGGAGCGGAAGAAGAGGTAGCCGGCGGGTGCGGTCGCGGCCAGGCCCGCTGAGGAAAAGATGAGCAGCACGGCGGGGTTGGGCCACAGCTTTTCGACCGCGGCGAGGAGCGCGAAGATGAGCTCGAAGTGGATGCCGAGGAAGTTGGCGCGCGCGAAGCTCGAGTAGAAGCCCTGGCCGACGGAGACGTTCCAGATGACCTGCTGGTCGTAGGCGAAGTCCCAGGCCGAGCCGGTCATACCGTAGAGGCGCATCAGCTCGGCGCGAAGGATCCACGCGAAGGCGATGGCGGCCGCCACTGCGGGCACGGTGGGAAAGATCCACCAGGCCACTGGCCGAGCTTCTGCCTGCACACTCACGGGGCCGAGCTTACTTAAGTGATGGGCTGCCTACAATCGCTCCAGTGGCCACTCGGACCCGGCAAGAGGTGAGCGTCGCACCGCGACTCTCGGTGGTCGTGCTCGTCTACAACGAGCTCGAGAGCATCGCTCCGATGCATGAGGAGCTGATGGGAGTGCTCGAGGCGCTCGACCTTTCCTATGAGGTCCTCTACATCGACGACGGGAGCCGCGACGGCAGCACAGAGCGGCTCGGGCAGCTGGCGGCGCGCGACCGACACGTGCGGGTGGTGAGCTTCCGGCGGAACTTCGGGCAGACGGCAGCCGTGCAGGCGGGGATCGACCACAGCCGCGGCGAGATCCTTGTCTTCATGGATGGGGACATGCAGAACGACCCGCACGACATCCCCCGGCTGATGGAGAAGATCGACGAGGGATACGACGTGGTCAGCGGTTGGCGCAAGGACCGGCAGGACGACGCGGCGCGCGTGCTGCCGTCGAAGATCGCGAACTGGATCATCGCCAGGGTCACCGGCGTGCGGTTGAACGACTTCGGCTGCACGCTCAAGGCCTACCAGCGCGAGGTGATCCAGGACGTGAAGCTGTACGGCGAGATGCACCGGTTCATCCCGGTGTATGCGTCGTGGGTGGGGGCGAGGATCACGGAGCTCACCGTTAATCACAGGCCGCGAGCGTTCGGCCACTCGAAGTACTCGCTGGCGCGCACATCGCGGGTATTGCTCGACCTCATCACGGTCAAGCTGCTCGGCAGCTACTCGACCAAGCCGATCTACTTCTTCGGCTTCGCCGCGTTCGGGTTATGGGCGCTCGCGCTCGTCTTCGCCGCGATCGTGATCATCCAGAAAGTTCTCCCACCGTACCCCTACGCGCACAACAACCCGTTGCTCCTGCTCTCGGTGTTCCTCGCCATCGTCGGCGTGCAGTTCATCCTCATGGGGCTCCTGGCGGAGCTTTCCATCCGCACGTACCACGAGTCGCAGGCCAAGACGACTTACGTGGTGCGCGAGATCATCGAGCGTTCACCGCGCAAGGAATCGACGATTGACGGAAGGCCGACGGTCCACCGGTCCCCCTGAAGGGGAAGGACAAAGATGTGCGGGATCTGCGGTGTCGCCGGCGGCGATCCGGCCGGCGGCCGCGAGCTGGTCGGGCGAATGTGCGCGGCCATGGCGCATCGCGGGCCGGACGATGACGGGACGGTTCACCATGACGGAGTAACGCTCGGCATGCGGCGGCTCTCGATCATCGATCTCGAGGGCGGGCATCAACCGATGCACAACGAGGACTCGACAGTCTGGGTGATCCAGAACGGCGAGATCTACAACCACATCGAGCTGCGCGACCTGCTCCTCGCCTCGGGCCATACCTTTAATACGGAGTCCGACACGGAGGTCCTCGTCCACGGGTACGAGCAGTGGGGCGAGGAGGTGGTCGAACGCCTGAACGGGATGTTCGCGTTTGCGGTGCTCGACCGGCGGCGCGGTGCTGTGCTGCTGGCACGGGACCGGATGGGCATCAAGCCGCTCCACTACGCGATCGACGGAAAGCGCCTGGTGTTCGCTTCGGAGCTGAAGGCTTTGCTGCGCGACCCGGCGTTGCGGCGGGGGATCGATCCGGTGGCGCTCGACCAGTACCTGGCGTACGAGTTCGTTCCCTCGCCGGCGAGCATCGTGCGCGGCATCGAAAAGCTGCAGCCGGCGCACACGCTGACGTGGTCCGTGGCGGAGGGCACACGCCGGCTGCGGCGCTACTGGTCGCCGGAGCTTGGGGTGCGGGAGGGGCGGCGAGGCCTCGATGAGGAATGTGAGGAGCTCCGCGCCGTGCTCCGCGAGTCGGTTCGGAAGGAATTGATCAGCGACGTGCCGCTGGGCGTGTTCCTGTCCGGCGGAATCGACTCGAGCGCGGTGGCCGCGATGATGACCCAGCTCGGGGGCGAGGTGAAGAGCTTTTCCGTCGGCTTCGCCGACCGGTCGTTTGACGAGTCTGCTTACGCGCGGCAGGTCGCGCGCCACCTCGGCACGGAGCATCGCGAGCTGACGCTTGAGCCGGAGATGCTGCTGGGGCTGATCCCCAAGCTGCCGAGCCTCCTCGACGAGCCGCTGGGCGACGCATCGATCATCCCGACCTACCTGCTGTCCGAGTTCACCCGGCGCCACGTGAAGGTTGCGCTCGGTGGGGATGGCGGCGACGAGCTCTTCGCCGGCTATCCGACCTTGCAGGCACACCGCCTGGCGGCGTACTACATGCGAGCGCCGCGATTGTTACGAGAGGGCCTGGTGGAGCCGATGGTGCGGCGTCTTCCCGTCTCGCGAGGCAACTTGAGCTTCGACTTTCAGGCCAAGCGGTTCGTCGGCGGGGCGGGTTACCCGGTGGCGGAGCGGCACCAAAGGTGGATGGGCTCGTTTGCCGCGGAGGAGCGCGCGGCGCTGCTGTCGCGGGAGGTGCGGCACGAGGTGGACGATGGAGAAGCGGTCTACGCGGACCCGCTGAACCAGGTCCTGCTGCTGGACATGCGGCTCTATCTCGAGAACGACATCCTGGTGAAGCTCGATCGCGCGTCGATGATGGCGTCGCTCGAGGGACGGGTCCCCTTGCTGAACAACGACTTCGTCGAGTACGCGACCCACCTGTCGCTGAACATGAAGCTGCGAGGCCTGCGCTCCAAGTTCCTGCTGAAGCGCGCGCTGCGCGGGCTGCTGCCGGAGTCGATCTTGAACCGGCCCAAGAAAGGGTTCGGAATCCCGGTCGCGCACTGGTTTCGCGGACCGCTCAAGGAGCAGCTGCTGTCGGTGCTGTCGCCGGAGCGGATCGCGCGTGAGGGGTTCTTCGACGCGTCAGCGGTGGCGCGGCTGGTCAGTGATCACCTGGAGGGGCGGCGGGACAATCGCAAGCAGCTGTGGACGCTTTTCGCGTTCGAGTTGTGGCACGACGGCTACGTGAGCCTTGGGGAAGCGAACTAAGCCAATCACTTAAGGTTCATCTCCGCCATGACGCGCCGAGCCCTTCTGCTGTTCCTCGCGATGAGCGTCATCTGGGGCATTTCGTACCTGTTCATCCGGATCGCGGTGAGCGACCTCTCGCCGTTTGTGCTCGTTTTTGCGCGGACCGGAATCGCGATACTGATCCTGCTGCCTATCGCTTTATGGCGCGGCGAGGTGCGCGGTCTCGCGAAGAGCTGGCTGCCGCTTCTCGTTTTTGCGGCGATCGAGATAGGCATTCCTTGGGTCTTGATGTCGCACGCCGAGCAGAGCATTTCCAGCTCGTTGGCGGGCCTGCTCGTGGCGGCGGTGCCGCTCGTCGGGGTGGTGATCGCGACTGCGCTTGGCAATCGGGAGCATCTCGGGCTGGCGAGCGTCTCGGGACTGCTGCTGGGAGTGGTGGGTGTCGCGGCGATCGTGGGATTCGACCTCAAGGCATTGAACTGGGTGGCGCTCGTCGAGATGGGCCTGGTGGCAGTCGGCTACGCGGTCGGACCGGCCATCCTTTCCCGCTACCTGAGCGGGCTGCCATCGGTGGGCGTGATCGCGGTCGCGCTCACGGCCTGCGCCATCGTGTATGCGCCTGTGGCCGCGCTGCAGTGGCCGCACTCAGTGCCGCCTGTCTCGGTGCTCGCTTCGGTGGCCGTGCTGGCCGTCGTGTGCACGGCGCTCGGCTTCCTGCTCTTCTTCGCACTGGTCGCCGAGATCGGACCGGTGCGCGCGGGGTGTGATCGTGCTGCGCGAGCGCTTCACAGCCGGGATGGCGGTCGGCTTCGTGTTGGTCGTGTTGGGGTCCATCTTGGCGACGCGGCGCCGGCTTACCAGGTCAAGCGGGATCTAGTCCTCCGCTCACGAGCGCCAGGGAGCCGGTGAGCCATTCCACGGCGCTCTCGACGGTCCCGAAGTAAGCGACTTGCAGCTCGCTGCCCGGGACCTGACCCATCATGTCCTCGATGTGCAGCCTGGTCATCCCGCTGTAGGGGACGACCAGAGCCATGCGCCTCAGTCCGGCAGCATGGGCGCGCGGGAACCAGTTGCGATCGATCAACTCTTTATCGGCGGGGTTGACCGCTTTCATGTTCCGGCAGTCGGCCAGACATCGCGACCCGCGATGCTCGGCAAGGGCGCGAATCCCAGCCTCGAGCAGAAGCTCGAACTCAGCAGGGTCCGCCCAGGACCGCCAGTCGATGTAGACGGCGAGGGACGCTTGATCCCATGCCACGACCGCCACGCCGGGGCGATCGTAGAAGACGTCTCCCTCGAGGACACCATTGATCATGCGGTTTCCGCCGTCACGTCGGATTTGATGCACGAGGTATATGCCCTGGGCGCTTTCCGAATCGACAGCAAAATGCCCGGTTTTGCCCCCTGCGTTTACGGGGGCGGCTTGGGTTTTCGGGGGGTTGTCAGCAGATTCGTTGGTTCGGTTTAGGGCTGGTTCAAGGCCCGGCGGCAAGCTGGGACCCGTCGCCGCGCCAGGGTGGCGCTGAAATACCTGGTGAGGATGCCGGAGGGGAGGTTGCAGTCAGATGCTGAATTTCAAGAGCAAGGTCCTCAATGACCCGACAGGGTCCGGCGCAACGCATCCCGTGTTCGAGGTGGGCGCCACCTAACATCTCAGCGGGAGAAACGCTGACCGCTCAGAACCGACCTGCAGAACTGTCTCGCGGGCGAGCCACGTGGTTGCTCTACGGAGTTTTCAGCTCCATGGCGTTCCTGCTCAACGGACTGGGCTCGGTGCTGGCGCCGCTGCAGAGGGATCTGCACGTCAGCCGTGGCGACGTGGCGTTCTACCCGAGCCTCTTCGCGGTCGGGCTGGTCGTCGTAGGCCTCGCGGGTGGGTCGCTCGTGGGCCGGATCGGGCGAACGGCGGCGCTGCGCATCGCGATGGCGGGAATGATGCTGGGCGGGCTGCTGCTCGCCACTCCAGCTCGGCTTGCGACTCTTCTCGGGGCGCTCCTCCTCGGCCTGGGCGCGGCGGTGCTGGTGCAGCTCGGCCCTGCGCTGCTGGCGTCGCTTCATCCGCAAGCGCCGACCGCGGCCGTCGGCGAAGCCAACGCCCTGGCCAGCACAGCGTCGGTCATCGCCCCGCTGGCCGTCTCGGCAGCGTTGGTGTCAGGCCTCGGTTGGCGCATCGGCTATGTCGGGCCCGCGCTGCTGGCGCTGGCTCTTCTCACGGTGCCCGCGTGGCGTGTGGTGATGCCGGAGGCGCCTGGCCTGGTCAAGGACTCGAGCAGCGTTGCTTCGCCGCGCCTGTTCGGGCCGTGGGTGAACGTGCTGGTCGCGGTCAGTGTCGAGTTCTGCTTCATCTTCTGGGCGCCGTCCGCCCTCATCGAGTGGGACCACGCGTCGCTCGGCCAGGCGCCGGCGCTGGCGTCACTTTTCTTGGTCGGCATGGCTACGGCTCGTGGCCTGGCGTCACCGATCACACGCCGGCTGAGTTCGACGCGGGTGCTGATGCTGGCATGCACAGGAGTCGCGGCGGCAGGGTTTGCGCTGTTCTGGGCCGCGCCCAACGTTGTGCTGGCGACCGCCGGGCTCCTTGTGGCCGGCCTGGGCGTCGCCCTGCTCTATCCCACCACCGTCAGCCGGGTCGTCGCGGTCTGGCCGCAAGCGCCGGACCGAGCAGCCGCATGGGCTGCGCTGGCTTCGGGCTTGGCAATCGGGATCGCGCCCTTTGTGCTCGCTCGGCTTTCGGATTTGGCGGGACTGCGAACCGCGTACCTCATCGTCCCGGCCTTGCTGGTTGTGCTCGCGGCGCGCGGGGTGGTCGTCCGCACCGCTGCCTGACCGTACGATGGCGGCGTGCCGGATTGGACCTACCATCCGCTGCGGCGGCCAATGGGGGGCGCTGCTCGGCGAGCGGCGCTCGAGGCTTGCCGCGCTGGGAGTGGTCGCCGCGCTCTCGCGCCTGCCTGGCGGAAGGTGGGTGGTGGCTTTGCTCGGCCACACGACGCCGCCGCGCGAAGCCAGCGTGCGAATTTCTGGAGTCGAGTGTGCAGCCAGGGTCGGAGCCACCGTTGAAGCCGAGTTTGCGGTGGATGCCGCGAGCGGGCTTCCGGCTTTAGGCGCCGGACTCCTGGAGATTGGTCCGGTCACGCTCAGCTCGGTGGAAAGGGCGCGGCGGATTCTTGAAAGTGCGCGCGCTCCGATAGTCCTGAGGGTGGGTGGCAGCGACGCGGCTGCGGTAGGCCGCGCGGCAGGTCCTCGGGTCGCCCTGGTGGCCGTCGATCTGGGGGACGGTACCGCCAGGCTCGATTCCCATGCGGACGGTGTTGCTCAAGAGGTGGGAGTCGTCATCCGGAATGCGACCGCGGTCCAGGTTCGAGGGGCGAAGGCCGGCGGGCGCACGGTCATCGCGACGATGTCGGATGCGTCGCCGGCAGTCGCCGCCGACCTCATCGATGCCGGGGCGGCGGCCGTCCTCATGACGACCGCTGGACTGATCGAGGCTGGCCCGGGATGGTTCCACCGGGCGACGATGGCCTACCTGGCTCGGGTGCCTGCCTATCGGGCCGCCAAACAAGGCACCGGCCGTGCCTGGATGGCGGGGCTGGCGCTGGGGCTGGGCATGATCGCGGGAGGCTTGGGAGCGGCGGTCGTGGCGCTTGGACCCGTGGTCCTGCCTTATGACGCTTCGTTTCTGGGCGTCAGTTCGGCGGGTCTCGCCTCCATCAACTCACGCCTCATCCCCTTTCTCCAGCACGACCGCATCACCTTGGCCGGGACGATGATCGCGCTCGGCGTCCTCTACTCGGCGCTGTCGTGGTGGGGCATCCGGGCCCGGGCGCGCGTGGCCGCGAGACGCCTTGCTGGCGTCGTGCGTGGTCGGCTTTCCGACGCTGTTCTATTTCTTCGCCTACCGGTATGTCGAACCGATTCACGTCGTCATGGCGGCCGTCTTGTTTCCATTGTTCGTCCTGGCCACCTGGCGCAGGCCTCGTGGCCACGTACTGGTGGAAGATGAAGGACCGTTCGGCGAGCGCCAGCAGGCGCTGCTCGGCCAGCTGCTGATGGTGACCACCGGCATCCGCCTGATCATCGGTGGCCTGACGATCTCGTATACAGGCCTGATTACCGTCTTCGTGCCGTCGGACGTGGCCTACATGAGCACCTCGGCGCACGCGCTCGATATGGCCAACGGGCGGCTGCTTTCGTTCATTGCCCACGACCGAGCGGGTTTCGGAGGTGCGCTGGTTTCGGTTGGGGTTGCAGTCGCGCTCATCGCAGCGTGGGGATGGGAGCGAGGGCAATCGTGGGTGTGGTGGAGTCTTTTCGCTTCAGGGGCTGTGGGCTTCGGATTCGCCTTGGCGGTTCACATCGGAGTTGCGTATGTGGATTTCTGGCACGTCGCGCCGATTTATGTTGGGATCGCGTTCACTGCGGTCTCGCTGGCGCTTGGCCGGAGATTCCTCATGGCCGCAAGCCCTCCGGCCCGCCTCAGGGTTTCGGCTCCGATCTGAACAACATCGTGACCGTCGCGGACGTGCGGCGGTTTGCGATGACGTTGCCACGCACGACGGAGGGCCTGGTGGCGGGCCGGGTGAAGTTTCGCGTCGGCAGGATCGTCTACCTCGTCTTCTCTCGCGACGAGACCGTGATGGGCTTTGGGTTTCCGAAGGACGAGCGCGATTGGTTGGTTGGTGGAGCGCCGGACAAGTTTATGCAGCCCGATCGATCAGACCTTCGTTACAACTGGGTTCTTGTTCGTCTCGCCTCGATTGAGGAAACCGAAATGCGTGCGCTCGTGCTTGATGCGTGGCGGATGTGCGTGCCCAAGCGTGTCGCCGCAGCTTACGAGGGCGGATGAGAATTGGTGGATCCGAGGGGATTCGAACCCCTTACCTCTTGAGTGCGATTCAAGCGCTCTCCCAATTGAGCTACGGACCCACGTGTTCGAGTAGCTGAGAGAAAGGCCAGTATAGCCCGGCCCTGATCGTGGTCCTGAGGTGGGAACACGCTGCGCCAGTCGGCCGTTCCTATACTCGCCAGATGTCGTTCTTGTTCAAGGGCAAGCGAGTTCCCGAGGGTGTCGACCCCGCGCGCATTCCGCCCGGCCAGACCCTCACGGCTCCCGACCGCTGGCCCCTTCTGCACTTCGGACCGGTGCCGAACACAGACATCGCAAAGTGGGACTTCAAGGTGTTCGGTGCGGTCGAGCACGAGCTGACGCTCGACTACGGCGAACTTCGGGCGCTGCCTTCTAAGGACGTGGTGGCGGACATCCACTGCGTCACTGGTTGGAGCCGGCTCGGCGACAAGTGGACCGGCGTGCCGATGCGCGAGATCCTGGATCGTGTCAAGCCGAAGCCCGAAGCGAAGTACGTCACCGCGCACTGCGAGTACGGCTACACGACCTCCGTGCCGGTCAGCGTGTTGGAGGCGGACAAAAACCTCCTGTGCTACGCGTGGAACGGGCAAGATCTCACGGCTGAGCATGGCTGGCCCCTGCGATTGTTCGTACCCTCGAAATACTTCTGGAAGTCGGCTAAGTGGCTCCGCGGGCTAGAGTTCATGGAACACAACCGGCTTGGTTTTTGGGAGCAACGTGGGTATCACGACGAGGCCGACCCCTGGAAAGAAACACGGTACTGGTAATCAGGGCGCGCTAGCCCGGCCGCCGCTCGTCACCTTCACCACAGATTTCGGCTCTGGGTCACCTCTGGTGGCAGCTATGAAGGCGATGGTGCTGGCAGCCTGTCCTTACGCGGTGCTGGTAGACGTCAGCCACGAGGTCCCGCGGTTCGACGTTTCGGCCGGGGCGTTCATGCTCTTCGCCGGCACCCGGCACTTCGGCGCCGACTCCGTTCACCTCGTGGTCGTCGACCCGGGCGTCGGGACCTCGCGGCGCCGGCTGGCGATCCGGGCGGGCGGGCGCTACTACGTGGGTCCAGACAACGGCCTTTTCGCGATCGTCATCGAGGAAGTTGGGCTTCAGGATGTGGTCGAGCTGGCTCCCCGCCCTCACGGGGCGCCGACCTTCGAGGGCCGCGACGTGTTCGCGCCGGCGGCTGGAGCGTTGGCGGCCGGCATCCCCCTCGAATCGTTGGGACCTCCGACCGACCCGCCCAAGACTCTCGACAATGGCTCGCCTCGCGTGCTGTGGGTGGACGGTTTCGGCAACCTGGTGACCAATGTGAAGGCACCAGCGCGCCGGATGCGCATTCACAACCACGACATCGTCGCGACAGCGAAGACGTACGCCGAGGGGCGGCCGACCGAGCCATTCGTCTACATCGGGAGCATGGGATACCTCGAGGTCGCCGTGCGGGAGGGCCGAGCGGACAAGCTGCTGGGTGCGCGGCCGGGTATGACGGTCGACCTGATCTAAAAGTTTCGCGGCCCTTAACAACCAGGGTTTTCGTCGGGCGGACACTCCGGTAGTTTTCGTCGCGCTGTGGTTCGAGTGGTCTGTCTGCTGATCTCCCTCTGCCTGGTGGGCTGCTCGAACCCGGCCCATCCCGCGCCTTCTCTAGCCCACAGCGGTGCCGCCCAGCCGGTGCGCCTTTGGCAAGACGCGAGCATCTTCGGGCTGGTCAGCGACCTCATCGCATCGGCGCACGTGCGGGTGATGGTCGAGATGTACGAACTCGGGCGTGAGGACCTGCTCCGAGCGCTGGGCGATGCGGTGGCGCGAAGAGTCAACGTGCGAGTGATCACCGACCCGACGGTGACAGGCAACCGCCATTCCACGGAAGTCCTCGACTCGCTGGGCGTTCCCGAGCGCGTCTACCCGGTTGATGACCGCCGTCACCAGATCGACCACGTGAAGCTCCTGATCGCCGACGGGGAAGCAGCGGTCGGCGGCATGAACTGGGGCAAGCACAGCGACCGCAACCACGACTACGTCCTGGACACCCGAGTCGTAGTCGACATAAATCGCCTGGCCGGCATCTTCGAGCAGGACTGGAGCATCGCCGGTGGGCGTCCGTCGCCTCTCCCCGCCATCGCGGGCGAAATCGCACAGACCGCGCCCGGCGCGGAGATACGCACAATGCTTGCCTCCGCGCTCGTACACGCCGTGCGACGCGTCCTGGCCGAGGTCTACACCCTGACCGATCCGGAGATCATCGCCGAGTTGGTAGAAGCGCATCGCAGGGGCGCCATGGTCCGCATGCTGCTGGATCCCCACCAGCCGTACAACCTGCGCGGATACGACGTGCTTCGGGAGGGCGGTGTCGAAGTTCGCTGGTATCCGGTTCCTCGCTCGGCGAAGCTCCACGCGAAGATTGGATTGTTCGACGGCGTGCTGGTGCTCGGATCTGCGAACTGGACGCTAAGCGGACTGGGTGTCAACCACGAGCTGGACATCGAAACCGGCGACCCAGTCGCGGTCGATGCGTACGCGGCGCGCTTTGCCGCGGACTGGGCGAGGTCTGGTGGTTAGCCGGGCGGCGGACCGGACTGGCCGGCGTCGGGCGGACCCGACGAGCCCAGCGCAGGCGGCCCTGAGGTGGTCGAACTGGGGCCGAAGTTGACCACCGGCACTTCGCGGTCGGCCTCGTCGGCCTGGAAGAAGCCGAACGGCTTGAAGCCCAGCACCCCAGCGATGAGCGACGTGGGCATGGTCTGCAGCTTGATGTTGTAGTCGCGCACGTTTCCGTTGTAGAAGCGGCGCGAGAACTCGATCTTGTCCTCGGTGGCGGTCAGCGTCTCCTGGAGGCTGGTGAAGGCAGCGATCGCCTTGAGCTCGGGATAGTTTTCGGTGGTCGCAAACAGGCTGCGCAGGCTCTGGCTCAGCATGTTCTCGGCCTGCCCGATCTTGGCCGGGTCGCCGGTGGCGCCCGCCGCCACGGCGGAAGCTCGCGCATTGGTCACCGCCTCCAGGGTCCCACGCTCGTGGCCGACGTAGCCCTGCACCGTATTGACCAGGTTCGGGATGAGGTCGTGCCGGCGCTTCAGCTCGACGTCGATCTCAGACCAGGCTTCCTGGGTCCGGTTGCGGGCCGTGACCAGGCCGTTGTAGGTGAGGACCAGCCACAGGACGACCAGGATGACGATCCCAACGACGATCCAGGTGCCCATCAGGAAGCCATCCTAC
Organism: Candidatus Dormiibacterota bacterium; assembly: GCA_036570165.1. Taxonomy (GTDB): domain Bacteria; phylum Chloroflexota; class Dormibacteria; order Dormibacterales; family Dormibacteraceae; genus Palsa-870. Next base: position 79,118 of record DATCPI010000024.1, on the reverse strand, counting down.
GCGTGGGCACGCCGCGCCCAGCGGGTCTTCTTAAGCATCTTCTTGTGTTTGTGCTTGCGCATCTTTTTGCGCCGCTTCTTGATTACCGAGCCCAATCCAACTCCCAGACACAGTTTTGATGTAAATAGGGGGGTCGCCCGCCCAGCGCGGGCTCGGGAATCATACCGGAAGCTGCTTGGGCTCCGTTCGAGCCTAAACTCACCCCGATGTACTTCACTAACGCCCACGAGGAGCTGCGGCTCCACATCCGAAAGTTCCTCGAGAAAGAGGTCCAGCCGCACCTCGAGGAGTGGGAGGAGAAGACCTTCCCAAGCTCGATCTTCCAGAGGTTCGGCGAGCTCGGATTCCTGGGCCTGCGCTATCCACCCGAATACGGTGGCCAGGGCGGGGACTACTTCTCCGCCGTCGTCCTGGCGGAGGAGATGGCCAGGGTCGCCAGCGGCGGACTTGGAATGGCGGTGTCGGTCCAGACCGAGATGGCCACCCCGCCGGTCTTCAAGTTCGGCACCGAGGAACAGAAGCGGAAGTGGCTCGCACCGGCCATCCGCGGCGAGCAGATCGCCGCACTGGCCATCACGGAGCCGGACGCCGGCTCGGACGTGGCTGGGATCACGACGGTGGCCCGCCGCCAGGGGAGTGAATTCATCGTTAACGGCCGCAAGATCTTCATCACCAACGGAGCTCGCTGTCACTGGGCGCTGGTGGTGACGAAGGCCGAGCGTGAGCGCGGACACGCGGGCTTCAACCTTCTCGTGATCGAGAAGGGAACGCCCGGCTTCCAGGTCACCCGCACGCTGAAAAAGCTCGGCATGCACTCGTCCGACACGGCCGAGCTGCTCTTTGAAGATTGCCGCGTACCGGTCGCCAACCTCATCGGCGAGGAAGGGGAAGGCTTCAAAAACCTGATGTGGGAGCTTCAGGGTGAGCGAATGATCACAGCGGCTGGAACGATCGCCGGAGCAGCTCACGTGTTCGAGTACACAATGGAGTACGCAAAAAACCGGCAGGCGTTCGGCCAGCCGATCTCGCAGTTCCAGGTGATCAAGCACAAGCTCGTCGATATGGGGACGAAGATCGCGGCGGTCCAGGCCTTCGTCTACCAGACCGCAAGGCAGTGGGACGAGGGCGCGTACCCGGTGCGCGACGTGTCGCAGGCGAAGCTGCTCGCGACGCAGGTCGCGTGTGAGGTCGCCGACGAGGCGATCCAGATCCTCGGCGGCCACGGCTACATGAGCGAGTTTCCTGTCGAGCGCGCGTGGCGCGACGCCCGCCTGGCGCGGATCGGCGCCGGGACGGACGAGATCATGAAGGAGATCATCGCCAAGACCTACGGCCTGTGATCCAGTCGACGCTGTTCGCGGGATGTGAGCCGGAGGTTGCGTCAGGCGTCGACGGGAGAATCCTGGCGGTGGGCAAGGCAGCGCGCCCGGCGGCAGGGCGTGGCGCAGACGTCGTCCGCCTAACAGGCCGCGCCTGGCCCGGCCTGATCGATTCGCACATCCACCTCGAAGGGCTCGCCGATCGCCACCTGACCTTGGACCTCACCGGGGCGGCAACCATCGATGAGGCGCTGGCGCGGATCAGAAGGTGGGCCGAGCGGCTTCCCGACGACGGATGGGTGGTGGGAGCCGGTTGGTACAACGACGCGTGGCCGGACGCCTCTTTCCCCACCCGGAAGCACCTCGACGAGGCGGCAGGCGGAAGGCCGGCTTACCTAAGACGCAAGGACGGGCATTCGGCGTGGGTGTCGAGCGCCGCACTGCAGCGCGCCGGAATCGATCGCGCGACGAAGGATCCGCCCGGCGGCAACATTGATCGGGGCAAGCGCGGCGAGCCCGTCGGGATCCTTCGCGAAACCGCGATGCATCTCGTCTCCGACCTCGTACCGCCGTCCACCGAGGCAGAGCTGGACGCAGCGATGGCAAAGGTCCTCGCCGGCCTGGCCGCCCTTGGCCTGACCGCGGTCCATTCGATGGACTCGGCAAAGGGCTTTGGCTCGTGGCAGCGGCTGCGACAACGAGGCCAGCTCCCTATCCGCATCACCTACAACCTCCCGCTCGCCGACCTCGCACACGCGGAGCGGATGGGCGTGCGCTCCGGCTGGGGCGACGAGTGGCTTCGCATCTGGGGCGTAAAGGCGTTCCTCGATGGATCGCTGGGCAGCCGCACCGCGGAGATGCTCGACGGTTCAGGCACGTCTCGAATGACGCAGGCGGAGCTCGCCGACATGATCGAGCGGTGCGCGCGCGCCGAGCTCAACGTCTGCCTGCACGCGATCGGCGACGCCGCCGTGCGCCGGGCGCTTGACGCGCTCGCCCCGCACAAGGACGCGTGGCAAAGTTGGCGGCCGCGCATCGAGCATGCGCAGTGCGTGAAGCCCAAGGACATGAAACGGTTCGCGCGCATCGGCGTGATCGCCTCCATGCAGCCCATCCACGCGGTGGCGGACCGCGAGCTGGTCGACGAGTACTGGCCGCGCGTCTCCGCGCACTCGTATGCATGGGGCGCCCTGGAGCGGGCCGGTGCGCGGCTCGCCTTCGGCTCGGACGCTCCCGTGGAGACGGCGGACCCGCTCGCCGGAATCGACGCCGCGACGGGGTGGAGGCGCAAGGCGAAGTGGCATCCGGACCTTGCCGTGTCGCTAGCGTCGGCGCGGCGCGCTTACACCGCCGGCGCTGCCTATGCGGTCGGCATGGAAAAGGATGCCGGCACCCTGCGTCCTGGGAAGCTGTGTGACATGACCGTGATCGACAAAGGTCGTGTCGTCGCGACGATCGTCGGAGGCGAGGTCAGCTTTTTGCGAACGCCTCACGCAACTTCGCGGCGGTCTGCGTCAAAGCCTCGTTGACGACCTTCACGTCGTCGATCACCGGCATGAAGTTCGTGTCCCCATTCCAGCGCGGCACGACGTGAAAGTGCACGTGGTCCGGGATGCCGGCCCCCGCGGCTCGACCCATATTGACCCCGACGTTGAACCCCTCGGGCTTGAGCGTGCCTCGAAGCACGTCGATGGTCCGGCGAACTCCGCGCATCAGGAGCGTCGTCTGCGCGTCGTCGAGCGCCTCGAGCCCAGGCACGTGAGCAACCGGAGCCACCATCGCGTGGCCCGGGTTGTACGGGAACTTGTTCAACATCACGAGCGCGCCTTCGGGGCGCCACACGACCAGCTCGGCGTCTTTGTCGTTCGGATCCGCGATCACTCGGCAGAACAGGCAGCCCGGCCGCTGGTCGCCCGCGATGTACTCCATGCGCCACGGCGCCCACAGACGCTGCATTGATCTACGTCCTTTTCTTGTTCCTGGTCACCGCGGTCTGGGGCTGGACCTTCGTCCTGGTCAAAGACGCGCTCCAACACTACCCGACGCTGCCATTCCTCGAGCTGCGCTTCATCCTGGCGCTGCTCGTGATGGTCGCGCTGGTGCGGCGCCTGCCCACACAAAGGGAGCTGCGAGTCGGGCTCATCGCCGGCGCAGTCCTGGCAGCGGGTTACTGGACGCAGACCGTCGGGCTGACGATGGTGAGTCCTGGCAACTCCGGCCTGATCACCGGCCTCTTCGTCGTGTTCACGCCGCTGATCGATAGCCTCTTCGGCGTCCGCTTGCGCTGGTGGACCTGGATCGCCGTAGCCGCCGCGCTCACGGGCACTGTGATGCTGGTCGGCGGACCTTCGAACTTCAGGCTCGGCGACCTCCTCACCGTCGCCTGCGCAATCCTGTACGCACTGCACATCGTGCTGCTCAGCAAGTGGTCGCCCGGCCTTCGCTCGGCGCCGCTTGCAATGGTCCAGATGGGCGCCGGCGCGCTCATCTTCACCGGCACCGGATCCTGGTCATTTCAGCTCCCAGGTCCCAATGTCTGGTTCGCGGTCGTGGTCACCGGCGTGTTCGCCTCGGCGCTGGCTTTCTACATCCAGACCTGGGCGCAGCAGCACCTCAGCGCCAGCCGGACCGCCCTCATCCTGGCCACCGAGCCCGCGTGGGCACTGCTGGCCGCTGTCGTCCTGGCGGGCCAGCGGTTCGGCCCGCTGCAGGCCGCCGGGGCCGCTTTGCTGCTCGCGGCCATCGTGGGCCACGAACTCGCGCATCTAAAATTCAAAGCCCATGGAGTCCAAGTCCCGGCGTAGCTCCTACGTGCCCCAGGAGATCGAGCCCAAATGGCAGAAGGTCTGGGCCGAACGCGGCGTCATGAAAGCCGATGACGCTTCGGCCAAGCCCAAGTTCTACAACCTGGTCATGTTCCCGTACCCCTCCGGCCCCCTGCACATGGGTCACATGCGCAACTACGTGATCGGGGATCTGCTGGCGCGGTTCAAGCGCATGCAGGGTTTTGAGGTCCTCAACCCCATGGGATGGGATGCCTTTGGGCTACCGGCCGAGAACGACGCCATCAAGCGTGGTGGCGGTGTGCATCCGGAGGTCTGGACCCGCGGCAACATCGCGATCGCCAAGCGCCAGCTGGGCCTCATGGGGGTGCTGTACGACTGGGATCGAGAGGTCACCACCTGCGATCCGTCCTATTACAAGTGGACCCAGGATCTATTCCTGCTGTTCCTCGAGCGTGGCCTCGCGCACCGGATGATGTCGCCGGTCAACTGGTGCCCGGTGGACAAGACCGTCCTCGCCAACGAACAGGTCATCAACGGGCGATGCTGGAGACATCCCGATGTCGAGGTCGAAAAGCGCGACCTCGAGCAGTGGTTCCTGCGCATTACCGAGTACGCGGATCGATTGCTAGACGACCTCGCATTGCTGGATCACTGGCCCGAGAAGGTGCGCACGATGCAGGCGAACTGGATTGGTCGCAGTCACGGTGTGGAGGTCGAGTTCCCCATCGACGGCCACCCGGGCGAGTCGATGCGGATCTACACGACGCGCCCTGACACCCTGTTCGGCGTCACCTTCATGGTCCTGGCGCCCGAGCACCCGCTGGTCGAGAAGCTGACCGTGGCGTCGCAGCGCCGTGCGGTGCGGGAGGTCGTCGAGGCATCGCGCAAGGAGCGTGAGATCGACCGGATGTCGAGCGAGGTAAAACGGCTCGGCGCGCCCACCGGGGCATTCGCGATCAATCCGTTGAACGGCGAGAAGGTCCCGGTCTGGGTCGCTGACTACGTTCTGATCACGTACGGCACCGGCGCGATCATGGCCGTTCCCGCCCACGACCAGAGGGACTTCGACTTCGCGCGCCAGTTCGCCCTTCCGATCCGCGAGGTGATCGCGCAGCCGAGCGGACCGCAAGACGAGTTGGAGAGCGCCTATACCGGACCAGGCGTGATGGTCAACAGCGGCCAGTTCGATGGGCTGGACACGAAGACAGGCTTCGACCGCATCGCCGACTTCATCGAACAGAAGGAGATCGGCAAGCGATCGGTCAAGTACCGGCTGCGCGACTGGTTGATCTCGCGCCAAAGGTATTGGGGCTGCCCGATTCCAGTCGTGCACTGCGAGGTCGATGGAATCGTCGCCGTGCCGCGCTCCGAGCTCCCGGTATTGCTCCCACGCGAGTACAAACCCCTGGCCGACAATCCCGATTTCTGGCGCACCAAGTGTCCGACGTGCGGGCGCGATGCCCGGCGTGAAACGGACACGATGGACACGTTCATCGATTCGTCCTGGTACTTCTTGCGCTACACGTCCGCTCACGACAACACGCAGCCCTTTGATTCCGAGCTTGCCAATCACTGGATGGCCGTGGACCAGTACACGGGCGGCATCGAGCACGCAATTCTCCACCTCCTCTATTCGCGCTTTTTTCAAAAGGTGCTGCATGACGCGGGGCGGGTCGACGCTACCGAGCCGTTCGCTCGGCTGTTCACCCAGGGGATGATCAAGCGCGGCGGAATGGTCATGTCGAAGTCGAAGGGCAATGGCGTGGCGCCCGACGATCTCGCGGCGCGGGATGGCGCCGACGCCGCGCGCGTCTACGAGATGTTCATCGGGCCGCCCGACGAGGACGTCGAATGGTCTGACTCGGCGATCGCCGGTCCGGTGCGTTTCCTCCAGCATGTATGGCGCCTGGTCGATTCGCCGGATTCGTTCCAGGTCACGCGATCGGATGCTTCGGTGGAAGTACTTCGCCGGCGCGAGCACCAGGCGATTCGAAAGGTGACCGAAGACTACGAAGGGTTTCATTTCAACACCGCTGTGGCCGCATTGATGGAGTTCGCCAATTCGCTTCAGGCGTATCTGGTCGGCGGTGGACGGCGGAATTCGGAGTGGGACTCAGCGCTTCGCACGCTGGTACTGCTTCTGAACCCGATGGCACCGCATGTTGGCGAAGAGCTGTGGTCCCGCATCGGTGGCAAGGGTCTTGCCGCGGACGCGCCGTGGCCTCAATTCGAACCAGGTGCGGCAGCAGAGCCCGAAGCGACGTTGGTGATCCAGGTGGCCGGGAAGGTGCGTGACCGCGCGACCGTGCCGGTCGGTCTGCCCGAGGAGGGGGCGCTTGAGGTCGCGATGCGAAGCGTGAAGGTTCGCGCCGCACTGAACGGTCGCGGGCCGTCGAAGGTCATCTACGTCCGGGATAGGCTGATCAACCTCGTCCCTTAACGACCAGGGTTGACCCGCCCCAAAAACCGCGAATACGCTGACCTGGCCACGACCCCCCTCGGGTGGGTGGGGGGGAGTGGGTGGGATTTAAAAGGACGCGACTTATTGCTGCGGGACCGGGAGCGCCCGGATTCCCGAATCGAGTACGTAGTCGGCGGTCAGGGTGTGACCGGCCTTGACGATCACCGCTGACGGACCGCTGATGATCCGCACGTAGCCCTTGGCGCTCACCTTGTAAGTGCCCTCTGGGAGGTCGATCCGATAGGTGCCGTCGGCATGGGTCAGCGTGCTTGTCACGCTCCCCCCGGAGGCGAAGTCCATCTCGACCCCGGCTGCCGAGGGCTTCATCCTGCACGGAGCGGAGTCCTGCGCCTGAGCGGGCGGAACCGGCTGGACCGGGCCGCACGGCATGACGGTCACCATCCCGGTCACCGTCCCTTTGGGTGCCGGCGACGCTCCCGGAAACTGATACGCGCCGCACGCAGCGGTCAGGAAAACCAGCGCTCCAAGCAGGACGTTCTTCATCACCAGACCCAACGTTGCCCGCCGCCCGCGGGTCACGCCCCCCGGTCGGTCTCCGGCCCCCTGCGCGGTAGTGTTGAGGCTCGCTGCCCGGTGGCCAAGCGGTAAGGCAGAGGACTTTGGATCCTCGACCGAAGGTTCGAATCCTTCCCGGGCAACCATGCTCATCAAGCCCCTTAACGCCCTGGGTTCCCCTTCCCGGCGGTCCCGCCTAGCCTCCAGGTATGCGCCTCATCCCTGGCTGGAAGCACATCCTGCTCCTCGCCGCGCCGATCGCCCTCGGCATCTCAGCCCTGGCCGGAGCCTCTCTGTACGCTTCCACGGCAGCAACCCCGACCAACGCCCAATCCATCCCCGCCGACGCCGCCCACGACATACCACCAGCACCAGGCCTGCTCGTCCACGTCTCCGGCGCCGTCGCGAAGCCCGGCCTCTACAGGCTGCCGCGCGGTGATCGCGTCTACGACGCCATCGCGGCCGCCGGCGGCCTGAGGCCTGACGCAGACCTCAACCACCTTCCGAATCTCGCCGGCCGGCTCAAGGATGGCGAGCAGGTGAAGGTCGCTTTCGCGAAGGGCACGTCAGGAACCGTGGCCTCGCGCACCAACCTCAACACCGCGTCGCTCGACGAGCTGGAAGTTCTGCCCGGATTCACTGAAGCCTTCGCAAACGAGGTCATCGACTACCGCGTCAACTTCGGCGGATTCCAGAACACCCGCGAGCTCGTCGACATCCTCGGCATGAGCGAGGCGGACTACGTCATCGCCCGCCGCTACCTGACTTTGTGAGCCGCTTCCCGGCCCTCGTCGTGGCGACCTCGTGGTGCGTCGCCCTCACCGCGACAGTCGTGCTCGCACCCGATCAACCAATACTTGGCGTACTCGCCATCGCGCTGGCAATCCCGTGCCTGGCGCTCGCGCTGGTCCTAAGGCCCGCGATCCTGGCCATCGCCATCGGATTCGCGCTCCTCGCCGTCGGTCGCGCCGAGCTGCCCGCCCCCGATCCACTAGCTCAAAGCCGCGCCGCCGGCCTCGCCGGCCAGGTGGCGACCATCACCGGACGCGTCGCCGACGACACCCGCCCGTCGGGCGGCGGCGGCGAGGTCCTGGTAGAACCCGAGCGAATCAACATCGGCGCCACGCCGGTCAGCGGCATCGGCAACCTGATGCTCCGCTGGCGCGGTCCGGCCCAAACCGGCTTCGGCGACCAGGTCCTTGCCACGGGCAAGCTGGTGTTGCCTAGGGACATGCCGGCCTTCGATCGCCGGGCCTACCTTGCCCAGCGCCATGTCTACCTGGAGCTCGACTCCACCAGCTTCAACATCGTCACCGACGGATCCGCACCGGCCAGCCTCCCCGCCTGGCTGCGCACTCGCTACGCGCAGGCGCTCAACGACGCGCTTCCGCCACCCCACGCCGGCGTGCTCATGGGAGTCGTGCTCGGCATCCGTCAGGGCATCCCGCCCGTGCTGCAGAACGCGCTCATCGCGACCGGCCTTGTCCACCTCCTCGTCCTCAGCGGCCTGAAGGTCGCGGTCTTTGCACGCATCGTTCAAGCCGCGCTGAAGCCGGTCTTGGGAAGCTTTGCCACCTGGCCTGCGCTCGTGTTGATCGGCCTTTACGCGATGGTCGGCGGAGCCACGCCCGCCGCCGTGCGGGCCGCCGCCATGGGCGGCCTTGTTATCGCGGCCTCAAAGCTCGGCCGGCCCACTCACGTCTGGACCTCGATCTCCCTGACGGCCGCCGTGATGCTCGGCTGGCACCCTGAGCTCGCATGGGACGTCGGCTTTCAGCTCTCGTTCGCCGGCACCACCGCGATCATCCTGCTCACGCCCACCATCGAGAGACGTCTCACCTTCATGCCCGCCGTGCTTCGCGAGCCATTCGCGGTCACGTGCGCCGCGCAGGTCGGGACGATGCCCATGATGGCCACCGACTTCCACCTTCTTTCGCCCGTCGCGCCCCTCACCAACGCGCTGGTCATCCCGATCCTCCCCGTACTCATAAGCGGCGGGTTGTTGATCGGAGCGCTCTCATTCGTTCCGGAGCTGGCCCGCGTCGCGGCGATCCCCCTCGCCGGGCTGCTCGCCTACATCGAACAGGTCGCCTTCATTTTCGCGCGCATTCCGGCCGCGGCCATTCCAATCCCGAGATTCCCCACCTGGATGGGCCTCGCCTACTACTTCGCCCTCGCCCCCGCGATCGCCGCCACGCACCTCACAAATCGCCGCCGGTCCGTCGCCGCCGCCACCGCCGTACTGGCGCCTGCACTAATCGCCGCCACGGCTCTCGGCATGTGGGCGAACGCCCCACCCCAGGCGATCGTGCTTGGAGTCGGCGACGGCCAGGCCGTTCTGGTGAGAGGCCCGCATGGAGCGATCCTCATCGACGGCGGCCCGAGCCCCGCCCGCCTCAAGGACGAGCTCGGCGCGCAGCTGCCTCCCTGGCAGTCAAAGCTCGACGCGGTCGCCATCACCGCGCCGGCGCTGGGCCACGTCGGTGGATTCGCAGGTTTCGACCGTCCGGCGCGCCACGTCCTCATTCCCGACGTCCAGCTCAGCGGCTCCGCCTGGCGCAGCGCCGCGCTCGAGGCCACCGCTCGCGGCGCATCGGTCCTGAGGCTGGCCGCCGGACGGACAATAACCATCGCCGGATTCGACCTCCAGGTCCTCGCGCCGGAACCGCGAGCGCCGGGCGACCAGGTCGGCGCCGCGTATCTCGCCTTGCGAATCGTCGCCCCAAGCGGCCGCAGCTTTTGCGACCTCAGCGACCTCGACCTCGACGCTCAGACGCTCGCCGCGACCCGCCTTCGCGGCCCGTGCACCTATCTCCTTCTGCCAAACGGCGGCCGCAGCCAACTATCACCCGAGCTCCGCCGCGCCGCGATCTCCTCTACCACCCAACTCATCGCCTCGCGCGCCGCAGGAAGACTTGCCAACGGATTCCCGCCCAACGTGCTCCGCACCGACCAGGAAGGCACGATCACCTTGTCGATGTAAGTAGGATCGAGCTCGTGGCCCGCACCGCAACCTCCCGCGCCACGACCGTGCTCCTGTTTCACGGCGAGGAGCGCTTCCTCATCGACGAGGCTGCGCGCGCGACCCTCGACGGCTGGAAACCCGAGCTCGTCTCCGATTTCGGCTTCGAAACCCTCGAGGGGACGGGCCTGACCCCGGCGCGCCTCCAGGATTCCATCCTCCAGGCCCCCTTCCTCGATCCTTTCCGCGCCGTGTACGTTCGTATGCTCCCGTCGCAGCGCGCCGAAAGCATGGCCGGCGCGCTTCAGGACCTCCCCTCGACGACGCGCCTGCTCGTCACCGTCGCCGGCCGCCTCAGCGCAGGCAACAAGCTGGTGAAGGCCGTGACGGCAGCACAGGGGGCAGCCACCGAGATGCAGCACATGAAGGGTCGCGCTTTGAGCGACTGGACGGCCCGGCGCGCCGTCGAAAATCACGGCCTCACCCCCGCCATCGCCGCGCAGGTGGTCCGCGTCACGACACCGGACCTCAGCATCATCGACTCCGAGCTCAGCAAGCTCGCCGCCTATAAGGCATCAGGTTCGAAGCTCACGAACGAGGCGATAACGGAGCTGCTCGCCGGCGCCCGCGAGGACGAGATCTTCAAGCTCACCGACAACCTGTTGCCCCACCCTTCGCCGCAAGCGATGCAGATCGCCCGCGGCCTCACACGTAATGGGATGCAGCCGACCACAGTCGCCTACCGCATGGCTCGCCACATCGCGCTGGTGCTGCAGGTCCGTGCGAGACAGGACCGCGGGGAGTCCCTGCAAATGGTTCAGGACGGCATGGCCGAGCACCGTTTCGTCATTCAGAAGGCCTACGAGGTGGCGAAAGATTCCAATCCGGATCGCCTGGAGTCAGCCCTGAATACGATCCGCGACTACGAGTTCGAGGTCAAATCAGGCCAGATCGACGCCGAGCTCGGCCTGGACGTGATGCTTACGCGCCTGTGAGCAACGCGCGGAGCTGAGCTTCGATTGGCGCCCCCTGCGGTCCTTCGCCGGTGTCATACACGCGACAGCTCAGCCCGAATTCTTCTTCCCCCGTTGCGAATGGGTCGCGGCCGTCCATGAGGATGGTTGGCGACCCGCGGAAGCGCGCACTCTCGGCGGCCTCAGGTGAGTCGATCAGCTGATAGTCCACATCGACATCATTTCGGGCTGAGTCTCGCAGCGCGTTCTTCACTCGCGTATCGGCCAGATTCCAGTGGGGGCAACCCTCGAAGTACTGGATGGTGATCCTCATCGAGTCATCCTCCCAGTTTTTCTGCAACCGTTGGCGCCAACCCCAAAGGCTTGCCGCGCCCGCCTGGGGACTTCGCCTTACTTCTTCTTCGCGGCCGACTTCGCCGCTGGAGCCGCCTTGGCCGGAGCCGCCGCAACCGCACCCTTCCTGCCTGCTGTTTGTTTGGAAGCTGGTTGTTTGCCCGCTGGCTGCTTGCCTTTCGCGGCAACCGGAGGCGCGATCTTCAGCTTCGCCATCTGGCGCGCCAGGCGCGACTTGCGCCGGCTCGCGTTGTTCGCGTGAAGCACGCCCTTCGATGCCGCGCGATCCAGCGCCCGGACCGCCTCAAGCGTCATGGCGTAGCGATCGGATTCGGCGACCGGGCCGCCGCTCAGAGACTTCCGCGCCTTCACGACCAGCGTCTTTACCTCCGAGCGCACTGCGCGATTGCGCGCGGCACGCCGAACGCCGGCTCGGGCCTGCTTCTTGGCAGACGCCGTCCGCTTAGCCACGGGTCATCATCCGGTTCGCCGGGCGCGCGCAAAGCGCATTAAGTGAAATACGCACGAACCTAGGATTATAGGGGCCCATGGAATTCGAGCTCGGCGGCAAGCGGCCTCACGTACACAAAGACGCCTACATCGCACCCACCGCGGTCCTCATCGGGGATGTCGTGATCGAGGCGGGCGCCAGCGTGTGGTTCGGCGCGGTGCTGCGCGGCGACGAAGCGCAGATCAAAGTCGGGGAAGGCTCGAACGTGCAGGACAACGCTGTCATCCACTGCTCCAAGGATCTCCCGACGATCATCGAGCGCAACGTGACGATCGGCCACTCCGCGCTGCTCGAAGGCTGCGTCGTCGAGGATGGTGCGCTCGTAGGCATGGGCGCGATCATGCTGCAGCGCAGCCGCCTCGGCGCAGGGTCCCTGCTCGCGGCCGGCGCCGTGCTCGCGGAGGGAAGCGAGATCCCGCCGGGCCACCTCGCGGCCGGCGTGCCCGCAACCGTCAAGAAACCGCTGGGGGGCTCATCGGGCAAATGGGTGGGCATGGCCGCGCAGAAATATCAAGACCGCGCCATCACGTATCGAGAAAAGCTAAAAGTCGTCGACCGCACGTGACCATCGTGCTGCCGGCGCGCGCGAAGCTCAATCTCGACCTCGCCGTGCTTGGGCGTCGAGACGACGGATACCACGACGTCCGCACCACCCTGCAGGCGATCGACCTGCACGACCTCGTCTCACTCACGCCGGCAGACCGAACGACGCTCATCATCTCCGGCCTCCCGGTCAAGAACACGCAGGGCAACTCCATCCTCAAAGCCCACGCCGCGCTCGAACAAGCGTCCAAGAAAAAGCTGCCCACCGAAATCCACCTTCACAAGCGCATCCCTCCTGGCGCCGGGATGGGCGGCGCCAGCTCCGACGCGGCGACCGCGTTGCGAGGACTCGCGGCGCTGCATCACGTCAAAGCCGACCTCCATGCGATCGCGTCCCAAATCGGCGCCGACGTCCCCTTTTTTCTCACTGGCGGCGCAGCGATCGGCGAGCAGCGCGGAGACCATCTCACCCCCATTCCGACACAGCACCAATGGTTCGCCATCGCCTGGTCCGGCGTCGAGCTCTTAACGCAAGACGTTTACCGTGCATGGGACGAAGTGCACCACTCCACAACGTTCGACTCACCGAATCACCTCACACATGCCGCCATGAGCATTCAACCGCCCCTGAAAGAATTTGCCAACGCCCTTAACAGCCACGGCCCAACCTGGCAGATGACCGGCAGCGGATCGGCCTTCTTTTGTCACTGCACCGACGAGCCGTCGGCGCGCAGCATCACTGCCAAATTGAAGTGCTGGACCGCCGTCGCCCAAGCCGTCGGGCCCTGGGCGGAGCAGGAGTGATCCGCAAAACCGCCGCCGTCTGGGCGGGCAAAGCCACCGGCTCGCTCAGCCGCATCAGCCGCCTCGGCGGCGGCACCACCCTCCCCGGCGATGTCGCCCGAGCGATCGACCCCAAAGTCCTGACCAAGCTCTCGCAGGACCTGACGCATGGCTCGATCGTGATCACGGGCACCAACGGCAAGACCACCACGTCGCGCCTGGTCACCTGGCTCCTCGAGGGCGCGGGCCACAAGGTCGTCACCAACCGCGCCGGCGCCAACCTCATCTTCGGCGTCACCGCGGCCGCCCTGGATCGCGCCGGAGCCGACGGTCGGCTGAGAGCCGACTGGGGAGTTTTCGAGATCGACGAAGCGAGCCTGCCGAAGGTGGTGGAGGAGATCAAACCCAAGGCCACTCTCCTCCTCAATCTTTTTCGCGACCAGCTCGACCGCTACGGCGAGCTCGAGTCGATCGCCAAGAAGATCGAGTCCGCCCTCAGCGCGCTGCCCGCCGGCAGCGCGGCCATCCTCAACGCCGATGACCCTCGCGTCGCCGAGATCGGTCTCGGCCTGCCCAACCCGCCGCTTTGGTACGGCCTCGACGACATGAGCGTCGCAATGCGCGAGCTGCCTCACGCCGCCGACGCGCGCACCTGCCCGAGGTGCGGCGCGAGTCTCCACTTCGAAGCCGTGTACGTGGGTCACGACGGCGTCTACAGCTGCCCCAACAACGATTTCGCGCGGCCCGCACCAAGCATCACCGCCCAAAACATCAAGCTCCCCAGCTTCTACCGGTTTTCAGCCGAAATAGAAAACACCCAACTCGACGTCCAGCTCGGCGGCCTCTACAACGTCTACAACGTTCTCGCCGCCTTCGCGCTGGCCCGCGCCCTCGGCCTCGCACCGGACTACGTCGTGGAGCGCCTGCGCGACTTCCACGCCGCCTTCGGCCGCCAGGAGCGCGTGGAGTTTCGCGGCCGCATCCTCAACCTCGTCCTTTCCAAAAACCCCGCGGGTTTCAACGAAACACTCAGAACCTCCATCGACCTCGCCCATGGCACCAACTTTCTCATCGCTCTCAACGACCGCAAAGCGGACGGCACCGACGTCTCGTGGATCTGGGATGTCGATTTCGAGCACCTTAAAGACAAGGCTCAGGTCGTCGTGCCCGCGGGCAATCGGGCTCACGATCTCGCGGTCCGGCTCAAGTACGCGAGCGTTGCAGCCGCTGAACCCGAAACAGATCCCGGCCGCGCGCTCGACCTCCTCGTCAAGCTGACGAAGGAAGGCGACATCGCCCACCTCCTGTGCACCTATACGGCGATGCTGGACCTGCGCGCCGAGCTCGTGCGGCGCGGCTGGGCCAAGCCTTACTGGCAGACTTGATCCGATGAGCGACAAGTTCACCGTCGGCTGGCTCTATCCCGACCTCATGAACATCTACGGCGACCGCGGCAACATCCTCACGCTCCTCAAGCGCGCCGAATGGCGCGGCTTCGAGCCCAGGCTCGTCGAGCTCGGGCGCGGGTCGGCGAAGCAGATGGACGAGGTCGACATCTTCTTTTTCGGAGGCGGACAGGACCGCGAGCAATCGCTCGTGTACGAAGACCTGCTCGAGATCAAGCAGCCACCGCTCGAACAAGCTGTAAAAAATGGCGCCGTCATCCTCGCCGTGTGCGGCGGCTACCAGCTCCTGGGGCATTACTACCAGACCGCCGACGGCGAGCGATTCCCAGGCATCGGCATGATCGACGTCCGCACCGAGGCTGGGAAGAAGCGGTTCATCGGCGACGTCGTCGTGAAGACCGAGATCGCCACGCTTGACCCGAAGACGCTGGTCGGTTTCGAAAACCACAGCGGTCGCACTTACCTCGGCCCAAAGGCGAGGCCTCTCGGCCAGACATTGCTCGGCCACGGCAACAACGGCTCGGACAAGATGGAAGGCTGCCTGCAGGGAACCGTGCTCGGCACGTACATGCACGGATCGCTCCTACCGAAGAACCCGCACCTCGCGGACTACCTGATCCGCAACGCCCTCATCAGGCGCGGCGTGGACGAGCTTTCGCCGCTCGACGACTCGGTGGAGCTGGCCGCGCACGAACGGATTTTGCAGCGCGCCCAACACCACCTGCACCTCCAGCACCGTTAGACCCGACCGCCGCCAGCGGCGGTGTCAGGGCCTCGCGCAGCACCTCGTCGATCGACTCCACCATCACCAGCTGCATCTCCTTACGCAGGTCCGAGGGGATGTCGTCGAGATCGGCTTCATTTCGTCGAGGCAGGAGCACGCGTCGCAAACCCGCGCGGTGCGCGCCCAGCACCTTCTCCTTGATGCCGCCGATCGGCAGCACCCGCCCGCGCAGCGTGATCTCGCCCGTCATGGCAACGTCGTCGCGCACCGGCCGGCCGGTCAGCAGTGACGCCATCGCGGTCAGGACAGTCACACCAGCCGACGGCCCTTCCTTCGGCTGCGCGCCCGCCGGCACATGGACGTGGATGTCGTTCTTGTCGAACATCGCGGGGTCGATGCCCAACGACGAGGCGCGCGACTTCAGATAGGACAGCGCCGCCGCCGCCGACTCCTTCATCACCTCGCCGAGCTGGCCCGTGAGCTTCAACTCACCCTTGCCCGGCGTCAGCGCGGCCTCGACGAAGATGATCTCGCCACCGGTCGGCGTCCACACCAAACCTGTGGCCACGCCAGGCCGGTCGATCCGCTCGGCGACGTCGTCGTAAAACCGCCGCTTGCCCAGAGCAGCACGCACCCGCTTGACGTCGTCGACAGCCTTGCGCGAGCGCTTGCTGACCGCCATGTCCGCCACGTCCCGCCGCATCACCGACGCGATCTCGCGCTCCAGGTTGCGCACGCCGGCCTCGCGCGTGAACTGGCTGATGATGAGGCGGATCGCCTCTTCGGACATCGTGATCTCGCCCGGCCGCAGCCCGTGTGCGATGAGCTGCTTCGGGATCAGGAACATCTCCGCGATCTTCACCTTCTCCTCTTCGGTGTAGCCCGAGAGGTTCAGCACCTCCATGCGATCGCGCAAAGCGGGTGGAATCGTGTCGAGCGCGTTCGCGGTCGTGATGAACATCACCTTCGAAAGGTCGAACGGAACGTCGAGGTAGTTGTCGCGAAAGTCCTTGTTCTGCTCGGGGTCGAGCACCTCCAGCAGTGCTGACGAAGGATCGCCGCGCCAGTCGGCGCCGATCTTGTCCACCTCGTCGAGCATGAACACTGGATCGTTCGACTCGGCGCGCCGGATCGCCTGCAGGATGCGGCCGGGCATCGCTCCGATGTACGTGCGCCGGTGCCCCCGGATCTCGGCTTCGTCGTGCACGCCGCCCAGGGACGCCCGCGCGAACTTACGGCCCATCGCGCGTGCGATCGACTGGCCCAGCGACGTCTTGCCCACGCCCGGCGGTCCGACGAAGCACAGGATCGGCTCGCGGCCGCGATCCGTCGAGCCGCGCTCCTGCTTCAAGCGCCGCACCGCCAGGTGCTCGACGATGCGCTGCTTCACCTTGTCGAGGTCGTAGTGATCGGCGTCGAGGATCGCCCGCGCCTTCTTCACGTCCACCTCGCCGCCCGTGGACGCATTCCACGGCAGCGACACGATGAGCTCGAGGTACGTGCGGATCACCGACGATTCGGGTGACGCGCTCGGGATGCGCTCGAGCCGCGCGATCTCACGGTCGGCCTCGCGCTTGGCTTCCGCCGGCAGCCCCGCCTTCTCGATCCGCTCGCGCAGCTCGATCAGCTCGCCGTGCTCGCTGTCCATCTCGCCCAGCTCGCGCTGGATGGCCTTGAGCTGCTCGCGCAGGAAGTACTCGCGCTGGGCCTTGCCCATCTGCTCTTCGGCCTGCGACTGGATCTTCCGGCCGAGCTCCAGCACCTCCAGCTCGTGCGCCATGTGCCCGAGCAGCCGCTCGAGCTTCTCCTTGGCCGAGTCCAGCTCCAGGATCTCCTGCCGCTGCTCGGTCGTCAGCCTGATGTGGTTGGCGATGTAGTACGCGAGGTGAAGCGGATCCTCGATCGCGCCCGCCGCGCTCGACAGCTCGGCCGGGAGGTGGGGAGCCAGCATGACGAGCTGCTGGAAGGACGAGATGGCCCGCCGCATCAGCGCCTCGCGCGGGAGTGACAGGATCGTTTCCGACGACTCTGGCAGCATGTCCACCGCGGCCTCGAGGTACGGATCCTCGGACAACGCCTTCGTCATCTTGATGCGCCGCAGTCCCAGCACCGCGAGCTGCACCGTGCCGTCGGGCAGCTTCAGCATGTGCTGCACGCGCACCATCGTGCCGACGTGATGCAGGTCTTTGAATCCGACTTCCTCCGCCGACTCGTCGAGTTGAGTCGCGACCGCGATGTGACGCTCCGATCCGGTCAGGTCCTCGAGCAGCTGCAGCGAGCGCTTGCGGCCGACCGAGAGCGGAATGAAGATGCGCGGGAAGACGACCGTCGACTTGAGCGGCAGCACCGGAAGGCGCGAAGGGACTGCACCCTCCACGTTCAGCGCCGGCACCTCGCTCACCCTCGGATTATCCCCCAGATGCTTTCCCCCTCCCCTCGAGGCTCTCCCCCTCCCTTAGGGGAGAGGGGCAGGGAGTGAGGCTCATTCCCTCCCCCCATCGGGGGGAGGGCTAGGGTGGGGGGCTTAAACTGGCATCACTGTTGAGCCAATCGCTAACGGCCGTCATACTCGCCGCCGGTCACGGCACCCGGATGCGGTCGCGTATTCCCAAGGTCCTCCATCCGATCTGCGGCCGCCCCATGCTCGACTACGTCCTGGACGCGGTCGCGGGGGCCGGGGCGAAGGACGTCAAGGTCATCGCCAACCCGCATCACGCCGAGGTTGCCGCCCACCTCGATGAGCGAGGCATCGCACCCACCTTTCAGCGCGAACCGAAGGGCACCGCGCATGCGCTGCAGCAGATCCCGGAAGCCGAGCTCAAAGGCAGAGAGGTGCTAGTGGTCAACGGCGACTCGCCCCTGCTGACGGCGGAAACGATCAAGAAAGTCGTCGAGGCCCACCGCGCCGCCGGCACGCCCGCCACCATCGCCAGCGTGGAAGATGCGACAAGAAACGACGGCCGCATCATCCGCGCCGCCGATGGCTCGCTCGAGCGCATCGTCGAGCGCAAGGACGCGACCGACGAGATGCGAAAAAACGTCCACGAGTTCAACGTCGGCGTGTACGTCTTCGACGGGACGGAGCTCACCAAGGCACTGAAGGAGATCAAGGACGAAAACCAAGCTGGCGAGTTCTACCTCACCGACGTCTTCCTCCACCTGAGCCCGGTGACGATCGTCCGACTCGACGACCCCAACGAAGCCATGGGAGTCAAGGACAGGACCAGGCTCGCCGCGGCCACCGCGACGATCCAGAAGCGCATCCTCGAAAAGCTCATGCTCTCCGGGGTGACCATCGTCGATCCCAACTCCACCTTCGTCGACGCCACGGTGACGATCGGCCAGGACACAGTCATCGAGCCGTTCACCGTGCTCAAGGCGCACACCGCGATCGGCTCCGACTGCCGCATCGGCCCCCACGTACATATAGAGGACGCGAGGATCGGCGACCGCGCCGACTGCGGGCCGTTCGCCAAGCTCCGTCCCGGCACCGAGATCGCCGACGACGTGCACATAGGCAGCTTCGTCGAGCTGGTCCGCACGAAGGTGGGGCGGGGAAGCAAGGTTCCACATGTCTCCTACCTGGGCGACACCGATCTCGGCGAGGACGCCAACATCGGAGCCGGTACCATCACGGCCAACTTCGATGGGACGAACAAGAACCGGACCAAGATCGGCGACCGCGCCTTCGTCGGCGTGGACACGATGCTGGTCGCTCCCGTCAAACTTGGTCGAGAGGCGCGCACCGGGGCCGGTTCGGTCGTGACAAAGGACGTGCCGGATGGCGCGACAGCCGTCGGAGTTCCCGCTAGGGTGGTACGGAGGAAAGTCGTGAGTTCGGAATCCGAATCCAAGTGATCGGGCGAATCCAGACCGCTGTAGAGTTCGCCGGCGAGGAGGCGTCCCCGTGGGGGGCCCTCAAGCTGATCGCCGGCTCGGCCAACCCGGAGCTGGCTGAAAAGATCTCCAAGATCATCGACGTCCCGCTCACGGACCCCCGCCTTCGCCGATTCCCCGACGGTGAGATCAACGTCAAGATCGAGGACTCGATGCGCGGGCACGACGTGTTCGTCATCCAGCCCACGTCGCCCCCGGTCAACGAGCACCTGATGGAGCTGTTCATCATCCTCGACGCGCTTCGCCGCGCCTCGGCAGGCCGCGTCACCGCGGTCGTCCCGTACTACGGCTACGCCCGGAAGGAGCGCAAGACGCAGCCCCGCGAGCCCATCACGGCCAAGCTGGTCGCCAACTTCATCACCCTTGCGGGCGCCGACCGCCTGCTGTTGCTCGACCTGCACGCGGAAGCCATCGAGGGCTTCTTCGATGTCCCCACCGACCACCTCTCGCCGCACCGGATCATCGCCGACTACCTGAAGACGCTCAATCTGAACCGGCTCACGATCGTCGCCCCCGACGCCGGTGGCGGCAGGCGGGCCGAGGCCGTCGCCAACAACCTGGCGGCGCCGATCGCGTTCGGTTACAAGCGCCGCTCGAGCGACGACGAGGTGGAGGTGATCGCCGTGTCAGGCGACGTGAAGGGCCGCGACTGCGTCGTGGTCGAGGACATCATCACGACGGGCAGCACCATAGCCAAGCTTGCGGTCGCCTTGCGCAACCAGGGCGCGAGCAAGGTGCTCATCGCCGCGACGCACCCGGTGCTGACCGGCGACGCGGTCGAGAAGTTGAAGAGAGCTGACGTGGACGAAGTCATCGTGACCGACTCCGTTCCCATCTCCCCCGAGAAACTGGGACCCCCGATCACGGTGCTGTCGGTCGCACCTTTGCTCGCTGAGGCGATCATCCGGGTGCACGAGAACCGGAGCGTCAGCGAGCTCTTCAGATAGTCCGCTCGTCATGACCGGCCAGGAAACGATCGAGGTCATCGTTCTGCTCGTGTGCTTTGTCGTGGCCGCGCTGGCCAGCGGCACCGAGACGGCGCTCACCTCGGTCGGCCGCCTGCGCGTGCGGTTCCTCGCCGAGCAGGGCAGCAAGTCCGCGGCAATCTTGCAGCACCTGCGAGCGGATCCGAACCGGTTCCTCTCGACCGTGCTGTTCGTCAACACGCTTGCGCTCATCGTCGCGTCGACCGCGACGGCCCTTCTCAGCGAAGCGGTGTTCAGCCAATGGGGCATACCCGCGGGATGGCGGTTGTGGCTGACGCTGCTGGTTTCCCTGGTGCTTTCGGTGATCCTTCTGATCGCGGCCGAGGTCACGCCGAAGACGCTGGCGATCACGCACGCCGAGCGTGTGGCGCTGGCGGCCGCCCGTCCGGTCGACAGGCTCGCGAGCTTCCTGGGCCCGATCCTCTGGGTGGTGACGTTCGTCTCGCGCGGCCTCACCGGCGGACGCGCCGCTCGAGCCCCCTACCTCTCGGAAGAGGAGCTCATCAGCGTGCTACACGTGTCGGAGGAGCAGGGCGTGATCGAAGAGCAGGAGCACCAGATGATCCACGGCATCATCGAGATCGGTGACAAGACCGTGCGCGAGATCATGATCCCCCGCACCGACATCGTGGCGGTGGAGCGCAGCGCCGATCTTCGCGAGGTCGTCAAGGTCTTCAAAGAGCACCGCCACACGAGGATGCCCGTGTACGAGCACGACATCGACCACGTGGTCGGCCTCATCCACACCAAGGACCTGCTGCTCTTTTACACGCTGTCGAGCTCGCAGAAGTTCGACATGGACAAGCTGCTGCGGCCCATCGAGTTCACGCCGGAGCAGAAGAAGGTCGACGAGCTCCTGCACGACATGCGGACCAAGAAGGTCCACATGATGATCGTGGTGGACGAGTACGGCGGCACCGCGGGGCTGGTCACGCTCGAGGACCTGCTCGAGGAGATCGTCGGCGAGATCCGCGACGAGTACGACTCCGCGGAGGAGGACATGCTCGTCATCGTCAACGACCACGAGGCGCACGTCGACGCGGGCTTTCCGCTCGAGGAGCTCAACTCGCGCCTCGGTTTCGCGATCGAGGAGTCGGGCGACTACGACTCGGTCGGCGGGTACGTCCATTCCGTGCTCGGCAAGATCGCGTCGGTGGGCGATTCGTTCAAAGCCGGCAAGGCGCGCTGGACGGTGGAGAAGGTGAAGGGCCGGCGCATCGAGACGATCCGCCTGACCGCCGACCAGCCCTGGCCGATCGATGCCCTCGAGGCTTCCGGCATGGCACACCCCTCCCAGTCGAACGAGAGCGACGGCACAAGTCAGCCGGCAGTGGAGAAAGAGACTGGCCACATATCGTGACCGGGCGGTCGTGCTGCGCAAGCTCGACTACGGCGAGGCCGATCGAATCTTCACGCTGCTGACCCGGAGCCACGGCAAGGTGGGAGCGATCGCGAAAGGGGTGCGGCGGCCGGAGTCGAAGCTGGGACCCTCGCTCGAGCTGTACGGGCACGTGGACGTGCTCCTGGCAAAGGGTCGCGGCGAGCTTGACGTCGTGGCACAGGTGCAGCGCATGCCCGGCTTGCGGATCGCGGGCGACGTGGAGCGGATGTCGCACGCGGCCTTGATCGCGGAGCTCGCGGAGCGAGTGTGCGAGGACCGGCACCCGGTCGACGGCGTGTACGAGCTGGCGGTGATGGCGCTGGACGAGCTGGCGCGCGAGACCGACCCACGCCGCGCGTCCGCCTACTTTTTGATGGCAGCCCTAGATCTTCTGGGCTACTCGCCGCAGCTGGCGGCATGCGCGACATGTGATCGGCCGCTCGCGGCCAAGCCGGCGGCGTTCAGCCCGGAGGCGGGCGGGTTCCTGTGCGACCAGTGCGCGATGCCGGGCATGCCGCTCGTTCCAGTCGCGGCGATCAAAGTGCTGCGGCTGATGGCAGCCGGCGACCTGGAAACCTACCGGCGCCTCAAGCTCGACGGAGCGCTGATGTCCTCGATCGAGGGCGTGCTCACGACACAGCTGGAGCACCACCTGGACCGCCGCCTGAAATCGCTACAGTTCCTGCACCAGATGAGAATGATTCAGTGATCAGAGTCGATAAAGCGTTCAACGGTTTCTCGGTCAACGATCTGGCCGCGGCCAAGGACTTCTACGGAAATACGCTCGGCGTGGAGCTCGAGGAGATTCCGCAGGGCCTAAGGCTGAAGATCGGCAACGGGATTTTGATCTACCCCAAGCCGGATCACCAGCCCGCGACGTACACGGTCCTCAATTTTCCCGTCGACAACATCGACCAGGCTCTCGAAGAGTTGGCCGGAAAAGGCATCACGTTCGAGCACTACGCGGGGCTCACCGACCACAAAGGGGTGGCACGAGGCCTCGCCCACAATCGGGGCCCCGACATCGCGTGGTTCAAAGACCCGGCAGGCAACATCCTGTCGATCCTCCAGCAGGGTTGATCGCTCATCCCCTCTCCCCTTCAGGGGAGAGGGTCACGGAGAGGGGCTAGGAAAGAAGTGACCGTTCCGCGCGAGCAACTGATGGAGAAGGTCGTCGCCCTCACCAAGCGACGCGGCTTCATCTACCCGTCGAGCGAGATCTACGGCGGGCTGTCCGGCTTCTACGACTACGGCCCGTACGGCGTCGCCCTGAAACGAGCGATCCGCGACCTGTGGTGGCGCCACATGGTCGAGTTGCGCGACGACGTGGTCGGCCTCGAGTCGACCTTGATCATGCCCTCCGAGGTGTGGGCCGCCTCCGGCCACCTCACCAACTTCGTCGACCCCCTCCGCCAGTGCCTCGGCCAGTGCAAGAAGCGCTGGCGCGCGGATCACGTAACGGGCGACAAATGCCCCGAGTGTGGAGGCCCGCTGGACGAGGCACGGATGTTCAACCTCATGTTCAAGACCCACGTCGGTCCAGTGGAGGACTCCTCGTCCGAGGTCTACCTGCGACCCGAGACGGCGCAGGGCATGTTCGTCGATTTCAAGAACGTCCTCAACTCGTCCCGCGTGCGCGTGCCGTTCGGGATTGCGCAGCAGGGCCGGGCGTTCCGCAACGAGATCACGCCCGGCAACTTCGTCTTCCGGGTGCGCGAGTTCGAGCTGATGGAGATGGAGTACTTCGTCAAGCCGGACTCGGACGACGAGTGGTTCAACTACTGGCGCGCGGAGCGCCTGCGCTGGTACACCGACGTGCTGGGGATCAAGGCCGACCGCCTTCGCATGTACGACCACCCGAAAGCTTCGCTGTCGCACTACTCGAAGCAGACGACCGACATCGAGTACGACTTCCCGTTCGGGTGGGGAGAGCTGGAGGGCGTGGCGGATCGCACTGACTTCGACCTCCGCGTCCACCAGGAAAAGTCCAAGGTCGACCTCACCTACCTGGACCCAGAATCGAACGAGCGCTACCTGCCGTGGGTGATCGAACCGGCGGTCAGCGTGGAGCGGATCTTCATCACCCTGCTGCTCGACGCGTACGACGAGGACGTCGTCAACAAGGAGCCGCGCGTGGTGCTGCACTTCCACCCCAACGTCGCTCCGGTGCAGGTGGCGGTCGTCCCCCTCTCTAAGAAGGAAGACCTCATCAAGGTCGCGCGCGACGTCCAGTCGTCGTTGCAGGGCGACTTCCGGGTGGAGTACGACCAGACCGGCGGCAACATCGGGCGGCGCTACCGCCGGCAGGACGAGATCGGGACGCCGTTCTGCGTCACGATCGACTTCGACACCCTCAATGACAAAGCCGTGACGATCCGTCAGCGCGACTCAACCGAACAAGAGCGCATCAAGATCGAGGCGCTCCCCGATCGTTTGACAGCCCTGACCGGCTGACCAGCTCGGACCAGGACGTTGCGAGGGCGGCTCGGCCGCCTTCGCGCAGGCTGCGTTTGCTTACCCGTTACCGTTGTCGGACGCCGACGACCATGTGTTGTCGTTGACCATGATGTTGTCGAGGAAAACGAACCCGGCACCTGTGCTCCCCGGGCCGCATTCCGGCACTGGATTCCCCGGATTGTCCGTGCCCTCATCGAATACGAGCGCAAGGCTTGTTAGCGTCCCCGCCCGAATGGCGGTTAGCTGCGTGGCGTTAAAGCCGGCGTTCGCTGCCCCTAGATCAAGGATCGTGGCGCCGGCGTAAGAGTCTTTGCACCACGGGGTACCCGCCGAAGTATGTGTGGCTGCTGAACAGCCAAGAAACAGCGTGTAGTGATTGCCGTCGCCGTCGTCCACGCCGATGTTCCACCTCGGCGCACCCGCGCCGCAGTGACCGTCGGTGCGATGCTCCCATGAGAGGCCAGTTAGTTCGCTGGCCCGCATGCCGGCGACGCCGTTGACCACTGCGACTCCAGCGGCGAACGTCGTGGTTGGGACCATCTTTTGGAAGTACAGCGCCTGGTTGGAAGTCGCGGCATCGAGGTCTGTCGGGTTACCCTGTTGCGCTTTCCAGGCTGCATACGACTGCTGGCCAAATCCTGATGGGTGAAGCGTGACCGCTCCTGCGGACGCGTTTAACACCCCGAATACGACGGCCAGGACGGCCCCGAGCGCGACCCCCAGCGAAATACGCTTAGACATGTTGCACCTCTCCTAAACGAACTGACGGGGACAGCGCAACGAGGATCACGCTGTTCGCAATTACTATGCCTTAAGCAACGCCTTTCTGCTGGCTTAATTTTCGGTTCAGATGAGGCGCTGGGTAGATCCTTATCGCCGGCCGCCCGATCGGCTCCAGCAGCTGCTCCTCTTCGTACTTCAGGTGCGCCAGCAGCGCGTCGCGGAGATGGTCGACCGCCGTACGCGTTTCGTCCCGGCGCTGCGGCTGGTACGGGTGGTCCTGGAGGCCGATGATGTCGAGCCCAAGGTCGTCGGCCAGCTCCGCCACCGCCACCACTTGCCTGGTGGTCGCGCGCGCTCGGCCTGCCGGCGGGCGGCGAAGATGACGGCTAGCCTTCCCGAGCAGCGCTACCTCGCGCTGCGCGCAGCACGCCTGGCCTAGGCACATCCCCTTGCTTATGGGCCCTTGTACGCATCTCCTCGCGGTCTGATGGTGAGCACAGTCAACACACGCTGCTGTCTGTTTACTCTGAAGAGCACTCTCCAGTCGCCTACTCGCGCGCGGAAGTGGCCGGGCATACCCTCAAGGCGCCGAACATTGCCCTCGGGTAAGCGATCAATCGCCTGTCCTATCCGCTTACGGTCAACCGTCGACAGACGTTGCAGAGCGTTTGATGCGGACCTGGTGACTACCTTCCGCCATACCGGCGGTTGGCTCAGCCGACGAGCCTCCGGCTCACCTCAGACCAGTCTTCAGTCGGCTCTTTGGCTGCCGCTTTGACAGCCTCCTCCTCCTCCGCGTCGGGGGTCTCATCGTCGGCCGGCGCCGCATCAAGGGCAGCCAGGTATGGGTCCTCGATGCGAACGAGGCGTTGTCCGACGACAACCGCGGCAACCAAGAGGCCGCCCAGCAGGAGGAGCCAAAAGCGCTCAGAAATTCCCCTAGCAGAATGCTGGAGGCTTTTTACAGCGGCGCTCGTGTCAGCCAACGCGGCGACCTTCTGGGCAGGAAGAGCCATAGGCGCAGTTTACCGCGCGGAAATTTCAGGGCAATGGCCTTAACAACTGGACGCCTGGCCTAACGTTACGCGGAGGAAATGAGCGAATCCCAGAGCGGAACGGCAGGCGTTAGCTTCGCGGAAAGGGCCCAGTTCGAGCTTCTATGCCTGGCGAATCACGTGGAGGCGATCAACGGGCTTCTCTACATGACCGGCGGGGGCTGGACAGATCATCACCGGCCGCCTCTTCAGCCGAACGGGCAGGCGACGATCAGCCATGTCGGAATCGCCGTGATGGTTCGCATACCGTGGAACGAGACCAACCGGCCGCATCGGTTTCAGGTTGAGATCGAGGACCTCGACGGGAACTCCTTCATGAAGGTCGAGGGCGACCTCAATGTCGGTCGTCCAGCCCAAATCGTGCCGGGCAGTGCCCAGCATGCTTGTCTCGCGATCACCGGTGAGCTGGTGTTTCCCCGCGCCGGCGGCTACGTGCTTCGAGGAGTCCTGAACGGGGAAATGGCCACGCTGCGCACCTGGGAGTTCCGCGTGCACGACGTCGCGATCATGCCCTCCCCGCAGCAGCATCCGTGACGCTGTGACGCTGCGGACCGGCGAGCCCGCTTACGAGTGCTTCCAGGCGATGCGCGCGAGCGCTCGCAAAGCTGTCGCCTACGCGGAAGCCGCGGGCGACGGGTGGGACAGAGAGGAACTGGTAGTCGACGCGATCGCCAATCGGGTAAGTGAAGTCGCAGACCTGGCGAAGTATCAGTTTCCAGCCGAAGAGAAGGACACATATCCGCAGGTCCCCTGGGACGACCTGGCAACAGCTCGAGAGTTCTTCACACATCAGTACTCCAGGCTCGACCCTGACCGCCTGCGCGAATTAGTGGAGAACGCGTTACCTGATCTGATCGACGCGATCAACGAGCTCGGAATCTCGGTCAGGACAGACGACGATGAGCCGGCCGACCTAGATCTCTGACCTGTCAGCTCTACGAGGCAGCTTGGTTGAGGAACCAATTGATCATGAACAGCGCGTATTTCGGTTGCGCTGTCAAGTAGAAGTCGGGATTCTCACGCCCTTCCTGAAACACCGCGACTGCGTCCGCGTAGCACTCGACGTGCAGCAGCTTCGCGAACGGGACGCTTGTCGACTTCACCTTCCCGATGAATGCGATGCGTTGATTGCTGATCACCAACGTGCCGAAGTCCAACTTGCCAAGGAACTGCTGCTGGATCGGGTGACCGTGAAATGACCCGACGCGATAACGAATTCCCGTGTGTCCAATTGGAAAGCTGAAGCCCTGGTTCCCTCCGACCCACTGCCGTCGAGTTTGCTGTCGCGCCAATGTGGCCGGCGCCACCATGCAAGCGCGCTCTCCCCGTTTCAGAACCAGCGGGCTTTGCACTTCCGGAGGTCCGTACGTTTTCAGATAGGCAGCGGTGTAAGGCGCATCGAAGCCCATCTCGCGCTCGGCGTCAGTGCGGCGCTTCAGTTCCGCGCTGGCCGCACTTGCGTCCATCGATAGAGATTCAGTGCGCTCCTTCAACTCTTGAGCTTGTGTATCAGCAGAAATGGCTTGGCTGCGAATCGAAACAATTTCGACTGCTTCAGGACTTAGACGGGCAATTTGGGCCAATAGAGGGCGAAGCTGTGACTCAACCTGTAGGCGGTCGCTGGACAGCTTTCGACTCTCATTCCAACTCCCCAGCTTGCCAGCCAGACCGCTAAATCCGCCGTGTTGTTTGTCATGGATCGATTGAAGCTCGGAGTCGTCGCTCTCAGCCTTTGCGGTGAGCGCCACAGCTTGTTGCGTCAGCGCGGCGACTTGAGGTGTAGGCGACGATTGCCCAAGCCTGGCGGTCAGGGTTCTTCCAGCCTGCACCCAAAGGTCTTCAGCCAATTCCCGCATCGACTTGGTTTGTTGTGCGGCGGTCGCTGACTCCTGTTGCAGTGTTTGGGCACGAGTCCGGAGACCTGCGAGATCGAGCATTGTGACGGGCCCGCCCTCGGTGTCTACGACCAGCGGCACGGAGGAGGTCGCAGTTGGCAGGGTGGCGGTTAGGTCGTCACGCACGTCGCTGTTGGCTAGTGTGCCCCAGGGCCTGCTGGCCCAAGATTTCCAGTCCACCAGTGCACGCCGCCATGTCCCGAGCATGTGCCGCTGCGAGTCTTGCTGAAGCTCCAAGTTCCGTCCGCGCAGACTGCCGTTGCTCCGGCTGCCGTTGCTGCGGCGTAGGGATCCTGTGGAGGTGGGGTTGGAGCCGGAGGTGGGGGAGCTGAGGTCGCAACTGCCTTCGGTGACGGCGATGGGGTTGGCGAAGGCATGGGGGACGGCGACGGCGGTTTGGCCACCGTCGAATGAGATGGTGCTGAGACTTGGGCGACTTGGTTTCCACTGGGCGTGGTGGGAGGCTGGTTCGCGACGGAGCTCATTGCTCCAATCAGCATCAGGGCTGCGAGTCCACCGAGCCCTAGCTTCCAGGCTGCTCCCGTACGAAGCCCCGGGATCTGGTGAAACAAGCCTGGGGCCGGCGGGACCAGCGGGGAGGCAACAGCAACCCACTTGGTGCCATCCCACGCCCATTTGCCATCTGGCGAAACTTGCCTTTGCTGGTCCATTCTCCCTACCCGTAGACGTCCCGGCCGCCCAAGCGCGCCGAGGGCTCTTCACTATGCGTTAAGCAAACCCTTTCTGCCGACTTAAATTCGACGAGCAGCGCTCAATCCAAAAGGTTGGGCACGAGACTTCGCAGCTCATCCAGCCCGTGACGGTATTTGCGCAGGCGATCTTGAGCGCTCGGGTCCGCTTGAAATCGGAACTCGATGTGACCGCCCCCGTAGTCACGCCCGAAGTCGCGGAGCTCCATCGAAGGGATCAGGAGAAACTCGTCATGAAATCGTGACTCGTCCCGGTGCCACGCGAGGACGACGAAATACGTGGTCGAGAAGGGCCGGAAGCTTGATGCATAGACGTCGACGGTGGCGTGGAGCCTGGCCTTAGAGACTTCTACGGTCTTGACCTGAAGACCGACCACGCGCCGTGTGCTGAGGTGAAGCACCGCGAGCTCAACTGTCTCGCTGTCAGGAAACGGGCGGAACAGGTTCAGGTCCCCGACCTCGGCCAGGCGGCGCACCACCTCGGACTCGCCGAGGAACCCGAGATCGCTGCGCCACTCAGGTCGGGGCTCGGCCGCCACTTCTTCAACGACGCCCTCGACAGAAACCCCAAGCCGCTCGGCCATTCGCTCCGTCGGCACCAGCCACGGCAGCCATCGGCTGTCCGACCGCGGGCGCATGCCGAACCTCATCGTGTACACCGGCTCGCCATCGTCCGATGACAGGTTTGCCAGGCGCTTGAAATCGTGCACCGGGACCACCAGCGTCGTCGGCCCCATGCCTCCTTCGAGCAGCTGTCCGCCGACGATCACTACGTCGTCGTGGGCGAGACTGTTGGCCCGGGCCACGATTTTGATCTCGCCGTCGACAAGTTGCGAACGGTCCTTTGCTTGGATCGGGAGATAGGCGCCGTCGGTCAGCCGGTGCACCAACCCGTCCACCCCGCGATCCGCGGTCGGCAGAAACATATGGAGCTGCCCGCGGGATTGCTCGGTCAGCGCCGCCCACACGCGGAACTCGAACGTTTGGCCCGAGGCACTGGTCTCTTTCTCAGTCCACGGCCCCTTCACGACCGCAAACATATAGAAGAGCCCCACGCGAGATTTCCCCGCGCAGGGCTCAGAGGAAGGGAGGAGGAGGGACATCGGCTTTAAGCGATAGGCGCCTGCTTCCCCGTGCGCCGCGAACGGCGGCTTCTGGGACCACGTCGCGCCGCCAACCGCCCCCGGGCATGCTGACAAGTGGAGGCCCGGCACCCGCGTGCCGTCGATCATCATCTCCCCGCTCGCCAAGCGGCATTTCGTGGACCACACCCAGTACGACACGACCTCGATCCTCGCCACGATCGAGCACCGCTGGAACCTCGCTCCGCTCGGCACCCGCGACGCCAACGCCAACGACCTCCGCCGTGCGTTCACGCTCGGTGAGCTCGGCGGCGACTCCGAACCGGCCGGCTAGCTCGCCACACCCTCCCTACGAGAGCCCCCCGCAAGTTGCGGGGGGCTTTCCCGTTTACAGGGCCAAAGGAGGTGGTCCTGACTTGATCACGACTATCATCACGTTCCTCACCGAGAAGATCGTCGCGGTGGTCATCACGATCGTGGTTGTGGTGGCAGCAGTGCCGACGCTCATCGTCGCGATTCACGGCGACACGATCACCATCACCCCCGGCACGGTCGCATCCTTCACCCGCCACGGTGACGACGAGGAGCGCGCTCGCTTGATCCTCGAGATCAAAACATCCGGCGACACCATCGTCATCCAGATCAATAACGAAGAGGCGACCTGCGACGCGCAGATCAGCCAGCTCGCATCGCTGTCGAAGCTCAACGCCGCCGCGACCAAAGTCGCGATCGAGAACGGCAAGACCAAGCTGCACAACGCCACGCTGCCCTTCGTCAAGGAGATCACGGCCGACGAGGACGAGTTCGAGCACCTCAGCGTGATCACCGTCTCGACCACGCAGACCTTCCTCATTCGCATCTCCACCGTGCAACTTACGGCGCTCGGTGACGACAGCCACGTGGGCGTGTTGATCACCACGTGCCAGACCATCCTGATCGAGATCCGCCAGATAGTCGTCGTCACCACCGGTCACGAAGTCGACGACGACATCCGGACGATGCCCTGATGGCAATCAACAATCCCTCCCGGAGCAAGGCCTCCTCCACCAACACCACTACTTCACGGGCCTTTGCTTCAACCGCCCCGGCGAGCCCCCTCCCTGATTTGCTCGCCGGGCTCCGGTGGGGGGCCCGCGAGTTCCTTGTCGCGGCGGCCGCGCTGATCCTGATCGACGTCTTCGCGGGCTGGTCCTACCTCACGAGCTACTTCGGCTACTTCCGCATTCCTGTCGAGGGCCTTGGGCTGACCATGCCCGAGGTCTTGGGCCAGGGCCTGCGCTCCATCCTGCTGCCGCTGACCGTTGTCTTCTTTTCCGCCCTGGCGCCCGCTCGCCATCTTCGCCAGGGTGCCATTGCCATCGCTCTTTACCTCCTCTTTCTCGCCGCCGTCGCATTGGGCAACCACTGGGCGTCACCCGGTTCGGTCGTCGCGCAGCTGGCGGCCTCCGTCGCCCTCGGTGGCCTCGTGTTCGCGATCCGCCTGGGTTTCGGCAAGACGCGGGGCCAGCGCCTGGTCATGGGGGCGATCGGCCTCTTGCTTCTGATCTCGATCCCGATCGCAACGGGCACCCTGGACGCCACCCAGAAGGCAAGCGCGAAGGACACCACCCTGCGGATCGTCACCAACACTCCGATCCTCCCGAATGAATCTCCCTCGAACGGCCTGTTCGCCGCCTCGACCTACGTGCTGCTGAGGGAGAGCGACACCCGCTACTGGCTTTTCCGGATCGGCGGCCAGAACGCCTACTCGATCTCGAAGAGCGACGTCCTGTACATCCGCTACTAGATGTAAATCTCTCTTCGCTTCTGGGAGAAGGCCAGGGTGAGGCGGCCTGAAGCAGCGTTAATTCAGCTCAGCGAAAGGAAAAGCTGAAATTTACTCGCCGTAATCTCTGGGGCGCCGTATGCTTGACGCGAGTCTGGAGCCGGCGGTTGGGATGCGGTCGGCTGGAACTTCCTAGTCAGTCCTTTCCCAATCTGGAGAGGGACACCCTCCTAGCTCAAAAGCCAACGTTTGGTTGGAGGAAACTGCGTTGAAACTCAAGGCAGGCAAGTTGTTTCTCGTCGTACCGTTCCTCGCCGCCATCGCCTTTGTGATCTTCCCGGTTGCCGCGTCAGCCGGAGGAGAAGGAGCCCAGAAGTTGGCTCTGCTCGGTCAAAGCGGAAACGCGTTCTGCAACGGATCGGGTGTCTTCAGCGGCACTGCCAAAGACTACGGCTCCGCGATCTTCAACGCCCCGGGCGACATGACCGTCACGGTGGTCGTCCAACTCGAGAAGCTCGCGCCTAACCAGAAATACGTGCTCCGTCTCATCCAGGGTGGCTCCGATTGCTTTGCAGTCGACCACTCCTTCACGACCAACGGAATGGGCAACGCGACCCTCTACTTCTCGGAGAAGAGCACGAGCGGGCATGCTTTCATCGCTGTCGACACCGGGTCCATATTCGTTAACCCGACCTACGTGACAAAGACGTACTTCCACTCCTAACGGTCTACGGGCTATAGAGCCAAACGCGACGTCCACCTCCCCGGTTGCGGGGAGGTGGCTTCATTACCCGACCATCCGGATCGTCCAGAAGTCCCGCGACAGGTCGGGCTGGAGCAGGTACGTGTAGGGAAGGGTGAAGTATCCCTTCATTCCCCACCCATCGCCCCAAGAGTTGCGCACCAAGAACCACTGATGCGAATCCTCGTAACCCACCGCCATCACCGCATGCCCTCCGATCGCCCGCTCGGCCCCGCCCGGCATCGGCGCCTCCCCGGTCCGCCCGACCTCCTCACTCTCGAAGCTCTCGTACACGGTGAATCCGAAGATGAACGGATAACCCGACGCAAGGCACCCCTTCATCTGGTTCAGGGCGGGGACCAGGCTCTGGTACGAGATCGCGCGGTCGAGCTTGGCGTCCTCATAAGCCTGGGCCGGGGGCGCCACCGCGAACTCAGCGATGTCGTACGGCCATTCCGGCTCGGGGCACACGCCCTGGCTCGCGACCGACTTGATGCCATCCCGCAGCATCGCACCGCTGTCGGAGCGCACCGTCCCCTCGATCACGCGCTCGTTGTAGTAGATGAAAAGACGCGACGGCACGAAGTCCGGCAGGCTCTGCTTGAGCCGGTCGAACTCGATCGCCGCCCCGATCGCGTTCGCGGTGCAGCTGCCCAGCTCGCCCTGGTTGTAGACCGGCGGGCACTTTGCGCGCAGGTCTGTGCTGGGTGGAAGGTCAGCGACGAACTGCGGCGGAGCCGCGTACATGTGGTCGCGCTGGTCGGGCTCGTCCGGGATCCAGCCATAGCCGGCGATCTTCCGTAGTTCGGTCATAGATACACCCAGTTCGGAACGCTCGGCCCCTCGCCGACATAAATGCTCACCCCTTTCTTGAAGCGGTAGCCCTCCAGCACGATCGCCGTCGCGCGCGTGTGTCCTTCCATGATCACGAAGTGCCCATCCGGCAGCTGGAGGCAGATCACCTCGGGCAGCGCCGGCGCCGGATTGGATTCGCTGATCTTCAGCGCGAGCGCCAGGACGAGCATGTTCGTCAGGTCGCCGGTGAACACGTGGCCGACGTTGGCGGCGCCCTCCGCCACCTTGCGCGAAACGGGCGCCAGCGCGGTCCACGCGGGATGGCGGTTCGCGTACAGCAGCTCGCCGACCTCCAGGCTCGACACGTGCAGCTTGCGCCAGTGAAGGTCGTTCGCGAGCCCTTCGAAGCTCAGCCTGCCTTCTCCGAAGCCATGAGTCTTCGTGATGATCTGGCGGCGCAGCGCATTCTGCTCGGCGTCACCGAGGTTCGGCTTGCGAGCGGCCTTCAGCACGTGCGCCAGGTAGACCGGGTTAGGCGGCTCGCCCGCGATGTACTGCTGGAACGCGACGGACTCGACCTCCGCCTGCAGCCACGCGAGTATCACCTGATCCTCGCTGGCTACCCCCTGATCTTCCATCGCTGCAAAAGACTAGCTGCGACAGCAGATCTCCGCCTTCCCTCAAACTATTCACCGGGTGATGGCTGCGTCAAAGGCTCATAAGTGGGTCTACCAGTTCAGCGAGGGGTCCGCAGCCGAGCGCGCGCAGGGCGCAAAAGGTAGTGCGAAGGACCTCCTCGGCGGCAAGGGCGCCGGCGCAGCCGAAATGACGCGCGCGGGCATGCCCGTCCCGCCCGGCTTCACCATCACCACCGAGGCCTGCCGCGAGTACTACGCGCGCGGCCGCAAGTTCCCCGAGGGGCTTTGGGAACAGGTCCAGCGCAACCTCAAGACTCTCGAGAGAAAGGCGGGCAAACACTTCGGCGATCCGCACGACCCGCTTCTCGTCAGCGTCCGCTCGGGCGCCAAGTTCTCGATGCCCGGAATGATGGACACGGTCCTCAACCTCGGCCTCAACGAGGAGACGACGCGCGGCCTGGCGGCCCTCACGAAGAACGAGCGCTTCGCCCTGGACTCGCGCCGACGCTTCATCCAGATGTTCGGCAAGACTGTCAAGGGGATCGACGGCGACAAGTTCGAGCACGCGCTGCAGCAGGCGAAGAAGGCGGCTGGTGTCAAGACCGATCCCGAGCTGAGGGCGGAGGACCTGCGCAAGCTCATCACCCGCTTCCTCGACATCTATAAGAAGGAGACCGGGCACGACTTTCCGTCCGACCCTGTCGTCCAGCTGCGCGAGGCGATCGAGGCGGTTTTCCGGTCGTGGAACACGGACCGCGCCAAGACATACCGGCGCATGGAGCGCATCCCCGACGACCTGGGCACCGCGGTGAACGTCCAGATGATGGTGTTCGGCAACATGGGCAAGACGTCGGGCACCGGCGTCGCGTTCACCCGCAACCCCATCACCGGCGCCAGGGAGCTG
Source organism: Candidatus Dormiibacterota bacterium (assembly GCA_036570165.1). Classification (GTDB taxonomy): domain Bacteria; phylum Chloroflexota; class Dormibacteria; order Dormibacterales; family Dormibacteraceae; genus Palsa-870. Next base: position 44,770 of record DATCPI010000024.1, on the reverse strand, counting down.
TACGGCGACTACCTCTCCAACGCGCAGGGCGAAGACGTCGTCGCGGGCGTGCGCGACACGCTGCCGATCAAGGCGCTGAAGCGGCTCATGCCCAAGGTCTATGCGGAGTTCGAGGGCTACGCCCGCAAGCTCGAGAAGCACTACAGAGACGTGCAGGACCTCGAGTTCACCATCGAGCGGGGCAAGCTCTGGATGCTGCAGACCCGCTCGGCCAAGCGCACCGGCGAGGCCGCGGTGAACATCGCCGTCGACATGGTCGGCGAGCGCCTCATCACCAAGAGGGAAGCGGTCGCCCGCGTCGAACCCCGCCAGCTCGAGCAGCTGCTGTTCCCGCGCGTCGACCCCAACGCCAAGCTGCACCCGATCGCGAAAGGCGTGCCGGCGTCACCGGGCGCCGCATCCGGCGGTGCCGTGTTCGACGCGGACACCGCGGTCGAGTGGGGAAAGAAGGGCAAGGCCGTGATCCTCGTCCGGGTCGAGACCAACCCCAACGACGTGCACGGCATGGTCGAGGCGAAGGGCATCCTCACCCAGACGGGCGGCACGGCGAGCCACGCGGCCCTCGTCGCGCGCGGCATGGGCCGGCCCTGCGTCGTCGGCGCGAGCTCGATCAGCGTCGACGTCCACAAGCGAATGTTCTCCGCCAACGGGACGACGATCAAGGAGGGCGAGGAGATCACCATCGACGGCACCACCGGCGAGGTGTACGTCGGCAAAGTGCCGACGATCGAGGCGCAATCGCTCAACAAGCACCGCTCCGCCAGCGCGATTCTGCGTTGGGCGGACAAGTTCCGCCGGCTGGAGGTCTGGGCGAACGCGGACTACCCGCGCGACGCGATCAAGGCCCGTGAGAACGGCGCGCAGGGAGTGGGCCTGTGCCGCACGGAGCACATGTTCATGGAGCAGGATCGATTGCCGATCGTGCAGGCCATGATCATGGCCACCACGACCGAGGATCGAGAGAAGCAGCTCGCGCTGCTGCTGCCGATCCAGCGCGGCGACTTCGCAGGCATCTTCCAGGCGATGGCCGGGCTGCCGGTGATCATCCGGCTCATCGACCCGCCGCTGCACGAATTCCTGCCGAGCATCGAGGAGCTGATCCGCGAAACCACCGAGCTCAAGGTCACGGGCAAGAACGCGGCGAAGTTGAAGAGGCTCGAGAAGATCATGGCCCGCGTCGAGGAGCTGCACGAGGCGAATCCCATGCTCGGCCTGCGCGGAGTCCGCTTGTCGATTCTGTTCCCTGAGATCACGCGCATGCAGGTGCGGGCGATCATGGAGGCGGCCTGCGACCTGCGCAAGAAGAAGGTCGACGCGAGGCCCGAGATCATGATCCCGCTCGCCGGCACGCTCGCCGAGGTGCGCAGCGCGCACCAGGAGCTGAAGCCGGTGGTCGAAGCGGTTCAGAAGGAGAAGGGCGTTCGCGTTCCGTACAAGTTCGGCACCATGATCGAGATCCCGCGCGCGGCGCTCACCGCCGGCGAGATCGCCGAGGAGGCGGAGTTCTTCTCCTTCGGCACCAACGACCTGACGCAGACGACATTCGGCTACTCACGCGACGACGCTGAGCGGCACTTCATCGTCAGGTATCTCGAGCAGAAGATCCTGCCGCGCAACCCGTTCGAGACTATCGACGAGAACGGTGTGGGGCGGCTGATGGCGATCGCGGTGGCCGAGGGGCGCAAGACCCGCCCGAAGATGGAGATCGGGATCTGCGGCGAGCACGGCGGCGACCCCGAGTCGATCCACCTGTGTCACAAGTTGGGCCTCAACTACGTCTCGTGCAGCCCGTTCCGGGTGCCGGTGGCCCGCCTGGCGGCAGCCCAAGCCGCCATCGGCGACACCTCCAAGGACTCGTAGTAATCCCCTCTCCCCTTCAGGGAGAGGGTCAGGGAGAGGGGCGAGGAAGAAGTTCCCGAACCGAACCCTTTTAAGAGAGCTTAGGCACCTTGATGCCTTGCATCGACTTGAGGTCTGGCTGCTTCCTGCCGAGGTAGTCGCCAAGGCTCCCGTTGGGCGCCACCTCATAGAAACCGGACCGCTGTCCCCCCGCCGCGTAGAGTCCGCCCACCACCTCGAGAATCAGTGCAATCAGCGCCACCGCCCATGGAAAGTGGAGCGCCCTGGCGCCGATCACGACCGCGAACCCCACCACCATGATCGCTCCGCCGATCATCAGCCGCCTCTTGTCGGTGACGAGAGCGACCGGGCGCCGGCCGGGAGCCGAGCCGTCCGGGACCCACAGCCGCTGCACCCACAAATCGGACGGAACCTTGGTTCGATCGAGCATCGTGCGGTTGTCACTCTAGACAGTGACGACTTCAAACCTCAGCCCGGATACTGTGAGACGTGGTCGTCAACGTCTGTCCTGCGGCCGTGACATCCACACCGCCCGAGCGGGTATGGAGCGTGCTCACCACCCCCGAACGCTTCGGTGAGTGGATGGACGCGACGTTCGTCTCCGCCGATCCGCCCGGACCGGTAAAGCCCGGCCAGACCATCCGCCTTTCCGCCCCCTCGCTTGGTCGGCGCTGGCCGGTTTTGATCGACGTGGTCGACGTCGACCCGCAAAAGCGCTGGCTCGATCTGGTCGTCCGTCTGCCCTTCCGCATCGACAACCACGAGCGCGTGACCCTCGCCGAGACGAAGCAAGGCACGCTCGTCCGATTCAATTGAGACTTCCACCTCCCGCCAGGCTGGCGGGGCGGGTTGGTCGCGCTTCTGCTTGGGCGTGAGCTCAGAAGCGGACCGGAAAAATCCCTCCAAGACCTCATCCGCGCCGCCGAGACTGAGACCTAGCTCTTCATTTCGAGCCGGAACTCGCGGAGAATGAGATCGCGAGACGCCCGAACCTGACCTAGTGCGGCCCGCGAGACTCCGCTTCTCGCGACCGCCGCCAGTGCTCCTCCGCCTCAGCCCCGTCCCCCCGCAGCTCGGCCACCTTCGCCAGCGCCCGCCACGTCCACCCCGGCAGCTGCCGGTCGCCCAGCTCCTCGGCGATTCGGATCGCGTGCCGCAGGTCTTCCTCGGCCTCGTCGAGCCGGCCCAGCTCCCGCTTCGCGATCCCCCGCGCGGCCCGAGCGTCGGCCAGCTCCCACCGAGCCCCCAACTCGGAAAAGATCCCGATACCTCGATCAAACCACGGCAGCGCTTCTTCATAGCGCCCGAGGTCATGAAGCACGCGACCCCTCTGCACCGACGTGTTGCCCACGCTGAACTGGTCGCCGGTCTCCGCGGCGAGCGCGCTCGCCTCATCGATCAGCTTCAGCGCCGTTTCGTGATCAATCATCTCGCTCCGGTTGATCGACAGCGCGGTCAGCGCCCGCACCCGAGCCCAATGGTCGCCTGGCTCGACCATGTCAAGCGCACGCCGCCAGATCACCTCCGCCTTGTCGAACTGGTCTCGCGTCCACGGCACCCAACCGGCAAACAGCAGCGTGCGCACGATGGTGTACGGATCGCCCAGCTTCTCGGCTTCCTGCAGCGAGCGATCGAGCAGCCTCTCCGCCTTGTCGACGTCCGCTTCGTAGTTGATCGCGATGTCGCCCAGGAATCTAAGGGCGAGCGCCAGCGCATACGCGTCGTCATGAGCCTCGGCCAGCGCGACGGCCCGGCTCAAAGCCTCGGTCGCCAGCCGGTATTCGGCAAGCCAGTAGCGCGCCTCACCCAGGCCGGCCAGGACCCGCGCCTCGCGCACCCCCCAGCCACTCTCCGGGCCCGACATGATGAGCGCGCGATCGTACCGATCGATCGCCGAGCGGATCTCCATACGCCTGCGCGCGCGATCTCCCGCCACCAGCAGCGCATCGGTCGCCCGCTCGGGCGCGTCGCGGTCGTTCGGGTCCAGGTCGAGCGAAGCCCGGGCGGCGAGCTCGTAGTGGTCGGCGGCGACCGCTGGATGTCCCTTGTCCAGCAGGTACTCGGCGATGAGGTTGTGAAGGCGCAGGCGCTCGCGTTTCGGCAGGCTCGCGTACGCCACGTCCTTGAGCGTCGCGTGACGCATCCGCCACTCGGTCTTGTCGCGTGCGATGACCTCGGCCTCTTCGAGCTCCTGCAGCTCTTCGACAGTGGCGGCGTCGTCGACCACGGCCAGCTCCTCGCGGTCGAAGCCGTACATGAAAACCGATGCCCGCCTTGCCAGGTCGCGCAGCCTGGCGGGCAGGGCGTCGAGTCGAGCGCTGATGACCGCCTGCACAGTGGGAGGAATCGACTTGAGTGAGCCGGAGGCGACGCCCTCGCGATTTGGCATCAGCATGCCGGTCGTCTCGATGATGAAGAACGGGTTTCCACCCGCGCGCTCGGCGATCTCTACGGCCTGCGGGTCGGCGATGTGGCCGCTACCGGCATGTCGGACAAGATGGATCGATTCCGCCGGCGAAAGCGGATCCAGGCGGAGCAGCACGGCATTCCCGCTGGCCGACCCCCAGCCCGGCCGGTGTTCCAGCAGCTCGTTTCGAGCGAGCGTCAGGATCAAAGCCTGGCGAGGGCCGCGCCGCCCCGGCGCGCCGAGGCGTTCGATCAAATCCAGCATCGGCGGCTCGAGGCGATGCGCGTCCTCGAACACGATGAGCACCGGGTGATCCCGAGCCATGCCATCTACGACGGCAATGAAACCGGCCTGCACGTCGTTGACGAACGACGTCTCGTCGCGTCGCTCGGCGAGGCCGAACAGCAGCGCAAGGCGCTGCACCGTCTGATCGGATTCTGTGGGATCGATCCAGCGCTCCGCCAGGTCCCGCAGCAGGCGGCGAATCTTCTCCGGCGGGTCGCCCACAGCAATGCCCGCCAGGTCTCCGATGATGGCCGCCGCCGGAGAGAACGTGGCCGTGTCGGTGTAGGAGCGAGCCTGGCCGTGTAGGACGGTTACCAGCGAGCCAACGCCGGCTGCGAGCTCGTCGGCCAGGCGGGACTTCCCGATCCCGGGCTCGCCGACGACAGTCACCAGAACCGGGCGACCCGTCGAGCCCGCGAGGCCGAGGCTCTGCTCGAGGACGGCCTGCTCGCTGGTGCGGCCAACGAACGGAATCGTCCGCCGCGCGGACCGAGTCGTGAGCCCTTCGACCGGGAAGGCCTCGAGCGAAGAGGAATCGAAGCCCTTGGCCCGGACACGGCGGCGGCGACCGTAAGAGACCTTGTCGGCGGTCAAGGCGTGGGTCGTGTGCCCGGCGAGCAGCTGGCCGGGCTGCGCCGCGGCCTGCAGCCTTTGCGTCGCGTTCACTACTGGCCCCGTCACCAGCACCTGGCCGCTCGGATTTCGCCCCATGGCCGCCTCGCCGGTTTCGATCCCGATTCGGACCTCGAGTGGTTCGCCGAGCCCTGCCTGCTGTCCAATCTGGCGCGTGCGGGACCGGATTGCGAGACCGGCTCGGACTGCCCGCAGGGCGTCGTCCTCGTGCACTGTCGGAAGCCCGAAGACCGCCATCACGGCGTCGCCGATGAACTTCTCGGGCCGGCCGCGAAGCGCGAGCAGCTCCTCGGCGGCCGCGCTGAAGAACTGGCCCAGGATCTCCCGCGACCGCTCGGGGTCGAGCCGGCTGCCGAGGCCGGTCGAGTCCACGATGTCGGCAAAGAGGACCGTGACCATCTTTCGCTCCTCGGTGCCGACGAGCGAGCCCACCGAGGCGCCGCAATTCGGGCAGAAGCGGGCGCCGCTGGGGAGCGGGCGGCCGCACACAGAACAGACCATGACCAGCAGAATATGCTGCAGCTCATGGCCCATTCCAAGACGAAGGCGCTCAGCAGGGTCCCGCTCTTCTCGAAGCTGTCGAAGAGCGAGCTCGAATTCGTCGCCGGCAACGCCGACGAGGTCGATGTAAAGGCCGGTCAGAAGCTGACTACCCAGGGCAGCCCCGGAGACTCGTTCTACGTTCTGCTCGACGGTGAGGCGGTGGTGGAGATCGACGGCGAGAAGCGGCGCACCCTGAAGGCGGGCGACTTCTTCGGCGAGATCAGCATGCTGGATCGGGGCCCGGCCACCGCGACGGTGAGGACCAAGACCGACTCACGGGTGCTGGTCATGAGCCACTCGCAGTTCCGAGACACGATCAAGGCCAGCGATGGCCTGTTGGTGAAGGTCCTAACCGCGATGGGGGAGCGACTGCGCGCCGACCTGGCCAAAGCCCAACACCACCGCAAATAGGTCCCCCTCACGAATAACCCGCAGGAGCATGCACCCGCGGGTTACCGATACCGACTCGGCCTCCGGGCCTAGACTCCCTTCGTGCCCGGATCGAAGCGCCGCAAGGTCATCGCGCTGCTCATCTTTCTGCAGGCGCTGCTCTTCGGTTCGACCACCCCCATTGGCACCTACACCCTTCAATTCGCCTTTGGCGACACGACCCTCGGCCTGTTAGGGCCTGGTTGGCATGCCACCGAGGGTGAGTTGGCTTTGGAGCAGGTATTTGCGCTGGCGGTGGCCATCATCGTCGGCGTGCTGGTCTGGAGGGGACTGCCATTCGCCATCTACTGTGTGGCGGCCCTGGCCGCGATCAGTGTCCTGTTTGACGTGATTTTCATCATCGTCGAGTTTGTGATGTTCGGCCCGCTTGCGCTCTTTTTCTTGATCGTCTTTCCGCTGCCGACCGTTCCCCCAGCCCTGATCGCGGTGCCCACTCTGATCCTGTCCGCCACGGTGATCATCGAGAACCGGCGCCTCACCCGCAACACCGCACCCCAGGTCCGCGCTGAAGCCTAGGCCTGCGCCTCTCGCCGGCGAAAGTACTCGGCAAAGAACGCACCCGCCAGCGCCGCCCCGTTTAACTCCTCTGGGCATCGGACAATAGATGTGAGGAATGCCCCAGCTCCCAACCGATGACGCCTTCGCCGAGGTCAAGGCGAAGCTCGACCTGGTCAAGATCGTGGGCGAGCACCTGCGCCTGACCAAGCGCAACAAGGAGCTCTGGGGCCTCTGTCCCTTCCACCAGGAGGACAGCCCCAGCTTCAAGGTCAACCCCCAGATGCAGACCTGGTACTGCTTTGGCTGCGAGCGCCACGGCGACGTCTTCACCTTCATCGAGCTCATCGAAAAGACCGACAAGCGCGGCGCCCTCCAGATCCTCGCCGAGCGGGCCGGCGTCGAGCTGAAAAAGCTCAGCCCCGAACAGAAGGAGAGAGCCGACTCCCGCCGCCGCCTTCTCGCCATGCTCAAGCTCGCCGCCCAGTACTACGAGTACGTGCTGTGGTCCAACCCCGCCGGCGAACCCGGCCGCAAGCTCCTCGAGTCCCGCAAGGTAAGCGAGGAGACCGCCCGCCGCTTCCAACTCGGGTTCGCCCCTCCGGGACGAGGCTTCGCCGAGTATCTCAGGGCAAAAAAGAAGTCGCTCCAGGACGCGCAGGACGCCGGGCTGATGCGCCGCGACGGCAGCGACTTCTTCGCCGAGCGCCTCGTCATCCCCATCCGGGACGAGCGCGGGCAGCCCCTCGCCTTTACCGCCAGGACGGTCAGAGCCGACGAGCAGCGCAAGTACATCAACTCCCCCGAAACCCCTGCGTACATAAAAGGAAGAGTGATCTTCGGACTGGACCTCGCCCGGGACGAAATTGCAAAGAAAGGACACGCGGTCCTGATGGAGGGCCAGTTCGACGTCATCACGGCGCACCAGTTCGGCGTCCAGAACGCCGTCGCCAGCTCCGGCACCGCCCTCACGGACGACCAGGTGCGACTGCTCAAGCGCTTCACGGATGAGGTGCTGCTGGTCTTCGACGCCGACCGGGCCGGCCGCGCCGCCGCCTTCAAGGCCGTCGAGCTGGCGTCCGCCCACCAGATGCGCACCAGGGTTGCCACGATCACCGCGCCGGCCAAGGATCCCGACGAGTTCCTGCGAGCCGCCGGCGCCGAGGCGCCCCAGCGCTGGGAGGAGCTCGTCGCTGCCGCACCCTCGGGCTGGGAGTTCTGGATCAAGGACGCCCTGACCGGCCTCAACACCGGCAACCCAAACCACCTGGAGCTGGCCGCCAGCAAGGCCCGCGAGGTGCTCGAAAAGATCCCCGATCCTGCCGTCCGCGAGTCCTACCGGGAGCGGGCGGCGGGCTGGATTGGAGTCCAACCCCACTTGCTGACACCTCAGCCAACTTCCCTCTCCCCTTCAGGGGAGAGGGCCAGGGTGAGGGGCGGGGAAGGAACCAACGGCAAATCCGGTTTGGCCGCCCGCCTGCCGGGGAAGAAACTGACCGTAGGCAGATATCTGCTGCAGCTGCTTGCGGTCCGGCCGGTCGCCTTCGAGCGGGTGCGAACAAACGTCACCCCTGATGAGTTGGACGAACAGGACCGAGGTATATACGTCCGAATGTTGGAGACATACGAGCGCGGCGGTGCGTCCGGGCTCGAGAGCGAGTTGGCGGGTTATCCCGCAGAGGAACAGGACCTGATTCGAAGAGCGTGGGCGGCGCCACCGCCGAACGTGGACGACGATGTGGCCGAGGAGCTGGCGGTACGGATCCGCCTCGACCACATGAGGACCCTGCACAGTGGGATAATTCGCGAGCTTTCCGAGGCCGAAAGGGGCAAGGACTCGGAGCTGGTGGCTCGTCTCGAAGCTCAGGCCGGAGACCTTGCGCGCGCCATCAACGACATCGAAAGGAGAGGGTGACCATCGCGCGCGTAGCAAAAGCACCTGGCAAGACCGGGTCTAGAGCCGGAAAGGCAGAGGCCAAGCCCGAGCATAAGTTTGAGGACGAGCTGATGGCCGTGGCCGAGCAGCTCATCGTCAAGGGCAAGGAGCAGGGCTACCTCACGCCCGACGACATCCTCCAGGGCTTCCCGGAGATCGACGCCGAGCCGGACCAGATCTTCCGCATCTTCGCCGCGTTCAAGGAGATCGGGATCGAGGTCACGGACGGCGAGAAGGACTTCGAAGAGGTCGAGCAGATCGACGACGAGATGCTGCTCGACATCGAGATGATGGACTCGGTCTCGCTCGACGACCCGGTGCGGATGTACCTCAAGGAGATCGGGCGTGTCAGCCTGCTCACTGCCAACGACGAGGTCGAGCTCGCCCAGGCGATCGAGGCCAAGCCGCTGCACGACGCGCTCAAGGCGCTGAACGTCATCGAGGAGATGGAGGGACGCCAGCGCTCCGTCGAGGAGCTTCTGCCCGAGGTCGTCGAGCGCCTGGCCACGGTCAAGCGCAAGGGCCAGCAGGCGCACATCGCGCAGGAGCTCATCGGCCTCACCGACCTGACGAAGCTGCAGAACCTTCTCGACGCCGCCGCCGCCGAGCGCCGCCGCCAGGCGACCAACGGGGTCGCCCGTCCGCGCGTCCGTGCCGAGGCGCTCGAGTCCTACCGGATCGCGCGCTACCGTTTGACCGAGCGGTACGAGCGCGCCTACGAGGCCAAGCAGCGCCTCACCGAAGCCAACCTCCGGCTGGTCGTGTCGATCGCCAAGAAGTACATCGGCCGCGGCATGTCGTTCCTGGACCTGATCCAGGAAGGAAACATGGGCCTGATCCGCGCGGTCGAGAAGTTCGACTACCACAAGGGCTACAAGTTCTCGACCTACGCGACGTGGTGGATCCGGCAGGCCATCACGCGCGCCATCGCCGACCAGGCGCGGACGATCCGCATCCCGGTGCACATGGTCGAGACGATCAACAAGCTGGTGCGCGTCTCGCGCCGCCTGCTCCAGGAGCTGGGCCGCGAGCCGAGCGACGAGGAGATCGGCGAGGAGATGGGCATCACGCCCGAGAAGGTGCGCGAGATCGTGAAGGTCTCGCAGGACCCGGTCTCCCTCGAGACGCCGATCGGCGAGGAAGAGGATTCGCACCTCGGCGACTTCGTCGAGGACCGCGAGGCGGTCTCGCCTCAGGACGCGGCGTCACTCACGATGCTGCACTCCGAGGTCGAGGACGTGCTCGACACGCTCACCCCGCGCGAGCGGCGCGTGCTGCAGCTGCGGTTCGGGCTGATCGACGGCCACCAGCGCACCTTGGAAGAGGTGGGGAAGCGGTTCGGCGTGACCCGCGAGCGGATCCGCCAGATCGAGGCCAAGGCGCTGCGCAAGCTCCGCCACCCGTCGCGCTCGAAGAAGCTCCGCGACTACCTGGAGTAACCCCTCTGCTTCCCCGCTTGCGGGGAAGGTGGCCCGCCGCGAAGCGGCCGGATGCGGAGGTGGAGGTGGAGCTTGGGTTTGGCCGATTTATCAAAACAAGGTCGCCTGTAAAGAGCCCAATTGCCCGCGAGTGGAGGATCCCGCGGGTTTGGAGTCGCAGGCAAACCCGCGAGTGGAGGATCCCGCGGGAAATCCGGTGTCCCTTCGGTGGGCCCCACCCGGTGCCGGCCAACCGATCTCGTGCTTGACACACAGGATCGACGCGTTAATGTCCGGATAAGCTAATCGCGAACTTGCAGTCGGAGCGTCAGCCGGGGAGGGCTGTGGGATGAGACGAATTGCCGTCGTGGTCGCGGGTCTGGCCTTGGTGGCCGCATGCGGGCCAAGCGGAACAACGAACCAGTCGAACACCCCCAAGGCCGGCGGGACCGCCACCATCGCCCTTGAGAACGAGCTCCGCACCCTCGACCCACTCGACTCATCCCTGCTGGTCGAGCGCGAGGTCTTCTATAACGTCTACGACTCGCTCTTCACGATCGACCCCTCGCTCAAGATCTCGCCCGGGCTCGTCAAGTCCTGGGACGTCTCCGACCCGCTGAACAACAAGTTCACCCTGCAATCCGGAGTCAAGTACCAGGACGGGACACCCTTCAACGCGCAATCCGTGAAGGACAACATCCAGCGCTACAAGACCGCGGCCAACTCGCGCCGCAAATCAGACCTGAAGAGCGTCACCTCTGTCGAGGTGGTCGACGAGACGCACGTCACCTTCCACCTGGCCAAGCCCGACGCCACCTTGCTCGCGACGCTAGTCGACCGCGCCGGGATGATGCTCTCGATGGCCGCGGTGCAGAAGGGCGGCCAGGACTTCTCGCTGGCGCCCACCGGCGCCGGCAGCGGGCCCTTCCAATTCGTCGAATGGAAGCGCAACGACCACCTGACCCTGAAGAAGAACACCACTTACTGGAAGCCGGGCCTGCCCTACCTGGACGGCCTCACGTACCGCGCCATTCCCGACGTCAACGCCATATTGGCGGCCCTAAGAACCGGCGATGTCGACATCGCGCGCAGGATCGCCGAGAAGGACATCGCCGGCCTCAAGTCCGACTCCGGATTCATTTACAAGGACGTCCCGGCCCTTGGCTTCAACGGATTCGAACTCAACGCCTCCACGCCACCCTTCAACGACCCCGCGAAAAGAAAGGCGGTCGCGCTCGCCGTCGACCGGTATCAGGTCCTCAAGAACGTGTTCTTCAACGTCGGGGTCATTGGCTACGGTCCGATTCCACCCTCGAGCTGGGCTTTCGACTCGAGCGAGAAGGTCTACGACAAGGCCGACCCCGCCGCAGCCAAAGCGGCAGCCACCGGTTTCACCTTCACCTACAAGACGACGTCCGATCCCGTCAACCAGCAGCTCGCGGCTCTGACGCAGTCTCAGCTTGCCGCGGCAGGGATCACGATGCAGATTCAGACGGAAGAGTTCGCCACCTACCAGCAGGAGTGCGAGCAGCACAAATTCCAGGCCTGCCAGGTGACCTGGTCGGGCAGGATCGACCCTGACGGGAACATGTACGCGTGGTGGCATACGGGCGGGGACTTCAACGACAGCGCATACAGCAATGCCCAGGTCGATGCCTGGCTCGACGATGCCCGCGTGAACACCGACCTGAACAAGCGCAAGCAGGACTACGACAATGCGCAGAAGCAGATCGTGGCCGACGCGCCCTACGTGTTCACATACTTCGGGGTCAGCGCCCAGATTTCCAACACCAAGATTCACAAGTTCACCCTGTACCCCGATCTGATGATCCGGATGGCGGAGGTCTGGAAGGGCTGAGACGCGGCTGAAAACCCTCGGCGAGAGATTCGGCGATCCAGGTGGCCCAGATTCGGGTGAAGCGACGAGCAGCGCAGCGAGCGCATCGTGCATTCGTAAGCGAGCAGCGCAGGAGCTGAACCAGAAGATGGGCCGCATGGGCGCCGAAGATCCGCCGAGGGCTTTTCCGGCCGCGCCTCTGACCCGCGCGAACCCGTTGACGTTGATGCTGGGGGGCCCGCCATGACCGCCTACCTCATGCGCCGGCTGGCGCTGATGGTGCCGGTCGCCTTTCTGGTGACCATCGGCGTGTTCATGCTCATCCACCTCACCCCCGGCGACCCCGCCTTGATCGTCCTCGGCGAAGACCGCAGCCCCCAGGCGATAGCGGCCATGCACCATCAGCTCGGACTCGACAAGCCGCTCTACGTGCAGTACGTCATCTGGCTCGAGCGCATCGTGCATCTGGACCTTGGGCGGTCCGTCACTACCCACCAGCCCGTGACCATCGCGATCGGCGAGCGGCTCCCCGCAACGTTCGAGCTCGGCGCTGTTGCCTTGGTCTGGTCACTGCTCGTCGCGATACCGCTCGGCACAATCGCGGCGGTGCGACGCGGCTCGCTGATCGACCGCCTCGCCACCGGCTTCACCGTCGGCGGCGTGTCGATCCCCAACTTCTTCATCGGGATCGTTCTGATCTTCGTCCTCTCCGTGTCGCTTCGTTTGTTCCCCTTTGGCGGCTACGTACCTTTCAACAAGGACGCTTACGAGAACCTGCGGCACATCGTGCTGCCGGCGATCGCGTTGGGCACCGCCGGCGCGGCGATTAACATGCGCTTCACCCGCTCCTCGATGATCGAGGTGCTCAACCTCGACTTCATCCGCACCGCGCGGGCCAAGGGAGCCTCCTGGCAGCGCGTGGTCTTCATTCACGCGCTCAAGAACGCCCTCATCCCGGTGGTGACGGTCATCGGGCTCCAGGTCGGAGGCATCATCGAGGGGGCGGTGGTGACCGAGACCGTGTTCACCTGGCCCGGAGTGGGCCGGCTGGCCGTCGAATCGATCCTCAACCGCGATTACACGGTCGTGCAGGGAATCGTCCTCCTGGCCGCCTTCTCGTTCATGTTCGCCAACCTGCTGGTCGACCTGGTGTACGGCTGGCTCGATCCGAGGATCTCTTACGCATGAGCAGCACACCGGCCACTTCCCTCTCCCCGTTCAGGGGAGAGGGTCAGGGAGAGGGGCTTGGACAGCACATCGTCAGGCTCGGCCGTGCGCACCTGGGCGTCACGATCGCTTTCGCGTTTGTCGCGCTCCTGTTCCTGGTGGCGCTGTTGGCACCATTCGTCTCGCCACACGACCCGATCGCCGTGACCGTCAACGACGCATACCTGCCGCCGCTGAGCCCGAGCCACCCGCTCGGGACCGACGAGCTCGGCCGCGACCTCTTGAGCCGCGTCCTCTGGGGTGCCCGCGTGTCATTGCCGGTAGCTTTCGTGGCGGTCGCGGTGGGTCTTTTCGGAGGCGGGGCGATCGGCCTGGCCAGTGGTTACTGGGGCGGGATCGTCGACCTGCTGCTCATGCGGTTTATCGATGCCCTGCTTGCCTTTCCCGGTCTCATCCTCGCGATCGCCATCGTGGCCGCCCTCGGCCCCGGCCTGCGCAACGCGATGATCGCGATCGGCATCGTCGCCATCCCGGTTTACGCGCGTCTCGTCCGCGCGCTCGTCCTACAGCTCAAGCAGATGGAGTTCATCACGGCCACCCGCTCGCTCGGAGCCACCGCGCCGCGCCTCATCGTGCGTCACCTGATCCCGAACCTGCTCAACCCCATCATCGTGCAGGTCTCCCTTTCCGCAGGATTTGCCATCCTGGCCGAGGCGACGCTGTCCTTTCTCGGCCTCGGCGCCACGGTGCCGACCCCGGACTGGGGGCAGATGATCAACTCGGGGGCGACCTTCCTCGCTAACGACCCCTGGCTTGCGATAGTGCCCGGAGCCGCCATCTCGGTGACGGTCTACAGCTTCAACCTCCTGGGCGACTCGCTTCGCGACGCCCTCGACCCGAGGTTGCGCTCGTAACGACTTCCGGTCGCCAGAGGGTCCCCTCCCCCTTCAAGGGGAGGGTAGGGAGGGCGTGGGTAGAAAAATTACCTTTCTCTCAGAGAAACGTGTAGGGATATGCTGCTCGCATGAGCGATCCCAAGATCGAGGCTCTCAAGCAGGTCCCGCTCTTCTCTCACTGCTCGCCAAAAGAACTGGCGTTCCTCGCGACCAGGACAGACGAGACAGCTGCTCCCGCGGGTCGTAAGCTGACCTCCCAGGGACATCCCGGCAACGCCTTCTACCTTCTACTCGACGGCGAGGCCGATGTAACGATCGACGGCAAGCACCGGCGCACTCTCAAGCGAGGCGACTTTTTTGGAGAGATCAGCATGCTGGATCTGGGTCCTGCCACCGCAACCGTGGTGACCAGCACTCCGGTACGGCTCATGGTTATGAGTCATCCCCAGTTCCGCGATGCCGTCAGGGCGAACGCGGACCTGCTGACTCAGGTGATGGCGGCGATGGGTGAACGTCTTCGATCCGATTTATTGGCACCAAGGACGTGAGAAAAGGCATCCGGCGAGGCGCGTGACTGTCCAGTCGCCAACCCGCTACGCGCATAGCGGCGAGGTAAGCGTCGCCTACCAGGTAGTTGGCCAGGGACCGGTCGACCTCGTAGTCGTCCCCGGCCTGTACTCGCACTTAGAGCTCGGGTGGGACGACCCCCTCGAACGCCGTCTCCGCGAGCGCCTCGCATCGTTTTCGCGACTGATCCTCTTCGACAAGCGCGGCACAGGGTTGTCGGATCCCACGGATGGTGCGGCGACCGTCGAGGAGCGCATGGACGACGTTCGTGCAGTGATGGATGCAGCGCATTCCCGTCGCGCTCACATCCTGGGCTGGAGCGAGGGCGCCGCCATCGGCATAGCCTTCGCCGCGACACATCCTGAGCGTGTTTTGTCCTTAACGATTTGGGGCGGTTTTGCGCGATTGCTGCGTGACGACGGGTATGACGTCGGATTGGCCCCCGAAGAGCTTCAGCCGGCCCTCGACATGGCACGTGACCATTGGGGCGAGGGCCACTTTATCCAGATCCTCGCTCCCAGCCAGGCGGGTAATCAGGACGTCGTCGAACGCTGGGCGAAATACGAGCGAGCCACGCTCAATCCGCGCATGGCCAGGATTCTGTGGCAGTTCACGGGATCAATCGACGTTCGGAGCATCCTCCCGGCGGTTCGAGTGCCGACGCTGGTGCTGCACCGAAGGCGAGATCGAGCCGTGCCGGTCAATTGCGGCAGGTACCTGGCCGAGCACATACCGGGAGCCACCTATCGGGA
The DNA here is from genome assembly GCA_036570165.1 of Candidatus Dormiibacterota bacterium. Taxonomy (GTDB): domain Bacteria; phylum Chloroflexota; class Dormibacteria; order Dormibacterales; family Dormibacteraceae; genus Palsa-870. The sequence continues at coordinate 29,524 of DATCPI010000024.1, read as the reverse complement.
GCTCGAGGGCAAGGACCACATCATGTGGATCGGGGACCAGGACCAGGTCTTGAGCGAAGTCAAAGAGTTCGTGACCGGCACGCGTGAAGAGGCGGGCACGTCCCGGGTGCTCGCCACGCTGCTGTTCGCCGACCTCGTTGGCTCCACCAAGGCGGCCAGCCAGATGGGCGACGCCCTGTGGGCGAACACGTTGGCCTCGTGTCTCGACGCCATTCGCCGGCAAATCGGTCGGTTTGGCGGAATCGAGGTGGACAGGGCCGGAGACGGCGTGTTTGCGGTCTTCGACCGCCCGACCCAAGCGATTCACTGCGCACGGTCAATTCAGGAAGCCGTTCGATCAGCCGGGCTCGAGGTGCGAATCGGAATTCACACAGGCGAATGCGAGCGCGTGGATGGCGGCTACAAAGGTATCTCCGTCCACACTGCGGCCCGAGTTTGTGGGCAAGCAACCACCGGAGAGATCCTTGTCAGCCGCACCGTCCGAGAACTTGTCGCGGGCTCTGGGCTCACATTCGAAGGTCGCGGCATGCGTGAACTGAAGGATGTACCTGGGGAGTGGGAGCTCCACGCGGTCCTTCCCCCTGGCTGAGCGCCCCGCTAGATCACAAAGCCCCGCACGATCGCGGACAGGCGCACCGGCTCGATGACTCGCACCATTCCGGGTGTGGTTTCAACGATTCCGACGGCGCGGAGGTCACGCACCGTTCGGCTCACCACCTCGCGGGAGGAGCCGATGGAGTCGGCGAGATCGGCGTGCGTCGCCCTCACCTCGAGCCGGCCCAGAGTCAGCTGGGATCGGCACGCTCGGTCGAGCAGGTCGTAAGCCACCCGCTCTCGGATGGTGCCCAACGAGCGGATTGCAATCAACCTGAAGGTGGACCGAACACGCGCCGCCAGGTGCGTGGCAACAGCCCGGCATACCTCGTTCTCGCTCATCGCCAGGCTTCGAATCTTTTCCAGGTCGAGAATGGTCAGCGTCGATTCGACGACAACCTGGATGAGGACCCTCGGCGGGTGGCTCGCAATCGCCGTTCCGCCGGCCAGCTCGTGCTCGTGAACGAAGGTGACCGTCGCCTGTCTCCCGTCCGGAACTTCCGCGTAGACCCGCGCCAGCCCCCGTTCGAGCACAAATGAGCGAGGCGGGCCTTCCGGATGGAAAGCGATCTTGCCGGCGGGATACACCTCTTTGGTCGACCCCTCGAGCACACGCCGCCGGTTGACCTCGCTCAGGAGCGACAGGAAGTCGACGTCGTCGTCGCGGACGGGCCAGGGGCCCAACACTTCCCGATTATCTGCTTCCCCACTCTGATGGGAGGTTGGCTGCTTCCCCACTCCGATGGGGAGGTTGGCTGCTTCCCCACTTGTGGGGAAGGTGGCGCGCAGCGCCGGATGGGGAGGTGGAACATCTACGTCATGGCGGTGCAGAATCCCGACCAACCTCTCTGGACCTTTCGCCTGACCAGCGGCCTGACCGCCAGGCTCGTCCCGCTTACGTTCGTGCTGTTCGTGGCCTCGATCGCCGTCTACCTGCTGCTGGCCCGCCAATCCCTCGCCGCCGCCCCGTTTTCCGTGCCGGCGCTCGTGCTCACCATCCCCCTCGTCATGGTCGTTCATGAGGCGCTGCACGGACTCGGCTTTCTCATGTTTGGCGGCCGTCCAAAGTTCGGAGCGGGGATAAAAGGCGCCATGCCTTACTTCTTCGCGACCTGCCCAGGAAAGCGCTTCGCCTGGGGCCGGACGCTGATCATCGGCGCCCTGCCTCTCGTCGTCATCGACGTCGTTGCACTCGCCCTCGCCGGTTACCGCCCTCTTGCCGTGCCCGCGATGCTGGCGTTCGCGGTCACAACGCGGGCGCGGTGGGGGACCTATGGATCATCGCCGTCATCCTCCAGACTCCCCGGACCGCGTTGTTTGAGGACACGGACGAGCCGGCGATGATCGCCTGGCCGGGCCCGGGAACACAGACTCCGGCGCGGCCACCCCGCGGCCTTGCGCCACACGGTTTCGAGTCAGTCGTGACCTGGGCGGCAGTCGCGATCAGCCTGTTTATGGCGTCGCTGTTGGCGATACAGATCGTCGAGGTCGCGCTCGCCCGGGCGTCGGCGAACGGCGTGCTGGCACTGGGGAGCGTGGAGCTCGCTTCCGCCTCCACCACCAACGGCCACTTTTCGGCGCGCGTCAGCCTCCTGCCTACAGCGGTGATGGCGGCGGTCCTCGCCACGGCGCTGACGTGGGCTACCCGCCTGCTTGCTGGTCGGCGAAGGGCAGGGAAAGCAACACGGCGGCCCCCCGAGGATGACGCCTAGGAGTTCATCCCTTCCGAATGGTCAGGGGGCCACCGCGATTCGATTGTATGTCCCCCTTTCAGTGCTGCCCGCCTGGCGAACGTTCGGTTGCCAGGCTACCCCGCGATGCGGACGGCGCTGAGCTCCCCCTGACCAGAACGCTGCTCAGAGCCAGGACCCACACGAAAACCGGCAGCGCGCCGAGGATGATCGGCAGCAGTCCGATGGGCCCGTTGCCCCCGGTGCCGCCGAACATGGTCAGCCCCGCGATCAACCCGAGCACAGCGGCCGCCCCGCTCACCCAGGCCAACCAGCGCGGCAGGATCCCGGTCTTGTACGCCACGTAGCCGACCATCCCGGTCACAACCGCCGAGGGAAAGTAGACGAAGGTCAGCAGCATCGACGTCGCCGCCCACGCGGCGCGGACCGTGGTCGGCTCGGTGCCCGATCCGCTGACAAACGCCGAAGTCGCCTCCGCCGCCGAGCCGACGATCAGAACGGCAATCGTCACCGTGCCGGCCCCATAGAACAGCGTTGCGGCCCACTCCCAAGCTTCACCCGCGCTGCGGATGATCGAACGCAGGCCGACGAACAGCACGAGCAATGGAAGGGTGGCGATGCCAGTCAGAAACGCGTCCCACATGAGGAGTGAGCTGTTGGTGTTGATCCAACCCGTGAACTTCTTGGCATCCCCAAAGTCGGGCGGATTGCCGGCGACCAGGTAGAGCACGACGGCGACCACCTGAACGACCACCCACACAAAACCGATGACCCCAGTCCAGCGACGCCAATCCCACCCTTGCATAGCCCCCTCCCTTGAGCTGGCCGAATACGGCCACGCTTCGGCCGCAGTATGCGCTCCGCTCGCTGAGTTCGCCGCGCCGCTAGTCCAGGCCCGTCCCGCCCTGGGACATCTCCTCCATCTCAGAAGCCAGCGCGGCGTTGCTCGCCGCGGCGGTAGAAATCCCCTGGGCCGTCTCGGACACCTGCCGGCTTCCCACCGCGATGCGCCCCAGCGCCTCCAGGACCTGGTTGGTCGCGGTCCTCTGCTGATCCGTCAGGTGTTTAACCTTGTCGGACGCCTCTACCACGCTGGCCAGCAGAGTCAGGCTCTGCTGCATCTGCTTCGTGGTCTGCTCCATCGCCATGACTGTGGCGTTGCTCTCAGCCTCGGCTCCGCCGATGATGACCGTGATCTGCGATGCCGATGACTTCGAACGCTCCGCCAACCTGCGGACCTCATCGGCGACCACCGCGAAGCCACGACCGGCGTCGCCGGCCCGAGCCGCTTCGATCGCGGCGTTGAGCGCCAGGAGGTTCGTCTGGTCCGCGACCTCGTTGATCAGCTCGAGGATCTTGTTGATGTCATGGACACGTTCCGCGAGCGCCAGTGTTCGGGTCCCCGAAGCCTGGGTGGCGATCTGCGCACGCTCGAGGTTCTCGCGAGTCTCGACCGTTTGAGTCGCCACCTGGGCGAGAGTGTCCGCAATCGCGCCGGTTGTTCGAGCGAGGTCCTCCATACTCGCTGACGTCGCGGTCGTCGCCGACGTCTGCTCGGTGGTGGCGGCGGCGAGCTGCTCCGACGCAGACATGAGTCCTGAGGCCGAGGCGGCAGCCCGCGAGCTGCCGTCGCGCAGACCGTCGACCAGGTTCTGAGAGCTCCGCTGCCATGAGGCGAGCGCGCCTGAGAGCTGGCCGAACTCGTCGTGGCGCCGGGTCGGCTGAATTGTCACCGCCTCTCCGGCGGCAAGCTTTGTCGCCACATTCGCAAGCTTGACCACCGGTCGCAGGGCGAGAATGAACATGAAGTAGGCAAGGATCAAAAGTAGGATCACAGTCCCGATGCCGGAAACTGACGCCGCTCGGTCGATGGTCGCTTGACGTGAGACCTGCAGCGCCGTGTTCTCCGTGATCTTGGCACTGATGAAATCGTCGATGGAGCTGCGCGCCGATTGCCACGTATTGAACGCTCCGTCGATCTCCGACAGCATGACGTTGGTTGGAACTGGCCCAGCGGCGATGAACTTTCGTCCGAAGGCGACCAGGTCGCGGAATGCCGCCGCATCCGTCGTCCTGGCGGTCAGGGCGTCGCTGGGCAGATTGAGCTTGGCGATCAGTGCGATCTCGGACTCGATGAATCGGAGATCAGCATCTGCGCGGGTCTGATACGCCGCGGCCCCAAACGAATCGCCGGCAAGCAGCGAATTGTTCATCTGGGCCAGATGGGCGCCGAGCTCCTCGGCGGCTTGGCTTGTGCGGACCGTCTCGTACCGCCACGCGGTGAGTTGGACCTGCTGACGCTGCGTGGCGAGGCTCGCACTGCCCACCACCTGGGTGATCCCGATCGCGACGGCCGCGAAGGTCACGAGCAGGAGGAACACTGCGACGGTCTGGGCCCGGAGGCTCCGCGGATCCAGCCAGCCAGGGCTCCGTCGAGGCGGAATTGGAACGGGCGCGAGGGTCAAAACGGGGATGCGCGGTCGCTGAAGTGGAAGTATCACCGCGCGCGGTTCGATCTCCCCTGGTGAGGCCATGATCCAGTGTGACGCCGGTCGCCCGGGTAAGTCCCCCTAGGAAATAAGGGTTTCTCCCTCCCCCCTTCAGGGGAGAGGGTCGGGGAGAGGGGCTAGGGCAGCAGTACCTACCTCGCCTGCAGCTGCCTCAGGATCGCGGTCTGCGCCTCGTTGATGGCATGGACCTCGACCGTCAGCTGGTGGACAGCGGTGAGCGTTTCGTGGTCGGCTTCAGCGCGCGCATCGGTCGAGGCCTGGATCACGTTCTGGCCGACGATGATGATGGGCAGCAGAACCAACTGGAGGAATGACTGGCTCAACCAGGCAACTGCGGTGAGCATGTCCCCTTTCGAGAACGCAGTAAACGCCTGCGGCAGCGAGACCAGACCGATGAGGATGAAGAGATAGGCCGCCCACATCGTGCCCACTGTCTTGGTGACCTTCACGGCGAGCCAACTGTTGAAGCGTCCGAGCGTTCCCCCTCCGTGGACCGCCTCATGGGAATGGTGGCTGAGAACGAGTCGAGGTACGTGCAGGACTCGGGGGCTCTTAGGTTCGTCGGGTGTGTTCATGGTCCCTCCTTAATGCTGGTGTTCGTGGTCGTGCTCGTGTTCGTGGTCATCTTCTTCATCGTGCGGTGTGCCGACGACGGCGTGCGTGTGATGCGCTGTTCCGGGGTCCATGTGGATCTCGAGTCGGGCTGCAGGCACTTCTTGGCAAACCGCGTCCTCGACGCGCATGGAGAGGGCGTGAGCGTTCTCCAGCGTCGACTTCGGGTCGCATGCGACATGCATCACGGCGACGAGCTCACGCCCGACCCATCGGACGCGAACGTCGTGAACCGCCAGGACGCCGCTGACGGATTTGGCGGCCGAGGTCAGCTCGTCCACGATGGTGGGATCGACCGCGTCCATCATCCGGTAGTACAGCTGCTTCACGGTCCCGGACAGGGCGAAGACGATGGCGAACGTGATCGCGATGCCGACGATCGGGTCGGCGATCGTCAGGCCAAGTCCGGCCAGCCCGATGCCGGCGAAGGCCCCGGCGGAGACCAGTGCGTCGATGCGCGAATGGATGCCGTCAGCCGTTAGCGACTCGGACCCGATGCCTCGGCCGACCCTCACCTTGTACTCGGACACGCCAAGGTTGGCGACCACTCCGACGATGGCCGCACCCAGGCTGAGCGGAATGTTCGAGTAGGCGACGGGATGGAGGAGCTTGGCCACCGACTCCGCCGCAGCGATGGCGGCAGTGATGATGATCACCGTGATGATGAGCAGCGTCGCCACGTCCTCGAAGCGGCCGTAGCCTGACGAGAATCGCCTCGTCGCCGGGCGGCGCACCAGGGCGAAGGTGAAAAGCAGGATGAAGCTGGTCATGACGTCGCCGGCGTTGTGAAGCCCATCCGCCAGCACGCTTGCGGATCCGCTCATGATCGAAGCGGTGATCTCGGCCACCGCGGCGATGCCCAGGGCGACCGCGCTGGCAACTACCGCCCTGATCGCGTCCTTGTTTCCGTAGTGAGCGGAGGAGTGGGCGTGACCGGCGCTCATGGTTTCACTTCGGCGGCAAGGCTACATGAGTGGCGTGCTCGCCTCGGTGGTTTCCGCGCGAAAACCCGCGAGATCCTCCACTCGCGGGTTTGCCGCCGACTTGAAACCCGCGGGATTCTCCACTCGCGGGTTTCGATCCCCCAAATCCGGCAACCGTCAACGACGAATCAACGAAATGCCTTCAGCCTGAAAGGCACCGGCCAGGTCCAGGACCCGCTTCGCGACGTCCTGATCGTCAGCGGCGATGGCCTTGAGACCAAAATTCCCGACCGCTACCAGCCGGCCTGGTGAAGTAGATTTGACCGTGCATGCCGGTCATCACGATTGGCCGCCAGTTCGGGGCGGGGGGCACGACCGTCGGGGGGATGCTCGCCCGAAGGCTGAAGATCGACCTGCTCGAGTCGCGGATCATCGACGAGGTCGCGCAACGGCTCCAGCTGCCTAAGGAAGAGGTCGAGGCCGAGGACGAGCAGCCCGGTTCCCTGCTCGGCCGGCTGCTCGTCGCGCTCGGCTCCGCCAGCACCGAGTCCCTGCTCCCGCCCGAGGCGACCGCCTGGACCCCACCCAACTCCGACCCCACCTTTGACACGCGCAAAGCCGTGCTGCAGATCACGCAGCACGTCATCGAGGAGGCCGCGCGAGCGGGCAACGTCGTGATCGTCGGGCGGGCCGGCGCTTACATCCTCGCCAATTCCCCCGGCGCGCTCCACGTCTTCCTTCGCGCATCCACAGCGGCGCGGGTGAAGACCGTGATGGCCCGCTTCAAAATCACCTCCGAAGACGAGGCGAAGAAGCGAATCACAAAGACTGACGAGAACTGGACCTCCTACATCAAGCAGGTGTACGGCCACGACCGGAACCTGCCCGGGCACTACGACATGGTGCTCGACACCGGAACCCTGGGCTACGAGGCGACGGTGGACGTGATCGTCGCGGCGCTGGAGCATCGCCACCCCCTGGTCTAAATTCCCTCTCCCCACAGGGGAGAAGTTCTCCCTCTCCCCGCAGGGGAGAGGGTTGGGGAGAGGGGCAAGGGCAGAAGAATCGGTCCCCTCCCGAGAGCCGCTAACCTAAGCGTCCGATGGTCCATGCGCTCGGCTCCCGCACGTCCGGCGTCGACGGCTCCAGCGAGGGAGGCCGGATCAACACCATCAGCCTGCCCGGCGCACTCGTCCTCTACGGCGTAGCCCTCGTCCAGACGCTCCAGCGCAACAACCCGAAAACCAAGTTCGCCGTCGCGCCAATTCAGGTGGATGGCGTGTGGTGCCTCGAGCTCAGCTACACCGGCGACGAGCCGGCGGGCGTTCCGGACCACTGGCTCGGCCACCGCGTGATCGTCCGCACGCAGGAGCCGCCGCCCAGTGCCTGAAAACGGGCAGTCAGGTCTCCCCGCTGTGGACTTCGGACCGCACAGCAAAGTGCGCGAAGTGGTCGATGGCCTGGGAGAAAAGGGGTCCGAGCTCCTGAAAAAACATGGGTACGATCTCGGCGAAGGCTTCGTCGACGTGCTGTCGCAGTACCAGACGCTGGAGCATGCCGCGCGGACGGAACGGTTGAGAGATCTCGACGGCTTATTGCAGGAGCTGAACTCCGCAAGATAACCGGACTCTCGTCGTTTTGCCGTTTACAAACTTATGACTCTTCCAAACCGCAAGCCGCGCGTGTACCATGTCACGAAACCGGTTCCTGGTTCGTTATATACGTCAAGGACAACGTCATTGCAAAGGTCGAAAGTGGAACCAGACAAGGGCAAGTGCGCATGCGGAAGGCGCAAGAAGGACGCGGCTGTCTACACCTACCGCTCCCGCACGGACAGATTCCTGTTCCACCGGTGTGAGTGCGGCTCGGAGTGGACCGAGCACCGGACGGACATCGATCCGCTCGACCCGGTCAGCTCAGACGAGGTGATCGAAGTGCACAAGCGCCTGGCCAAGTTCGAAGGTTCTATCGCCGAGCTGCTGGAGAGCCATTCGGCTTAGAACAGCCGACCATTCCCCCTCCCCGTGGGAGAGGGGTGACACCGGTCGGCCCAGCCTCCGTTGAAACGATTTTGGTCTGGGTGTCGGTGGGGCCGCCGATCGGCTTGATCAGGTAGCCCGCCATCACGCCCAAACCCAGCGCGACGATCACGGCAAACAACGTCATGAGCCACTTTGAGCTCCCTGCTCCGCGAAGCGCTGCACGGGATTCCATGTCTGCCTCCTTTTGTTTTATTGAGATAGAGAAAGAGAGAGGGACCTTGGGGATCCCTCTCTCTATGAGCCGCACCCGAGGGGTATCGGGTTGCGCCGGTGCACGACTAGGGAAGCTGGCCGTGCCCCGTTGACGGCTTGTCGTCCGCGTACTGAGAAGCGCCGAGGTGGTTGTTGCGCTCCTGAGCGTCCGGCCCCGGGCCGCTGTAGGTCGACTGAACGAGGTTGCTCTCGGTGGCGGCGGCCGGGCCGCTGATGGTCTTGGCCACGAAGGCCGCCATCACGCCCAACCCGACCGCGACGATTACCGCGAACAACACGACGAGACCCTTCGACACCCTTGCCCCGCGAATCGCTGTCCTGTTTTCCACTGCCGTTCTCCTACCCGATTTTTTATTCGGCTCCTCTCGCGAATGCCGTGAGTCGAGACTAGGAGCGGGCCTGTATTCGCCATAAGGCGGGAAACACCTGAAAGTGGCCCAGGGCAGTACCTGAAAACCAGTACCTGCAGGCTGGTTATCGGAAACGTTGGTGGGCCGTGCCTACCATAAATGCGAACCAAATAATCACGCTGACAGGCACCCCCGATAGCGTCGACAGGTAGATCATCCTGCGGCGTTGGCGATGACGAGCCGGCGAATCGAGTCGGCCAGCCATTCCTCGAATCGGTCGGGCGACCAACCGCGGTCCGTGACCAGCTGCCGGAAGGTCTCGGAGCCGGTCAGCGTGTAGAGCACGTCGGCGGCGTGCGTCGCGTCGAGGCCCGAGCGGAGACCGCCGCGCCTGGCCAGGTGACGCGCGACCTTGGTCACCACTTCAAGGTGGCCCGCCTGCCAGGCATTCCACATCGACTCCAGTGTGGGGTCGTTTCCGCGCCCCGAACGGAGAATCCCGGTGACGCCGGCGGTGCGCTCGTGGAGCTCGCGGATCAGGTGGGCTCCGATACTCGCCTGGCGCTGGAGATCGACTTCGTCGAGCACTTGTTGCACATCAAGCGATGGATCTTCCCTGGCATCGGCCAGGAGCGCGGACACCAGCGCGAGCTTGTTTCCGAAGATGAGGTAGACGGTGGCCACCGACACGTCGGCTTCGGTGGCTACCGCCTCCATCGTCGTTCGTCCGAAGCCACGGCTGGTGAACAGGCGGCGCGACGCCTCGAGGATTTCGCGTCGGGTGGCGTTTGCCTGTTCCGCCCGCTGAGGCGAGCGATAGCGACGCTTGACACGCCGGCCATTTGACTCTAGACTCACCCTAGTCAATACGAGGATAACTATAGCGAATTGTTCGGCGGCCGGGTTTATTGGTTCGGGAAGCTGGCAAAAGACTTTGAGACTGGAAAGGGGACTAGAAAGTGATGCTCGATGGATTGGCGCGTGTGATCAAAAGGGTGCCGTGGGTGGTCGTCGGCGTGGCGATCGTGTTCGCGGCTCTGTCCGGTGTGTTCGGCGGCTCGGTGTCGAAATCGCTGCAGGTCGGCGGCTTCCAGGACCCAAGCTCACAGTCGAGCCAGGCGCTGGACCGGCTGGAGCAGGCGACCGGGATGCGGGCGGACGGCGGCATCGTCGTGTTGATCAAGACCCCGGACGGCACCAATTCCGATACGGCAATTGCCGAGGTGACCAAGGTGTCCGGCGTGATCGGCGCCGACCCGGATATCGCCAAGGTCTTCAACTACTACGTCACGCACGACCCGTCGATGGTCGCGCGCGACGGCAGCAGCACGATCGCTGTCGGGTACTGGAAGAAGATCAGCGACCAGGAGGCGGTCAGCGGCGCCACCCGGATCGCCGACCGGCTGAAGAGCGACCCCAACGTGAAGTTCGGCGGGTTCGCCGCGATCAACCACCAGCTGAACCAGATCATCACCGGCGACCTGGCTCACGCCGAGCTGCTGGCGTTCCCGATCCTCTTCTTTCTATCTCTGTGGGTGTTCCGCGGCGTGATCGCGGCGCTGCTCCCGATTCTGGTGGCAGGCATCGTGGTACTGGGCTCGTTCCTCGTCCTGCGCGGGCTGACGAACCTGCACCCGGTCTCTATCTTCGCGCTCAACCTCGCGACCGGCATGGGCCTGGGCCTGGCGATCGACTACAGCCTTTTCATGGTCTCCCGCTTCCGCGAGGAGATGGCCAACGGCGCAGCACCGGACATCGCCATCAGGACCACGCTCCGAACCGCCGGCCGGACGGTTCTGTTCAGCTCGCTCACGATCGCCGCCGCGGCGGGTTCGATGACCGTGTTCAAGATCAACTTCCTGTGGTCGATGGGCGCGGCGGGAGTCATCGTCGCCCTGATGGCGTGCGCAGTCGCGCTTACGGTGCTTCCCGCGGTGATGCGCCTGCTGGGTCACCGAGTGAACTGGTTGGCGCCGCGCCGGTGGCGGCAGAAGCCAACGATCGAGGCGGATACGTCGGGCTTCTGGTTCCGGCTCTCACACTTCGTGATGCGGCGGCCGATCCCAATCGCGGTTTTGGCTACCGCATTGCTAGTCGCGCTGGGCTTGCCGTTCGCCGGCATCAAATTCAACTCCGTCGACCAGACGGCGCTGCCGCCAACCAGCGACGCGCGGATTGTCAACGAGACGCTGAAGCGCGACTTCGGCTGGCCGAAAGGCGCCGTTCTCAACGTTGTGGTCGAGGCGCCGGCATCCGCGGGCGCCCAGGTGCAGGCGTTTGCCGACAGCTTGAAATCGGAGCCAGGCGTTACGCAGGTCACGCCCCCGCAGCCGCTGAGCAGCGACACGTGGAAGTTTGACGTCCAGACCGACGCCGGGAACTTCGACCCCGCCGCGCAGACAATGGTGCGTGACGTCCGATCGAAGCCGGCGCCTTTTTCCTTCTTGGTGAGCGGCCAGGCCGCCGCATTTGTCGACCTGCAAACATCGCTGGCCGAGCGCCTGCCGGTCGCAGTCACCATCGTGGCTCTTGCCACGATCGTGCTGCTGTTCCTCATGACGGGATCGCTCCTGCTGCCGATCAAGGCAGTGGTGATGAACCTGCTGACGCTCAGCGCCGCGTTCGGCGTGCTGGTGTTGATCTTCCAGGACGGGCGGTTCCAGGACCTGCTCCAGTACACGAGCCAGGGAGCGCTCGAGTCGACGCAGCCGGTGCTGCTGTTCGCGATCGTGTTCGGCCTCTCGACCGACTACGGCGTCTTCCTGCTCACACGAATAAAGGAAGCGCACGACGCCGGCATCCCGAACTCGGAAGCGGTGGCCACGGGCCTGCAGCGGACGGGCCGGATCATCACCGCCGCCGCCCTTCTGTTCTGCGTGGCGATCGGGGCATTCGCGACGTCGCAGATCATCTTCATCAAGGAGCTGGGCATCGGCATCGCGGCGGGCGTCCTGGTCGACGCGACGATCGTCCGGGCGTTCCTGGTGCCGTCACTGATGGCACTTCTTGGCCGGTGGAACTGGTGGGCACCCCGCCCGCTGCGTTGGCTTTACGACCGAGCTAGAGTGAGCGAGGGGACACCCACGGTCGCCTTGACGCGGTAGAAGGGATCGAACCGCGCGGCCCTAACTGGTGAGAGCCGCCCACGAGGTGAGAGCTGGCGATCCAAATGGCTTGTCCGCGGTCGCAGCGAGGTTTCTGACGCGGAGGTTGTCGAGTCCTGACCAGACGGCGCCGCCGATAGGCTCGACAAGGTGAACGCAGACGTAAGCCTCGCCTCGAGGTGATGGATAGCCAAGGGACAGTAGCTGGGTAGCGGTCAACACCGATGCCAATCCAGACAATCGCCACACGCCCAAAACCTCATTTGCGTTGTAAAGGACGAGGACCTGGGCGGAAGCTTCGCGGCTACTGACACTTACCGATCCATTTCGCGCCACATCGGCCCGCATGTTGTAGAGGCGTGTCCGAACGACCCAATCCAATTGTTCATCTGCTCGGACGAAGCCCAAAAGCACAGACGTATCGGCCGGCGGTAGGCCTTCGATTGGTTCACGACCTTTTGACTCGGGCGCCCGCACATCGGTCAGAAAGATCTGGTGCTCCCAGTAGCGATGCCTTCGCTCCTGAGTTGCAACCGACGCCACATGCGTGAGTACATTTTCCAGAAAAGTCTTCAGGACCTGAGTGTCTGGCCCTCCAACCACAGGCCGAAGCGAGAACGCGCCGAGCCCAGGCAGAAGTTCCGTGTAAGCCCGGTACGGGAAGTGCGCTTGACCTTCTCCGGGAAACAGTACATACGAGCCCACCGTGCGCCGAATCGCGCCAAGGTAGACGTGCATCTTCAGCAAGTCATCGCGCACAGGCTGGTGACTAGATCCCTCGTCGATTCCGGCGACATCCTTGAGGAGGCCGAAGTCCGATAGCTTGTACTTCGCGTCGAAGTGCAGCCACACCGGGGCAATGCCAGGACCGTCGGAGCGCGCCTGCAGCCTGAGGGAGCAGTCTGGACGCATAGGAAGAGACCAAGTGCCGCCCGCGACATCTTTGAGAGTTGGACCAAATGCGCGGTTGTAGTAAAGGTCGAGATCGATGTCTCTGCCGAGCCGATTTACCGTGCCATGGAAGCGACGTTCCCGCCCTTGCTTCAGTGACAGAGTGAGTCCGTCTTTTGTCTCTGCGAAAAGTTGAGCGGTATCGAGGTCAGGTGTGATTGTCTGGACGACTCGCAACAGCTGAAGAAAGGCCCAATACTCGTACAGAGTCGCCGCTGACTTTTGAGCACCGCGGAGTGACTCGTCCTCCCAGGTAATCCTCGTGCCAGTCTCGACTCTCAAGTAAGCCCCAAGCACTTCGCGGTATCCGGCCCGCTTGAGGATCACCTGATTGTCGACAGGCAAAATCACCATTTCTCCAATATCCCGAAAGACTGGCGCTGAGCGCAAGACCTCCAGCCGACGCTCGATTTCAGCTACCTCGCGCAGACCTCGCACCGCTGAAGTCGACTCCGGCTGCGATGCCAACGAGTCCCGCACGCGGTTAAGCAACCTCAGGAAGTGATCCAAAGCATGTTTCACGAATCGGTTGGGCACGTTGTCGACTCTTGGAACAGTGACCTCGACAATGATCCTGGATGGCAGAGTCCGAATTGCTCCACCTGGCCATTCGACACGCGGTCCGGGACGGCTTAGGACTCTGCCGAGCCGCGAGCCGCCACTCACTGGTTGCGTTGGCAGTCGCCATTCAGGTCGCTCGGCCCAGTCAACGTATGGTCGGTTGGTTACATACAGCACGGCCAGTTCGAAGGCCGGGTCGGCAAACAGAGCTTGTAAATGAACGAAACGCTCATATGCGGATCTGGGCTCGCGCAGCCAATCGTCGCTGAGTCGCTGCCGCGTCGGGGCAAATCGCTCAAGTACCAGGCTCGTGGCGTCAGTTGTGAGGTCCCGGAGCATCCAACGGTACTCGGCCAGATATCCGAGTTTGCGTGACTGGACTTCGACGACGGACCTAAGCTGCACACCGCTCACTTCCACCTCAATTGGAAGGACACCCACGTATGAACCGGTGCGCAGCCGTCCCCGCGCCGCATTATCAGGATCCGGAAAGAAGAGCTCAGCCGGTTCAAGCCGCAATGCGGTTGAACTACCGAGGCCCACGAGCTCGTACACGTATTCGCTGTCCTCTAGCAGGCGGACTGGATACAGACCATCAATTGGGTTGACCGCTCTCAGGTCAACGAGAGCGTTTTCGGCCGATCCACCAACAGCTACTAGGCGAATCGCCGGTCCTGAGGGCTCTGCCGTCAGCAGCAGCGTGGCCGAGTTTTCAGGAGCCAACTACTCGGTGAAGGACACGAACTGATTTGCGCGGACGATCCGCAGCATCCGCTGAACCTTTGAAAGCGAGAACGGCAGGCTTGGAGTCGACGGTATGGCGGCGTCGCCTGCTTCGGTCGTCATGCAAAACGCCTCGAGGGCCAAGAGAACAGGCTCGACTCGAGGTCTGGACCCATGGATTCGCGGCAGGATCATCTGCAGGACGATCAAGTCGAGTGCTTGTATCCAGCCTGAAGCGGTAAGCGCGTAATACGTTGACGAGAAGCGAAGTGCCTCAGTTAACGTTCTATGGCCGAACTCGAGGTCATGATCGCCAAGGAGTTTGTGCAGGACTATCAATGAATCCACGAGTAGCGATCGGTCCGATGCGGGATGCGCAACCTGCCATTCGGGGTCGCGGCTAATGTGCAGCATCGCCGCGAGAAATTCAGCGGGAGCTGCCGCAGCCACAGTCGGTCGGGAGGCATCTGGATTGAGATCATCAGTCGCTACGCGAAACTCGATGGTTTGCGCTCGGTCAAGAACCTTCGGAGAGAAGGCGTACGTCGTCTCATCTACATTGACGGTCCCTACGACCCAAAGATTCCGGGGGATTGGTACCGGTTCAGGATCCAAGGAGTTCACGCGCCAATGCGCCCCTTCCTTGATCAGATTGGGCAGCGTTGGTTCACCGCTCTCCATCCCACTTAGGAAGTCGGCGAAGTAGCGTTCGACGTGCGCCAAGTTCATCTCATCAAGTACCAACAGATGCGGTTCGTCTTGATGGTGGACTGCGCGCAGCATGAATTCGAGCGCTGGAGGAACGAGCCAAGCCAATCGACCTTCAGCGTCCGGAATCGACAATGCGTTCTCGTAACCGAAAAGCGATTCCGGCCCTGTCCAGTCCGGCCGCACCGCAACGACTAGTCGGCGGGCTTCACCTAACCATTCGCCGAACTTCAGCGCAATCTGCGTCTTGCCAGATCCCGTAAGTCCAGTAAGAAGCACAAGCGGCTTAGACAAGATGCTTGCCATGAACGTGCCGCAGATCAACTCGTGGCGCGTCCCATAGTTGAGACCTGCTGATTTAAGCGAGCTCGAGAACGCCTGAAGTAGCTCGAGTGGTGTGACGTCGGCCTCTGCGGTAACGGTGTCCTCGCTCACCATGGTCTCATATGAGTTAATGAGCGCTCCGAGGTCTGCAAGAAGCTGATCGTCTTGGGGAACGTTCTCTCGCTCGTACAGCTTGTACGCGATCGTTGAGACCTCATAGTTGGATCCGAGGCCCGGGCCAGAGCGGAGGTCGATGTCATCGTTCAAGGAAAATCCCGCGTCTTTTAAGGGATCGAGGGAGAGGCGAATAGATCGGGCCTTGGCCCTAAGTTCGGCCTTACCTTCGACGGCACCGAGTCGACGTAGCGGTTCGGTCACGCCTTGGGCGAGAGTGAGATAGACGCCAGAGCCATCTTCGCGAAACAGAAAGACGCAGTAGACACCTGACTGGATTGTTGTTGTCTTCCTGTCGTCAAGAATGGCGATCCATGGGACACGCGCCCAGTTTCCCTGGCCGGTCGAAAACCGGACATGCAGAGTGGGGAACTCCCTGACGCAGCCGGATGACTGAAGAGCTTGGGTAAGGCTATGAAATACAGCATTAACCGGATGCGTGCCCGCGAAAGGAGTCTTCCGGGCATCAGGGTACTGCTTGAGGGCTGCTTCCAAGCCATCGCTCAAGCCCACGGGATTGAGGGTAGGATTGGTTTCTACGCTGAAGCCGAGTTGCTCCAGTTTTCTCTGGACGGTCTGCTCCCCACCGGAGAACTCAGTTGACTTGAGAGGACCTCGGTCGGGATGTTCGTAACCATGGGCGGCGCCCACGATCGCTTTCGAGTCGTAAAGCCTCCCTTCATAGCGCAGGAAATACTCACGGCTGGGGCTGAATCCGTATTTGTCGAGAAAGGCCTGACGGCCGAGGGCGTCAAATTCCTCAATGGCTTTGAGCACTGCAGTCGGCTCGGTTAAATCGGCAAGAGCCATCGAGTGGGATTATCCACCTGGCCGGCGCCAATGCAAATCGTGACGCACAAGGTGATGAGGTGACTACAGCGGCCCCGGGGCCGAGCTAGCATTCGCGCCTTGAAATGCGACTGACCGTGTTCTGTGGATCGTCGACCGGCCGGTCGCCCGCGTACGCGGAAGCGGCGCGGAACCTCGGCCGCGAGATGGTCAAGCGGGGCGTTGGGCTCGTCTATGGAGGGGCGCTGGCGTTGGCCTCATGGGTGTGCTGGCGGCACCGTGCTCGATGGTGGTGGCGAGGTGATCGGGGTTATTCCGCGGCACCTCGTCGCGCGCGAGATCGCGCATGCGGATGTGACCGATTTGCGAGTCGTCGAGACCATGCACGAACGCAAAGCTTTGATGGCGGAGTTGGGTGATGCGTTTGTCGCGCTGCCGGGCGGGGTCGGGACGCTCGACGAGCTGTTCGAGGCGTGGACGTGGGCGCAGCTCGGACTGCACCTCAAGCCCTGCGCGGTGCTCAACGTCGACGGTTATTTCGACTCGCTGCTGCAGCTGATCGATCACACCGTGCGTGAGGGCTTCATGCGGCCCGAGTACGGGCGAACGCTGATCGCCGAGCGGGAGCCTGGGGCGTTGCTCGACCGCATCGCCAGTTATCGACCACTCGGCGAGAAGTGGACAGTCGACGCGCTCGGCTGGGTGCGCATTGAGAACCGGCGGTTGCTCACCGTGCGCACGTCAGGCAAGGATTCGTTCTACCTGCCGAGCGGAATGCGCGAGCCGGGCGAGAGCGACCTGGACGCGCTGCTGCGCGAGGTTCGTGAAGAAGTCAGCGTTCGCCTCCTACCCGACACATTAGTGTCGGTCGGCACGTTTCGCGCGCCGGCGCACGACTACCCGCCGGGTACTTCGGTCGACGTCGTCTGCTACATGGCGGACTTCGAGGGCGAAATTTCGCCGGCGGCCGAGATCGGGGAGATGGCGTGGCTGGGTCCCGAGGACGTCGAGCGCTGTGCGCCGGCGGTCCGGATGGTGATCGGAGAGCTGCGCGAACGGGGCGAGCTGTAATTTCCTTTTGAGGCTGAGTCGTGGTGGTCGGGTGAGGTTCCAGCAGCAGGGCCGCGCCGGCTGGCTCAAGTCGGGGCCCTCACCGAGGTCCTCGAGAGCCGGGCGGCGCGTGGGGGAGTCAGCGTCGGCTGGGTGATTCACCGTAATGTAACCAGGGGTTGTAACCACCCTCGGGATCAATACATCTTTCACCAGGAGGCTACGCATGCGCACTTGGCTCCTCGGCTTGGTAGGACTGTTCGTTTTGGCCGCCTGCGGTGGCGATAACACCGCCGCCACCCCGGCTTCTCCCGCACCACCAAAAATCAGCTTCGTCATGACCGCACAGAACGCTAGCGGCGTGACTGGCACCGGCAACGTCGTCACGGGTACCGGATCGTTCATAGTCACCATCAAGCTGACCGGTTTGCCTGCCAATTCCAGCCATATTTCTCACGTGCATAAGGGTTCATGCGCGAAGCCGGGTGGCATCGTATATGCGCTCTCACAGGTGATCGCCGATTCGTCTGGGGCCACTACCGTGTTGAGCACAGTGCCGGCGGACTACTCGGTTCCAGCGGACGGTTGGTACGTCAACGTCCACCGCGGTCCAGACTTAAGCGCCCCCGCGAATGGACCGAGCATCACATGCGGAGATTTGCCGAAGGCCTAAGCCGCGGAGCATCAAGGTCGCCGAACGGCATGCGCTGACACTGCCGGCCGCTGCCCGCTCTTGTGACGCCTCTATATATAGGTGAGATCGTCGAGCGGAGCGCCCCGTCGAGGTGACGGGGCAGCTCCGCGTTCTTTAATGCGTCAGATGCCCGCGACGCTCACCCCGTCGCCATGATGTCGTTCATCTTCGCCGCGGCCCTGTCGAGCCCACCCTTCGGATCCGCCCGTCCCGCGGCGATGTTATTGATCTCGGTGGTCAGCGTGTCCCGCTGCTCGTTGCTTGTCGGTGTCGCCGGGATGGCGATCAGCTGGCCCTTGCTCAGCATTCCCGCGCCCACGCCCTGGGATGGGTTCTGCGCGTAGAACCCGTTCTGCAGCGTCGTGTAGGCCGACTGTCGTACGGGCACGTATGAGGTCTTCTGCGCCCAGGTCGTCGTGCTCGCCTCGCTGGTCAGGAACTTGATGTAGAGGAACGCGCCGTGCTGGACGTCCTTCGCTGATTTGTTGAAAACGCACATGTTGGCGCCGAACATCTCGTCCTTGACGCCCTTGTCGCCGCCCGGGAGCGGCGCCTCGGCGAACCTGAACTTGGTGCCGATCGGCTTGACGATGAACTGGTAGCTGACCTGGGTCGAGATGTACATCGCCGTCTTCTGGTTCTGGAAGTCGACCTGGTCGGCAAAGTTGCCGGCGGGGATCGGCTTGGCGGCGCCCGACTTGATGGCGTCGCTCCAGAGCGTCATGGCCTTGATCCCCGCGGGGCTGTTCACCAGCGCCTTGGTCGGTTTCACCGGGTTGTCGTACAGCTGGCCGCCGTACTCGTAGAGCATGCTGAGGAAGGTGTCGAGCGTCGGGCCTTCGATGCCGGTCACTCCCTTGCTCGGGTCGGCCAGCTTCGAGGCATCGGAGAAGAACTCACCCCAGGTCGTGGGTGGGTTGGTGATGCCCTTGGCCGAGAACATGTCCTGGTTGTAGTAGAGGACCGTCGTCGACTTGTTGAAGGGGAACTGGTAATAGGTCCCTTTGATCTTGGCCGCGTCGAGCATTACCGGGAAGATGTCCTTCAGGTCGGCGGCAGAGAGTCCGTCGGCGGCGTTGATGTAGGGAGTCAGCTCGGCCAGCGCCTTGGAGCTGTTGTACTTGGCGGCGTCGGTCTCGATGCACTGGGCGACGTCGGGCGGCTGGTTGGCCGCGATCCCGGTCAGCACCGACTTGCCGAGGTCAGTGTAGGCGCCCTTCGCCACCAGGTTGACGTGGACGTTGCTCTGGCTCGAGTTGAACTGCTCGGTCATGGAGGCCAGCGCTGTCTGGAGTGTGCCGCTCAGGGCATGCCAGAAGGTGACCTCAACCTTCGCGTTGAGCGCGCCGAGCTGGGCCGGGCCGTTCGAACCGCCGCCGCAGGCGACGACAACTGTCAGGGCCAGCACCGCGAGCAACCTTCTGCCTCTCATGGCAACTCTTCCTCCAAATCCGAACCTAGCCGCGAATCCCGCTCGCGGCGATGCCGCCCACGATCTGCCTTTGCGCCATCAGAAAGATAATGAGTATTGGGAGCGTGACCATCAAGCTTCCCGCTGCGTGGAGCACCGGATTGGTCGCGTCAGCGTAGCTGAATGCCTGGAGGCCCACCTGCACGGGCCGGTACGCGTCGCTGTTGGTGACGATCAGGGGCCAGAGGAAGGCATTCCAGGAGCCGACGAAGTGGAACAGCGCGATCGTCACCAGCGGCGGCCTGGCCAGCGGCGCGGCGATCAACCATAAGAAGCGCAGGTGGCCGGCGCCGTCGAGCTGGGCGGCGTCCCACAGGTCGCTGGGCAGCCCCATGAAGAACTGCCGCATCAGGAAGATCCCGAAGATCGAGGCGCCGAAGGGGACGATCTGGGCCTGGTAGCTGTCGATCCAGTTGAGCTTGGCCAGGATGATGAAGTTGGGGACGAGGGTGACCTCCGTCGGCACCATGTAGATGGCGAGCACGAGGCCGAAGATGACCTTCTTGCCCGGGAAGGGTATGGAGGCGAACGCGTAGCCGCCAAGAAGCGATGTGATCAGCACCAGCGCCGTGGTGCCGCCGGCGACGATCACGGTGTTGATGAAGTAGCGGACCCACGGGATGTCGAGGGTGGCGCCGGTCGAGGGATCCGGGAGTAGTCCGACCGCCGTCAGGTAGTTGTCCCAGTGCCACAGGGGATAGAGGATGGGCGGGAAGACGAAGACCGATTGCAGCGTCCCCAGCGAGATCACGACCATCCAGTAGAAGGGGAAGGCGAACAGCGCGGCGAAGGGAACGAGCACGAGGTACCGGGGCAGGAGGTCGAGCGCGCGCCTCACCGGTAGAACACCCGCCGTGAGAAGAAGCCGACCTGGAGCGCGGTGATCACGAGGATGATCAGGAAGAGGACGACGGAGATCGCCGCCGCGTAGCCGGCATGGAAGAACGAGAAGGCCTGCACATAGAGGTAGTAGCCGATCGTCTCCGCCGCCTTGTCTGGGCCACCCCCGCCGGAGGTCGCCCCGCCCACCCCGCCCCCGAAGATCAGGATCGGCTGGACCACCTTGAACGACGCGATGATGTTGATCAGCAGCACGAAATAGGTGGTCGGGCTGAGCAGCGGCCAGGTCACACGCCAGAAGCGGGTCCAGGCCCCGGCGCCGTCGACCCGCGCGGCCTCGTCGAGCTCGGGCGGAAGGTTGGAGAGTCCGGCAAGGAAGATCACCGCGTTGTAGCCGGTGTGCTGCCAGACGCTGTAGAGAATGATCGCCGGCATGATCGCCTGCGGCGAGTCGAGCCAGTTGATCTTCGGGATTCCGAACACACCGAGGGCGGCGTTCAGGACGCCCACGTCTGGGTGGTAGATGAAGCTGAAGATCAGCGCGGTGGAGACTATCGGCATCACGTAGGGGGTGAAGATGACCGTCCGCAGGAAGTCGCGGAAGGGCATCGCCTTGTTGAGCAGCACCGCCAGAAAGAGCCCGAGCGAGATGCTGATCGGGACCGTGGCGGCGACAAAGTAGACGGTCTGCCAGACCGCCTTGCGGAAGACGTCGTCGCGAAGCAGCAGGCGCGAGAAGTTGGCGGTGCCGATGTAGTCGCTGGTGCCGCTGATCAGGTCCCAGCGCTGGAACGCGAGCCAGAAGATCCACAGCGCGGGGATGAGCACGAAGATGATCAGGAGCGCCATCGCCGGCGAGATCAGCAGGTAGCCGGTGATGGCGTCGGCGCGGACTCGCCGGGGAAGTTCAGCCGCCCGCTGCGTCGCCACCGTGGCCTATGATCGTCGGTTCCCTATGAGCGCCACAAGCACGCTGCTCACCTTCCTCCACACCGGCAACCCGACAGGGCTCAAGTTCCTGGTCGAGCATGGCGACGCACGCTGCCTCTTCGACTTCGGGCAGGAGCACTCCCCGGGTCGATCACCCTTCTCGCTCGGCCTGAAGCCGCGGCCCGGCCGCGAGCTCGCCGACCTGATCGCGGTCGGCGCCGCGCCGGCGCTGCAGGGCGTCTATGCCGGAGACGTCTGGGACGGCCGCACGCACGGCTTCATCACCCACATGCACCTGGACCACACCGGGCTGATCCCGCTGCTCGGCCCCGACGTCCCGCTCTACTACCCCGCGGACATGGACCCGGTCCGAGTGGCGGCTGACCGCTCTGGTTACCTGCCCTGGCGGCGCCCGCCGGGATCTGGGATCGGTGACGGCGAAACCATCGCCGCGGGCCCGATCCGGGTCCGTTTCGTGGCGGTCGACCACGACGTGCCTGGCTCCACCGGCTTCCTCATCGAAACCCCCGAGCTGACCATCGCATTTACCGGTGACGTCCGCTGGCACGGCCTCCACCCGGAGGTGACGGAGGCTTTCGCCCACGCCGCGCGGGGCGCTGACATATTGATCCAGGAAGGAGTTTCGCTGGGCTACGTCCTGGTCGAAGGCGCCCCGCCGCCGCTCAGCGAGGCGGAGGCGATCGCCGAGCTGGGCCGGGTGGTAGCCGAGGTGCCAGGCCTGGTCGTCGTCAACTGCTATGGCATGAACCGGGAGCGGGTGGCGGGCCTCGCCGCCGGCTGCGCCGTCGCGGGCCGACGTTTTTTGATGGAGCCTGAAATGGCCGCGATGGCGGGCTGGCCTGACGTCCTCGGCTCGATCGACGCGGTGCGCGCCGATCCACGCGGCCACTGCCTGCAGCTCGGCTTCGAATCGCTGCCGCTACTGATCGACCTGCAGCCGCCCGCCGGCTCGGTGTGGATCCAGTCCGGAGGTCAGCCCATGGGAACCTACGATCCCGCCTATGCCGTGCTTGAGGCCTGGGTCGCCCGCTTCGGCCTCGAGCTGCGGACGGTCACGAGCTCCGGCCACTCCCGTGCCTCGGACATAGTGCGCATGGTGTCGATGATCCGCCCGAGGGTGGTGCTCCCCGTCCACAGCCGGGCGCCCGAGGCCCTGGTGGTGCCGGGCGTCCCGAGCTTCCTCCCGGAGGTGGGGATCACCTACCGAGTCGCCGAACTTCTTGCGGGAACGAACGCACTTAACAGCTGATTGACACGACTCCGGATCGGCGGATAATCCGCCTGGGGTGGAGGGTTCGCTCCGCATTGCTTGGTTACCTGAGGGAAGCCCTGGGACCAGTTCCGGGGGCCGATCATCTCGGGCCTGGTGGCGCAAGGAGCGGCCGACATGGCGCTGACGCTCGATCCCAACGCTAACCAAGAGAACCAACTGCTGAAGTGGCTGAGGGGCCTGAGTTGGTCAAATTGGCCATGGCACGCCTGGGTGGGCACCGCATGGATCGGGCCGGCCGGTGGCGTCGTCGCGGTGGTCGTCGTCAGGGCGTTCATGGATGACCCCGTGAAATTGAGGCTTTGGGGGGTGGACCTAAATTACGTCGCGACAGCGACGATTGCGGGGGTAGTGGCATGGGTGCTCCTCTGGCTTTTCGCGGGTTGGTTTTATGCGCCGTTCACGACGCCCGCGACGGCCAATGCCCGAAGTCACGAGGAATCGCTCAACAAGCTTGCGATGCTGGATGCCCGTGCACACGCGCTTTGCGATTCGCCCTCGACTCCTGCGGTCCCACCCAGTCCACCGGTCACACGAAGCGCGACAGTGGAGAGCGCTTGCAGCGAAGCAAAGGGTTACCTCGATTGGGTTCGAGGGCAGATGGATGGCCCCGGAGAGTTGCGCTGGGTGAATGGTGCCGGCTACATCGCTCTCAAGGAGAGGTTGCATCGAGCCGAGGAGGCCCTACTCAAGGCGACTCCAATAGACCAACTTCTAGATGAAGAACTGTACGACGAGCTGCGACTCAAGGACTCCACGATTCCTAACCGCGATGACCTCATGGGCATCTTGAGGGTGGTGAAGAAGTACTTATCCGATCATCAAGCCGACAAGTCGGCAGACCCGTACATTGATTCCCCCGAGAAAGTCGCGTTGGTCATGACGAAGGTCCGCTACAGCATCAACGACTTCCGCGACTCGAGCTGGAACGGTCTGCTCCAGCTGCGGAACTATACGATGACGACAGTCTTACTGACCAATATCACCTTGTTTGCATTTGCCTGCGCAGCCGTCTTCGGCGGTGCCAAACGCGAAGCAATGCTTTCGGCGACCGTCTTCCTCCTTGTCGGCGCGGCAGTTGGATTCTTCAATCGGCTCAACACCCAGTTTCAGGCGCAGTCTGCCGTGGAGGACTATGGCTTGACCAATGCGCGCCTTATTACTATCCCCGCCTATTCAGGACTGGCCGCGGTCGCCGGCGTTGTAATCACTTCGGTTGCGGGAGTCGCCACTGGAAACAAGTATCCGAGCCTTTGGACCTTGTTCACCCTCCCACCAGGCACAGGACTCCTGGTGGTGGCCGCGGCGTTTGGGGCTGCCCCAGATCTCGTACTGAGCCGGCTGGCTGACGCGTCTGCGAAGTTCAAGAGTGGAATCGCGAGCACGGAGCCAGCCAACCGCCCATCGAAGTACTGAAAGGAAGGGCTGCCCACACGGGCGGCCCTTCCTCCGATCGCCGATACGAAGGGCGCAGGACATCAATGGGGAGCCGAGCGTCGTCGCGTTCTTCGAGGGCGCGGTGGTTTCCGTGTTGGCGCTGACCGTGAAGGACAACTTGATCACGCGAATCTACGTTGTCTCGGACCAGCGCAAGCTGGCCCAGGTCAAGAAGGTGCTCGAACCGCGGTAGTGACGTACCGCTCGTACTGGATTCGGAACAGGTCAATCACCCTCGCGGCGTCATCCGGGCCGGTCATCCAGCAACTGACCCACCCTGTGTGGGGTAAGACGTGGTGAGGCTCAGCCTGACCGGAAGCGATCACTTCATCGCGGAGTTTGCGGGGTAGTGGCAAATCGGCCAGGCGATCGCCGTGGACGTGACCCATCTCCTTGCGGCCATAGCGGTACTCGGTGCCGCCGAAGCGATGGGGCACGGCTTCCACACCCGGCCACGAGAGGACCGATTCTCTGATCAGATCGCCGGCGCCTCTCATATGGTCAGCGTACGACCGGAGCAGATTTTGGTAGGGCCGAGGTTGTCCCTACGGCTTAGGGTGTCGAGGCCGGGCCGGGCTTGGGGTGAGGATCCAGAATCACCGGCAGGGGCGGCGACTGGCGCTAACTAGGCTCCCCCACGGCTGGCAAACAGCTATGGCCTATGGCCGAACCATCACCAAATAGGCTATAGCTTGTTGCCAAGGACTGCCAAATAAGGTGCTCGAACAGCGGTAAACGTGCGCGACTACGACTCAGCCGTCACGCGGGAGTCAGGATCCGGATGTGCTCGTCACCGAACGTTGCAGTGATCTCGAGCTGACCCCCGAGCGCTTCCACATACCGACGTAGAGTTGAGAGGTAGACATCCTCTTCGTGCTCAATTCGAGAAACGTTTGCCTGCGACACGGCAAGTGTTGCAGCCAGGCTCTTCTGACTAACGCTCTTACTATCCCTAAGCTCCGCAAGCTTGAGAGCGTCGGTTAGAGCACCGCTCATCGGTTCGACGCGCCGACGTCGCTTGGGATCCGAACGAATCTGGTCGCGCAGCTTCGAGTACTTATGAGTCTTCGGCATGTATAACCCATGCATTGTGTCGTCGTCAGTCGAGGCGCTCGCCCTCATGGCTTAGCCGTCTCGGATGCCGCGGGTGCATGCCCCCGCGGGTTTCTCGTTCGGCCGATGCCCGCGAGTGCTTGCTCCCGCGGGTTATTCGTGGGCTCAGCGCGTCTAGGGCGTCGAGGCCGGTCCCGGCTTCGGGTGAGGATCCAGCATCACTGGCGGGCGAGGCGACTGGTTGAAGTCGAAGGCCTGGGTAATGTCCCCGAGCTGCGACGCGGTCTCGCGGACGCTGGGTCGCGGATCGGAGCGGCCGTCCGTCTTCGGGTCCAGGCGCTGGCCGTTCAGGAACAGGTCCTCGATGAACTTGTTGTAGGCGTCGAAGCTCAGGACCTGGTGGTCGACGTACCCGCGCTTGGCGTAAGGGCTGATTACGATGCCGGGTACACGCAGCCCATAGCCGTTCACGTCCACGACCGGTGGCGTCACGTGGTCGTAGAAGCCGCCCCAGTCGTCCCAGCTCAGGAAGATCGCGGTCGAGCTCCAGTTGGGGCCGCTCATGATCGCGTTGATCAGATCGGTGACGTAGGTCTGGCCCTCACTCACGAGCGCAGTCGGGTGCTCGCTCACCTTGCCGTTGGGCACGACCCATGACACCGCCGGCAGCTGCCCGCCCTTGGCGTCCTTGTAGAAGTTGTCGATGGTCTGGATGTTGCCGAGCTGGTTGTCCTGCTTCACGGTGGTGAAATACGGCAGCGGGTTCCAGATCGAGGGCGTGCCGACCTTCTGCGGAGTCGGAATGCACGTGGCCTGGTCGTCCTCACAGTCGGCCGAAGCTCCTTCGGCCACGTAGTACTTCCAGCTCACGTTGTTCTTGTGGAACATGTAGGTCAAGTCGGTCCAGGCGTAGTTGGCGTCGGTTGCGCTGCCGCCCTTCTTGCCGCCGACCTGGCCGGGAGACTGGAGGGCGTTGACGCAGCTCTGCGCGTCGCCCGGCTTGCTGCATTTCGCCGACCACTCGGAGACCATGAACAGGTGCTGCGGCAGCGACCAGCTCGCGTTGGCCTCGAACATGTGGTCCTGGAGCACGAAGTCCTGGGCGTACTTCCAGTAGTTGGGGATCTCGCGAGCGTCGTGGTAGCCCATCACGTCCGATCCTCCTGAGCGGCCGTTGCCGCCGCAGCGCGGGTCGTCGGGTGTGGTGCACACCTGTTTCTGGCCGTTCAGCGCCTCGGAGATGAAGCCATCCATCTTGCCGCCGTTGATGTCGTTGGTGGCGCTGCTCTGACCGTGCGGCCCGCCGTAGTTGATGTCGGACGAGTCGTGGTAGGGATAGACGCAGGCCTTGGTGGCGGGATCGGGGACGCAGACGGTGAACTGCCCGTTCTTGACCGGCAGGCCGTCGGCGCCCGGGAAGGTGCCGAAGTAATGGTCGAAGCTGCGGTTCTCCTGCATGATCACGACCACGTGCTGGATCTTGTGGATCCCGCTCAGGTTGGTGGGGGTGGGCGTGCTGGACGCGGTAGAGGGGTTCGCGCAGGCGGCAAGGCAGGCCAGGAGCGAGAGGGTCAGCGTTCGGTTGATCGGTCTCATGTAGTGATTAACGCTGCCTCTTCAGGCTTTGGCGTTACGAAATCGTAATCTCTGTGTCAATCGTTTTTCAGGCCAGGTCTATCAGCCATTCCTATGCTTGGCATCGGAACAATTGATTGGCTCTATCGCCAGAACGGGCCTAGTCTGGCGTTGCTTAGACAGATGGACACCAAGGCAATCCTTTACGGCTCGGACGAATCGAGGGACTCGACCGCAATGGTCGACCTCTTGAACGAGCTCGGTATCCAGTTCGAGTACCGCCTGGTCAACCGCGACCCGGCCGCCATGCGCGAGTGGGAGCAGCTGGACGGCGAGAGCGTTCCCCTGCTGCGCATGGGGCACCACTCGATAGTGCGCGGCTTCGATCGGATCAAGGTCCAGCAGATGTTCGGCTGGGTGGGCTGCTAAGGCAGCTTTTCCCTCTCCCCTTCAGGGGCCGGGCGCGCGCAGGGCGCACTTTTCAAACAAGAGGGTCAGGGAGAGGGGCGAGCAAAGCAGCCCTGTCTTTCTTTGTAATAAATCAGTAAAAGCTCTCGCGTCCTCCTATATTGTCGGCCGAGAGGAAGGGTGTGGTTCGGGGTTCGGTTGATCTCCATGTGGACGCCTGCTGACGTGGGCGCCAGGCGCGTTTTCATCGCCGCCTCACTGGCTGCCGCGGCGCTGGTCGCCCAGGGCATCGGGGCGCTGGCTGCCGTTGCGCCCTCCGCCGACCTGACCCTCACGATGACCGGTCCGGCGACCGCGACTGCCGGAACGAATATCACCTACTTGATGACGATCACGAACAACGGACCCGACATCGCCCAGGGCGTGCAGTTCAATCCCCAGGCACCGACCCACACGAGCACCGTCTCGTTCACGTTCACGGCTGGTGGACCCAGCCTAACGGTGGCACCGGGAGCAATTACCAGTGTCGCCTGGGTTGTGCATATCGACGCGACCACCCCGGCGGGGACGGTGATCGTGAACACACAGACCATCACCACGACGACCGCCGACCCGAATCTCGCCAACAACACCGCGACCGTCACGACCACTGTGGGCGGCGGCGCACGCCAGGTCCTCGGACACGGAGTCGACGTTGCGGCGGTTGAGGGCGCCGGCTTTAGCGGCTCGGTCGCCACGTTCACCGACGCCACCCCTGGTGCGTTGCCCGCCGACTACACGGCGGTCATCACCTGGGGAGACGGCTCGAGCTCGGCCGGCACCGTGGTCGCCACCGGCCCCGGGGCCTTCGCGGTCCGCGGCACCCACACGTACGCCGAAGAGGGGAGCAATCCGATCTCGACCGTGCTGACATTCCCCGGCGGCACAGTTGGCTTCGCCAGCACTGCCAACGTTGCCGACGCGGCCCTGGCTGCGCAAGGGATGGCGCTGCCGGCGACGGCACTCATGCTGTTCGCGGGGACTGTCGCCACCTTCACCGACGCTGACCCCGGCGGCGTGGTGAGCGACTACACGGCGACTATCAGCTGGGGCGACGGAACCACCTCGGCCGGAGTCGTGTCGGCTCAGGGCAGCGGCTTCACGGTCTCGGGCTCGCACACGTTCGGCGAGGGTAGGTTCACCATCACGACTTCGATCCATGACGCGGGCGCGTCGGCCGTCGCGACGAGCACGATCACCGTCGACCTGACGCCTCCTGTGACGACGGCCGTGGTCACTGGCACGTTCAAGGACGGTTCGTGGAAGGCGGTCAACCCGGCGACGCTGACGCTGACCGCGACCGACAACCTGACTGGAGTGGCGGCGACGTACTACACGATCAACGGCGGCGCCCCCCAGACGTACACGGGTCCCGTCAGCCTTGGCCCCGGAGCGTACGTGATCCAGTACTGGTCCGTTGACGGGGTGGGCAATGTCGAGCCCGCAAACACGATCCTCGTCAGGGTCAACCACCGTCATGGTGACGGCGGTGACGGCGGTGACGGCGGTGACGACGGGGGCGATGGCGGCGACGGGAGCGGCGACAGCGTAGATCCCGGGAACTGATCGCCTCGTCCTGGTCGCACGAGAGGTGGGCGTCGATCCTCGGTACCTAGGCACGGAGCTTTCCCGTTCGCTGGTTGGTAACTTCGGCCCCGATGGAATGGACGATGAGTCTCGTGGCCACTCTCCTGTGGGCGAACTACAGATGGGCGCTGGTGAATCGGATCTGGTGGCTCGCTAGCGTGAAGGTGCAGCCTTGACCCTAGGTAGTCGGGACTGGTGCGGTCTCAGGAGATGCTGCCGGGGACCACGACCCACTCGCACGTCTGTCCAGTTACCGCGGCGATGCGATCGAAGTCGGCGTCGTAATGGAGGACCACCAGGCCCGCATCCTCGGCCGTCGCGGCGATCAACAGGCCAGATACCTTTCTGCCTCACCGATTCCGGCTGGCCAGAATGCGCTGCACCTGACGCGCCCGACCGGACCGAAGGCTCCGCTATTCAAGTCAGGACGCTGGTGTCGACCAGGTGAGTCAGCGCCACGCTCGGTCACGATGTTCTAGCTTGGTTCGCGCCAAGACATCCATGGCGCGCGTAACCCTCTTGCTCCGGCCGCGGCTGGCCTGCCGGAGGGCTTCATTCACGGTTTCCTTGATGGTCGGGGTGCCAAGTTGAGCGCTGGCGGCGCCAAGGACTCGTCAATGTCGACCAGGTGTTTGCTCATAGGCATAGATATACGAACTCCCCAGCATATATATGCCGCCAGCCGCCCTCCAAAAAAGAGAACCCCCCGGGCGACGGCCCGAGGGGTTCGGTGTTCGAATTACTTTGCTTTAAGCGTCTGAGCCCCGGCCCTCGCCGTGACGCGCGTCAAACGGACGCAGGAACTGGCCAGGCTTGAAGTCGATGAAGCTAGCGGTCACTGGGAACACGGTCACGTTCGGCGGGTTCCCAAGGAAGATGA